>CAZIFI010000006.1:1782-45107 GCA_964539105.1 uncultured Anaerolineales bacterium | reverse complement strand
CTCATCCGTTCTCCTTTTTGGTCGCCATAAACAATATTAATCATTTTGACAATCCTGGCACAAACCGAACAGCTGCAGCCAGTGATCATGGACCTCATAGCCCCGTTTTTTGCCGACTTCCTGAAAGAAGTCATCCAGCTCATCCCACCCGGAGAAGTCCACCATACGGTCGCATTCCGAGCAGATCAGGAAATGCTTGTGTCCCACCGGTGTGGGACCATAGGCCTCACAGTTCTGCGGTTGGTGAATATGCTGGATCAGATCCAGTTCCGAAAGGACTTCCAGGGTACGGTACACGCTGGCTATCCCCAGGGAATGACCCTCCTTTCGCGCGCGGTCATAGATATGCCGCGCGGTGAGGGGGGTGGAACTATGGGCGATAATATTCATCACAGTCAGCCTGGCATCAGTCAGACGCAGGTCTCGCTGGCGCAGGACGCGCTTCCAGGATTGGAGTCTTTCTTTGCGGGATAAATCTGGCATCGCCTTCCTCTTTGATAATGATAATCGTTATCTATTAGCAGGCACAATTATAACAGGAACGATCTCCCCGTCAAGACAAACAGCCGGACAGTGATGTCCGGCTGGGAAATTGTCTGGTAATGTGGGGGCTGGTTATGGTGTGGGGGTCAAGGTAGAGATCGAGCCCGGGGTTTTCTGCGGCGTCTCCTGCGCCTCTTCCGTCGGTACGGGCGTGACCAGATTGACCCGTACATTCAAGACCTGACCGGTATAAATCACACCCTCCTGCTCTTCTTCAATGAACTCGTTTCGGTTAAGGATGTCTTCTACCGTGCTGTTCATCTTCCGGGCGATCAATTCCACAGAATCACCGGGCCGCACCAGATATTCCACAGATAAACCGGGCGCTGCATCTGCAATCGGCGTCGGCGTGGGAATAAAGTCGTTGGGAGCCGGGATGAAAATCTCATCCCCCACAAAAATATTGGGGTTGACCGGATCCAGGTCAAAATCCGCCCTTTCCCGGTTGCGGACGACCAGCGTCAAAAGGTCCACATCAAACTTTTCCGCTATCGCGAACAGGCTGTCCCCTTCCTGCGCCACGTAAACCACAGCTCCGGAACGGGTCGGCGTCAGGGAGGGCGCGGGCGTATCGGTAGGTGGAGATTCCGTGGGCGTTAGAGTCACCGTTGAGGTGGGCGGAACGGGAGAAGGGGTGGTGGTCTGGGTTGCGGTTGGCGTTTTTGTGGCAAACACAGATCGGGGGTCAAACTTTGCACCTGTGAGCCAGAAGATCACAAAAGCTGCACCCAGGATGATCAACAGGGCAATCCCGATGAAAAGAACAGTCGACTGCCAGGATCCCGATTGGCGTTTGCGGTAGGAATCAATCACTTCTTTGGCTGATTCTTGGTCTTTCATACAATTCGTTCCTTTATATCTCTTAAGCTCTCAACGAGTTCCGGCCCAAAGCTGAAGGTCAAGGAAAATGCACGGGTACAGCACTATTAAATCGCTATATTATTCTACCGTATTTTAGGACAGATCGTGAACATTGAGCTTCGTTGCGCTATCATTATCGTTTAATGGCGAGGGAGTCCCACACCGCAAAATGGTCCCCGGAAGAGGTATTTGCGACCACGACCAGGTAGATGCGGATTTCTTCCCCCTCCATTTCACCCAACGTGACACGAAAGGACTTCATTTCCCCATCACAAATTTCATGCCAGGACCACAATTTTTTAATCTGGGAGGAACCCCCTTCCCTCCTGTAATGGATGCTGTAGCTGACATCCCCTGTGCCGCAGCTGTCATCCGCATTCAGGATCAACCCCACCCGGCCCGTAATTTCATCCCCGGGATTGACACCATACACCGGATATCGACCGATAATATATCCTTCCTCTTGGGCAGGAGGATTAGTCACCAGCACATAATCAGAGACTGATTCATTTTCCAATTTTTGTTCTTGCTTTAAATCTACAAAGGATTCTCCGGGATCAGGGCTGGCGCCAAAAACCAACACATCCTCTCCAGGCCGCTCAAAACTCAGGGGTAAACTTCCTGCTCCCCAGGCCGCGTCAGCAGCCAGGGTATTGAAGTCCAGCATCACCCCCGACCCTTGCGCGACATCAATCTTGACCCAGAAAGCTTTCAAATCGTCCCCGTAGCCAAATACCTCACCGGTATCACTGCGCAGCTTCCAGTATCCTTGATACGTCCCTGTTTCATCCGGAGCAGTAAGGTCCACGGAAACATCCACCGTTTCCCCGGGCCCTACCTCATCCGCAGCCAACTGCACAAAAGCCGGACCCCCCATGGCGTCTCCCCGGTCAAAGACCAAATCGTAACCCGGGGTCCATGGGCAAGAACCGGCGTTTTTCAAACGCCACGTTTTTGTAAACTCCTCTCCCGGTTGCAAATCCGTCCCATCCGGATAGTTTACATCTTTCAGGAACGTGAGGCGATTACACGGCACCTGTGTCGGATTCTGTGTGCCCCCAGGTGTGGCCGACGGCTGGAGGGTTTCACTCAAGGATGGCCCTCCGGTAGGAACAGGGGTTTCTGTGGCCTGGGCCGACCCGGAGCCCGGACCTGCAACTGCGGCTTCGGTCAGATGAGCGGATACCGTTTGGGCCGCTGCAGTGTAGACCGCTCCGGGAGGGTTTGTGGGGGTGACCGTGTCACGGGGCATATTGCAGCCCGCAAGCAGGAAGACAACCAACCCAACGATCAGAAACTTTTGTGTTTGAACTCCGTTTGGCATAACTTGTCCGTATCGAACTTAACGGTGCCTGCAAATTGATTTTCCCACAAAGCCATCAAGCCTACAATGTACACGACACCGAAATACCACAACCTCACACCCCGGCACCGGCAGCGTTGTTGCCATGCTTTTCCAGGTAGACTTCGATGGCGTGTCGCAAGTATGGGTCAATAGGGTAGGTCAATGCCTCTCTGGGGAGAATCCACACATATTCCTGGGCCTCATCGTTCAAAATCACATCCTGGCCCTGGGTACGGCACACAAAATCAAAAAAGATAAAATGCCTCTTTTCCCAGAAACTCTCCCCGGCAATGTATTCTTGATAGCATAAAAACTCAGCCTGGTCTACTTCCAGACTAGTCTCCTCTCTAACCTCTCTGTGCAGGGCATCTACCAGACGCTCACCCACTTCGACATGTCCCCCCGGGATGGTGTACATCCCTTGCCATTTGTGTGATTTTACAATCAGCAGTTCCCCCTTGGCATTAAAGATCAACCCCCCGACGGTTGGTTCCGGATATTCCTGATCAATGTCTGCCCCATCCACCCTTCCCATATGTTTAATTCTCCCCCGCTTGGTATCAAGATTACGACTGAATGGGTTCAGTACCCATGACAGGAAGATCTATTTTCTGCGCATCCCGGACCTTGCCCTGCATCGACCACGGTCCTGCCCAGGTGATATGGACCGGCATGAGTTCGCCCCGCAAATCCTGTTCGCTCTCCACAAAAACCAGCTTATTGTTGGGAGTCCGTCCCCGCCAGCGCCCTTTCTTATCCTTTTCCTCAAAGAGGATATCAACCGTTTCCCCCACATAAGGCGCGTTAATTTCGCCGGCAATCTCTTCCTGCAGCTCTTCCAGGATACGGAAGCGGCGCCACTTTTCTTCCTCGCTGACGTTGTCGTCCATCTTGCGGGTGGCGACCGTTTTAGGCCGTTCCGAATAGCGGGCAATGTGAGCTACATCCATCTTCAGATCAGCCATAATCCGGTATGTTTCTTGAAACTGCTCTTGCGTCTCTCCCGGAAATCCAACGATGATGTCTGTGGCAATCCCGACCTCCGGAATCCGGTCCCGGATTTCATGGATCAGATCGCGGTATTCACCAGAGGTGTACCCCCGGCGCATACGCTTCAGAACCTGGTCATCGCCGGCCTGGATGGGAACCTCAATATGGGGCATCACCTTGGGCAGCTCGGCCACGGTCTCCATCAATTCCACGCTAAACCAGCTTGGATGGGAGGTTAAAAATCGGATACGCTCCAACCCCTGGATGTCATGCACCTCTCGCAGCAGCTCCGAAAGGGAGGATTTTTCCTCCAGATCCAAACCGTAGCGGTCCACAATCTGTCCCAGCAGAGTGATCTCCTTCACATCCTGGGAAACCATAGACTGCACTTCCCGCACCACATCCTGCACCGGGCGGCTGCGTTCTATGCCCCGCCGGTAAGGGATAATACAGAAGGTGCAGGCGTGAGAGCATCCCAGCACAACAGGCACATAGGCCGACACCAGCTTCGATCGCTCTGCTGCGGGTAAATCCAACTTGCCATCCATAAAGGCAAAGCGGCGGGAGGTCGTTTTCCGGCGGTACTCTTTGGCCTCATCCTGGGTGAGATGCGCCATGAGAGGACCGGGATCGGAGGGAGGAGAAAACACATCCACATAGGGAAAAGCTTCTTTCAACTCCTCATGGCCGTCAACCCCGACCATACAACCCATGACATTGATCACCATATCCGGGTTATTTTGTTTGATCTTTTTCAGGGAACCGATGCGGCCTTTTGCGCTTTCTTCCGCACTTTCCCGCACGACACAGGTGTTTAGCACTACAACGTCCGCGTTTTTCGCCCGCTGTGTGGGTTGATAATTAAGCTGTTCCAGCGCCGATGCCACCCGGCGGGAATCAGCGACATTCATTTGACAACCAGATGTCCAGATGTGATATTTCATGGCTGACATTGTATTATGGGTCAGAGTGATAAGTCAAGAAGAGAAGCGATTAGATGAGAATAACCTTAACGCATCAGGTCCCACAGTACTCATTATGTGGGACCTGAGTTTTTCTTGATGATGGGCCCCATGGAACTATTCGACTGGATCTGCAAACTGTAAACCCGCTTCGTCAATTAGAATCCGCTCCAAAGCCATCGTATGGCTGCATCGCTCCCGGGTCTTGAAAAAATCACAATCACAACGCCAAGTGCCATCCGCAAAGGTCACCTGATGGGCATTATTGGTTCCTTCCAAGGAAACCGATAAGCGATCAATCTGAATGCGGTCCCGCTCCCGGGCATAATGCTTTGACTTTTGGATTTTCCCAATCATTCCAGAATCCATACCTCATCCTCCACGTTTTTATATAACAAAAAAGCACGCGCCTTTAGGGTGCGTGCTTTGCTTATCTGGGAAACGCTATTCTGTTGGAGTTCACGAATCGCATAAGAATCTTACCCTCCATGTGAACCCAGTATACGCCGAAAGCTGCAGAAAGTCAACTGGCTCCAATAAGCCGCTTATGGGAGGCCATGGGAACCCATACTGTGGATCACGCCCCTCTCAAATCTCTGCCAAACCGCATCCATATCAATGTTCGCGAGGGTCGAAAACCGACCTGGCGCAGGGGGACTCCAGCCTGCTCCGCCGGGTAATCGAGCCGCACCCGGCGGGGAAAAGGATTTCTTTCAGTCCTGCCCGAGAAAAAAGCATTCAGAACCTGTTCTTCTTCGCCGGGAGATGTGGCAACCCACAGCCAGTCGGAGTGCCGCTTGGATGACTGCCAGCTAATCACTCCCATCAGGTCATTCCGGTTTGTGACGAACCACTGTTTGATATCAGGGTCAACATGAAAGGCACGTGTTATCATCCCCAGTATTCCCCCCCGCAGGTTTGTTAGTTTTAATGGCAGGTGCCAGCGGACCTGGGCGGGGTAGGTTCGCCTCAGCCACCGTCGCTGCCTACCCCAATGTCCGGGATTTCTGGATTGTACATTCCAGCCAGGATTTACAGGGTCCCCGGTCCCGGGAACAAGATCGTCAGGTTCCAGATACCATGTTGTGCGGCGGGTTTGTTCCACAAAGCCTTCCTGCAAATACAATCGAATCGCTGCCTGATTCTCTTCATCCACCTGAAGCCAGATCCCATCCACCTGGCGGGGCTCCAAAAACCGCAGGGCACGCTGCACCAACGCCCGCCCGATCCCCTGACGCTGGTATTGTGGATGCACGGCGACATTGGCGATCATATAAAAGCTGCGCCTCTCCATGTGATAGGGAATCAAGCTGAGGTTTCCCACCACATCGCCATTTTCCACCCACACAAACCCCGTAAAGGGCATGGAAACCCTGCCAGCCACAAGATGGGCCCACTGCTGAAAGCGTTTGTTACCGGCAGAGGCGCGCATTTTTCGCAGCAACGCCTCGCCGTCCCGGGACAGGCGGTCTGCAAAACACACTTCGACCAAATTAGAAACTGCTAGTAAATCCGAACGCACATCAAAGGGCCTGATCTGGGTATCGTGAACTGGCATAGATCGCTTTGCAGCTATCATCATGGACTACATTCTACCACCCGAATTCGACAGGGACCGGGTAACATTTTCCATTGTCTGGTGTCTTGTATAATGAAGAGAATGCATCCCCCCAGGGATGACCTGGAAATCTGGTTCACAACGGAGGCAGCCTTTGGTAAGATTTGCCGGTGATCTTTCGTCTAATAGAGTACAGAAAAAAGGAAATCGATTCATAAAGGAGTTTTCGTATGTTATTTGGCGTTGATATTCTAGCAGCAGTCATTGCTGGGCTGGCAGGAACGGTGGTAATCACAATTATGATGTCCCTTGCCCCCCAGATGGGTATGCCTGAAATGGATATGCCTGGCATGCTGGGGAGCATGTTTGGAGCACCCGGTAGCCGGGCCATGGGCATGGTGATCCACCTTATGATGGGTGTTATCTTCACCTTTATCTACGGGTTGTTTTGGGCTAACGGGATCGGTGCTCCGGCCATTCTCAGCGGGATCCTCTTTGGGATTATCCACTGGCTAGTGGTAGGGCTGATGATGGGTGTGATGCCCATGATGCATGCCGGCATCCAATCCGGGGACGTCCCGGAACCCGGCGTGTATATGCTCAAAAACGGGGGCCTGATGGGCTTCATGGGTGGCTTGATGGGACATATTGTCTTTGCCATCATCGTCGTTCTTGTCTATCCTATCTTTGGATAGGAATACCTAAAACAAATCCCATCAAGGGCGGGGCAGCCGTGCTGCCCTGCCTGTTTTTTATGTCCCTGACAGACGGACCACACGGGTATATAATCACCCTACAGATCCCTCTACACTCATTCCATCCGGGAGCTTCCCCGTGAATCGCCCCCTCACCGCCCTGATAACACTAGTTCTCATCACCCTGGCTTGCGGGAACACCACACCCGAACCTGCGGGTGCCCCTCCAGAGACAGAAATACAAAGAACCGCCACCTCTATATTTGATTCCACCCGGACACAATATGGATTCTTTCCCAGCCCCTCGGAGTTCAATGAAGAAAGCGTACTGAGTCATTTCCAGGACCTGGGAAACCATGCTGATTTCATTCTCCTTCAGCCCAACGTGCCCTGGGCGGACTTCGTGAACGGCCCGGAGGGCGAATCCCAAGCGAAAACGGACATCAAAAACCAAATCATCCTGGCAGATATGAATGGACTGGGCGTAATTTTTGTGGTGGATCCCCTCAATGGGTTGAACCGCCGGGAATTCCACAACCTGCCTCCGGGTTGGAATCCCACCTTCGACAACCCAGATGTGCGGAAGGCCTACAAGCAGTTCGTATATTGGATCGTGGAAGAATTTGAGCCCACCTATTTAGGCCTGGCATCCGAAATCAACACCTACATGGACGCCCATCCTCAGGATGTGGAGCACTTCCACTCCTTGTTCCAGGAAGTATATCAAGAGGTCAAAGACAGGGCACCGGAAACACAGATTTTTGTCACCTTCCAATGGGACGATCTCAACAACATGTTCGCCACCGCATCAGAAGGACGGTCAGCGTACGATGCGAACTGGGAACAAATTCAACGCTTTGAGCCCGAGCTGGATCTATGGGTGATCTCTTCTTATCCCTATTTTGTGTATGAAAACGGGAAGGACATTCCCGGTGATTATTATGCCCGGCTGCGGGACAAAACCGATAAACCGCTGGGGGTGGCTGAAGGCGGATTCACCTCCCTGCGGGGGGAAGGGGATCAATCCGCGTACCTCCGGGCCATCCACGACCAACTCGGCGATCGAATGACATTCTGGGTCTACCTCATCCTCAGTGACCTCAATATGGAAAACTTGTCCAGCGTCATGAAAGAACAAGGGGTTTCCGAAGACGACATCCAAGCTTTGAGTCACTTCGCTAACATTGGCTTGCAAAAATCCAACGGGGATGCGAAACCTGCCCTGGATGTGTGGGAAGCGTACCGCCAAGAAAAATAGAGTTCTAATACCCTGATCACCGTACGTTAAAATAGGTGGCGGATGTCACCAGCGGCAAAAAGTAGGCCCACTTCGATGCCCAGGCGTTGGTATAGTTCGGGGGGCACACCGATATCTGCCAGATACAACGACCCCACGGCAGAACGGACCTCATCTTTCTCAAATCCCGTTTTCGGCAGAGCCAGGGTCAGGGTGGCATGCGCGGTGACATGGGGTTGAAAGATTTCACCCGAACCGGCGTCCATCCCGCTGGGAACATCCAGGCTGAGGACAGGGGCGGCGTGCTGATCCATGCCCTGAATCAGCCGGGCTGCTTCCCCGCGCGGAGCCCCCTGCAGGCTGTACCCGATGACAGCATCCAAGATTATGTCCGACGGCGGGAATGTCTTTATCTGACCCGGAGGGGCAATATTAACACGATCCAATCTCTGCAGGATGGCCAGTTGCTGGGCCGGGACACCGGTCATATCCTGCCGTTCGCGGGTAAGGTACACCTCCACTTCTGCTCCCCAGTTTGATAACCACCGACCGGCCACCAGACCACCCCCGCCATTTCCCCCGCTGCCCGCAGCAACAACCACATGTTTAGCGTGAGGCTGTCCGCCCAGAAACCGGTCAACGGCCAGCCGCGCCAGATGGCGGCCGGCGTTTTCCATCATCTGGACCAACTGAATGTGGTAGGTCTCCACCATCAGTCGATCCACTTCTCTCATTTGTGAGATTGTCAGAGTGGGAACGTCGCCGATCATGCCTCACCGATGGACTGCAGGTACTGCCTGATCATCAAGGCCGCTGTCGCACCCTCACCAGCGGCTGAAGCAGCCTGGGCAGTGGCTCCTTCCCGCACATCTCCCGCCGCAAATACCCCCTCCATGGACGTCTGCAGGGAAGAACCCGTATCCACAAAACCGCGCTCGTTCTTTTCAATCTCTTCCGGTAGAAATTCGCTGTTGGGGACCATACCAATAAAGACAAACACACCCTGCGGTTGATATTCTTTCACCTCGCCACTATCCCGGTCCTGCAGTACCACCGCTTTTAATTTGCCGTCATCCTCGATGAACTCTTCCACATCATGGTACAGCAGCACATCCACATCATCCCGTCGCGCTACCTTTTCCTGTAGAATTTTTGATGCACCCAGCTCTTTCTCTCTCTCCACAATGGTAACTTGATCAGCAAACTTGGTCAGAAACAGGCCTTCTTCCAACCCGCTGTTGCCGCCACCAATCACGAAGACGTCATCCCCCTTATAAAACGCTCCATCGCATGTGGCACAGAAGTGGATATTCATGCCGATCAGCTCCCGTTCTCCCGGGACATCGAGGTGGCGGTACCGGGCGCCTGTCGCCAGGAGGACCGCTTTCCCGGCATAGCAACTGTCATCTTCCGTAAAAACTTCCAGATACTGTCCGTTGCGCTGAATATCATTTACCGTTTGGGCGCCCAAAATCTCGACGCCGAAACGCTCCGCTTGATTTGTCAGTCGCTCGGCAAATTCATCTCCGGAAATTCCTTCGTCAAAACCGGGAAAATTATCGATCACTTTGGTCACGCCTGCCTGACCGCCAGGGGCACCTTTTTCGATGATCAATGTATCCAGTCCTTCCCGCGCTGTATACATCCCGGCAGTCAATCCCGCGGGTCCAGCACCCACGATGACCACATCGTAATAGGTGCGCTCTGCCTCGGTGGTGATCCCCAGTTTGTCAGCCAGTGCCGCATTAGACGGTTCAACCAGTTTATCCCCATCCGGGAAGATAATGGTGGGCACAATGCGCTGCCCTTCATTCACCTCTTCCACATAGGCCATGGCATCCGGGTCCTGCTCAATATCCACCCAGCGGTATTCCACGCGCTGATTGCCAAAAAATTGTTTCGCTCGTTTACAATCGGGGCACCATGTCGTACCGTAGACCACAATCTGGTCATTATTGTCAGCCATTTGTCCTCCCTATTGATCTGACATTGCTTTAACAGCCTTCAAGAGTGCCTTGTATTCCTCGTGGCAGTTATCACATCGGTCCAGATGATCTTTGACCAGAGGGAGAGCATCGGCAGGATTTTTCCCTTCCAGTTCCAACTCCACAAACCGATCCACTTTCGAGAAACACTCCTCGCATCCAATTTCGCGATCATGAGTGGAAGCAATGGCCCGGACCATCTTTTTTAATTTTTTATTATCGATCTTCATAATTATCTCCTGCCTTACAGACGCCTATCGACCCCCATGTCTTACGTAATGTCAAACGCTTTGAGTACCTTTTCAGGTGTCAATCCGTCTCGAAGCAGAGATTCTTTCAATTTTTGCCTGGCATCATAAATCATTTTGTACATCGCATTCCGATTGGTGCCCATCTGCCTGGCTACTTCTTGCAGCGGCATCTCAGCAAACATTACCGCATAAATAGCCTGCTGTTGTCGCTCCGTGAGGTCCTCTTCCACCTTGCGCATGATCTTTTCTATCAGCATGTCCTGGGTGGTCATCTCCTCCGGGTTGGGGTCAGTATCCGTCAGAATCGCCGGCGTGAAATCCGTGCCGCTGTCTTCAGGGATGAACTGCTCGATGGAAACATCCTCCCAGCGTTTGCGGCGCATCTCTGTGTACGCCACCCGGACCGCAATTTTTTGAGCCCACGTCGTCAACTTACTCTCTCCACGGAAGGTATCCAGGTTATCCAATATTTTGATCAACGCTTCCTGGACAAAATCTTCAATCAGGACATCCATGTTTTCACGGTGGTGGTCCGAGAGGGCATACCCCAAACCTTTGATAAGATATTCTCTTAGATCAGCGATGGCCTGATCCTGCGCGGGACCTCGTAAATCCTCCAACCACTCTTCATTGGTTCTTTCTTTCATGCTTGTATTCTCCTTACAAGAAAATACCCCCAATGCGGTTCATACTTCCAGAGTCAGGGTCACGGGTCCGTCATTATGGATTTCGACCAGCATATAAGCCCCGAACTTTCCGTTTTGAGTCGGCACCCCTGCAGCCTTCAGGAAGGAAACAAAGCGGTCTACCAGGGGGCGCGCTGCAGCGGGAGGCGCCGCAGCGGTAAAAGAGGGACGATTGCCGCGGCTGGTGTCCGCATACAGGGTGAACTGGGGGACGACCAGGGCTTCTCCGCCAATGTCCCGAATGGACAGGTTCATCTTACCATCATCATCGGCGAAGATCCGCAGGGCGGCGATTTGCTCGGCCAGCTCCCGGGCTTTGTCAACATCATCCCCGGGACCGATCCCCAGCAGGATGACCAGCCCGTGTTCAATTTCCCCCAGCAACTGACCTTCCACGCGCACGCTGCCTTTTTTTACCCGCTGCAGGACTGCTTTCATGGCTTACTCTTTCCGCTCGAAAAACCCCACCGCAGTGCGCACCTCACTCATCGTGTCCCGGGCGATCTTTTCCGCCCGCTTGGCCCCATCCGAGAGCACATCCCGCACATATCCCGGATCATTTTCCAGATCCGCCCTCCGCTCCCGGAAGGGCTCCAGGTGTTCATTGAGAGAATTGGCCAGGCGGCGCTTGCATTCCACGCAGCCGATATCCGCCTGGCGGCAGTCGCGGTTGATCTGCTCCACATCATCCTCATCGGAAAAGATTTTGTGCAGCGTAAAAACATTGCACACATCCGGGTTACCGGAATCGGAGAGGCGGATACGCTGGGGGTCTGTGACCATCTGCATCACCCGCTCCTCCGTTTCCTGGGGAGTGGCTGCCAGCTCGATATGATTGTTCAGGCTTTTACTCATTTTTTGCTGGCCGTCAATACCCAGCACTTTAGGGACCTGGGTGACTTTGGATTCCGGCTCGATGAGGATATCCGTCTCGTAGCGGTGATTGAAGGACCGCACCACTTCCCGCGCAAACTCAATATGGGGGATTTGATCCACGCCCACGGGGACCGTGTCCGCTTTGTAGAGCAGAATATCTGCCGCCATCAACACCGGATAGCCCACCAGGCCGTAATTGACATTGTCGGGATTATCGCGCACCTTTTCTTTGAAGGTGGGCAGGGCAGTCAGCTTCCCCAGCGGGGTGACCATGGACAGGATAGTGTGGAGTTCCATCACCTCGGGAACATGAGATTGGATAAAGATAATGCTTTTTTCCGGGTCCAACCCGGCAGCCAGCCAGTCCAGAGCCATCTCCAGCGTATTTTTGTTTAAAGCCGCAGTCGTCTCTTCCGTGGTCAGGGCATGGATATCGACAATGGAATACACGCTGTGATACTCCTCCTGCAGCGCGACATAATTCTGGATCGCTCCCAGGTAGTTCCCTAAATGCTGCCGTCCGGTGGGACGCGCTCCGGAGAACACCCGGCGGTGTTTGTTTTCACTCACGCGTGATTCACTCCTGCACTAGTTCGCCAAGTAACCCCACGACTTCTCCTTCCTCGGGATGGCGTCCTTTTTCTAATTTGGAAAAAATCAACTCCCCCTCAACGCTGACCTCAAATCGCCCCCCGTCAGAGGGGATTAGAGTCAATTCGCTGATGTGGTCTTCATACTCATTCATCAGTTCGCCCGTCAAACTGAGGGCTCCCGGTAAATAGTGTCATTCTGCACAGTATTCAATACGGATATCTTTCACAGTCAATACTCCTTTTTCAATACCAATCAACTCCAAATTAGTATATCATAGGGCGATAGACAGCCTGTGCTACAATCAAAATGCAACCACGGATAAGAGGATGACCCCATGCACGCTGTAACAAACGTCCGTCCCTCCCCCCTCGCCGGGAAGTGGTACCCGGCGGATCCCCGGAAGCTGGCTGAGAGCATCGACCGCTACGTGGACCAGGCACAGCTCCCACCCCTCAAGGGGAAACTCCTGGCCCTGGTCGCGCCCCATGCCGGCCACCGCTATTCCGGCCCGGTCGCCGGGCATACCTTCGCCGCGCTGAGAGGACTTGCCCCGGATCTCGTCACCATCCTCTCGCCCATGCACCAGCCCTCCCACGAGCCGCTCCTCACCACCGCCCACCACGCCTATCACACGCCGCTGGGAGATGTCGAGGTAGATCAAGATACATTGCATGAACTGACCAGAGGGATCCATGAGCAGACAGGCACACAGATCACACCCATGGAATGCGATCAAGAGCACGCCGTGGAAATTGAGCTGCCCTTCCTGCAGCGCGTTCTTCCTGAAAGATTTGGGCTGATTCCCATCATGATCCGGGATCAGGATCCCATCCTGATGCAGCGCCTGGGTCACACCCTGGCTGATGTTCTTTCCCCCAAAAAGAGCGTGTTGATCGCCAGCACAGATTTATCCCACTTTCATGCAGCTCAAAAAGCCCATCAACTGGACCAGACCATGATTGCCCACATCCTGAACCTGGACCCGGAAGGCATATACCAGGCAGAAAGAAACAAAACCGGATTTGCTTGCGGAAAAGGAGCCCTGGCCGCCGTGATGTGGGCTGCAAAAAGGTTGGGGGCAAATCACGCCCAATTATTAAAATACGGGCACTCCGGAGAAGTCACCGGGGACAACACCCAGGTTGTCGGCTATGCGGCTGCCGCCATCACAAAGGCGGACCGCCTCACCCTGCAATCCCAGACCCGACCATCCTCATGATGCAATACGTAGAAATCGCTGTCAACGTTCCCCACGTGCAGGGAACATTTCATTACCACATACCGCCGGAATTAGAAGAGGCCGTAAAAACGGGGCAGCTGGTCACCGTTCCCTTTGGATCCCAGACCGTGCAGGGCATCATTCTGGACTTCGTCGATCAACCCGAGGTTCAGGAAACGAAAGCCGTCTCGGAAGTCATCGACCCTCACCCCGTGGTCATGGAACACCAGATCCAGTTTGCCCGGAAGCTGGCCCGGGACACCCTATCTTCCCTGGGCACCACCCTGCACGCCATGCTTCCCGCCGGGCTGAGCGTCAAGTCTGACACGCTGTATCGCTTCAGCGAACGCAGCAAAGAACGCCTGGCGCAGGGCAAACCGGTCCACGATGAGCTGTCCGATGCCCAGGAGCGATTTGTGTCCCTGCTTCAGGAACGGGGTCCGCTGCGGGGCAGGCAGATCAACCATGCTCTACCCCGTAAGCGCTGGCGCTCAACCGCCGAGGCCCTGGAACGGCGCGGCGTGATCGAAAGCGAGTCCACCCTGCAGTCACCCCGGGTCAGCCCCAAACAAGAGCGTTTCGTCAAACTCACAGCACACCCCGGGGAAATCCAAAGTCAGATGGACAGCCTGGCCCGGGAGGGATATCCCGACGCCCTGCACCGCCGCCAGGAAATCCTGCGCTTATTGATGGACCGGGAAACGCCGGTTAATGTTTCAGTGATCTATGACAAAACCAGCAGCTCCCTGAGCGACCTGCGCCAGCTGGCCAAGCGCGGCCTGCTCACCATCCAGCGCAAATCCGTCTTCCGGGACCCCCTGGAAGACCTCACCACACAACGACCACAAAGGCTGACCTTGACCGAGGCACAGCGAAAGGTGTGGGGCCGGATTGAGCACAGTCTGGAAGGTAAACAACCGGAGGTGTATCTACTTTACGGGGTAACCGGGTCCGGAAAGACCGAAATCTATCTGCGGGCCGTGCAGCGCGTGATTGAGGACGGGCAGCAAGCCATCATCCTCGTCCCGGAAATTGCCCTCACCCCCCAGACCGTGTCCCGCTTTCTGCGCCGTTTTCCGGACCAGGTGGGCGTGCTGCATTCCGAACTCTCAAGTGGGGAACGCTATGACACGTGGCGCATGGCCCGGGAGGGAGAGCTGTCTGTGATTGTGGGACCACGCAGCGCTTTGTTCACACCCTTCCCGGATATTGGACTGCTGGTTGTGGATGAATGCCATGACGATTCCTATTATCAGGCCGAAACCCCACCCCACTATCACGCCGCCACCGCCGCTGCGGCTTACGCCCAAACGCTGAATACAGTGTGCATCATGGGCTCGGCCACACCCAACGTGACCAGCACCTACAAAGCCGCCCAGGAGGATTGGATCCCGCTTTCCCTCCCGGAACGCATCCTGGCCCACAAAGATACCATCGAAGACCAGATCGCACGGTCCCCCTCATCGCCTGACATCGGGCGTTATCAACCCCTGGAAGAAGAGATCCAGATGGCAGAACTCCCGCCGGTGGATGTGATCGACATGCGTGAGGAGTTGAAAGCCGGCAACCGCTCCATTTTCAGCCGCAGGTTAAAGGAAGAGCTGCAGGCTGTACTGGACCGGGATCAGCAGGCCATCCTCTTTCTAAATCGACGGGGCACATCCACCTATGTCTTCTGCCGCGACTGCGGCTATGCTCTGACTTGTCCCCGCTGCGAGACCCCGCTGACCTACCATCACCCCCGATCATCTCTGATTTGCCACCACTGCGGTTACCAGCGCAACCTGCCGAAAACCTGTCCCTCCTGCGGGGGACATCACATCCGGCAGCTGGGAACAGGCACGGAAGAAGTGGAGATGAAGTTGAAGGAGGAATTTCCCGACGTACGCATTCTGCGTTGGGACCGGGATACCACCGGCAGGAAAGGCGCTCACCGCAGGATCATGGAAACCTTTGCATCTCATGAGGCTGATGTCCTGATCGGAACTCAGATGCTGGCCAAAGGACTGGATCTCCCCCTGGTCACCCTGGTGGGTGTGATCCTGGCTGACACCGGCCTTAATTTACCCGATTACCGCACGGAAGAACGCACTTTTCAAATTTTGACCCAGGTCGCTGGCAGAGCGGGCCGCAGCCCGTTGGGAGGCGAGGTCATCTTGCAAACCTATCAGCCGGACCACTTTGTCATCCAGACCGCTTCCCGCCATGATTACCGCGACTTTTACCGTCAGGAAATCAACCACCGCCGCCAGCTGCGCTATCCTCCTTTCACGAAGCTGGTACGGCTGGAAACGCGCTCCACGGATGCCATTCAGGTCCGGGAACGAGCCCGGGAAATGGGTCGCAAGATCAAAAAATGGGTCCAGGAAGGGAACCATACCGCCACACAGGTCACCGGCCCCGCCCCCTGTTTTTTCTCCCGCATCCGGGGTAAATACCGCTGGCATATTATCCTGCGGGGGCCGGATCCAGTTCCCATCATCCAGAACCGGCTGCGGGGGGCGGAATGGCGGATTGAGGTCAACCCGCCCTCTTTCCTGTAAATCCTTCGGGGAAGACCGGTCCTCAAAAAGAAAACCCCCCGGGATTCAGGGAGTTCTCCCTAAAAACCCCGGGGGGGCGTACATAATCGCGACCCTGTGGTTAAATCCAGCCCCGGAGTTCCATGGCCTTGACCACCTTTTCTATGGCCACCATATAGGCCGCATCACGCATGAACACGCCTTGACCCGCGGACATCTCCACCACGTCCTGGAAGGCTTTGGTCATTTTCTCATCCAGCTTGGTCAGGACTTCTTCCTTTGACCAGTAAAAATTCATATCATTCTGGACACCCTCGAAGTACGACACGGTCACGCCGCCCGCATTACATAGAAAGTCGGGGATGACGAAGACTTCATTTTTCTTGAAGACTTCGTCCGCTTCCGGCGTTGTGGGACCGTTGGCGCCTTCGGCTACAATCTTGACCCGATCACTGACCTCCTGCACTGTGTCCTCGTTGATCTGCCCTTCCAGGGCGGCAGGCACCAGCACATCCACATCTTTGCTGATCCAGGCTTCACCGGGTTCAATCTCATAGCCCGCTTCCTGCGCTTTCTTTTTGTCAATCATGCCGTAAGTATTGGTGATGGACTGCAGGAATTTAGGATCCACACCGTCCGGATGGCTGACGGTGTAAGGCGCCTGGTCATGGCTGTCCCAGTAGGAAACACAGGCCACCTTCCCGCCCAGAAAATCAACAAAGCCAATCGCGGCATATTGAGCCACATTGCCAAAACCCTGGAAGGCCGCCACTGATTGTGTGGAATCTAAACCCAGATGGCTCATCGCTTCCCGCACGGTGTAAATCACGCCGTACCCCGTGGCTTCTGTCCGGCCCAGGGATCCGCCTCCGCCCACAGGTTTGCCGGTGATCACCCCGGGGGTATACTCGCCCACCAGCTTGGAGTATTGATCCATCATCCAGCCCATCATGCGCGGATTGGTCCCCACATCCGGAGCGGGAACATCCCGGCGCGGTCCGATGTTCCGGTAAATCTGATCAATCCAGCCCCGGCACAGCCGCTCCTGCTCACTGGTTGACAGGGTGGCGGTATCCACAGCCACACCGCCTTTACCGCCCCCCAGGGGAATGTCAGCCACGGCGCATTTCCAGGTCATCCACATGGCCAGAGCACGGACGGTATCCAGCGTCTCCGAGGGATGAAAACGGATGCCGCCCTTAGCCGGGCCGCGGGCATCATTGTGCTGGACGCGAAAACCATAAAAGACTTTTATTGATCCATCGTCCATGCGCACCGGAATCTGAAATGTAAATTCTCGCTTCGGGCAGCGGAGTATGGAACAAATTTGTTCATCCAGATCCAGCATATCTGCCACGCTGTCAAACTGTGCCTGAGCCATTTTATAGGCATTGATTTGTTCTGACATGGATAGTATCTCCTTGAAAACGTATTTAAATGACAGCCGGGTACCATCTATCGGCACCCGCTGCCCCTGTAATTTGATGGTCTTGATGAGCCAAGCAGCTCATAATGAACCTCACAAAGTCCGGGGAACTCACCGTTGCGCTGCTGATGCTACCATTATCGATAGGGTGAGACAAGTGACTTCCTGTTTCCCCATATGTGCTTTATATCACAAACAAGCGAGCGCCTTCACCCTCCCCCTCACCTCTGGGCGTGATGGGTTAGAAAGCGGTCCATGCGGACCAATGCTTGTTCGATTTCTTCATACGCCGTGGCATAGGAACAGCGCACAAATCCTTCGCCGCCAGCACCGAAGGCAGTTCCGGGAACAACAGCAACTTTTTCTTCTTTCAAGAGTTCCCGGGCAAAGGTTTCTTCATCCATTCCGCTTACGGTCACCTCGGGGAAAGCATAAAAAGCGCCATGGGGCTCAAAGGTTTCCAGGCCAATGGCATTTAATCCATCTACAATTAAACGCCGACGTCGGTCGTACTTCTGCCGCATTTCCTCCGCGTGTTCCATCCCCGATTGCAAGGCTTCCAGGGCCGCGATTTGAGACACCGTAGGGGCAGACATGATCGTGTATTGATGGATGCGCAGCAAACCCTGCAGGATCTCCGCCGGGGCCGCAGCATATCCCACACGCCAGCCGGTCATGGCATGGCTTTTCGAAAAACCACCCAGGGTAATGGTGCGCTCTTTCATGCCCGGCAAGGAGGCAAAACAGACATGGTCGACACCATAGACCAGATTTTCATAAATTTCATCTGAGATGACCACCAGGTCATGCTCTTCAGCGATGCGGCTGATTTCCAGCAAAGCCTCTTTGCTGGCCACTACACCGGTGGGGTTATTGGGATAGCCGATAAAAATCGCCTTGGTGCGTGGTGTCACAGCCTGCCTGATCTCGTCCGGGTCCGGCTGAAATTGGAGGTCAAAACTTCCCGGGATCTCCACAGGGACACCGCCTGCCAACGTGACCTCGGCCTGATAGGACACAAAACAGGGCGAGGGGATGATGATTTCATCCCCTGGTTCAATAATGGCTGTCATCGCCAGGTAGAGGGCTTCCGACACCCCCACAGTGATGACGACCTCTGTAGTTGGATCGTATCCCACATCATATCTTTCCGACAGGTAGGCAGCTACCGCTTCTCGCAGCTCCAGGATTCCGGCATTGGATGTGTAATGCGTTTCACCATCCTGCAAAGCCCGGATGCCTGCTTCCAAAATAGGTTTAGGGGTCACAAAATCGGGCTCACCGATCCCCAGCGAGATGACATCATCCATGGTTGCAACAATGTCAAAAAACTCTCGGATTCCGGAGGGTTTCAACTGGGCCACACGCTGGGAAAGATATTGTTTGCTCATCACATCTCCTTGAGAACCTGTCACCCTTGAGCCAAATTATTCATCACAGATCGATCGTAGCATGATCCCCCAGATTGATGGAGCCAGCTATTCCGTTAACGCGGGTATGTTGACCGAGGAGGGAGTTTTCCAGGATAACATTCTTCACCCCGGAATTCTTTTCGATTACCGTGTTTTTTAAGACACTCCCTTCAACGCTGCAGCCTGGCCCAATCGCCACATAAGGACCAATCACACATGCCTCCATCTCCACATCCGGATGCACATATACCGGGGGGATGACCTGGATACCCTCCCGACCCGATACCCGGTCTGAATTATCACGGCTGTGGTCCAGCAGATAACGGTTAGTTTCCAGGAGAGCTTCCGGTGTACCGGCGTCCAACCACACGCTGACTTTCTCAGGGCGCATTCGCAGGTCATACTCATCCAGCATGATATTGATGGCATCCGCTAAAAAATACTCCCCCTTAAGTTTGATGTCCCGCTCGATTTGTTCTTCTATGGCCTCGACCAACCGTTCACCCTGTTTGAAATAATAAAATCCCACCACAGCCAGATTGTTATCCATCGATTTTGGCTTTTCAATCAAGCGCGTCACCCAACCATCATCTCCCACTTCAGCCACACCGAAGCGGCGGGGATCCGGCACAGGCTTGACCCAGGAGACTATATCCGCTTCCTCATCATCCAGGAAAGTGAGGTCCGTCTCAATCAGCGTATCAGCAAAGACCATCAACATGGGTCCGGCAAGGTGTTCGCGGGCCAGATAAAGCGCGTGGGATTGGCCCAGCATTTCCTCCTGGGTGACATAATGGACGTCGTATTCTGGATATTCTTCATCCATGTAGTCTTTGATTTTTTCACCCAGGTATCCGACAATGAAGACATATTCCACAGCCGTAGAATCGGGCAAGGTATCAAACATCTCCAGGACATGTCCTAATACGCTTTTATTCGCCATGCGCATCAACTGCTTGGGACGACTCCATGTTTGCGGCCGGAGCCGGGTTCCTAATCCTGCCATCGGAATTACAATCTTCAACTTTTGTGTCATAAATCCCCTTCATGTCTCGTTCGACTCAAAATTCTCGAGTAAATATTATACCCAAAGCTGCCTTGCCATCGTACTGACAAAAGGCTTAACCCGTTCCACTCCGGGAGGGACCAATTCAACTTCTCCCATGGGCAACATTGACCGAAAGCAGCCCCGCCGGATAGGTGCACCGCGATTAAAGGACTGTCTCCAGATCTGCCAGGGTGTCTTCCATGAGCTGTACGGCTTCACCCAGTGTGTGTGCATCAAAGGCAAACGTTGCGCCCGCGGTTTCGTACAACACCGGCAGAGGTGCTGTCCCACCTAAGGACAGGGCCTGGCGGTACCGGCGGGTAGCCAGAGCTTGATCCTCCCGGGCATTTCCCCACAACTGCACCGCGCCCAGCAATGCCAATCCGTACTCAACGTAATAAAAGGGCATGGTGTGGATGTGTAATTTGCGCTGCCAGCCGGTTTCCTTCATGTCCTGCTCCCCCGACCAATCCACCGCCGGAAGAAAACGATCCACCAGTTGGGCCCATTTTTGATCACAGGCTTCGGGCCGGGAAGCCTGCTTGTGATTCTCATAGACCCAGTGCTGAAAAGCGACCACCACCGCCATATAAGGCCAGAACAACAGCTCATCCTCCAGATGGCCCCGGCGGAAGCGGGCAGTATCCTGCGGTGAGAAAAATCCACCCTCCTTTTGAGCCACATAAGGCGCAGCCAATAGTTCCATGGCCGTGGAAGCCACCTCGCCAAATTCATTTCCCGGGCGCCGCATGTGATGATACGGCAGTTTGGATCGCTCAAAGACATGGAAGGCATGACCACTTTCATGGAACAGCGTGGTTAGATCCGTGGCCAGTCCCACCGCGTTCATGAAGATAAACGGGCGTTTCTGAGTAGGAAAAGACGTACAGAATGCGCCGGGTGCCTTCCCTTTACGATTCGATAAATCCAGCAGGTCTTCCCGGTGCATGATGGCAAACTTTTGTCCCAGCTCAGGATCTACCTTGTGGAATATCCGGGAAACGGCGCCGACCAGATCCTCCTCACTTTCAAAGGCTTTCAGGACAGGCACATCCAATGTGGAGCGGTTGTCCACCACATCCCAGGGACGGATAGTTGGCAGCCCCATGTGGTCCCTGTACCGTTCATATACCCGGTTTGCAGCCGGGACAACGACTTCTTCCACCGCGTCAATAAATCGCAGGCTGTCCTGGGGTTCATAATCCAGGCGGGCCAACTGCTGCCACCGGTATGCACGGTAATCCCCCCTCCCGGCGTTCTCTGCCATTTCCCCCCGGATTTCCATCAACTGCTGCCAGTTAGCATTGATGGCCTGGCGATCTTGAAGTTGGCGTTCCGCGGACAGTGTCCACAGCCGTTCCCGCACTCCACGATCCTGCGTTTGCATCAAGGATCGCACCTGTACCAGGGTGATTTCCTCATCTTCCCAGACAACCGTTTGATGGCCGCGAATCTTATTGTATTTCAGACCAAGTTTCCGCTCTTCAGCCTGGAGGGGCAGGTTTTCATCCCGAAAAATATCCGCTCTGGCCCGCATTTTCTGAAGGGGAACTTCCATCCCTTCTGTTTTCAAACCGCCTGCCAGGAGCCGCTTTTTGAGCGCCTGGTCCGCAGCTTCAATCCGGGGGTAAACGTCTTCTAAAAAGGATTGGTACCGGGATTCCGCCTCTTTATCCCGGGTGTCCTGGAGGGAGTTCAACTGCAGGCGGGCATAGCGTTCACTGACAAGTTCACGCAACCGGGTCCAATCCCTCAACCAGGCATGCAGTGAATCCTGGCTGAGTTCATTGTCCTGGAGATGCTGATAATAGGGTTCAATGTCCTCCCAGGACATGGTCACAAAGGAATCAATATCGGGAACCTGCATCTCTTTCTCCTTGTCTTCAAAGGCCATGGTTCATCACCTGGTCGTCCTAATCAACCTGGTCCAGCAGGGGAACATCCTGCGCCGTGTCATCCAGCCATGGAGACGCATACCACTCTAAATACGCTTCCAGGTGTTCCTGCCAGTAAGCTTCGTTGTGGGTCCCGGGGTACAGGTGCCAATCGTGCGGGAAACCGTGCTCCGTCAATGCCTGCTCCAGCGCCAGGGTGCTTTCCTGATTCTGGTCATCAGCCCCGATATCAAGGTAAATGCGAGGCAGCTCTTCCTCTGGAACTTTGTCCAGCCGCATCGGAATGTCCCGCGCATCCCCGAAGAAAACCGGTGCGCTGTGTCCTCCCATGGCTGAAAATAAACGCCAATCACGGGAACCGATATGCAGGGCCCAGTTTCCTCCCCGTGACAATCCACCAATGGCTCTGTAATCACGCTCGGCTTTGGTCCGGTACTGCCGGTCTATCCAGGGTAACAATTCCTGAACAAGGGCTTCTCCAAACTCGTTTTGAGGAGGTAATCCCCAGGAAAATTCCCGGGGCATAACGATGATAAAAGGCGGGATCTCCCCGGCCGCGATCAAACCATCCATCACATTATCCACCCCCAGTTTTACCCACTGTTCATCGTTTGCGGTCACACCATGCAATAGATACAATACAGGATAACCCGTCCGATCTTCAGCACCATAACAGGGTGGTAGATAAACCCGCCCCTCCAGGTCCTTACCCAGGATATCAGAGTTAAGGGAAAACATCTGTATCTCCCCCTCGCTCCGCGCGCACGGAGTTGGGGAAGGGGAAAAGGGGGTATTTTCTTGATCGGGAGCGGATGTCAGGGTCGGAAGCGCCGGGGTTGACTCCACCGCCGTTGACGTGGGTGAGGGGTCAATGTGCTGGATCGGTGTGGGTGAAATCGTGAGATTCCTTTCCCCGGTCTGCGGTGACATCGAGCTGCATGCAAAGAAGAAGAACACAGCAATCACAGGGAAAAAACGGCGCAGGAGAAACAATTTATTCTTCTTCCTCATCCCCCTCTTCATCCTCTTCTTCCCCTGCCATATCGCCGTCATTTTCCTGCTCTTCCTGTTCTTCTTCCATTTCAATTTTTCCCTTTAGATACGCCCCCTCTTCCGTCGATAAGGATTTTGTCACCACATTGCCCCACATCCTGCCCGAACTGCGGATCTCAACGCGTTCAGCCTTTACATCACTGCGGACCGCCCCCGAAACGATCACTGAACGGGCCTGGATCCCGTCACTTGTCACGCGCCCATTGCGGTCCACGACAAGCATACCGTCGATATCGATCTTTCCTTCAAAAGCTCCCTCGATCCGCACGCCGCCTTCCCCCGACAACTCCCCCTTCCACGACATATCCGGCCCCAGGACGGACGTCACACGTTGAGGAGTTTCCTTGGGTTCCATCTCAGGACTTGTTTCTTCTTGTCTTTTAAACATGATTACTCCATCAGAATTTGATCAAGTTGGTTTCTAGCGCTGTCCTCCCACCACCCGGATCAGAAATGCTCCCTGACAACAAAACGCCAGGGTATACTTTTCCATGGCTCCGGGACCGAATTCAGTCCGATCCTGGAAGTCTTCTCTACTTCCTGATGGGGGATGTTCTTCCCCTCCTCAATAAATAATTTACTTTCTACCCCGCACATATCGTGAGCATTCATCGACCCATCCACGTTCAGGGCCTGGCACAACTTTGCTGGGCCGTCCGTCCAGTGTCTTTGCGGTCGACCTTCCCGCCGTTGCGCCATACGATTCAACCCTTCCAGTGGTTCAAGGGCGCGGATGAGCACAGCCCCGGGTAACCCGGCCTGCTCCGTGACCACATTTAACATCCAGTGCATGCCGTACACAAAATACACATAGGCAAATCCGGGAGGGCCGTACATGACTTCCGTGCGATCCGTACGTCCTGCCCGCGCGTGGCAGCCCTGATCTTCTTCGCCCCGGTAGGCTTCAGTCTCGACAATCATCCCCGCCACCCGGGTTCCATCCTCATCAATCCTCACCAGGCGCGTGCCGAGCAAGTCACGAGCAACATCAAGGGTATGGCGCGCGTAGTACGTTCTTAGCATTGTTAACGGTTCACTCATAGAGGTATTGTACAATACTCATAGCGATCTTAATCACTGATATAGCGATTCTCCTACGAGGTAACAAAAAGATGAATATTCGGTCCCAACCCGGTTTAACTTTTGATGATGTACTGCTGGTGCCCAAGCGCTCTCACATCCGCAGCAGGGCCAGCGTCGATACCTCATCAAACCTGGTCCCCGGCATCAAACTTGCCGTGCCTGTCCTCAGTTCCAACATGGACACCGTCACTGAATCTGAGATGGCCATTGCCATGGCTCACGCCGGCGGAATCGGCATCCTGCACCGCTTTTTACCAATAGAAAAACAAGCCGAAGAGGTTCGAAAGGTAAAACGGTCGGAAAGCTTCATTGTAGAGAACCCCATCACCATCCAACCCACTGCCCGGATATCCGCCGCCAAAGAAAAAATGTCCCGGGCGGACATTGGAGGCCTGGTGGTCACAGACGGCGAGGGGCACCTGCTGGGCTTACTCACCTCCCGCGACCTGATCCTGGCACCCGACGAAAAAATGCTCGTAGAAGAGGCCATGACACCCCGTTCCGACGTGGTGGTCGCGTCCACCCGGGAACCCCTCAAGAATGCTCGGACAACTCTCCATGAACACCGCATCGAAAAATTACCCCTGGTTGATGAGGCCGATATCGTCCAGGGTCTAATTACCGCCCAGGACATCATCAAGTTACAAAAACATCCACAGGCCACCAAGGACGAGAAAGGACGGTTGATGGTCGGGGTCGCAGTAGGCATCAAAAACGAAGATCTCCAGCGGGCCCGGGCCTGCCTGGAAGCCGGTGCGGATGTACTGGTGGTGGATGTGGCTCACGGCCACGCCGTTCACACCATTGAAATGGTACAGAAATTACAGAAACGCTTTCCCCAGGTTCCGGTCATTGCCGGGAATGTGGCCACTGCCGCCGGAGTTCGTGACCTGGCCCAGGCCGGCGCTTCCGCCGTCAAGGTCGGCGTTGGCGCCGGTTCGATTTGCATCACCCGCGTGGTAACAGGATTCGGTGTTCCCCAATTGACCGCCATTGCAGACTGCGCCCAAGCCGGGCAGGAGCTCGGTGTCCCCATCATCGCCGATGGAGGAATCCGGAAATCGGGCGATATCTCCAAAGCCATCGCAGCCGGCGCCAGCACCGTGATGCTCGGCAGTTTGCTGGCCGGCACAGATGAAAGCCCGGGAGCCACAGTGGTCCGGGACGGGCGGCAGCAAAAAGTCGTGCGGGGCATGGCCTCCCTGTCTGCCAATGTGGACCGCAAGTCCATCAGCAGCGAAAGCGATGAGGATGTTGATTACGGCGAGGTGGTCCCGGAAGGTGTGGAGGCTGTTGTCCCATACCGGGGAAGTGTGGGAGACATCCTGCACCAATTAATAGGAGGGCTTCGTTCCGGCATGAGTTATGCCGGTGCAGATACCATCCCGGAGTTCTGGGAAAATGCAGAATTCATGCAAATCACACCGGCCGGGAAGCAGGAATCCGGTGTGCATGATGTAGATGTTCTGTAATGGGATGAAAACGATTAGAAGCGCGGGTCATCTTCCAGGGTTTTTTGTAGCCCATCCCGCAGCGAGTAGTCAGGTTCGTAGCCCAGCAAATCCCGGGCCCGGGTAATATCTGCCCTCATCCGCTTCACACCCCCGGAGGATTTGGGGTTATGGACAACCTCAGCCTGGCCATTCGTCAAGTCCATGACCTGGTCAGCAAGCTCCCGGACTGTAATCTCCCGCCCGCTGCCGATATTGATAATTTTCCCATTCACATCCGAAGCGGTTGCCGCAGCCGAAATGGCCTGCACGACATCCTCCACATACACAAAATCCCGCGTTTGATCCCCGCTGTTATGGATGACCAGCGTGCCGCCGCCCGTGGCTTGCTTCAGATAATTGGGGATGACAGGAGGATGAGAGGGAGGCAAATGCTGGCCCGGTCCGTACGCGTTAAAAATACGCAGGCAAACCGTTTCTATTCCCCATAGTTCGCCGATGGTGCGCACATAGTATTCACCCGACAACTTGGACACTGCATAGGGCGAATCGGGATGTGGACTCATGTCCTCCGATAGCGGCTGTTGTTCCTGGGCGCCGTACACCGCACCGGAAGATGTGAACACCACCCGTTTCACCCCCACATCGCGCATGGCTTCCATCACGCTGACTGTGCCCCCCACATTAGTTTCATTGTATTCCCGGGGGTACAGGATGGATTCCTGTACAGAAACCCTGGCCGCCAGATGGAAAACGCAATCCACATCCTGCAGCAAAGTCCACAGTTTAGGGCGATCCATGACATTTCCCCGGGTGAAGATCACACCGTCGTGCAGGGCCTCTTCTTTCCCTGTGGAAAGATCATCCAGGCCACGCACTTCCTGGCCATTTTCCAGCATATGATTGGCAAGGGCAGATCCTAAAAACCCCGCCGCGCCTGTAATTAATACTTTCATCCTCTATCCACGATTCACAATTATCGGAAAAGCTTCCAAATTATAGCACGCTTCTACTTAAAGATTTCCTTAGATTCAACAAGATTTGCATAGAATTTTTTGGTGTGATTTAGTACAATAAATGCTCCAACCGTGAGGTATTTCGAGCACAAAATGCCCGCGAGGCCTATTATATGACAGAAGAGTGGCTCAGTTTAAGTGAAATGGCGGAGGAATTGGGCGTACACCCCAGCACTGTCCGCAAATGGGCGGACAGCGGTGACCTCCCCGTGCACCGCACACCGGGGGGGCACAGGCGGTTCCGCCGTCGGGAGGTTGATCTCTGGAAACAGGCCCAGGGCACCGAGACCCCGGAAGAAGCCCACATGGTGATCAATAAAGCGATCAACGAGATTCGCTTTAAGATCAGCGAAGGGCATCTGGAAGACGAAACCTGGTATCAGAAACTGGATGAACGTGCCCGCCAACAGTACCGCCTCAGCGGTCGATCTCTACTGCAAGGGCTGCGGGCCTATCTGGCCGCAGAAGGAGAAGACGCCCAGTCAGAAGCTGAATCGCTGGGGTACGAATATGCCTCCCGGGGACGGCAGTACGGATTAAATACCCTGGAAGCCATGCAAGCGTTCCTTTTCTTTCGGAACAGCCTGCTGGAATCCATGCTTAAAATTTATGAAGCCGCCTCCATTCAATCTCCATACATCTGGAGCAATATGTTCCGCAGAATTAACACCTTCACCGACCAGATTATGGTATCACTCCTGGAAGTTTATCACGCCCTCGAACACAAAGACTGAGAATTCGAACTATGCTACATACGCTGATATCACGCACCCGTAGGAATCACGGCCTGGAACATGCCACCCTGAACTTACTTCAGGAGCACTTCCCTCACCAATCCTTTGCCGGTCATTCCGACCCGGGAGGTTTCTGGATAGTGGGAGACATTGACGCCCCCCGATTAACTGAGATAACCAAAAAGGCCCTCGAGAAACTCCGGAACGGCAACCACAAGCTGGCCCTACACGAAAATTGTGGAACAAATATGCTCACAACGGGCACCATGGCCGGTCTGGCAGGCGCTATGGGGTTGATTGGTACCGGGAACAAAAAGGGCTCAAGGTGGGAACGGCTGCCCCTGGTCGTCCTTCTGGCCACAATTGCCGTCATCCTATCCCGCCCCCTCGGCCTTTACCTGCAAAGGAATGTCACCACCAATGGGAAACCCGGCTCCCTGCACATCACCAAAGTGACCACCCACCAGCAGGGACAGGTAACTGCCCACCGCATTCAAACTCAGGGTTAGTCTATGAACCAACAAACCCCCGTTGTGTACCTGCTGCACGGTGACGACGAATTTGCCCTTCAGGAAACTATCAACAAAAAATTGAAACCTTTGATGGGCGATGCTGCCAACGCGGAATTGGATATCACGACCCTGGACGGGCGAGACATTTCCCGGCGCGATTTACAGGCAGAAACCCACGCCACGCCCTTTATGTCCCAGCGGCGGATGGTTATCCTGTCTCATCCCCTATCTTTAGCCAGCAAGAAAAAAGAGCGCCAGGATTTCCTGAAGGGCCTGGAAAGTATCCCCCCATCCACAGCCTGCATTCTGAAAGTCAACCGCGACCTCAAACAGAGTCATTGGCTGCTCCAGTGGGCAAAAGAACACCCCCGGCATGTGTGGCATAAGTCTTTTTCCCTCCCCAAAGGGGAAGCCATGACGCACTGGATCCAAGCCCAGGCCCGGGACAGCGGCGGCGAGTTTTCCCGGGAAGCAGCCCGCCTTCTGGCGGCCTACGTCAATCAAGATCCCCGTCTGGCATCCCAGGAAATTGATAAGCTTCTCACCTATGTCAACCGTCAACGGGCGGTGACCCAGGAAGATGTGCGCACCTTAACCGCTGATGTGCGGCAGGGTGATGTCTTCAAAATGGTGGATGCCATCAGCACAGGTGACGGCGAAACAGCCATGCGCATGCTGCGCCGCCAGCTTCAGGAAAATCACCCTCTAGCCCTGTTCGGGATGATTGTGCGCCAATTTCGACTCCTGATCCAGGTCCGGGAACTCCTGGATCAAGATCCTCAGCGGGACCACTACAGCATCGCAGATGAATTGGACGTTCACCCCTATCCCATCCAGAAAATGCTGCCCCAGGCAAAACTATTCACCCTGTCTCAACTGGAAGAGATATACCATAAGCTTTCTGAGGTGGATCTGGCCGTGAAAACCGGGCAGCTGGATCAAGAATTGGCCCTCGATTTGTTGATCGCCTCCCTCACGCAATGATTGCAGCTGCACAGCCAGTCCAGGGGCTGTATCGTCACCCTGGCCCAGGCCAACTGATAACCCTGACACGAATGAGTGACCCATGTTAGAAAATATTCAACCCATTCAACTGGAAAACGGTTTACAGATCATGCTTAAAGAGATCCATACCGCACCCCTGGTCAGCCACTGGGTGTGGTACCGGGTCGGCTCCCGGGATGAAATTCCCGGAAAAACGGGCGTTTCCCACTGGGTCGAGCACATGCAGTTCAAGGGCACACCCCAGTTTCCGGCTGATGAGCTGGAAAGAAGTATTTCCCGCTCGGGTGGGATCTGGAATGCCCTGACCTACCTGGATTGGACGACGTACTTTGAAACCATGCCCTCCGATAAGATTGACCTGGCACTGGATATGGAAGCCGACCGCATGACCAACAGTTCCTTTAATGAACAGGAAGTAGCCCGGGAACGGACGGTTGTCATTTCCGAACGTCAGGGCCGTGAAAATAACCCCGGCTTCCAACTCAAAGAAGCCATACGTGCCGCGGCCTTCCGCGTTCATCCTTACCATCACGAAATCATCGGAGACATGGCCGATCTGAAAACTATGGAGCGGGGTGACCTGTACAACCACTACCAGACATACTATCGGCCCAACAATGCCCTGGTCGCTGTGGCAGGTGATTTCCAAAGGGATGCCATGCTGGAGCGCATCAAAGAACTGTACAGCGATATCCCCGCTGGAGATGATATCCAGCGGCCCGCGCGGCCCGAACCTCCCCAGAAAGGGGAACACCGGCTGACCGTGGAAGGTCCCGGTGAAACAACCATCTACGAGGTAGCCTACCACACCCCGCCTGCTTCTCATCCGGACTTTTTCCCCCTCTTAATCATGGACAGCCTGCTGTCCGGACCCCGCGGGCTGAACCTGTTTGGCGGCGGAGGAGTCTCCAACAAGACCTCGCGGCTGTACCGGAAAATGGTCGAGGAAAAGGATGTCGTCGTTGACCTGCACGGTGGCCTTCCGGCAACGATCGATCCCTTCCTTTACAGCCTGCACTTTTTGATCCACCCTCAATCAACCACACAAAAAGCGCTGGCCGTGCTGGACGAAGAGATCAAACGCATTCAGGACACGCCCCCTTCCCCGCAGGAGCTGCAGCGGGCCATCAAGCAGGCCCGGGCTCTGTTCGCATACGGCGGAGAGAGCATCACCAACCAGGCCTTCTGGTTGGGGTTTGCAGAAATGTTTGCGGAATATGAGTGGGTCACACGCTATGTTGACAAGCTGGCAGCGGTCACTCCCGGGGATATTCAGCGCGTGGCGCAAACTTACCTTCAACCCCGCAACCGGGTCATTGGCACCTACCTTCCAACTGGCAATTATGGCACATAAGACAACTATGAACATGCACGATTCTCTATCCAAGACATCACTTCCCGGACCGGATGATATCATCCGGAACGAACTCGACAACGGGATCACCCTCCTGATTCGCCCCAATTTCAACACCCTCTCTGTATCCATAGCAGGGTACCTGATGGCGGGCAGCCTGTATGAACCCCAGGAAAAAATGGGGCTGGCTGATTTTGTCAGCTCCACCCTGATGCGGGGTACAACACAGCGTTCCTTCCAGGATATATATCACGAACTGGAATCAATTGGCGCCAGCCTCAGTTTCAGCGGCGGCACCCACACCGCTGGTTTTGCAGGAAAATCGCTGGGGGATGACCTTGAAATCTTAATACGTACCATAGCAGAAACCCTTCGAAACCCATCTTTTCCAGAAGACCATGTGGAACGCGTGCGGTCGCAGTTGTTAACTGCCCTTGATATGCGCGCCCAGGACACAAGTGAGATGGCATCCATCACCTTTGATGAAATCATCTATCCGGACCACCCATACCGGTATCCGGAAGATGGGTATCCGGACACATTATCCCGTGTCCAACGCCAGGACCTGATCGACTTTCACAATCAGCACTATGGACCGCAAGATATGGTAATTGCCATGGCCGGCGCGGTAGAACCGGACCTGGCCATCCAGCTAACCGGGGACCAACTGGGAAACTGGACTAATAACGACCAACCACCGGCAGCCAGTGTCCCCCCTGCCCCCCGGCTGAAGGAAACCGTGCGGCGGCACTTCACCATACCGGAAAAAAGCCAGGCTGACATCGTCCTCGGTGCAGCCGGGCCTTCCCGGCACTCACAGGATTTTTATCCCGCAAAAGTGGGAAACAGCGTGTTGGGACAGTTCGGTATGATGGGCAGAATCGGGGAAGCGGTCCGCAATAAGGCAGGATTGGCCTATTATGCCTACAGTTCCGTCAGCAGCTCCATCGGTCCCGGTCCCTGGTCAGTGTCCGCTGGCGTCGATCCCGATAACACGGAAGAAGCCATCCAGTTAATCCTGGATGAACTGGATCGGTTTACAACCCGAACGATCAGCCAGGAAGAATTTTCCGACAGCCAATCCCGCTATATCGGAAAACTGCCGCTGGCTTTGGAATCGAATGCCGGGGTTGCAGGCGCATTACTGAACATTGAGCGGTATGGCTTAGGGTTGGATTACTTTCATAAATACGAAGATATGATCCGCGATATCACCCCCCAGGATGCACTCCAGGTTGCCAGAAAATACCTCGACCCCCAGCGTCTGGGCATTGCGACCGCGGGACCCTCCCATGAAACTTAAAACAGGCGTGGATCTGATCGCTATTGAACGTATTGCTGGCGTTCACCAGCGCCACGGCGATCGTTTTCTACAGCGCATTTATACACCCATAGAGATCGAACAATCCCGGAGCAAAGCCCCGGAGCTTGCCGTGCGCTTCGCCGCAAAAGAGGCTGCTTCTAAAGCCCTGGGGACAGGGATCGGGGTCATTTCCTGGAAAGAGGTAGAGGTCTATTCCCGGCCCTCTGGCGAACCGACAATTCGTCTGCATGGATCCGCTCTAAGGATATCAAAAGCCATGGGGTACACTACCTGGGCTGTCAGCCTCAGCCATTCCCGGGAGATGGCCATCGCAGTCGTAACCGTCCTCGGGAAATAGATAAACAGCCCGGAATTCACGACAATCCCGCATCCCCATACCCAATGCCGGAAAACACCCGTGACAGAACGGTCACGATCCACCCCGAACATTGGGTCCCCTTTCATACCTGTCCTATCCCGACAAAAATCAGCGAGTGTTATTCAACCTCCACCGCCTGTGAGGAACGGGACAGGATTCTTTTTCCAACGAAGAATACCGCGACCACAGCGATGACAACGACGACCACCATTTCATAGCGTTCTACCCACACCATCACCAACGCCCAGTTCTTTCCTAACAGATACCCCATCAAGGCCAATATGAAGCTCCACAAGGCGGTTCCAAAGGCTGTGTAGAGATTAAACAGGCCCAGGTTCATGCGGGCAATCCCTGCCGGAATTGACACCAGGCTGCGGACAATAGGCACCAGGCGCCCTAGAAAAATAACCGCTTCGCCGTATCGCTCAAACCACGCCAGGGCGGTGTCAAAATCATCCTCCTTGAGCAAAACCCACTTCCCAAATCTGCGGATCAAGACCCGCACCCTGTGCTCGCCAAACCAATAGCCTGCCCCGTAAAACACCAGGCCGCCGGCGACGGAGCCTATTGTCCCCACCAGGGTCACGCCCCACAATGTAAAATTTCCTTGATTTTCAAAGACCAGCCATCCAGCCATGGGGAGTACTGCTTCGGATGGAATAATGGGAAAGACATTTTCCAGAAACATGACGAAGCCTAATCCAAAATATCCCATGGCAAGAATCAGTTCTTGAACCCAGGTGATGAGGTTGTCTAGTAAATGAACAAGGCCCATAAATTTATCTCCACAATGCATGCGCTAAGTAGACAGATTTCATAAACAGTAAAAAATTGTACTACAAGAGGGGATCCACCTCCCAACACCGGAGACTTTAGCAGAATCGATCCCAATTGCGTGCCTTCAAATAGCCTCCACAACTTCCTGTTGATCCTCCAAAACTGGCAAAGCTGTGCCCGGGTCACCGACTTTCCCCCCATCACCAGAGGACATTATATCCTCTGCATGAGTTGATTGGATCGCAACAGGCCATAAATCGCCCCTGTTGAAATGAGGATCAACCCCACAGGTGCGTACTGCGCTGACCAGTAGATAAAAGACCCAAACATGTCCCCCGCTTCCTCGAATTGAACCAGGGCTGAGAGGATATTCAACGCATTCCAGAATCCATGGATAATAACGGATACCAGAAAAGTTTTCGCAAGCCGGAGGTACTTCCCTTCCGCCCAGGCCGAGGCCAAACCCCAGCCCACCATTCCACTGGTCAACATATGAACCCCGGTCGTACCCAACCGCGTAATGATCACAGTTGACCACACCTCCGCGTTCGCAGACAACGTCAAATTCTCGAATAAGGCATACCCCGCACCGCTCAACACGCCCAGGCTAAATCCCTCCCGGGGTGATAAATCCCTTCCCGCCAGCAGCCAGACGCCAATGGGTTTGATGAACTCTTCCACCAGGGGAATGATCACCGCCACATACGAAAATACAGATATGATCACACCGGGCTTGAAAAGATATTTGCCCGCAACCCGTTCCAGTATGACGGGAGAAGCGGTTGACTGGGGCAGGCGCTGCACCAGGCTGGAGATTTCCTCCTGCAAAACAGGATGCTGGAGCAGGTACACATACCATATCCCCCCCAACACCATGAGGAAAGCGAACTCCAGCAACAGCGCCAGGGCCGGGCCCAGGGTGAGACCGCTGCCAAAGACCCCCCACAACCGCTGTGGGGTTTCCTCCCGGATCCCTTTCCGGCCCAGGTGTAAGATCCAAAATACCGCTGCCCCATTGGCCAACACATGGGCAGCAACTAACAATATACGTCCTGTCGGTCTGTTGATATTGGCCACATGCCCCATACCCACCACAAGGGGTAGGAGGAGGACCAACCATCCAGATCTGCGCCAGATCCGGCTTTGCTTTTCCGTACTCCCCGATAATGACCTCGCTGCATATACCGCGGAAGGAATCAACAAAACACCGGCGAATCCCATACCCCCTAAGAGGAGAAAAGTGGACGTTTTTTGTGCGCTGGATATCGGCACGATCCCCTGCGCACCCGTCACATAGATCAGGATCATCCCTCCCCCACAAATCCCGATCAAGGCAAACGACCCAAAAAGGCTGGCCGCCAACTGGCCCCAGGCTGCCCAATCAATATTCTTCCGTTCGGTCATACCATATCCTTCTTTCGGCTTTCAGCAAATATTCTCCCCCAGCCTGTAAGGGATACTCCTCACCACATCGCCTTCGCTAAATTACTTTCAGGTTTAACAAAAGGGGGCTGATCCGGACTAGGACCCTAATTCTTTTTGAAACACATCCTCGAACTGGTCCAACCGCCATCTCCAGGCCACTTTTCTTATGAAAGAAGCAAAGGTTGGCATCTTGCTTTTTAAGGCGCGCAAATTCTGGCCCAGGCGATTTTCTTCAGCCCCGGCTGCCCCACCCGGGCGGGCGGCATAGGATCCGTGAAAGGCAAAATAGGCCTGATTCAGTTTCCGGATCCGGTACCCGTGTTCCCAGAAAAATTGCCTGCGCCGTTCCATATATTCCTCGGCTTCCTGCACGTTGCCGTTCCGCAGCATGCGGTCTACGGTCAGTCGTGTGATGCGCATCTCGTACCGGAAGTCAAACCTGCCGGGATGCTCCCCGTAGAGCTCTTCCAACCTGGAGGTGGGCTCAGGTGCCACTTCTTCCTCGGTAATTCCTTCCTGGGGCGGCACATGCTCCGGATAATATCGCAAGAGGGTTGCGCGCTCAATCTCCGCGCCGGAAAGTTCAGCCACTGTCTCATTGATAGTTCTCATCTCCGGGCTGGAAAAATAGTTCAACCCCAGGGGATGCAATGTCAGATAGTTATGGGTCCATTCGTGGCCGATCACTTCCAACATCCACTGCAGGTTCCCCGTTTCGATAAACATGGCAGGGTACAGACCCACGCCTCCCACCCCCACCACCAGGGCCGAAAATTGCCCCTCACGTGCCACCTCATTTTCCAGCGCAATGCGCTCATCCAGGGTCAGATCCGAAACCAACATGACATTAATTTCCTGACGGATAACGTCCCGGGGTGAAACAATTAAAGCATAGGAATCAGGCTCGCCCTGATACAAAACCGGCGGCACAGCCTGCCCTCCCCAGGTCAACCCCAGATCCCACAGGGAATGGTTGATCTGACGCTGGACGACCTCCTGCACAAACGGAGCCAGGTCCTGGCGCCGGCTTCGCTTGCGCTCCAGGTCCTCCCGGACCCGAGAAGCCGCTTTTTCCGGATCCTCAATGTCCGGATCCGCAATCACATTTTTCAGTTCCTCTTCCAATCGATCAACGTCATCTCTCAGCTCTAAGTAGTCCAAAACCAGTTCGGCCGATGCCGCAGAGGACAGATATCCCTCCGCCCCTAAACTAAACCCCTTCGCTTTGTTCCACAGGGCAGATACAGTCCAGGACACAAAATCGAACTCATGAGGCCGGGATGCAGCCCGGACCCGATCCAGTTGAAGGGAGGGGTCAATGGCTGCACCGCGTAACGGCAGCACCAGAAAGAGTAGCAGCAGGAGGGAAGTAATAATTTTCCAGGGACGGGAGACCAGGATCTGTACCATGGGGTCACACGGATAAAAAACGACAGCGCTCGAAATGTTTAACTATTTTATCACGCACGCATAACACCCTTCCTGATCAAATGTCAGGGAGGCCAGGTAGGGCCATTTCCCTGTAAGGCGCATATTTCAAACGATCACAGAACCAAATTCCTTGCAGAATCACATATTCAACCGCAGTCACCCCCTCACAGCGATGATCAACAGCACCAATTACGATCTACCACGTGGGAAATGCCCCGCGCCTGCTTCCCCTGCAGCTGCTCAGGATGAGGGGCCATCCGCAGATTCCACCTCATCGACCAATCCCTTCATCTTTGATAATCGTCCCGGGAAGGCAGGCCCCAACACCCAGGCGGCGCTGCCCACCACAGAACCAATCCCCAGGACAAATCCCCGCCATGAAAAAAATTCCAACCGGAATTGAGATAGAAATCAGTACTAGACCAAACCAGATAGAAAAGTATGGGGGCAGACTGATCCATGTAGGGATGAATTCCGAAGCGAGGAGTCAATTTACTCAGAAATACCCGGCCATCTTCATCATCCGCTGTCAATAGTCCTCATACACCGGTCAAGATAAACGAAGTTCCTGATCACAACACCCCGGAAATGATATGCATCAAGCCCAGGAACACGACCAAGGAATTCCTCATGATCTGTTCTCCTGTGACACCGTGCACCCCTGAAGAGCAGTGAGCTCCCCTTTCGGCAAACCCTGAGCCCCGGACTCGTTTCAGGGCATAAAGGTAAAGATTTCTTCATGACACATGTCTGCGATCCCTTCCATGCTGCAGGCTTTAATTACGGCTTTGATATTATGGCCGGCAGGGTTGTGACTTAATCCCTGGCTGCGTAGCTTCCCCCACTTGCAAGCCAGGTCTATAAACCCTCTAGAGGTCGTGATAGGAACGTTCACGATTCCGTCTGCGGGCCAATTCACTGGCATAGGATCGTCCCAGCCATTCCCCGTGCTCTTCAAGCCATGCATTGAGAGATCTCTCCCCGGCAGGTTCAGATCCGGTATACAACAACCCCTGCATCAGGCCCTGAACCTCTTCCCAGGTCAGGAAAACATCGCCCATGATCTTCCCCATCACCCACCCTGCCAGGTAACCGAGACGGGGAGGCACAGAGATCACCGGGCGGGGAGCCCCGATGTGTTTTCCGATCGCTGCCACCAACTCCCGGAAGGTATATATTTCCGGCCCGATGGCGTCAATAATCACGTCTTCTTCACGATCCCCTTCCCGGACCGCCAGTTGAGCCAGATCCGCAACATGGATGGGTTCCAGACGGTAGGACCCGGAACCAAACACCCCAAACACCGGCAGCCTGCGCAGAGCCCAGGCGATGTTGTTGATCAGGATGCTTTCTTTGCCAAACAAAACTGCAGGCCGTAAAATGGCGTGGGACACATCCAGAGACTGTAAATAGTCTTCCACCTCGGCCTTGCCACGGAAATAAGCCAGATCGGAAGATGTGAAAGGGTTAGTAATGCTGATATGAACCACGCGCCGCACACCGGCATCCCGGGCGGCCCGCAAAAGGGTTTTGGAGTTTTTGATCGCTTTCTGAAACGTAAATTGGTCAGCGTTAAATCGAACCCAATAGGTGTTATACAGCACATGCGCTCCCTGCAGCACATCCCGCAGGCGCCGGGGCTGATCAAAATAATAGGGGGAGGCCTTCACCCGGTCCCCGAAAGGATTGTCACGCCGGGGGGAATTGGTCAGGGTGTGCACCTGCTGCCCATCCGCAAGCAGCCTGTCCGCCAGATATTTCCCTGTAAATCCATAGGCACCGGTCACAATCTGTCTGGCCATGGTTTACCTTTTTTCATCTTGAGATCCTTCATCCGTATCTCCCTGTGAATCGTCATCCCGCTCTAACGTCAGGTCCTGCCAGGAAGCCGGATCTCCCAGGGGTTCTATGTGCGTGGTTACGGTCACGTTTGGCAGCGATTCCCGGATCTCGGCCTCGATTTCCTCCAGCAGGTGATGCCCGCGCTGGATGGACCACTCACCGGGGACCAGAACATGAAAGGAGACGAACCTCCTGGAACCGGAGCGGCGGGTGCGAAGGGCGTGATAATGCACGTCATCCCCTACATAGGATTCCAGTATTTGATGCAGCCGGGCTTCCTCTTCTTCTGGCAGCACCGTATCCATCAGCCCCATCACCGATCGGCGCACGATGAAATATCCCGTTCTGACGATATTCCCCGCCACCAGAAGGGCGATCACTGGATCCAGGCGTTCCCATCCTGTCAGGGCTACGGCCACCACCCCGCCAGCCACACCCGCCGATGTCCACACATCGGTCATCAAATGGCGGCCGTTGGCCTCCAGAGTGATGGACTCCTGATATTTACCTGCCCGGATCATGACCAGCGCCACCCCGAAGTTGATCAGGGAAGCAGATAGATTCACCACCAGGCCAACCCCGATCTGGTGGAGGGGAGCGGGATCGATCAACCTCCGGACGGCAACCACGCCGATGCTGATTGCCGCGATCAGGATTAATGTGCCCTCCATGCCGCTTGAAAAGTATTCTGCTTTGTTATGACCAAATGCATGATCTTCATCGGGAGGACGATGGGCAATGCTCAACATGACCCAGGCCATCACCCCACCAAAGAGGTTGACAATAGACTCCATGGCATCGGACAGCAGTCCCACTGATCCGGTGATGAAATAAGAGGTGAACTTGATGCCCATCGTCAATAGAGCCGCTGCGATGGACAGCAAGGCAAATCGTTTTAGGGTTCGTTCACCAGAGCTGATCATGGAGGGTGCCTCCGGGGTCAGCGTTCACCATGCCGTTTCGGGGGCTTTTTTGACCTTGATGCGCATGGCACGATCCGTCTCATCATTCACAACTTTCCGGCCCAACTCTTCCCCATAGGTGTTCAATTCATCCATTTTTGAAACATCATCCATGGCGATCGGCTCCCGCAAATCAACCTGAAAACGGCGAAAATCCAGGTCATCAAAGAACGTATCCACCAAATGGATCTGCTGGTCATCAGCTGACTGCATGAAAGCCCCCAGGACCGGTCGGAGCCAATCCCAGGCATAAAACTTTTTTACCTGGTTGGGCTGCAGAAAGTGAGGGTCCCGCCCGGTGCCCAAACTGATTAAGGTCGTTTCGGCAGGGTCCCAACCCAGCACAAAACGGGCTTCATAGGCCGCCAGGTATGCCGGATTATGGTAAGAGCCCACTCCCCCGTCCACAAATCGACCCTCCACGGCCGGAAAGAACGTTGGCGCCGCCGAGGAGGCCAACACGGCCTTGACCACTGTCCAATCTTTGTAACTTCCTTTGAAGGGCTTCACAAAGCGGGTCCGGTTCTCCACCAGGTCGAAGGTGGTGACGACAACATCCGTGGGCAGATCCGTGGCCCACAGGTCCCCAATTTCCCGCTCTCCGAGGTAGGCTTGAAGGGCTTCTTTCAAAGGTCCCTGGGGATACCGGTAGCGGGTCAGAGGCCACAAGACTGATCGCAAACTGTTTTGGAAAATGGTCTCCCCCAACTCCAGATAAAGACGGTTTAATTCTAAACCGAATAAACCAGTCGCGATACCCGCAGAGATAATCGACCCTGTAGAGGTGCCGGCCAGGAGCCGGAAGGTCTCATAGGCGGGTTTTCCCAAATAGTCTTCCAGCATGGCCAGAGCCCGGGTAGGGATGATGCCCCGGATCCCACCCCCATCCACAGCCAGGGCAACATGCTTTCGAAAGGGTTTCATCGTCCCTCCTTTGCATGAAAATAACTACTCTTATTATGCCATAGAGTAATTCTGATCTCACCTTCTTCAAATAGGAAGAAGATTAACGAAAAATGCGGGGGTGGCTTACCACCCCCGCATTGCTGATTAAAAGGTACGCGATCGCGCTACGTTACGGTTTCGCCACGGTAATGCTGGTACCGTCGCTGTCGCCATCCGGATCATGATTGGCTGCGGCGTCATAGGTCAGCGAGCTGTGAGCCACATCACTTATCGTGAAGGTGACCGTGCCGCTGCGTTTGGGAATGCCGCTCACAGTTACCGTGCACTGCCCATTAGCATCCGTGATGCAGGAAGCAGTCCCGGACGCTCCGCCGCTCCATTCGCCGCTGACAGAAGCGTCTGCCACAGCGTTATGGTCAGCGTCATGCACCGTGATGACGACCTCCGCGGTCCAGGTGGACCCATCGTTGATGCCGTTGCCATCCAGGTCACCCACGTGCAGGGTGTCCGCAGATTCACTCACCGAAACGTCCTGGCTTTGCGAGTCTGTGGCGCCATCGTCATCCGTAACGGTCAGGGTCACTGTGTAGGTTCCCCCGGCAGCATAGGTATGGCTGACGGTCACGCCGCTGCCTGTGTTCCCATCTCCGAAGTCCCAAGCATAGCTGCTGATCGTGCCATCCGGATCGCTCGAACCGGAGCCGTCAAAGTCGCACGTCAGGCCGCTGCAGGCATAGGTGAAGGATGCGCTGGGGGTGTCGTTGACGTTATCCACATTGACGGAGATGCTGTCGCTGGCGGTCTGCCCGGCGCTGTCGGTCGCTTCTGCAGACACGGAATGATCGCCGTCGCTGACCGTCGATGTATCCCAATCAACCGACCAGCCGTCCGAGCCGTCACTATCGGTGCCGATGCTGCCCCCGTCCACGAAGAACTCCACCTGGGTAACACCGTCGTCGTCGCTGGCATCCGCGGTGACGGACACCGTGCCGGACACCGTGTCGCCGTCGGCTGGATTAGTGATGATCACGCTGGGTGGGTCGTCCGCCGTGCCATTATCCACTGTGACACTGATGCTGTCGCTGGCAGTCTGGCCGGCGCTGTCCGTGGCTACAGCTTCCACAGTATGGTCGCCGTCCGCGTACGCCGTGGTGTCCCAACTGGCTGACCAGCCGTCCGAGCCGTCGCTGTCGATGCCGATGCTGCCGCCATCGATGAAGAACTCCACCTGCGAGACCCCGTTGTCATCCGCGGCATCCGCCGTGACAGTCACCGTGCCGGACACCGTGTCGCCCTCGGCCGGATTGGTGATGGTTACGCTGGGTGGGTCGTCCGTGGTCCCGCCCGTCCCCGTAAAGTCAAAGGCGACCAACAGCGGATCATGATCGGAGGAGCGGAACATGCTGCTGTCCTCGGTGTGCGAGCCAGGCCAGTCCGCGTTGACATGGCGCGGGGAGACCACACGGGGGAGGTTATCCAGCGCCTCCGAGACCAGGGTGTGGTCCAGCGTCTGGGAGATGCCGTTATAGATATAGCTGTAGCGGGTGATGGTCCCCTGTCCGGATGATGTGCTGGTCAGGTCGCTCCACACGTTGGTCAGCACGCCATAGGTGGGATCAAGCTGATCGAGGGGGTCGGAATGATAGTAATCGTTGAGATCGCCCATGACCACGATATAGGCATCCGGGTCGCTGACGAGGATGCCGTCCACCAGGCTGTCCACGTGCTGGGCCTCTTCGACGCGCCAGTCGGTGCAGTCGCTGCTCGAGCAGGCGCTGCTGCTCAGCTTGGATTTAAAGTGGTTGTTGATGACATGCACGGTCTGGGCAGAGCCGTCCAGCGTGATCTGCGCTTCAAGGTGCAGGGGTACGCGGTTGTGCAGGTAATAGGGTGTGCTGCCGTCGCAGGTCACATCGGGTGGATGGTCGCTGGATTCATAATCCACCCCCCAATCAGTGGAGGAACAACCCTGCCTGTCGTTGACACTGATCACGTTGACCCGATCCGCCCGGGTCAGAAATGACACCTCGATGCTGCGGTCATCCGGCCCGGCCAGGGTGTGGTAGTTGTACGTCACTCCGCAGTCCGCTTCGATGTCGCTGGTGAGTTTTTGCAGGACGACGTCATTCTCGACTTCCTGCAAACCGATGATCAGCGGCAGGTTCAACCCGCTGCTGTTGCAGACAGCCACAGCCCGTTTAGCGGAGAGGTGGTCAAATTCTGATTGCGTCAATACCTCATCGCTCTTCTCACTATCGTCGTCCGTGTCGAAAAAATTCCAGGCATTAAAGCTGGCCACGGTCAGGGTCACGCTGTCATCGACCGGCGGCGGATTGTCCGCCGGGTCATACGACGTGTCATCGCCGGCAGCGGCGCTCAGGCAGCTTGTGTTGTCATCCTGTTGAATTTTGTAGGTGTTGAAATTATAGGTCAGCGGACCGTAGGCTGTGCCAGCCGCGACGCTGTCAAAGGTCTTGATGTAGCCCAGTCCCTCCTGCCCGCAGTAGGTGGAAGAGACCCCATCGCCGTCGACGATGATGCGCTGCCCATACGCGCCGTCATCATGGTGCAGCCGGTCCATCCCCAAGCCACGCAGCATGACCAGTTCGTTGTATGGGTTCACGGGAGCGATGACAGTGCTGTCCACGCTGACCGTCATCAGCATGCCCTCCCGGGCTTCGTTGTAAGTATGGGCGTCCGCGTCGTTCGTGGGCGGATTATAATCTCCCACCGGCGGCAGGCCGAAATCGGACTGCACGGTGCTGACCCGGCAGCCGCCGCGGCACAATACCTCGGTCAGGGTATCATCCCACACGAACGAATCCGGTCCTTGATACTCATCCACCTCGGCGCGATCGATTTCCACTATATCGCCCACAGAGACATTGACGGGCGAAGAGCCAGTGTAAACCAACACGCCGTCCGATGTGCCAGAATCACAATCGGTCTCGTGGGCCTGGATGAAGAACCCCCACAGTTCATAGGGTCCACCGGTGCCTTCCTGGAAATCGGCAGTAACAATGCCGCGCAAATCGTTAATGCGCTGCCCGTCGTAGGGTGAGGTATCGCCGCTGCCCTGGACTTCCCATACCGCGAGATAATCTTCCGTTTTGCCGCAGGTTTCTGCGGAGGCCACATGGCTGTCGAATCCCGGGCCTACAATAGCGGCGCCGATAATCAACACGGCGAAGAACACCAGTACTTTACGGGAAAGCCTGGTTCGGAAATGAAACATGAGTTTTCTCCTTATAGGGTAGGTTTATGTAAAGAACACACCGCAAGGGGCATGACTATCTTCTGTCTGGCAACCGATAAGGCAAAAAAAAAGGGGCTGTTTTCACAGCCCCTAAGGTGTTTAGGATAGTTACCAAGTCGCAGTAACTTCATTAGAACAGGTCGACGTTCCTGCTTCACAAACCTGGTAGGTGGCGCTGCCACCCCCTCGCTGGCCAGTCTGATCCGTGTACTCACCATCATTGGCCGTAGTGGCGACCACGTCACCATCACGATACACATCAACATTTGTTGATGTAGCACCGCTCCAGGTCAGGTCAGCATACTGCCACCCCCTGACCTTATAGGCGTTGACGCTCAGATCAATGGGATCAATCGTCCCTCCACTATTGTCCACGGTAACAGAGACACTGTCGCTGGCGGTCTGCCCGGCGCTGTCGGTCGCGGTAGCACTCACAGTATGATCGCCGTCCGCATATGCTGTGGTATCCCACGATGCGGACCATCCGTCCGAACCGTCCGTGTCTGTGCCGATGCTGCCCCCGTCCACGAAGAACTCCACTTGCGAGACCCCGTTATCATCGCTGGCATCCGCGGTCACGCTAATCGTACCCGAAACCGTTTCCCCGTCGCTGGGGTTGGTGATGCTCACGCTGGGCGGGTCATCCACATTGTCCACCGTGACATTGACGCTGTCACTGGCGGTCTGCCCGGCGCTGTCGGTCGCGGTAGCACTCACAGTATGATCGCCGT
>CAZIFI010000006.1:0-1682 GCA_964539105.1 uncultured Anaerolineales bacterium | reverse complement strand
CACTGACCGTCGATGTATCCCAATCAACCGACCAACCATCAGAGCCGTCGCTGTCCACGCCGATGCTGCTCCCGTCCACGAAGAACTCCACTTGCGAGACCCCGTCGTCATCGCTGGCATCCGCAGTCACGCTGATCGTGCCTGAAACCGTTTCCCCGTCGCTGGGGTTGGTGATGCTCACGCTGGGCGGGCTGTCAGTGGAACCTCCATCTCCCGGCACCGTCGCCGGAGCGAAGACTGCGGTATCACTTACATCCAGCAGCGGTTCCTGGGTCCCATCACCGGAATCATCTGTCCAGTTGAAGTTGCCTTCATCGATCAGCGTCTGGCGGATTGTGGCAGGATCATCAAACCCACTCGCTGCCAGCAGCGCTGCGCCCCCCGCCACATGGGGAGAGGCCATGCTCGTGCCGCTGATCGTGTTGTATCCGCCGTCGTTCCAGGTGGAAAGGATGCACACACCAGGGGCAGTGATCTCAATCAGGTCCCCGTAATTACTGAAATCAGCCAGGGTATCATCCTGATCATCCCGGCAGGTCGGGCTGCCGTTCCCTCCAGGCTCGCCGTCAAAGTCAGCCAGGGCTGAAACGGTAATCACATCTGTGCAGTTGGCAGGGCTGGAGCCGCTGGCATCCGCGCCATCATTGCCAGCCGCGACAGCGTAGGTTACGCCCGCCGCCCACGACTCGCTGATCGCGTCACAAATGGCCTGGCTGTCTCCTCCGCCAAGGCTCATGTTCGCCACTTCGATTTGATCCGCGTTCGCAGTAACATAGTCAATCCCGGCAATCACGGTAGCATTGCTTCCGCTTCCGCTATCATCCAGAACCTTGACCGCCCACAACCGGGCTCCCGGGGCGACCCCCACCACACCGGACCCATTGTCAATCGCCGCCACTGAACCCGATACATGGGTGCCGTGGCCGTGGCCGTCATCTCCTCCCGATTCACAGGTTGCCGTTCTCGACCACGGGGGTCCACCGCTCTCATTGGTGCAGTCGGTGCTGTCGACGACGTTCAACTCAGTATGGTCAAGATCGATCCCGGTATCCAACACAGCCACATCAACATCAATGCGCAGGTCATCGCTGCCGTCAATATCAATGTTCCCGTTATCGTCAGCGAAAATCCGCTGCACGCCCGTGGGTACCGTCTGCTCATACAACCGGACCGCTTGGTCAGCCTCAACATAAGCCACACGCGGATCATGCCGCAAAGCATTCAGCCGCCCGGCTGGAATGTACCCGGCCATTCCCTTCAGCGCATATTTATAGGCAAAGGACACGGAGAGCCCGTAGTTCGCCGCTATATCCGGAACAGCGGAATCAACGTCAACAGCATCCTTAAAGACCACAATATAATGGTCCTTCAGGCTTTTCTCAGGTTCCCCCGCCTGTGCCATTCCCGCGCTGGGAAGCAGAAAAGCCAGCACCAAAATTATCGCCAGCAGTCTGGTCCATTTCTTTCGAGTATTCATAAGTGGATTCTCCTTTGGCTTCACGCCTAACCCTTGATCGCGGTTAAAAATTTTCCCCCTTTTACAATCCATAGAAGTGATCCGCAATCCCTGTCTGTTAATTAAATCTGATTGTAACAACCCTTTAGCAAGTTCTCAACATTATCTATAAATTTGTTATTTAAACTTCAAAAGTGGACAGTTTAAACCTGAAAACTGGACAGTT
>CAZIFI010000005.1:0-74054 GCA_964539105.1 uncultured Anaerolineales bacterium | reverse complement strand
CCTAACAAGCTCAAGACCTCCCTGTTGTTAACAATTTGTAAGAATTTTTTCCGCTGCATTTGTGATCCGGGGGCTTGCCCCCCCCCGAAATCTCCCTGCCGGGTCCGGTCCGGAGTGTCCTGCCCATTGGGGACCCGGCAGATGGCGCCGCCGCTGTCGTCGGAGATGTACAGGCTCCTCTCCAGCCCGGTCAGGACATCCACCGGCCGTCCTCGCGCAGCCATTTCGAGATAAACTCCCGGCACCACCCTGTTCCCCCTGTTCAAAGGAAGCTCGCAAGATTTAAACCCCGGTAGGGTTGGTACGGTGGCACGAACAATGGAGGGCGATGAAGGGGGTCCCCGGGATCAATGCGCGGAGGATGAGTATCACCGGAATGGGAAAGATCTGTGCGTAAAGGGGGTCCTTAAAAAAATGTAGTGTGGACTGGTGGGTCCACACTACATAACATAACGCTCTCGTTCAGGGGTCGGATTACATGCCGGGCATGCCGCCGCCCATACCGCCCATGCCGCCGCCCATGCCGCCCATGCCGCCAGCACCGCCGGGTCCGCCAGCGTCATCTTCCGCTTCGGGATCCTCAGCGATGAGGGCTTCGGTGGTCAGGATCATCGCAGCAATGGAGGCTGCGTTTTCCAGGGCGCCGCGGGTCACTTTGGCGGGGTCAATCACGCCGTCATCGATCATGTTGACATACTCTTCGGTCAACACATCGTAACCCAGGTAAGGATCTTCCTGTTCTTCCTGGTAGCGGCGCACGTTTTCGAGGATCACCGCGCCGTCTTTGCCGGCGTTGGAAGCAATGCGCTTCAGGGGTTCTTCCAGTGCCAGGCGGACAATCTTCACGCCTACCTGGGCATCCGGGGTGTCCAGCTCGAAATCATCCAGCACGCTCATGGCGTTGATCAGCGCCACACCGCCGCCGGGCACAATGCCGGCTTCCACGGCCGCCCGGGTGGCGGACAGCGCGTCTTCTACGCGGTGCTTCTTTTCTTTCAGTTCGGTCTCAGTCGCCGCGCCGACGCGGATCACGGCCACACCGCCCGAGAGTTTCGCCAGTCGTTCCTGCAGCTTCTCGCGGTCATAATCGCTTGTGCTGACCTCGATCTCGTTCCGGATTTGCTCCACACGGCCTTTAATTTGTTCGGAGTCGCCCTGGCCGCCGACAACCGTTGTGTCGTCTTTGGTGGAAATCACTTTTTCGGCCTGGCCCAGATCATCCACGGTGGCGCTGTCCAGCTTGCGGCCCAGCTCTTCGGAAATAACCGTGGCGCCGGTCAGGACGGCGATGTCCTGCAGCATAGCTTTTCGCCGGTCACCGAATCCGGGCGCTTTGACAGCCAGCACGTTGACCATGCCGCGCAGCTTGTTGAGCACCAGGGTAGCGAGGGCTTCACCGTCGATGTCCTCGGCGATGATCACCAGGTCCCGCTTGCCCATTTGCACCAGTTTTTCCAACAGCGGGACAATGTCCTGGGCTGCGGAAATCTTGGAGTCATGGATGAGCAGATTGGGCTCTTCGATCACGGCTTCCATCTCTTCCGAATTGGTCACAAAATAAGGGGAGAGATAGCCGCGGTCAAACTGCATTCCTTCCACATATTCGGTCTCAAAGGCGAGGGTTTTGGATTCCTCAACAGTGATCACGCCGTCTTTACCGACTTTGTCCATCACGTCCGCAATCAACTCGCCAATCTCGCGATCCTGGGCGGAGATGGATGCAACGTTGGAAATTTCTTCCTTGGTGGTGACATCAATGGCCGTTTCGCCGATTTGATTCGAAACGGCTTCTGAGGCAGCCAGAATACCCTGTTTGAGAAGCATGGGGTTGAAGCCCGCTGCCAGGTTTTTCATACCTTCGGTAACAATGGAATGGGCCAGAAGGGTGGAGGTTGTGGTGCCATCACCGGCAATGTCGTTCGTTTTGGTCGCAGCCTCTTTCAGCAGCTGGGTGCCCATGTTCTCAAATTTATTTTTGAGTTCAATTTCTTTTGCTACGGTCACACCATCATGGGTGATGGTCGGGCTGCCAAAACTGCGATCGAGGGCAACGTTGCGCCCTTTCGGTCCCAAGGTTGTAATGACGGCTCTCGCCAGTTTATCCATCCCGGCCTGCAACTTTCTCCGGGCCTCTTCAGAAAAGACGATTCGCTTTCCAGGCATAGAATTCTACTCCTTCGAACTAAGGTTATGAACGATTTATATTTTTAAAATATTGCGCTGTTGGCTGCCGGATCCTGGTTCTCGGGGACCACTCTCCGCCAATTTTTTAGCAGTCATGGTTCATGACTGCTAACCAACCGAAAAATATAATAACTGTCTTGGCGGTGAAAGTCAAGCGGCTGAAAAGTGTATTTATATGATTCTTATAAAAATGGGAACCTTCACAAGTGGTGGTAAGCAGGCTGCGGAGAGTGGTCAGGGAGAAGGTGTGGCCTGCAGCGGATTACAGATATTCCGGTTCTCTTGCACGATATCCATGATGGTGGGGTCGTCCCCGTAGCTGGCTTCCAGCGTGTCCAGGACCTCCATGGCTTTGGGGCAGTAGTTCTGATCCGGCCGGCTGAGGGCAGCCAGCACGGACCCATAGCGAGCGTAATAATAGGCCACATCAAAGTTGGTGATCTGCAGGGGTTCCACGGCTACATCGGCCATTTCGTTTTCTTCCGCCGTGCAGCCCTCCACGGCGCACTTCAGGACCGGCAGGGCGCTCTCATAGTTCCGGGAGCGGACGTATATATCGCCCAGCTGCCCGTAGGTGTTGGGATTGTGGGGGTTGATCTCGATGGCCTTTTCTCCGTTGATGGCAGCCACAAAGAATTCACCCATCCGGGAATAGGTTTTGGCGATGGCGATGTACGGCAGCGGGTCTTGGATGCCGTTGGACTCATTGATGGAGATGGCCTTGGCGAAAAATTCCAGAGCTGTTTCGTGCACTTTCAAGGCGCGGTACACCACCCCGATGCGGATGTATAGAAAGGTCAGGTTGGGGGTGATCTCCGCCGCCTTCTTGTATTGCTCGATGGCGCTGCGGTACTCGCCCAGAGATTCCAGTACGGTGCCGTACACGCGGTGAGTGTCCATCAGGTCCGGCCCCTTTTCCACAGCCAGGCGGGCGTTTTCCAGGGCCTGGCCTTTCTGGTTCTGGTCCAGCTGGACTTCGGCCAGAAAGGCCAGTGCCAGGCTGTTATTGGGGTCGCGGGTGATGGCCAGGTTGGCGGCCTGTTCGGCTTCTGTGAGCCAGGCCTGGCGCTCGGGCGTTGTGGCGGCGGTGGAGGTCGCGCTCCAGTCCAGCACCAGGGCTTTGATGGCCAGCACGGTGCTGTCGTCGGGCGCGTCCTGAACGGCCTGCTCGATTTCATCCCGCGCCGCGGCCAGGCGTTCTGTGCGCTCTTCTGTGGTGGAAAGCAGGCTGGAGGAATAGGTCAACAGGCGGGCCAACTCTGCCCGGGCCAGGGCGTTATCCGGGTGTTTTTCAAGCACTTCCCGGTAGACATCAATGGCGTCTTTGCCTTCCGGATCGTAGATTTTCCCGGCTTCGAAGTAGCTCTGGGCTTCCATGGTGATAGAATTTACCGTGCGGGTGGCAGTGGGGGTGGGCATGAAGAGGGGCTCGAAGCGCCCGTCGGGCTTGATGACTTCAAAGGAAAACCACAATCCTCCCAGGATGAGGGACAGCAGGACCACCACCCGGGACAGGTCCAGTTGGGGGTGTTTCTTTTGAAAAGTAGGTCGCTTGCCGCGCAGTTTGTGATCCATGGATGAGAGGTCGGGTCGGTCGTCAGTGAACGCTGTCAAATGGTTTTGCCGGGTAGGGGAGAGATCCCGGAGGTGTACACCCGGCTCAAGGAACAGAGGTGCTCTCTTCCAGGTTGGTCTGGCAGGTGTTCAACCCTTCATTGGCGTTGGCGACGGCGATCTCATTGTCGCCCACCTGGCTGAGCATGGTCTGGAAGATAGGCACAGCCTGGTCGCACTGGTCGGTGCGGGCCAGGGTCAGACCGTAGGAAGAGAAAATTTCGATCACCCGCGGTTTGTAAGACAGCGGGATGCCTTCCACGATGTCCCCCGCCTCGGTGGTCCCGCCGCGGACAGCCAGCTCCAGGTGCTGCAGGGCCTTTGTGTTTTCCCTGTTCCGCGCATACAGCACGCCCAGGTTGCCGTGCATGAGGGCATTAGAAGGGGCGTCTGCCACGGCCAGTTTAGCGTAATCGATGGCCCGGTTGTATTGGCCATCCAGCAAATACAGGCGGGAAATTTCAAATTCCGGGACATGATCGCTGGGGTTTAGGGCGTTGGCCTGGTTGAAGGCGTTTACGGCCTGTTCGTATTCCTGGTTGGCCTGGTAGCAGTAGCCCAGCATGAGGTGAATGTTGGGGATGGCGTTGTTGATGCTCCGTGCCCGCTGGTATTCCCGGATGGCTTCCTCGTAGTTTCCGGTCCAGTACAGCACATAACCCCGCGCCCGGTGCGTTTCCAGCATGTTCGGGCCCAGCTCCAGCGCCAGCAGGGATTCGCTGCTGGCCTGTTCATATTTCTGGTTGTCCACCAGGATTTCGGCGTACACCGCGTGGGCCAGGGCGTTTTTGTCCGCCAATTCCAGAGCCTTTTCAATGGAGGACTCCGCCTGCAGCAGATCTCCCTGGTAATCCAGGGCCCAGGCTTTCATGGTGTGGGCCACGGGGTTCTCCGGGTTACGCAGCAGGGCTAATTCGGCGTTTTCCAGGGCCTGGTCGGGCTGCCCGGCCAGAATCTGGATGCGGGCCAGCTCGACATACAGGGATGAATCTTCCGGCTGGTGCAAAATGGCCTCTTTGTAGGCCTCGATGGCCTGGTTCAGCTTGCCGTCTTCATACAGGTTGCGGGCTTTATTAATGAAGGATTCCGGGTTGACGGTAGGGGTGGCGGTGGGCACAAAGAGAGGTTCAGTGGCCGGGACCACAGTCTGGTTGAAATACACCACCGCTGCAATTAACAGCACTAATATGATGATCCGCCACGGATTGGACCGTTTGCGGGGTTTTTTGGTCATTTTCCACTTGTTGCCATCAAGGTACATGAGTTCATCTTACCACCGGCGTAAAATACGCGTCAAGGATGGCACGAATATGGTGAGGAGCGCGGTCGAACTGTGACGGGGATGCGGGATGCCCGCCCCTCCCTGAGTTGAGACGCCATCTTCCCCGCTGCGGCCTTGCGAAACTGACCCCGCTCCGCTAGAATGACAGCATGCGATTTGATGTCTTCACTCTTTTTCCCGAGGTGTTTGAGCCCTATCTGACCAGCAGTATTCTGGATCGGGCCCGGAAAGAGGGTCTCCTGGAAGTGAGGGTACACAATATCCGGGATTGGACCACAGACAAGCATCATGTCACGGATGACCTGCCTTACGGGGGGGGCGGGGGGATGGTCATGAAACCGGAACCCATTTTCCGGGCTGTGGAGGACAAGGTAGGAAAACCTCCCAGCTGTCCTGTGCTGCTGATGACCCCCCAGGGGGAGCGCCTGACCCAGGACAAAGCGCTGGCTTTGAGCGAGTTTTCTCACCTAGCGCTTCTGGCAGGCCATTATGAGGGGGTAGATGAACGGGTGCGCCAGCACCTGGTTACGGACGAAATCTCCCTGGGGGATTATGTCCTGACCGGGGGCGAGCTGCCGGCCCTGGTGGTGATTGATGTATTGACCCGGCTCATTCCTGGCGTTCTGGGCGATCCCCAGGCAGCACAGAAGGATTCCCACGCTGCTGGTTTGCTGGAACATCCGCATTACACGCGCCCGGCCTCCTTCCGGGGGTGGGAGGTGCCCGAGGTGCTGCGCTCCGGGCATCATGCCCGCATCTCCCGCTGGCGGCGGGAACAGTCCCTGAAGCGAACCTGGGAGCGCCGGCCGGAACTCCTGGAGCAGGCCGACCTCAGTGAGGAGGACCGGGCCTACCTGGACCAGCTGCGGCGTCAGGCCGGGGATGGGTAGACGACCTGAAGGCCCGGCTGATCATCGATCTCTGTGTTAATTTTGTATTAGAACCCCCCTGTTAGCACTTTCCTTTCTTGACTGCTAAATCCCTTCATGTTAAGATTACAAGCGTTGTTAGCACTCTCAATCGGAGAGTGCTAAATCAATACAGGTATGGAAAACATGTTGACGGAACGCCAGAAGCTTGTTCTGGCCCTGGTGGTACGGGAATATGTGGACAGCGCGGAACCGGTCAGTTCGGGCCGCTTGGTAGATAATTACCGGCTGGATTTCAGTTCCGCCACGATCCGCAATGAAATGGCCGTCCTGTCGGACCACGGTTTTTTGCATCAACCCTATACCTCCGCGGGACGGATCCCAACCCGGGAAGGGTATCGCTATTTTGTGCAGCAGTTGATGGGCCCGGCGGAACTCCCGACCCACATTCAGCAAATGATCCGCCACCAGTTTTACCAGGCCCGGAATGACGTGGATGATTGGCTCTCACTGTCGGCCTCTGTCCTGGCCCACCACACCCAGAATGCATCTGTAGTCACGGCCTTGCATGTGGATGAAGCCAAGCTAAAACATATGGAGCTTTTGGCCACCCGCGGACGACAGGTGCTGTTGATTTATGTCCTGGATGGGGGGGAGGTTCGACAGGGCACGCTGATCCTGGAGGAGCAGCGCACGCAGCAGGAATTGAGCGTGTTGGCGGACCGGATTAACCGCGTGGATGAAGTCATGGAGGCGGAGGTAATTCGCGGCCTGATGCAAGAGGCGAAAGACGACGTAGAGCGGGATGTGCTGGCCGTCATTCTGAAAGAAATTGAGGACAGTGAGACCATCTCCAGTGGAAATATTTACCGGGATGGCCTGACCAATGTGCTTTCCGAACCCGAGTTTTCGGACCCGGATGCGGCCCAGAGCACGCTGCAATTATTCGAAGACCGCTCTGTGCTGGACGATTTGCTGTCTGAAACCGTTTTTTCGCAGGACAGCAACGGTGTGCAGGTAATTATCGGCGGAGAAGAGAACTGGCAGGAGCTTAAAAACTGCTCCGTCATTCTGGCCCGCTACGGGACAGATCGAGGTTCCATGGGGGCTGTGGGCGTAATCGGCCCCACCCGGATGTCATACAGCAGGGGGGTTTCGGCAGTGCGATTTGTGTCCGACTTGATCAGTGAACTACTTTCGGAATCCATGACGAATTAATCAGTCATTATGAGGAGCGATGTTCAGCATGGGAAAAAAGAAAAAGAAGGTTGACGTCCAAGAGGAATCTGCTCAACCACAAGACGAGATGATGGAGCGAGATGAGCCCAGGCCTGAATCCAAGGCCTCTCCCCCACAAAAGGGGGAAATGGCCCCGGACGAGGGGCAGGCTTCCCAGGAAGAGGAATTGGTAGAAATTTCTTCTCAGAAAATGGAAGACCTGCGGGCTTCCCTGGATGAAAGTGAGGAAAAGGCCCAGGAATACCTGGAAGGCTGGCAGCGGTCCCGGGCTGAATTCGCGAATTATAAAAAGCGCATCATGAAGGAACGCGAAAAGATGTATGAGCGGGCCAAGGGAGATGTGATCAAGAATTATCTGGACATCTCCGATGACCTGGGGCGGGCCCTGCAGGATCGGCCAGAGTCGGGCGAAGGCGCGGCCTGGGCGGAAGGCATTGAGCTTATCTATAAAAAACTCCAGCTCAATCTTCAGAAGGAGGGAGTGGAAGCCATGGACGCAGAAGGGGCTATGTTCGACCCCAACCGGCACGAGGCTGTATTTAAAGAAGAGCATGACGAGTATGAGAGCGGCCAGGTCATCGAAGTTTTGCAGCAGGGGTATGTGCTGGGCGACAGAATCTTGCGTCCGGCGCTGGTCCGGGTGGCCGCGTAATCCGGTGAACCGGAAAACAGGCAATTATCAGGATTAAGACAACCTACCATTCAAATTTGGAGGATTAGACTATGGCAAAAATAATCGGCATTGACTTAGGAACGACAAACTCAGCCGCAGCTGTTATGGAGGGTGGCGAGCCGACCATCATCCCCTCAGCGGAGGGCGACCGCCTGGTTCCATCGGTTGTCGCACTCAGCAAAGATGATGAGCGTCTGGTGGGGCGGCCTGCTCGCAATCAGGCTGTGATCAATCCCGAAAACACCATCAACTCCATCAAGCGCTTTATGGGCCGCAAGTACGATTCCAAGGAAACGAAAAAGGCCCGCGGGATGGTTTCATATGAGGTCACCGAGGCCCCCAATGGAGATGTGCGAGTGGTGATGGGAGGAAAAGAATACTCCCCGCCGGAAATTTCCGCCATGATCCTTTCCAAGATCAAGGCGGATGCCGAAGAATATCTCGGCGAAGCGGTCAACAAAGCCGTGATCACCGTTCCTGCCTACTTCAATGACAGCCAGCGTAATGCTACCAAGGACGCAGGCAAGATCGCCGGGCTGGAAGTGATGCGCATCATCAATGAGCCCACAGCGTCCTCCCTGGCCTACGGCCTGGACAAAAAACAGAACGAGGTCATCGCTGTGTATGACCTGGGCGGAGGGACCTTCGACATTTCCATCCTGGATGTGGGGGAAGGGGTCTTCCAGGTCCGGTCTACCAGCGGCGATACCTTCCTAGGCGGCGATGATTTCGATGAGAGATTGATTAACTATCTGGCGGATGAGTTCAAGAAAGAACACGGCGTGGATCTGCGCGAACAGCGCCAGTCCCTGCAGCGTTTGAAGGAAGCGGCAGAAAAAGCCAAGATTGAACTCTCCTCCACACAGCAAACGGAAATCAACCTGCCCTACATCACGGCCGATGCTTCTGGACCGAAGCACCTGGTGACCAAGATCACCCGCGCCAAGCTGGAGCAGCTTACGGATGATCTGATCGAAAAAACCATGGGTCCTGTCAAGCAGGCTCTGGAAGACGCCGACCTCAAACCGGGTGATATCGATGAGGTCGTCCTGGTGGGCGGCATGACCCGCATGCCGGCTGTGCAGGAAAAAGTGACCGAATTCTTCGGAAAATCTCCCCACAAAGGCGTCAACCCCGATGAGGTGGTGGCGGTGGGCGCAGCCATTCAGGCCGGCGTTTTGGGCGGCGAGGTGGATGACCTGCTGCTGCTGGATGTCACCCCGCTGACCCTGTCCGTCGAGACACTGGGCGGCGTGGCTACTCCGCTTATCGAGCGCAACACCACCATTCCGGCCCGCGAAACCCAGACTTTCTCCACGGCCAGCGACAATCAGACACAGGTTGAGATTAATGTCCTGCAGGGCGAACGGGCCATGGCGGAAGACAATAAATCCCTGGGCCGCTTTATCCTGGACGGCATTCCCCCCGCGCCCCGCGGCGTGCCGCAAATTGAGGTGACCTTTGACATCAACGCCAACGGAATCCTGGAAGTGACTGCGGAGGATAAGGCTTCCGGCAAGAGTCAGAACATCACCATTGAGGCTTCCTCCGGCTTGACCGAGGACGAAGTGGAGCAGATGCGCCAGGAGGCCAAGAAGCACGCCCAGGAAGACAAACGGCGCAAAGAACGCATTGAAGCCCGCAACAACGCTGACAATATGGCCTACACCGCGGAAAAGACCCTCAACGATCTGGGCGAAAAAGTGCCCGATGACACCCGCAGCGAGGTAGAGGCGAAAATCTCTGAGATCCGGGAGGAACTTGAAAAGGATCAGGAAGATACGGATGCAGAGAAACTGCAGGATCTCACGGAAAGCCTTTCCCAATCCCTGCAGCAGGTCGGCGCTTCTGCTTACCAGCAGGAAGGCGCTCCCGGTGCGGCTGGAGCAGCGCCAGGCGGCATGCCTGGAACCGGACCGGATACGGGGGAGAAGGGAAAACCGGACGATGATGAAGATGTCGTAGAAGGCGAATACGAAGATGTGTAATCTTTCATCCCGGCCCTGAATGGGGGAGGGCGGGATGGACAGGCAGCCGAGACCGGGGAGGCCCTTTTGGGCTCCCCGGGTTTCGGTATAATGTAGGCGCGGACAATAGTTTTGAACATCCTTTATCCGGTATCAAAAAGTAGAGAAGGCTCATGGCGAAACGTGATTATTATGAGGTCTTGGGTGTTTCCAAAAACGCCTCTGAAGACGAAATTCGTACGGCATTTCGCAACTTAGCGCGCAAATATCACCCCGATGTGAATGATGCTCCGGATGCCGAAGAACGGTTTAAGGAGATCAATGAGGCTTTCGGTGTGCTGTCGGATGATGAAAAGCGGGCTGCCTACGACCGCTTCGGCCATCAGGGTGTCAAAGCAGCGAATGGCGGCGGGGTTAATTTCAACGCTGATTTCCAGGATTTTGCCGACATTTTCGGCGATATGTTCGGATTCGGCGGCTTCGGGACCCGATCCCGCGGCCGGCGGCGCAGTTCTCCCCGGCGCGGGGCAGATCTGCAGTACCGCATCAACCTGGAGTTTGAGGAAGCGGTCTTCGGCACGGAAAAGGACATTGAAATTTCCCGGGATGAAACCTGCAGCACGTGTCAGGGGTCAGGAGCAAAACCCGGGACCCAGCCCCAAACCTGCAATCAGTGCGGCGGCCGCGGAGAAGTCCGGCAAACCCGTCAAACGTTGTTAGGATCCATGGTCCAGGTCACCACCTGTCCTACCTGCGGGGGGGATGGAAAGACCATTGATACCCCTTGCCCCACCTGTCATGGAAAGGGCACGGAGCGGGTCACCCGGGAGAAAAAGGTTACCATCCCTTCCGGGGTGGATGACGGCACGCGCATCCGGCTGGCGGGGGAGGGGCAGCCCGGCGAGAACAATGGCCCCTCCGGGGATCTGTACATCCTGATCAATGTCAGACCCCATAAATACTTCCGGCGCCGGGACAACGATATCCTGCTGGATCTGGATGTCAATATCGCCCAGGCCACACTGGGTGCGAAGGTGAAAGTACCCACCGTGGAGGGAGATGTCAACCTGAAGATCCCGGCGGGAACCCAACCGGGGAATGTGATCCGCATGCGCGGCAAAGGCGTACCCCACCTGCGGGGCAGCGGCCGCGGAGACCAGTTGGTGGTGGTCAACGTGCGCATCCCGGACAGCCTGGATGAAGAGGAACGGGAGTTGTTTGAGCAGCTGGCTGAAAAAATGGACAGCGAGGTGCTTCCCCAGGAGCAGGGCTTTTTCGACCGCTTGAAAAATGTCCTGGGTGGCTGACCCGCTTGGACAACGTCAAGATAAAGGGACGGTGCAAAGAACGGCCCACGGGCTGCTTTGCACCTTTTTCTTATGAAAGAGCGCGATAAAAAGCCAGCCTGGGTGGAGGTGAGTTTGCAGGTCGAAGGCGAACTGGCAGAGCCTGTCGCCGATGTCCTGGCAGACTGCGTCCCGGGGGGCGTGGTCATGGAGCAGATCGATCCGGCTGCAGGAGAAGGGGAGGGCCCCCGGATCCGGGTCTACGGCTACATGCCGGTGGATGGCAATCTACAGGACCGGAAAGCGGACATCGAACGGGCATTGTGGCATTTGAGCCAGATCGAAAGGCTGCCCCGTCCTACTTTTCAGCCGCTGGAGGTGGAAGACTGGCACACCGCCTGGCAAAGGAACTACCGGCCCATTACCCTGGGAAAGCGCTTGATTGTAGTGCCCTCCTGGATGGACTCGCCCGATGAGGAGCGGGAAGCGATCTTCATCTCCCCCGGAATGGCGTTTGGCTCGGGCACCCATCCCAGCACCCAGTTAGCACTGGCGATGATCGATGAAGTGTTGTTGGAATGGGATGCGGCCCCGGAGGTGATGATTGATGTCGGCTGCGGTTCAGGCATCCTGTCCATCGCGGCTGTGAAGCTGGGCGTGTCGGCCGTGTGGGCCGTGGATCATGATCCGCAGGCCGTACGGGTGGCGGAAGAGAATGTGCTTGAGAACGGCGTTCAGGGACAGGTCAAGGTCCGGGAGGGGTCCGTGGCCGACATCACGGGAGGCAGCCTGCATATCCAGAAAGCGCCCCTGGTATGTGCCAATATCATCGCTCCTGTATTGAAAACGCTCTTTCTCGAGGGGTTGCCGGACCTGGTTCAGCCCCAGGGGATGTTGATCCTGTCCGGTATTCTGGATGAGCAGGCTCCGGATATGGTCGATCTCCTGGGTGAACATGGATTCCGCCACACAACACGCCTGCAGCAAAAAGACTGGGTGGCCCTGCGGGGTCACAAGGTGTAATCAGAACCGGACCCGGTCCGCAGCCGGCAATCTCTCCGGGGTACAGCAAAGATTGTGGTATAGTCGTGTTGGTGAAGCCGGTTTCACATTGAGGAGGTGCTATGGAAAATCTCCATCCTGATATTGAGCGCGTCATTCTGTCCGCGGATGAAATTGAGGAAAGGGTGAAAACCCTGGCTGAAGAGATTGACCGCGACTACAATGATGTGGAGCGCGTAGTGTTGATTGGAATCCTGAAAGGGGCCTTTATCTTTTTAGCCGATCTGTCCCGGGAGTTGGCCGTTCCTCACATGGTGGACTTTATGTCCCTCTCCAGTTATGGCGATCGGGCCGCGCCCAACGGAGCGGTGCGCCTGATCCTGGATCTGCGCAAACCCATCAAAGATGAACATGTGATTATTGTGGAAGATATCGTCGACACCGGCCAGACCATGAATTATCTCTATAACGCCCTCGAGGGCCGCAAACCGGCTTCGCTGCGCACGTGCACCCTGTTTAAAAAAGACCGCAAGAGTATTGATGTCCCTCTGGATTATGTCGGGTTTGATATCCCGGATGTGTGGGTGGTGGGCTACGGTCTGGATTATGCCGACACACACCGCACACTGCCCTATATTGCCGAGTTAAAAGAGGAAGTGTATAAGGAGTAAGGAGTGAACCCGCTTCCGGTTGTACAGGAAACCTCCGAGGTCTTCATGACATCGGAGGTTTGTTTATCTGCAGGCAGTCTCATGGCGTATAATGATTTCAGGTTTTGACAGGTGCTGTTTGCACAGGGAGGAGGGTTACAGCGCAGGGTATGCCATCTCGTCAGCGATCGGTCCGTACAGAAGGTGTCATCCTCAGGCGGCGCGACTTCGGGGAGAAAGACCGCTTATTGACTATATTCACCCGCAAAATGGGCCGGGTGGGTGTGATCGCTAAGGGAGTACGCAACCCGCAGTCGAAAAAAGCGGGTCATGTGGAAATGTTCATGCGCTCTTCTTTGCTGATCGCCAAAGGCCGCAACCTGCATATCCTGACCCAGGCGGAAGTCCTGGATGCCTATCCCGCGCTGCGGGAAACTTTACCGGGCATCGGTTACGGGTCCTATGTGGCAGAGCTGCTGGACGCCTTTACGTACGAGGAGGGGTCCCATCTCCCCCTGTACCGGCTTCTGGTGGCGACCCTGGAACGCTTGAGCCGCGGTTTGGATCCTGACCTGGTGCTGCGGGTTTATGAGCTGCGTTTACTGGGGGAGGTCGGTTTCCGACCGCAGTTATTCCAGTGTGTGGAATGCCGGGCTGACATCGTGGAAGAAGACCAGTATTTTTCCGGCATGTTGGGCGGGGTTGTCTGCCCTACCTGCGCGGGGGATCACCCTTCCGCCGCTTACCGCCCCATATCCTCCCGGGTATTGAAGTACCTCCGCCATCTGCAGCGCACCCCCTTCCGGGATCTGACCACCCTTTCCATCCCGCAGGATCTGAGGGCTGATCTGGAAGGCGTCATGGGCTATTATCTGACCACCATCCTGGAGGATAAACTGCGCACGCCGGATGTCATGGCCCGCATCCAGGCCAATCTGAATTTAAATCAGTACACCTGAATGCCGGGAGTGCTGCAGGGGGACAGCCGAAAACTGTCTGCTGGCTAGATCGCTGATGCCCATCATTTTTTCAAAGTTGAAATATGTTTGTCATGTGTCTGGTGGGGAATATATTTATAATGTGAGTGCAGTTCCAGGGCCTTGGAGGTACAGTAGCTTTCTTTGATCGAGCTTCGTGAAAAACATAACGAGTATAGATCGTAGGTGTTTATAGCAGGGAGTTAAGAGGTAGGAGCGCGCTTGACCTATCTCTTCCATATTTATTCCAAGTCATATTTAGGTACCTTTGAGGAGGTTTTCTTATGAGTGAGAATATTTGGAAGTTAGAGGAAGGTGAAACCCGATCTCCGGGCGTGATTCACATCGTGATCACAGCGCTCCTGATCGGCATTGGCGCCGTTGTGGGCGCCTTTGGGAGTTTTTCCCTCCCTCTCGGGTTCGGTGTCAACTTCTTCTGGCCGGCAATTGCGGTTCAGAACGTGGGCGGCATCTGGTTCGGAGCCTGGGGTGCGATTGCGGGTTCCCTGTTCCCCATCATTTCTAACGGCATCACGGGGACGCCGGTGTATGTCTCTCTGGCGTATATCCCGGCTAATTTCGCGCAGGCCTTCCTGCCCGCGTGGGCGTTCCGCTATTTCAACGGCGACCCGCGCTTGAATAAAGGACGGGACTGGGCCATTTTCTTGATCTCGATCACCGTGGCCAACATCTTTGGCGCGCTGTGGTCCCCGCTTGTCGTGCTGCGAAGCTTTGGACTCCTGACGGCGGAATCGGTGCCGGTCTTTATTTTCGGCTGGTTTGGCGGAAATGAGATCGCAGGGATTATCTTCGGCATCATCTTGATGAAGGCTCTGTCCGGTGTTGTGATGGAAACCAACTCCTTCGTCAAGCAATGGTGGGCCTAAAGTAGAGCCTATTTATCCATCTATCGAGAGCAGGGAGGAAAAGATTCCTCCCTGCTTAATTATGAAATATCGTCTCGAGGGAGAGAACGTTTCATGGAAAAAATGAACAAAACCATTCTGGGGTATGTGCCAGAGGTGTCTCCCCTTTACCGCATTCATCCCTTTGTGCGCCTGTTCTTTCTAATGGTGGTCAGTCTTTTCCCGATGTTCATCAGCGCACCGGAATGGAACCTGTCTTTGATTCTCATCGTTATTCTGATTATGGCCTACGGTAGGGTCAACCTGTCTACCCTGAAAATCTATATTCCCATTTCGATTTCCATGGGGGTGCTTATCCTGCTGACCCACACTGTGCTGGGAGGGATCCACCCCGAATTTCATGTCTCGTTCCGGATTTTCGGTTTTCCCTTTTATTACGAGCGCATCGTGGCTGCTGTGGATGTGTATGCCCGCATCTTGCCGATGATCTTCGTCATGGTGCTCTTTTTGAGCACCTCGCGGGAACGGGACATTCTGGTCGCCTTTCGCTGGGCGCGGATTCCCTTTGTGGTCACCTATCTGGGTGCCATGGCGCTCCGTTCGGTGGGCATGGTGATTGAAGACTTTTCTGTCGTCAGGCAGGCCGAGAAAGCCCGCGGCTTTGATCCGCGGGGAAAATCGCTGCGGTACAAGATGCGCCAGTTCGTGATGTACATCATCCCCCTCTTTGCGCTGGCACTGCGGCGGTCGGATGAGTTTGCCAATGCCATTGTAGCCCGCGGGTACAGTTTCACCGGTCTGAAAGATGTGGATCGGGCCGATTATATCCTGCGCAAATATGAGTTCTCCCGGTGGGACGCCGTGCTGCTGGGTTCGATCTTTCTGTCCCTGGTCGGGCTTCTGGTGGCGAGATACGGATTCGGTCAGCTGACCCTGGACCAGTCCCTGACCGTGCGGTGGCTGGAAACGGTGTTGAAAGGAGGATCGCCATGACAACTGCCGTGCGCTTTGAAAATTACACCTGGCGCTACAGTGGTACAGAAGAACCTGCGGTACAAAACGTCAACCTTGAAGTAGACGAGGGTGTGGTGTTGGGCGTGATCGGACCAAACGGGTCCGGAAAAACGACTCTGGCCTACTCCATGAATGGCTTGATTCCCAACCAGTACAACGGCATCCGGAAGGGCGGTGTGTATGTCCAGGGGGAGGAAGTGACCAACATACCCCAGGCCAGATTGTGTCAAAAAGTAGGCCTGGTTTTCTCCGACCCGGAAGCGCAGTTTACAGCCATGACGGTGGAAGATGAAGTGGTCTTCGGGATGGAAAACATGGGTCTGTCCCTGCAGGAGATCCAGGACCGTCTGGATTGGGTGGTGCCCCTGACCGGTATCGGTCCGTTAATGGATAAGCCGCCCTATGAGGTTTCCGGAGGTCAGAAACAGCGTGTGGCTCTGGCAGCGGTGCTGTCCATGCGCCCACCGGTCTTGATGCTGGACGAGCCAACGTCAATGCTGGACCCCATCGGCCGCCGCAAGGTGTTTGATGTCCTCGGGCGTCTGAAAGAAGAGTATCAAAGCACAATTGTCATGGTGGAACACAGCCTGGAAAATCTGATCCCTCTATCAGACATGATGGCGCTGGTTTATCATGGAGAGGTACTGTTGGTGGATGAGACTGAACCGTTCCTGCAGAAGCTGGATTATCTCATGGAGCATAATATCTATCCCCCGGGAATGGTGGAATTTTTCCACCATTTGAAGGCAGATGGGGTCTATCCATCGTCTTCTCGCCTGCCTGAAACTGTGGATGAGGGGACGGAACAATTGCGGGACATTATGGAGGATGAAGCATGACGCACGGTGACGTTTTTCTTGAAGTGAACCAACTGGACTATGTTTATGATGACGGGACCCAGGCGCTGTATGATGTGAATGTCAGCCTCCGGGAGGGTGATTTTGTGGCCTTGATCGGTCAGAATGGATCGGGGAAGACCACCCTTTCCAAGTGTTTAAACGGCCTGTTTAAACCGACCTCGGGCACGGTCCTTGTGGACGGCCTGGATACGAAATCGACCTCCATTACTAAAATGGCGGTCCGGGTGGGTTATGTCTTTCAAAATCCAGATCACCAGCTCTTCAACAGTTCTGTGTGGGATGAAATTGCCTATGGTCCGCGGAACATTGAGCTGCCAGAAGAGGAGATCAAAGAGCGCGTGGAAGAGGCCGCACAAGTGGTAGGATTGGATCAAGGGTTGTTTGAAAAACATCCCTTTTTCCTGCAAAAAGGCATCCGGCAGCGGGTGGCCATCGCTTCCATCCTGGCCCTGCGTCCCAAAGTGATCATCGTGGATGAACCCACCACGGGCCAGGACCGCAAGCAGTCTCTGGAAATCATGGACTTCCTCACCCGCCTGCATCAGGAGCAAAACCATATCATCGTTTTTATCACCCATGATATGCCCATCGTTTCCCAGTATGCGCGGCGCATTGTGCTCATGGGGGAAGGCCAGATTCTGGCGGATGGAACCACCCGTGAGGTCTTTGCCCAACCGGAGAAACTGGCCCGCACCTTTGTCGAGCCTCCCCAGATTACGCAGCTGGCCCAGGGGGTGCAGGACCTGGGCTTTGACCCGGGAACGTTGACTGTGCAGGAAATGCTGCAGCAGTTCCGAAATCTGGCCTGAAGCGCTGTGTGAGGAGCTGGTGATTAAAAACCCCCTCTACCCCTTGGCAGAGGTTTTTTTAAATGATATTTATGGGAAAAACATTAAATTTTGATTAAGGCCGGCTGGACGGAGGGGTTTAACCTATTACAATGTGGGTAACAAGCTAGTTTCATCAGCAACGGAGATATGATTTATGGGTACAGAAGTAGCTGAAAAGACAACATCACAGGCAGTGACCCTGACGCCGGAAGCGGCTGAAGCGGTCCAGTCCCTGTTTACCAGCCGTGAACTGGACGCGGATCAATATGCCTTGCGTGTATTTGTGCAGGACGGCGGCTGCTCGGGTTACCAGTACGGGATGGCGCTGGACAAAAATCTCCGCGAGGATGACCAGGCCTTTGAATCTGAAGGGGTGAGCGTGATCATCGATGGTCATTCCATTCAGTACTTGAAAGGGTCCACGATCGATTATCACCAGGATGTCATGCACAGCGGATTTAAGATAGAAAACCCTAACGCGGTCAGCAGCTGCGGTTGCGGAGATTCTTTCCGCACGGAGTCCCGACGCAACCCGCGGGCCAGAAAGAAAGCAGGCTGCGGCTGCAAATAGCTGTCGTTTTGTTTTATTGGTACTCTCCCTGAAACACGGAGTGGCTGTACCGACCGGTACAGCCACTCTGTTTTTAAAACAGGGAACTTCTGGTCATACTGGGGCTGTAAAACCCTGAACAATCATGGTCCGTGAACCACCGGATACAGGGTGTTATGTCTCGTCTTCCGGGGGAATATATTCACCGCCCAGGACATGGTTTTTTTGGCCATCTCCCTGATCTTCGTAGATGTGGTACACCAACCGGATGGGGATGACCTCGGCCAGCATGCCCTGGGCCGGGCAATAGCGGGTGGCGGAGAGCTCAATGCTGCGCACCACGGCCTCTTCTTTGATATCGCGGCCGGTGACATGGTAGGTGATTTTAGCTGCGGTGAACACTTTAGGATGTTCTTCTGCCCGCTGCGTATCGACCTCAACGCTGTAATCTGTCACGTCTTGACGCTTTTTTTGCAGGATGGAAATTACATCCATGGCCGTACAGCTCGCCAGGCTGAGGGCCATGAGCTCCATGGGCCGGAAGCCATCATCATCGCCACCTACAGCCGGTTCGGCCCCCAGCGGGACTTCAAATCCAGTGTCCGCCGTGCCCTTGAATGACAAATTCCCTTTCCACCGTACGGTTGCATTCATGATCCTTCCTCCACAAGGGGGGTGACGTGCTTTTCCAGGGTGGCCTGATTGATGGCCCCGGTCCAGGTCAGCCGCAGTGTGCCCTCCCGATCAATGACAAAAGTGTTGGGCAGGCTGGCATTTTCAAAGCTTTGCAGGGATTTGTTTTCCGGGTCGAGCAGGACAGTGAAATCAAGTCCTTCTTCCTCCACAAAGGCCTGTACCTGCTGCACCGGATCACCCGCCTCCACAGCCAGGACCTGGAAACCCTCGTCCCTGTGATCCAGATAGTATTCATTGATCTCTGGCATTTCTGCTTTACAGGGTGGACACCAGGTGGCCCAGTTGTTGACCAGCACTACCTGGCCCTGAAAATCTGCCAGCGAAACCCGCTTGCCGTCCAGGGTTTCCAGGGTCAGTTCCGGTGCGGGCTCATTGAGCTGGGCCGGGGGGAAGATGGTTTCCCCTTCCTGCTGTCCACCGCCGGGGTCCTCGGCCTGTCTGACCTGGCTGGTGCCGAAAAAAGCACCGGCCACAGCGATCAGAATCAAACCAGCTCCGGCAAAAATATAGGGTAGGTAGTTTGTGTTTTGAGATGTATTTTCACTCATGATATGGCCTCTGTATACCTGATTTGAGGGACCTCCTCTCACTGATTCAGAGGCCTAATTCTTTATCGATCTTACGCCGATTGAACCCGACAATGGTCTTGCCACCGATGTCAACCACCGGTACGCCCTGCTGTCCACTCCTGCGGACCATGTCCCGTGCTGCAGCTTTGTCGCGGGAGACATCAATATCCTTGAATGGGACATCGTTGCGGCGCAAATAGCGCTTGGCCTGCTTGCAGTGCGGGCAGGTTGGCGTGGTAAAAACAATCACATGCGGGTATTCTTTCTTGTTCTTTTTCCTTTTCATATGTATTACCTGTAAAACCTGCTGTTTATGCTTGAAGAACTTTCTTAATTTCAGACACGATATTGTCTTCCGGAACAGCGCCTACCACACGACCGGCGCCGTGGTTGATGGACGTGTCCGGGACACCGCTCACGTTGTACTGCCTGGAAAGGTCCATGAATTCGGAGCTCTCGATCATTTCTGCCTCCACCTTGGGGCTGGCAAAAGCCAGGCGGTGAGCGAGGTTAACGGCCTGCGGGCAGTAGGGGCAGGATGTGGTCACAAAGACCTGGAGGTGGACCGGTTCATCCAGGGTTTCTAAAAAGTCCAGGGTGTCCGGGTTTAAATCTGCGTTTCCGGTTGACACCAGCAGCAAGGACTGGATTAATGAGGTAAATTCATGCCCGGCCGGGATGCCGGCATACCGGATGCCGTGATCCACCGCATCAGCGCCATTTTTAGAGGCAATGACCAGACCTGGTGCTTTATCCACATTGTAGCGTTCCGCCATATCCGGATCTTGATCGAGATGGTATTGGTCCAGGTGGATCTTACCGCTCACTTCAGCCAGTTCTGTTACCAGGCTGAGGGTGTCATCACAGTACTGGCAGTTTTCTCCCTCAAAGAACAGGATGTGTACATCCTTCTCTAAAGTTTGAAAGGCCTCTTTGACTTGATCAATCACTTCGTCGTTCAATAGGGTACCCATAATTAAGTCTCCTCGGGTTGCTCTTGTTGTGCGTAGATGCTACCAGGGGCTTTCTCCCGGTGTCTTCCTTTCGTCCGGGCAGTTCCTGGCCTGCATCATGCTTAAAGGTTCACGGGGAAAGCGTTCATTCAACCTGCAGGCAGAAAAGTTCCCCTTCTCATATCTTTAGATGCGGTAAAGGGGGAAAAAGTTACAAGGATTTTCAAAACTGGAATTGGTATCGGGTGACGGGACCCAGAATCAGCCCGTTGACCCTGTCCCTGTCAGGTACGCGTCCAGGTCCAGGCGGTGGTACAGACGCTCTCGGACCTGGGAGGGCATTTTGGTGTGGTCGGCGGTCTGGTGATAGAGGTAGATAGTTTTTTCCAGGGTATCGACCACGATGCGGCAGTCTTCGCAGGAGGCAATATGGTGTTCGATTTCCTGGCACAGAGTTTCATCTTCCAGGGAATCATCGATATATTCAGAGAGATGTGCCAGCAGCTCTTGACATTCTTTTTTGTCGCTCATGATTACGTTCCCTCCAGCCCGCTTTGTCCTTGATGGGCGGTCTCGATTGGAAGTGAGTCCAGTTTGTCTCCATAGTATCCGGACAGGCGTTCTCGCAAATGCATCCGGGCCCGGGAAAGGCGGGTCTTGACTGCCGCTTCTGAAATGTCCAGCACCTGGGCTGTTTCCCGGGTGGACAGCCCTTCCACATCTCTCAGCAGGAAGGTGACCCGCATCGCTTCCGACAGCTGTTCTACGGCCCGGTCCAGATACGCCATGGCCTCAGAGGATATCAACTCATCCTCGGGCAGGCAGCACCAATCCACAATCCGGGTCGGGGTATAGGTTTGACCGTCATCCGCCTGGGCCTGGTCATGGATGGAAACCTTATCTTCTTTTTTTTGCCGCAGGAACATCAACGCTTCATTGGTGGCAATCCGGTATAACCAGGTAGATATCTTGGCATTGCCCTTAAACTCCGAGAATCCGTTATAGGCCTTGATGAAGGTTTCCTGCAGGATATCCTCTGCGTCCTGTTCATTGCGCAGCATTTTTAACGCCAGACGGTAGATTTTATCGGAGTGCGCTTCGACTACCCTGGCGAACTCCGCCCGATCACCAGCCCGGAGAGCTTCCAGAGAAAACGCCCGGTCCTTGCTGCCTTCTTCACTCATTTAGATGCATTTTCCTGATTAAAGTTACATGTTTGTCGTGGAGTCAAATTTTATCACATGGGTGGCGGGCACAGTGGTCTGATAGGGGCTGGGTCACCCTAATCCAGGGCCTGTATGAAGTATGAGTAATATCACGGTTTTCCTTGATTATCTGCTATATAAAAAGCAAAAAAACACTGGTATACTCAGTTGACATTGAGCAAAGCGTCTTCTATATCCATCAGTACTGACAATTGAATGAAATGCAGTTGCAGAACCGCGCGGCCCGTTAATGGGACATGACATAGATTGGCAGCCATCCGTGATCCATATCACTACCTTGAGGATGGTGCAGCACCATGAATGTTTTATCGGTTTTCAAGATGACAGGCAATAATCTAGACGCCGACGGTGCGTTCTAGGCGTTTTTACATTTTGGGGGCGAAGCCGGGGAGCCGGCTCTCGCATGATTGTGTGATAAAGGAGAAAGCCCGATGGAAACGTTGTCCCTTGAACTACCTGCCATGTTTGGGGATCATCATGTCACCGAAGTGAGGAAGATCCTCTTTGACCTTGAGGGGGTGGAAAAGGTTTATGCCAGCAGCAGTTTCCGCCATGTCGAAGTTACCTATGACCCTGAAAAATTGACCCAGGAGCAAATCACCGCCCCCCTGGATGAGGCCGGATATACAGGTGAGTTTCTGCTCCCGGAAGAGCTTTCTGTGCCGGCGACCGAGCATAAAAATAAGGATTATTTCCGGCATACCGAGGCCTACGCCCAGACGAAACACACTGTAGGTTTCCGACAGTCTGTGCCCTTTAAAGGCCGGCCGCTGTGGCCCTGTCCCGGCATGGGCGCATTGAAGCCTGTCATTTTAGATGTGGATGAGGAGAACAGTGATGGCTAGAAAAAAGAACCGTAAACCTGAAGAACAAAGCATTGATCCCGCTTCTCAAGAATTATTGTCCCGGGCCCAGGAGATGGGGATTGAGACAGCCTTTTCCCGGGCCGACAATTTGGCGCCCTGCAATATCGGCGGGGCGGGCATGTGCTGTAAGATCTGCGGCATGGGTCCCTGCCGTTTGACCAAAGAGGGGGATACCGGTGTCTGCGGGGCAACGATTGACACTATTCAGTCCCGGAATTTGCTGCGGGCCATTTCTGCCGGCGCTGCGGCCCACTCCGACCATGGGCGCGACATGGCCCTCACCTTACGGGCTACAGCCAAAGGGGAAGCGGAGGGATACACCATCCGCGACGTGGCCAAGCTTCGCAACGTGGCCCGGATTTATGACATCCCCCTTGAGGACCGCTCGCCCAACGAGATCGCCCTTGATCTGGCGGAGTTGTACCTGGCCCAGTTTGGCCAGCAGGAAGGGGAAATTGTCCCGATTCGACGGGCGCCCAAAGAACGTCAAAAGATCTGGGAAGAGTAAGGCGTCATCCCCCGCGGCATTGACCGCGAGGTGGTAGAGGCCCTGCACCGCACCCATATCGGCGACGACCAGGATCCAGAGCATATCCTGGAGCACGCTATCCGGGCCTCCCTCTCGGACGGCTGGGGCGGGAGCATGATCGCCACCGACATCTCCGATATTCTCTTCGGCACCCCGGCCCCCATCCTGGGCGAGGCCAACCTGGGCGTGCTAAAGGACGACATGGTCAATGTGGTCGTTCACGGCCATGAACCGACTCTGAGCGAGATGATCGTGGCCGCCACCCAGGATCCGGAGATCATCGAATACGCCAATCAGGCCGGCGCCAAGGGCGTCAACCTGTCCGGCATCTGCTGCACGGCCAACGAGATCCTCATGCGCCAGGGCATCCCGGCGGCGGGGAACTTCCTGCAGCAGGAACTGTCCATCCTGACCGGAGCCGTGGAGGCCATGGTCGTTGATGTGCAGTGCATCATGCAGGCTCTGGTGGGGCTGGCGGATAATTTCCACACCAAGATCATTACTACCTCTCCCAAGGTAAAGATCAAGGGCGCCACCCACATTGAGTTCGACGAACACAAAGCCTTGAGCATCGCCAAAGAAATCCTCAAAAAGGCCATCGATAATTACCAGAACAGAGGGGAGACCCATATCCCCCAGGCCAAGGAAGAGCTGGTCCCCGGGTTCTCTCATGAATATATCAACTACACGCTGGGCGGTTCCTACCGGGCCTCCTTCCGGCCCTTGAATGACGCCATTATCTCCGGCCGTATCCGCGGCGTGGCGGCGGTGGTGGGCTGCAATAACCCCCGCGGACAGCATGACTTCCTGCATACCGAGGTGACCAAGGAACTGCTCAAGCAGGATGTACTGGTGGTGGAAACGGGGTGTGGCGCAATCGCCAATGCCAAGGAGGGTCTGCTGCTGGGCAAAGCCGGACTGGATCAGGTCGGTCCCGGCTTGCGCGAAATTTGCGAAGCCACCGGCCTGCCTCCTGTGCTGCATATGGGAAGCTGTGTGGATAACACCCGCATCCTGACCGTGCTGACCCAGATGGTGGAGGAAGGTGGATTGGGCGATGATATCCACAAAATCCCTGCTGTAGGTCTGGCGCCGGAGTGGATGAGTGAGAAGGCGCTTTCCATCGGTACCTACTGTGTGGCATCCGGGGCCTATGTGATCTTCGGCGGTACCTCGCCGGTAAGCGGCATGCCCGATCGGGTGTCTGACAGCGATATCGTCACCCGCCTGATCAGCGAGGACTGGGAAGAGAAATACGGCGGCAAGCTGGAGTTCATCCCCGAGGCAGAGGATATGATCAAGGCCACACTGGACCACATCGATAAAAAGCGTGAGGAGCTGGGATTGGAGAAATATGACCCCGACCAGTTTGGCAAGAGCGGCGACCGGCGCATGCTGGAGCTGGAAGAAATGCCAATTGAAGCGCGTCGGGAAGCCATTTACGGCGCAGCAGGGAAATGAAGGAGAACTGATCTATGTCTAAGTACATTGCATCCAGAGCCGTACGCGGCGCAAATGCCCTGGTGGTAGAAGCGGAAACCATGCTTCAAAAAGCCCTGGCTGAAAAAGGGGCCGACACCCGGGTTGAGTTTCCCAACACGGCTTATTATCTGCCGTTAATCTTCGGCATGACCGGTGAAGAGGTGGAAACACTGGGACAGCTGCAGCCCATTCTGCAGCATGCCCGGCAGCTGCTTCACCCGCTGCCGTCGCCGGGCAAGTGGACCCCTTACCTGGGGGAAACCCTGGACAGCGGCATGGCCACTTTGCTGGCTGCGGAGATAATCGAAGCTATTCGCTTTGTGTACGGCCTGCAGCCGGAACCCTATCCCGGTCTGCAGTTGTCCGGCGGGACGATGTATGAAGGGGATGATGGGACCATTGAGGGGCACCTCAACGGGCCCATTGACGACATCCAGCTTCGATCCTGGGGCATCCAGCTGGTGGACGGGCGCATGCCCGGCTTTGCAGCCATTGTAGGCGCGGCACGCACCAACCAGGCAGCAGTGCAGATTGTGCGCGAGCTGCAGCAGCGCAGCATCCTGACTTTCCTGTCCGGCAACGTCAACGGCCGGAGCATCGTTGACCAGCTGGTAGAGGAGGGGGTTGAGCTGGGCTATGACACCTACACTGTTCCGTTCGGCACTGATACCCTGAGCGCCATCTACGCGCTGGGCTTTGCTACCCGCTCGGCGCTGACCTTTGGCGGCCTTAAAGCCGGCAACGCCCGCGACATTTTGCTGTACAACCGCGAGCGCGTGTTCGCTTTTGTGCTGGCTTTAGGCGAGGTGGACGATTTGAAATATGCCGCAGCGGCCGGCGCCATCAATTTTGGCTTCCCGGTCATTGCCGACACGGTCATCCCCGAGATCCTGCCCACCGGCGTGACCACCTACGAACATGTAGTGAGTATGCCCTTCGATCAGATCGAAGGGCAGGATGACAAAGCCAAAGCCAAGGAATTGGTCCAGAAGTGCATCGAGATCCGCGGCGTGAAAATCAAGATCACCGATGTGCCCGTTCCGGTCCCTTACGGCTCGGCCTTTGAGGGTGAGGTAGTGCGCCGGGCGGACATGCGCGTGGAGTTCGGCGGTAAGCACTCGCGGGCCTTTGAGTATTTGATGATGGCCGAGATGGATGAGGTCACCGACGGCAAGATCGAAGTCATCGGCGAAGGCTTTGAGGATGTGGAAGAAGAAGGCTCCATGGATATAGGTATCGTGGTCAAAGTCGCCGGCCGGGAGATGGAAGAGGACTTTGAGCCCGTCCTGGAACGCCAGATTCACGACTTTGTCAATGGCGCCTCGGGCATCCAGCACATCGGACAGCGGGATATCGTCTGGATTCGGATATCCAAAACAGCTGCCGATAAGGGGTTTACCCTGGAGGACTTCGGGAAAATCATTCATGCCCGTTTGCACGGCAATTTTGGGGCCGTGCTGGACAAGGTAGAAGTGGCGATTTACACCAAAAAAGAGGACATCGAGAAACACCTCAAGGAAGCCCGCAAAGCGTATGATTTCCGCAACAAGCGCCTGGCGGACATGACGGACGACTCGGTGGATGTCTTCTATTCCTGCACCCTGTGCCAGAGCTTTGCGCCCGACCATGTGTGCATCGTCAGCCCGGAGCGCCTGGGTCTGTGCGGCGCCTATAACTGGCTGGACTGCAAGGCGTCTTATAACATTGACCCCACCGGTCCTAACCAGCCCATTGATCTGGGCGAGTGTTATGACGAAGAAAAAGGTTACTGGGAAGGGACCATTGAATACACCAAGCAGGCCTCTCACGGCTCGGTACAAGAGGTCACCATGTACTCCATCATGGAAAACCCCATGACAGCCTGCGGCTGTTTCGAGTGCATCGTGATGTATATCCCTGAGGTGGAAGGGGTGATGGTAGTCAGCCGTGAGGACACCGGCATGACTCCCACGGGCATGAAGTTCAGCACCCTGGCCGGCATGGCCGGCGGCGGTGTGCAGACTCCCGGTGTGATGGGCGTGGGCAAGTATTACCTGTTGAGTCCCAAGTTCATTTCCGCCGATGGCGGGTTCCAGCGCATCGTGTGGCTGAGCAAGAATATTAAAGAAGACATGCGGACTGAGCTGCAGGTGGTGGCGGAACGCGAAGGCGTACCGGACATGGTAGACAAGATCGCCGATGGCGAGGTGGTTACCACTGTGGAAGAGCTGGAAGCCTGGGTGCGGGACAAGAATCACCCGGTGCTGGATATGCCTTCCATGGAAGCCCATGTTTCAGAGGAACCTGTCTACGCGGATAAGGTGTCATCCCCTGAGCCTGAAGCGCAAGAGAGGGAGGACCAGGATATTATTTCCCAGGCTGAAGCCATCGTGGCAGAAGCGGATCAGGAGGCTGAGGAACCGGTTCAGGAAGATGAGCAACAAGAGGCGCCGGAGCCGCAGGCTGCTCCGGAGAAACCCCGCCCGCCTGTTCAGGAGGAGAAACCTGCCCCGGCCGGAGAAACGGTGGACCGGGCTGAAAAGGCGGTCAACATCCTGCGCCGGGCCCTGGTAGCTGCCCTGGCCGAACTGGGCGGGCTGGATGATCTGGATTTGGAAGGTGTGGATCTCCCCGCGCTGGAAGAGCAGCCGGGAGCCCCTCCAGCGCAAAAAGGCAAGCTTGTGGAACCTGAAGATGCTCCCGTGCAGGAAAAAGAAACACTGCCTCCGGACCAGCCCTGGATCGACGCGGAAACGGAGCTGGATCTGGTTCTCTCTGAGTGGGATGGACAGGTGCGCGAAGTCGTATTAGGTGCCACCGAGGCGGATGGGGGGACACGTTCCAGGACTGTGACCATCGGCGGCGAGTCGGCCCTGCCTTTTATGCATTTTGAAGGCCAGATTCCCCACCGGCCTGTCGTGGCGGTGGAGATCATGAACCGCCGTCCCGGTGATTGGCCGGAGCTGTTGGAAGAGGCCTGGGGGGATGTCATGGACGATCCCGGACAGTGGGCCCGGGCCGCGGAAGAGGCTGGAGCGGATGTGATCATGATGCACCTGGCAAGTACGGACGCGGATGGCGAGCCTACCACGCCGGAAGCAGCGGTTCAGGCCGTGCAGGCCGCCCTGAAAGGGTCCGGGCTGCCGCTGATTGTCTTCGGGCCGGGTCAGCCTGAAAAAGACAACGAACTGCTGGTGGAAATTTCGGATGCCTGCAAAGGCGAGCGGCTGGTGCTGGGCGTGTGTGAGGAGAAGAACTACCGCACCATCGTGGCCTCTGCCATGGCCAATGATCACGTGGTGATCGCCCGCACGGCGATGGATGTCAACCTGGCCAAACAGCTCAACATTCTCATCAGCGATATGGGGATGCCGCTGGAACGGGTAATCATGGATCCCACCACCGGTGCCCTGGGTTACGGTTTTGAATACGGGTATTCGGTCATGGAGCGTCTGCGCATCGCAGCGCTGCAGGGAGATGGCATGACCCAGCTGCCCATGCTGGTCACGCCCGGTGAAGAATGCTGGAAGGCCAAAGAATCCCAGGTGGGCGATGATGTCCCCGAATCCTGGGGCGATTGGAAAACCCGGGCCGTGAACTGGGAGACGCTGACTTCGGTCATGCTGATTGAATCCGGCGCGGATGTGGTTGTTTTGCGCCATCCCGAAAGCGTTGACCGCATCCATGACGCCATAACCGACCTCATGCAGTCCTAGCTGCCAGAATACATGGAGAGTAAAGATGGCTTTATCAGGCATTGAAATTTACAAATTACTGCCCCAGACCAACTGCAAAGACTGCGGATTCCCGACCTGTCTGGCCTTTGCCATGAAGTTGGCTTCCAAGCAGGTGGAACTGGCCAAGTGTCCCCACGTCAGTGAGGAATCCAAAGAGAAACTGGCGGAGGCCTCGGCCCCGCCCGTCCGGCCCATGACCCTGAAATCAAACGGGTACACGGTGGACGCCGGCAGCGAGGTGGTTCTCTTCCGGCATAAAAAACGCTTTTTCACCCGGCCCGGACTGTTTGTCCGGGTGCGGGATACCCTCGAGCCGGACGTCATCCGGGAAAAGGTGCGAGCGGTTGATGAGTTCCACACCGAATATGTGGGCATCGACCTCACCATGGACGGGATCACCGTGCAGGCCGACGGCGGTGATTTTGGCTCAGCGGTGGCCGCTGTGCGCCAGGTGACCCAGCGGCCCCTGATCCTGATCGGGGATGAATCACAGCTGCAAGACGGGTTGTCCCGGCTGGGGGAGGGTGAAGTCCCCCTCCTGGCTTACGCCACCCAGGAGAACTGGAAGGACATGGCAGATCTGGCCCTGGAGCGGGGCTGCCCGCTGGCTGTAAAGGCGGAGAATGTCGACCAGGCCGTGGACCTGACAGAACAGGTGATGGATCACGGGGTCAAGGATATCGTCATATCCCCCACCCAGCGGGGCATGCACGGCACCCTGGTTGCCAACACAGTCACGCGCCGCATGGCTCTGGAGAAGAACTTTCGCCCTCTGGGCTTTCCCATTCTGAGTGTCCCCGGGGATGACCCGGATCCCACCCGCGAGATCAACCTGGCCGCGCAGGCTATCGGCAAGTATGCTGGCTTTATTGTCATGGACACCTTCCAGCCGGCCACTGCGTACCCGCTGCTCATCCTGCGCGAAAATATCTACACCGACCCGCAAGAACCCATTCAGGTCACCCCGGGTATTTATGAGATCAATGAACCGGGGCCCACGGACCCCATGCTGGTGACCACCAACTTCAGCATCACCTATTTCAGTGTGGCCAACGAGATCGAGTCCTCCGGGATCCCGGCCTGGCTGCTGGTTTCGGACGCGGAAGGTATGAGCGTGCTTACGGCCTGGGCTGCGGGGAAATTTGACGCGGTAAGCATTGCCAAAGATGTCAAAGAATTTGATGCGGCTTCCAAGCTGGAAGGGGAGATGCACATTGTTCTCCCCGGCCATGTGGCTGTCCTGTCGGGAGAATTGGAAGAAGAGCTCCCGGACTGGTCCGTCAAGGTAGGTCCCCGGGAAGCGGTTGACCTTCCGAATTTCATGAAGCAGGTTCTGTAAACGTTGTGAGCCAGGCGGCAGGATTTACTGCCTGGCTTTTCTTTTTGACTATCTTTATCGGTCCGTTCTATGACAGAATATCAAGTAACATTTGACCTTGCTGAAGGACCGGTCAAGGTGCCGCACGGCACGACCTTGACCGAGGCTGCTACTAAAGCAGGGATTGAGATCAATCAGCCCTGTGGCGGCCAGGGGCGATGCGGACGGTGTGCTGTCAGGGTGGAGTCCGGAAAAGTGAGGCGGCGGAGTACGCTGCGCCTGTCGGCCAACGACGTGGCTCAGGGCTATGCCCTGGCCTGTCAGAGTGTGGTGGAAGGCGATGTCACGCTCACGGTACCACCTCAAGAGCACATCAAACGCCGTCTGACCACCGATCACCGCGAAGCAGAGGTTACCCTTCCTGAAGGGTATGATCCGGCGAAATCCCAATCCCTGCGCCGCGTTAATCTGACCCTCACGCCGCCCAGCATGGAGGATCAGACTGACGATTGGAGCCGGCTCCAGGCCGCTTTGCGCCAGGAGCTGGGTGTGAGTGATATCCGGGCCGGACTGGATGTGATCCGCAAACTCGGGCCCACCCTGCGAAATGGGGAGTGGGTAGTGACGGCCTTGCTGCATGCCAGGAACTGGAAGGAGGACAATCCTTCTCCCCGGCTGATTGATGTCCTGTCCGGTCATGTCGAGCATGATCAGCCTCTGTGGGGCGCTGCAGTGGATATCGGCACAACTACCGTCACGGTGTGGCTGGTGGATCTGAACACCGGTCAGGTGGAAGCGACAGCGGCGGAGTACAACAAGCAGATCTCGCGGGGGGATGACATTATTTCCCGCATCATTTATGCCAGCAAAGAAGATGGGGACGAAAAGCTGCAGCGGCTGGTGGTGGAGACCATCAACGAACTGCTGGAGCGGGTTTGTGAACGGGCCGGGGCGGCCCAGGAAGAGATCTACAAGGTCACCGTGGCCGGCAACAGCACCATGATGCACCTTTTTCTGGATATCCCCGCCTCCAGCATCCGCCTTTCTCCCTTTGTGACCGTCATCAACCAACTCCCGCTTCTGGCGGCCAGCGAGGCGGGGTTGAAAACCCATCCGCGGGGTGTGCTTGATCCCCTTCCCGGTGTGGCCAGCTATGTGGGAGCGGACATTTCCGCCGGCGTGCTGTCATCCGGTGTGGATGACAGCGACCAGGTCACCCTTTTCCTGGATGTGGGTACCAACGGGGAAACGGTGCTGGGGTCCCGGGAATGGCTGGTGACGTGTGCCTGCTCTGCGGGACCCGCCTTCGAGGGATCGGGCGTGCTGCACGGCATGCGGGCCACGCTGGGCGCCATCGATGACGTGTGGGTCAACAGTCAGAATTATGAACCGACCTGGAATGTGATCGGCAGTCGTGACCCCCGCGGCCTGTGCGGCAGTGCGCTGATTTCTCTCCTGGCTGAGCTGTTCATGACGGGTGTGATCAATAAAAACGGCAGCATCAACACCACCCTGGAATCGGACCGGGTCCGGAAAGGCGAGCACGGTGGTGAATATGTCATTGCCCGGGCTGAGGAGACTGCCACAGGAGAAGATATCGTCATCACCGATGTTGATATTGACAACCTGATCCGCACCAAAGCCGCCATCTTTGCCGGGTTCACCGTGCTGGCCGACAGCGTCGGTGTTCCCCTGGAGATGGTGGAACAGGTGCTGGTCGGCGGGGCCTTCGGAAAATACATAAACGTAGAAAAAGCCATTCAAATTGGCCTGCTCCCTGATATGTCGTGGGACAAGTTTGAATTCCTGGGAAACACCTCGATCCGGGGTGCGTATCAGGCCCTGGTTGATTTTGAAGCCCGGGAGCGCATCACAGATATCGCCAGCCGTATGACCTATGTCGAATTATCCGCGGACAACCGTTTTTATGACGCCTTCACCTCAGCCATGTTCCTGCCCCATACTGACCTTGGCCTTTTTCCAACTGTGGAGGAGGCGCTGCACAGGATGGAGTCGCCGTAAAGCTGAGTCCGGGAAACTTGCCATCTAACAAATGACTGATAGGAGGTCCGAGCATGTATATCATTGGAGAAAATATTCACATCATCTCCCCCAAAGTCAAGAAAGCCCTTGCTGAGAAAGACAAAAAGTTCTTTCAAGAGCTGGCTGTGGCCCAGGTGGAGGCAGGCGCGCAGGCCCTGGACCTGAATCTGGGCCGCCAGAAAAAGGAATGGCAGGAAGTTTTCCCCTGGATCACAAAAACAGTGGAAGAGGTGGTGGATGTCCCGCTGTGTTTTGACAGCACCAACCTGCCGGGCATCGAAGCGGGCCTGAAAGAAGTCACCAAAGCACGGCCCATCATCAATTCCACCTCCGCGGAACCGGAGCGCTTGGAAAAAGTCCCCCCGCTGGCGGTGGAGTATGATGCCCAGTTGATTGCGTTGACCATGGCCAAGGGTGGCATTCCTGTCGGGGCGGACGAGCGCGTCAACCTGGCGCTGGAACATCTCATCCCGCGGGCCATGGAAGTGGGGCTGGACATCCCGGATTTGATTATTGATCCTCTGGTGCTGACAGTGTCCGGCTGCCAGGAGTACTGTCCGGAGTGTATTGAGGCTGTGCGCACCCTGCAGTTTGCCGGCGACCCGCCTCCCCAGGTTTCGGTGGGCTTATCCAATGTCTCCAACTCGGTGCCGGAAGATGTCCGTCCCCTCCTGAACCGGGTCTATGCCGTGATGCTCATGGGAGCGGGGCTGAAGATGATGATCGCTGATCCCCTGGATGAAACCCTGAAAGAAACCATCCGCATTGTGGAAGAGCGGGATGACAGCACAGCGCTGGGCAGGCTTTACATCACCCTGCATGACAAAGTGGAAGCCATGGACGAGCTTTCTAAAGAAGATGTAGACATGGAGGATCCCGAGCAGGTCGCGGTATGGAAGACGGTCCAGGTCCTGCTCAACAAGGTGATTTACGCCGATTCTTACCTGGAAAATTAGAGCGGACACGCAAGGAACCCCGAAACGCTGCCGGCCTGTCCCGGCAGCGTTTTCTGTCCCGGGAACGGATTTGAATGGTACTAAATGACACATCAAGAAAGGAGGAAAGGAAAGCCCCTTTGTGAAAGATAGCACTATAATGAAAAGCAGATCAGGCTCGTGTCATGTTACATGGATGTGGAGGGATGATGACCGTCGAAGAGATGGATCTTGAAGAATTGAAAAAGAAAGCTGAAAAACCTTCCCAGGATGCCTTGCGGCTCCATCCTTTCTACAATGGGAAGATGGAAACCACCGTCAAGTGCACTATCCGGGACATTGATGACTTCGCCATCTGGTATACACCGGGTGTGGCAGCCCCCTGCCGCGAGATATATGAAAACCCGGAGTTGGTGTATCAGCACACCAACAAAGCCAACACCATCGCTGTCGTCAGCGACGGCACCCGGGTGCTCGGTCTGGGAGATATCGGGCCCAAGGCCGGGATGCCTGTGATGGAAGGCAAAGCCCTGCTCTTCAAGTATCTGGGCGGGGTGGATGCTGTGCCCATTATGCTGGACACCAAGGATCCGGAGGAATTCATTGAGGCTGTGCTCCTTTTCCAGCATACCTTTGGGGGTATTAACCTGGAGGACATCGCGCAGCCCAAGTGCTTTCAGATCCTGGATCGCCTGCGGGAGAAGGCAGAAATCCCGGTCTGGCATGATGACCAGCAGGGGACAGCTACGGTGACCCTGGCGGGGTTGATGAACGCTCTCAAGGTGGTCGGCAAGAAAAAGGAAGAGATCAGCATTGCCTTCATTGGCGCGGGCGCGTCCAATGTGGCCATTTCGCGCTTGATCTTTGGCTGGGGCGTGGATCCCGGCAAATGCACCCTGGTGGACAGCGGCGGGATCCTGGGTACCCATCGCGAAGATATTGAAGCTGAAAAGGACTGTTATGCCGAGAAATGGCACCTGTGCCAGACCACCAATGCGGAGGGCCGGGTGGGGAGCATTCCGGAGGCCATGAAAGGAGTGGATGTCACCATTGCCCTTTGCACGCCCGGGCCGGACATCATCCAGCCGGAGTGGGTCAGCGCCATGAATGACGATGCCATTGTCTTTACCTGCGCTAACCCCATCCCGGAAATCTGGCCCTGGGATGCCAAAGCAGCTGGGGCGCGGATCGTGTCCACAGGCCGCTCCGATTTTCCCAACCAGGTCAATAACTCGCTGGGATTTCCCGGCATTTTCCGCGGCACCCTGGACGTGCGGGCCACAACCATTACAGATGAAATGTGTTTTGCCGCTGCGGAAGCCCTGGCGGATCAAATTGGCGACGACCTGGATGAAAACCACATCCTGCCCACCATGGATGATTGGGAAGTGTTTCCCCGCGAAGCGGCTGAGGTGGGGATGAAGGCCCAGGAGCAGGGCGTGGCGCGCCTGGAGAAGACCTACGATGAGCTCTTCGACCATGCCACACAGGTCATCCGGCGCTCCCGGAACCTGACGGAAATGATGAAGAAAGAGGGATTTATCCAGGCTCCCCCCGCAGATTAAACTGTTTTCTATTGTGGGTTATGGGGAGGATCAGGGAAAAGGCCTGATCCTCCCGCTGCTTTAACGGTGATTTTTTCTTATAATTGCAGTGCGTTTATCTTCCCGGATTACCGGGGATTGTTGGGATTGTTTATGGGTAGATAAGATTATTTGTGGGAGGTTGTATATGGGGACTGATGGAAGGGTGGATGCCCTGATGCCGGAGGAAATGGCCCGGCGAGCCGAGTATTTAGGCGTCATTAAGGCGGAAGCTCCCTTTTTGAAATTGTTTTTTCTGGCTGTCCTGGCGGGATCATTTATCGCTTTAGGGGCCATTTTTGCCACCACGGTAGCCACCCAGGGCGACGGAGCGGCTGTGCCTTTCGGGATCAATCAACTCCTGGTCGGTGTGGTGTTTTGCCTGGGGCTGATTCTGGTCATCGTGGCCGGCGCAGAACTCTTTACCGGGAATAATCTGATTGTCATGGCCTGGGCCAGTGGAAAGATCAGCGCGCGCGGTTTACTGCGCAATTGGGTCATTGTTTACGTGGGAAACTTTCTCGGTTCGATCAGCATGGCTGGATTGTACTTTCTAACCCGGAAGTATCAGGCAGCCGGGGGTGCGCTGGGGGAAACCATGCTCCGCATTGCACACGGCAAGGTGAACCTGGCTTTCTGGGAGGCCTTTTTTCTGGCTGTTCTGTGTAATGTCCTGGTGTGTCTGGCTGTGTGGCTGACCTTCAGTGCCCGCAACACCGGTGATAAAATTTTGGCCATCATCTTTCCTATCACGGCCTTTGTGGCTGCCGGCTTCGAGCACAGCGTCGCCAATATGTATTTCGTGCCCGTAGGGCTGCTGGTTAAAATGTTCGACCCTGCTTTTACGGCCCGCACCGGGTTGTCTTTAGGCAGCTTGACCTGGACCAATTTCCTGATCCGGAATTTGATTCCGGTCACAATCGGGAACGTGATTGGTGGCGCTTTCCTGGTGGCCGGGGTGTACTGGGTGATTTACCTGCGGGAGACAGAGTAGTGTGTTGTTTTCGTTTTAGGGAATAGAAAAGGAGGTGAAGCTATGAAAGCGTTTATATTGATGAATGTGAACCCTGGTGCGAATAAGCGTGTCGCAGAACAGCTCAGAAAGCTGGACGAGGTCAGCGAGGCGAATATGACCTTCGGTCCCTACGATGTTGTGGCCATCGTCCATTTTAAAGATCTAAAGGAATTGGGAGACATCCTTGATAATAAGGTCCAGCCTGTTCCCGGTGTGGTGGACACGCTGACCTGTCTGGCCACAGAATAGGCATAAAAGGTGGGCTCTACGGGCTGGATGGGTCGATCCAGCCCGGGGTAAATTTTGAAGAATGGGGTATTTAACTGGGGTGCATAATCCCGATAGGCGTTGACAGGGCGGGAAAATTTTATATAATCAGGTTTCAAGTAATTGCATAGGATCCGCAGTCTACCTGTAGGAGGTTCCCACTTCTTCATCGTTGCACCGACCCCCTGCAAAATTGGGCTGTCCGGGCGCAAAACCTTCACTGTGGTTTCTTTATACCCATCCACAGTGATTTTGTTCTAATAGGTTTTTCATCCAAATTTCCAGAACCCAAAGGAGGTGATGTAAACGGCAACCAATAAAGAGTTTGTAGCACGTTGTTTTACCCATTTCACAACTCGTTCCAAAAGGAGGACATTGTGAAGAAGAAGTATCTATATCTGATTATCGCTGCGTTGCTTCTGGGCACCCTTGCCCTCAGCGCCTGCCAGCCGGCCCCCACTGAGGAGCCTGTGGAAGTCATAGAGGAAGAGGAACCGGAGCCCACCGAAGCAATGGAAGAAGAGGAAGAAGCTGAGCCGACGGCCACCGAAGAAGAAATGGCCGAACCCACGCCAGCCGAGGAAACCTCGAGCATCGTGATTGGCACCACGGACCGCATCGCCAGCCTTGACCCGGCTGACGCGTACTCTGTACGTGACTGGGAGTTGATCAAGAACACGGGTGAAGGTCTGCTAAAGTGGAAGCCCGGCACGGCTGAACTTACCACAGGGTTGGCCACCAGCATGCCCGAAGTCTCTGATGACGGGCTGACCTACACCTTCACGCTCCGCGACGGCATCAAGTTTGCGGACGGCACTGATCTGACCGCGGAAATGTACGCGGAACAGCTCAGCCGTCTGATCACCATCGGGCCCGAGTGCCCCAACGGTGTTGCCAACGCGCTCGCCACACCCTATGTGGAAAGCATAGAAGCTACGGACGAAAGCACGCTCGTCTTCAATCTCAAGTCGCCTGTCGCCTACTTCCCGCAGATTATGGCCAGTGCGTCCTACATCCCTGCGCATCCTGACACCTTCCCCCAGGATGAATGTGTGCTCTTCCCCGAAGCGCCGGTTTACGGCGTTGGCCCCTGGTTCATCTCTCAATACACTCAGGGCGAACAGGTGGTCCTGGAAGCCAATGAGTACTACAATGGTGCTCTGGAACCGCAGGTTGATCGCATCATCGTGCGCTACTTCGCGGATCCCCAGACCATGGCCCTTGCTGTCCAGAACGGCGAGATTGACGTCGCCTGGCGCATCCTGGGTCCCGAACTCATCGGCCAGCTGGAAGGCACGGAAGGCCTCACTGTGGGCACGATCAATGGTGGTTCTATCCGCTATTTGATCATCAACCACACCAAAGCGCCCACCGATGATCCCAACGTCAACAAGGCCATTGCCTCCGCAATTGACCGCGATGAAATCTCAGACACGGTCTTTGGCGGGCAGGTTGAGCCGCTGTACTCCATGGTCCCCCCCGGTTTCCTGGGCGCGAACGAAGCCTTTGACACCATGTATGCTTCACCGGACCTGGAAGCGGCCCGCGGTTTCCTGGCTGACTCCGGCTACACCGAGGACAACCCCCTCGAGCTCGAAATGTGGTACCCGCCTGAGCACTACGGCGCCTCCACATCGGCCTGGATGGAAGTCCTCGAGAAGCAGCTTGAGGCCACCAACGTGATTGACGTCACGCTGCAGGCTCAAGAATGGAGCACCTATGTAACAGCCCTCACGGGTGGAGAAGCCTACAATGTAGGCGTTCTGGGTTGGTTCTTTGATTACCCCGACCCCTCCAACTATCTGGATCCCTTTGTGTACAACGGCGGTCTGGGCACCAACGTGGCGCTGTCGGCAGAAGATTCTGACTACGGTGACCCGATCAACGACAAAGCTCAAGAGTTGGTCGATCTCCTGGTTCAGGCTGATAACGAAACCGATCTGGATACGCGTAGAGAACTCTATCAAGAGGCACAGGAAGTCTACGCTGACCTGGTCGTCAGCCTGCCGCTGTTCTTCGAAGCTGAACACGTCGTGTACCGGGACAATGTCATGGGCTCAGAGGAGTTCGCTTCTCCTGAAACCCTGAACATCGGCCCCACTCTTGAGTTCAACTACTCGACGCTGCAGCTTTCTGAGTAGCCTAGCTCGAAACGGGGTGGGCGCGAGCCCACCCCGTTTTCCACCCGGTTTAAATATCTATGTCACCAATCGGATTAATCACCCTGATCATAGGTCTACCGGCGTTGGTAGGCCTAATATATGTTTTTGTGACGGGATCGCTGGGCCTGCGCCGCTTCGTCATGACGCGCATTGTGCTCACGATTCCCATGGTATTCATCCTTGCCAGCTTGATCTTCTTCGTGATGCGAGTCCTGCCGGGAGACCCGGTGTCTTCTGCTCTGGGGCCGAAAGGGACCCCGGAAACCATCGCCCGCATCAAAGAGCAGATGGGCTTGAATGACCCTCTGCTTGTGCAGTACGGCAACTTCCTGTGGGATACGGTGCGATTGAAATTTGGCAACTCGCTGACCGGTGGGCACCGCCCTATTGTGGATGAGATGAGCGAGCGTTTTCCGGCCACGCTGGAACTGATCGTTCCCTCGGCCATAATGGCCCTGGGCCTGGGTGTCTTTTCTGGCACCTTTGCTGCCTCCCGGCGCAAAAAGTTTGCTGATTATGCTCTCAGGATCTACTCAGTTGTCATCTATTCTTTACCTATCTTCTGGTTCGGGCTCATGCTGCAGCTGCTGCTTGGCGTAAAGCTGGGCTGGCTGCCGATTTCAGGGCGGATTGATTCTGTAATCGGCACCACCCTGCAGCGCAGGACAAATTTGTATCTGATCGATACCCTGATCAGCGGGAACTGGGTGGCCTTTAAATCCGTGCTGACCCACCTCATCCTGCCCACCGTTACCCTGGGTCTGATCCTTTCCGGCGTTTTTGTGCGTCTATCCCGCATTAACGTCATCGAAACACTCCAGGCCGATTACATCCAGGCCGGACGCGCCCGGGGCATCCGGGAGCGGATCCTGATTTATGTCCACGCTTTGAAAAACGCCCTCATTCCCATTGTGACCCTGATCGGCCTTCAGGTTGCTATCCTCCTGGCCGGGGCTGTGCTCACCGAAACGGTCTTTTCATGGCCAGGCATGGGCAGTTATCTGGTGGAACGCATCACCTCGCGCGATTACACCGCTGTACAGGGTGTGATCACTATTTTTGCATTATTCGTTGCTATTATCAGTTTGACTGTGGATATCATTTATTCCCTGATAGATCCAAGAGTGAGATACTAACCGTGACTTTACCTGATCAACAACTAGACGAAACAATCCAGGATGATCATGCATGGAAGGATGAACTCCGGGAAGTGGGGTGGGTGCGCCGCCTGCTCAAGGCCCGTAAGTGGTATGGAGCGGATTGGTGGCTGGTGGTCATTTCCTCTTTCATGGTCCTCGGTTTTCTGCTCCTGGCCCTCTTCCCGGGTTTGTTTTCACCCCATGGGCCCCATGAACTGGTCGGGCCGCGCTTTCTGGCTCCGAGGGAAGTCCCTGCTGTTCCTATCCTGATCGTACCCACGGAATCTGACGTAGCAGAACTGGAAGATATGGCTCGACCCCAGGAGGAAGGTCGGTTTCCCATCGGGGTTGTCCAGGGCCTACCCACTTCGGGCGCTTTACGTGAACAGGCCAAGGACATCGATGATCGGCTGCGTGAGACCGCGGAGAACAGCCGCCTCCGACCCGGCATCAAGCGCTATGAATCCCGGCAGGAAATGCTCCAGGGTGTGCTGGATGGCGAGGTAGAAGCGGCGGTGGTCCAGTCGGTGGAGTTTGATAAGATCGCCGGCGATTATCCTGATTTAAAGCGAGGGAAAACCATCACTGGGGAAACCGCCAATCAGGGCGGTTTCGTCATGGGCACGAATGAGATCGGTCAGGATGTGTTTTCGCGCCTGATCTGGGGCACACGGGTGGCCCTCCTCATCGGGTTCAGCGCCTCCACCGTAGCCCTGTTTTTCGGGGTTCCCCTGGGCTTGCTGGCCGGATACGCCGGCGGCAGTTTTGACCGTTTGTTGAGCTTATTGATGGATTCCCTGTACGCCTTTCCGGGGTTGATACTGGCCATCGCTATCACCGCTGTGCTTGGTCCCAGCGTGTTGAACGTGATTGTGGCCATCGCTGTGCTCTATATCCCCACCTATTACCGCATCGTGCGCGGACAAACGCTGTCCGTCAAAGAAGAGGTCTATGTGGAAGCGGCCCGAAGCATCGGCGCCCGTAGGCTGGAAATCCTGCGCCATTATATTTATCCCAATGTCATCCCGTCCGTGGCTATTATTTTTTCGGTGAATGTGGCAGATGCCATTCTCACCGGGGCCGGCTTGTCCTTCCTGGGGCTGGGGCTGCCGCCTACCATCGCCGACTGGGGCATCGACCTGGCCCGCGGACAGCGCTTTATTCAGACCGCGTGGTGGATGATCACCTTCCCCGGTCTGGCCATCATGCTTATTGTGCTGGCTTTCTCGATGCTGGGAGAGGGTTTGATGGAAATCTTTAATCCGAAATTGAGGGAGCGTTAATGCAGGACAACAAACTTTACTCCGTGCGTGATCTTTCCGTCGCTTACCACACCCGGGCCGGGGACGTGGTGGCCGTTGAGGATGTCACCCTGGACCTGCTCGAGGGAGAAATCCTGGGGTTGGTGGGGGAATCCGGCTGCGGGAAATCAACCCTGGGCAAGGCCCTACTGCGGCTGCATTCCGGGCCGGCGGAAATATTGAAAGGTGAACTGCTCTTTGAAGACGGGGATCTGATGGATCTTACGGACGAAGAGATGACCGAGGTCCGGGGGGCAAAACTGGGCATGATCTTCCAGGATCCCATGACCTCTCTCAACCCGGTGCAACGCATTCTGGACCACATCACCGAAACCATCCTGACCCATAAAGATGTCACAGAAGAGGACGCGGCACAGCGGGCTGAAGAACTCATTGAGCTGCTGGGCATTCGCAAGGAGCGCCTGACAGATTACCCGCACCAGATGTCGGGCGGGATGCGCCAGCGGGTGATGATCGCCCTCGCTCTGGCCCTGCGCGCGAAACTGGTGGTAGCTGATGAGCCCACGACCTCCCTGGACGTGATTGTGGAAGCCAAATTCCTGGAGCTGCTGCGCGAGCTGCAACGCGAGTTCAATCTCACCATTTTGCTCATCACCCATAACATTGGCGTGATCGCCGAAGTGGCAGATCGGGTGGCGGTGATGTACGCCGGGAAGATCGTCGAAATCGGCGGCGTGGATGAGGTCTTTATCAACCCGAAACACCCTTACACGCAGGGGTTGTTGAGCTCCGTGCCCAACATCGAGCTGGATGATGAAGAACTGTACCAGATGAAGGGCAATCCCCCCAACTTGCTCAACCCTCCTTCTGGATGCCGTTTTCACCCCCGCTGTCCGCATGCCATGGAGATCTGTCACCACAAGCCGCCCTCTTTAGCGGCCATTGATGGCAAACAAAAAACTTCCTGTTATTTGTATGATGAAGTCACGCCGGTGGAGGTACCCCGTGAGTGAAGGACAACTGGAGCGCATACCACGCACAAGGACCGATGACGACCGGGCCCTTGTCCGGGTTGAAAACCTGAAAAAGTATTTCCCCGTCGAATCGGGGTTTATTGCCAACATGCTCAGCCAGGGAGAGATCCCCAGCCTGCAGGCCGTGGACGATGTCACATTTTCCATTCAGAAAGGCGAGGTATTTGGTCTGGCCGGGGAAAGTGGATCGGGAAAAACGACCATCGGGCGCCTGATTTTGCGATTACTGGATCCTACGGGCGGCAGGGTGATCTTTGATGGGGTGGACCTCAATACCCTGGAGCAGGAGAAAATGCGCCAACTGCGCTCCCGCATGCAGCTTGTCTTTCAGGATCCGCTGGCATCCCTCAATCCGCGTATGACCATCGGGCGCGCTGTGCAGCATCCGGCCAGCATACATTTTAAGGACATGTCGGAGCGGGAGCGAAAAGAGCGCGTCTTTGAAATATTTGAGGCAGTTGGTCTTGTGCCCCCCAAAAACTTTTACGATTTATATCCCCATCAGGTGTCCGGCGGCCAGCGGCAGCGTATCGTCCTGGCCCGGGCATTGGTCACCCGGCCGGAGTTGATTGTGGCCGACGAACCCATTGCCATGGCGGATGTCTCAGTTCGGGCCCTGCTCCTGGAATTAATGCTGGATTTAAAAAAGGAGTTTGATCTCACCTACCTGTATATCACCCACGATCTGGCGACCGCAAAATATATTTGCGACCGCATCGGCATCCTCTACCTGGGGAAACTGGCCGAAGTGGGCAATATCGATGAATTGTTCTCCAACCCGCTCCATCCCTATACACAGGCCCTGCTGGCCGCTGTGCCGGTGCCGGATCCCCGCAGAAGGCGGACCGAGCCCCTTCCGGAGGGGGAAATCCCGAATCCGGTCAATCCTCCCTCCGGCTGCCGCTTCCATCCCCGCTGCCCGTACGCCGAGCAGCGCTGTGTGGATGAAGAACCCGCCCTGCGGGAGATGAAGCCGGGGCATTTCGCAGCCTGCCATTTTGCGGAGCAGTTCATCGAGGAATAGGTCGAAACCGGATTTCTCCTCTCATCCCCCGCTCTGACACGGTTGTTAATTGACATTCTATCCACCCCAGACTACAATGGAGGAAGACCATTGCCGGTGAAGGGTATCGGGTAGGGAGGACGCATGAGTGCCTGGCGAGGCAAATTTACCATAGGATTGACAGGGAACATCGCCACCGGAAAGAGTGTGGTCCGCAAAATGCTGGAACACCTCGGCGCCTATGGAATTGATGCCGATGTCCTTTCGCACCGGGCCATTTCCCAGGGGGCACCGGGCTACCAGCGGGTGATAAATACCTTCGGGAGATGGGTGCTGGGCAAAGACGGGGAGATCGACCGCCAGAAATTGGGCCGCCTGGTATTTACCGATCCGGAGGCCATGTCCACCCTGGAAGATATCGTTCATCCACTGGTCAGGGAAGCGCTGGATATTCTTGTCAAGCGGGCAGAGCAGCGCATTATTGTCATTGAGGCCATCAAACTTCTGGAAACAGATCTTCATACGCTGTGTGACCACATCTGGGTCACACGGGCCACACCTGACCTGCAGCTCCAGCGGCTGATCGAAAAGCGCGAGATGAGCCGCAAGGAAGCCTGGGAGCGCATTGAAGCCCAGTCAGCCGCGGCGGAGAAGGTCAAGCAGGCCGATGTCATCATTGAGAATGATGAAACCTTTGAAAAGACCTGGAACCAGGTCCTGGAGGCCTGGAAGGGGATCACGCGGGAAAAACCAGAGTACCGCCGCATCCCGAAAAAAGCGGTTGGGGAGCTGGATATCCAGCGCGCCACACCGGAACAGGCAGACCAGATCGCAGCCTTTATCACCGAACACACGGAAGGTAAACGCAGTATGACGCGTTCGGATGTGATGGCGGCCTTTGGCGAAAAAGCCTATATGCTGTTATTGTCCAACGGGGAGATTGTGGGTTTGTTAGGATGGCAGGTGGAAAACTTGATCACCCGGGTGGACGATGTCATGCTCCGGGAAGAGGTAAACTTCAGGCAGGGATTGCAGGCGCTGCTGCGCTATGTGGAGCAGGCCTCCCGTGAACTGCAGAGCGAAGCATCCTTACTATTCTTGCCGCCCTCCCTGGCCCAGCATGAGGATGTGTGGCATTCTCTGGGATACCGGGCCAGAACCGTGAAGGACCTCGGGGTCCGGGCCTGGCAGAACGCGGTCATGGAATCCATGCCCCCCGGCACAGTCCTGCTCTTCAAGCAGCTTAGAAAAGATCGCATCCTGCGGCCAATGCAGTAAAGAAGCCGCGGCAGTAAGATCTAACGTAGGTTGGTGTTGTGATCAGAAATATTTTTAATTATCTTATTTTCATATTCCAGCGGGCAAGCTGGCTCAGCGTGCTCGATATCCTGCTGGTCTCGATGATCTTCTTTTTGATCCTGTATATGATGCGGGATACCAAGGCCCTGGTCCTGCTGCGCGGGATTCTGTTTCTGATCGTCGTGGTCAGTCTGCTGACCAGCCTGCGCGTGCTGCCAGCCTTTTCCTGGTTGGTTTCTAACACCTTGCCCACCCTGCTGTTAGCCATTCCGGTCATCTTTGCGCCGGAAATCCGGCGGGCCCTGGAACGCATCGGCCGCACGGGAACGTTCATTTCCGCGGAAGGCTATACGTCAGATATTGGCAAAAGCATCCATGCCGTGGTTCAGGCAGCGGGCACTCTGTCAGAGAACCGTGACGGAGGGCTGATTGTCTTCCGCCGGCTTGATCAGCTGCGGGAATATATCGAAACGGGGGTGGTGCTGAATGCTAAGGTCACACCGGAATTATTGATTCAGATTTTTCACCCCAAAACACCTTTGCATGATGGGGCGGTCATCCTCTCCGAAGACAACCTCACAGCCGCCAGCTGTGTGCTGCCCCTCTCCTCCAGCGGTGTGCTGGAGGAATCACCGGAACGCTCTATGGGACTCCGGCACCGGGCGGCATTGGGCATCGCCGAGGAGACGGACGCAGTGGCGGTCATCATCTCCGAAGAGACCGGCATCATCTCCCTGGCCTATGAGGGGACCATCGACCGCTATGTGCCCCTGGAGGACCTGGAAGGACGATTGCATGAATTCTTCTCGCCCGATGGGGCTCAGTCTTCCCTTTTCTCACGCCTGACATCAGTGTTTGAAGGGTTATACGAATGAAAATTTTTCGTTGGCTTGGAGAGAATCTGGCTACATTTCTGCTGTCATTTTTACTGGCCCTCGTAGTGTGGGGCTCGGCCGTGGTGTCCGCCAATCCCAATCAGGAGAGCGAACTCACAGTTCCCCTCAACGTGGTCGGTCAGCCCTCCAATACGGTCATAGTGGACCCTATCCCGGAAAATGTGATCGTCCAATTGCTTGCCCCGCAAAGTGTCATTGACGAGATAAGGAATGAGGGCCTGCTGCGGGCCACGGTGGATATTTCGGGCCTGGAAGCCGGAACCTACCGGGTGCCGATTCAAATCACCATCCCGGAAGGAGTTAAACCCATCCGTGTTCTGGATCACAACCCCAAACGGATTCAGCTGACCCTGGATGACCTGGTGCAGCGGGAGCTTCCCATCACCAAGGATGTTTCCGGCAGCCCGGCCATCGGTTACAAAGCAGGCCCGGTGGAATGGTCTGCAGATACGGTGATTGTCTCCGGCCGGCAGACGCAGGTGAATAAGGTCAGCACGGTCCGGGCCGCTCTGGATATTTCGGGAGCCGATGAATCCATCAATACCCAGGTGAATCTTGTCCCGTTGGATAGTGAAGGGAATTCGGTCCGGGAGATCAACCTCCAGCCTCAATCAGTTGAGGTGGATCAGGCCATCAATCTGCAGGGCGGATACCGCAATGTGGCCGTCAATGTCATCACGGAAGGGAAAGTGGCTCCGGGGTACCGCTTGACGAATATCACCCCTAACCCGCCCACGGTGATGGTCTTTTCTGAAAATCCCCAGCTTGTAGAAGAGCTGCCCGGTTATGTCAATACCATGCCCCTGGACTTATCCGATGTGGATGACTACACGGAAACCATTCTGGAGCTGGATCTGCCCCAGGGCGTAACCGTGGTTGGCGATCCCACAGTGCTTGTCCAAATCAATGTCACCACCATCAAGAACGATATGAATATCACCCGCGAGGTTGAAGTCATCGGCCTGCGGCCCGGCTTCGAAGCACAGGTGTCGCCTCAGGAGGTGGATATCCGTGTTTACGGTCCGGTGCCCACCCTCGATAATCTGACCCAGCGGGATGTGCGTGTGATTGTGGATCTGAGTGACCTCGAGGAGGGGGTGCACAACGTCACGCCCACAATCGAAATTTTGCCCAACGACATCAGCCTGGAAACCATCCTTCCGGATGTGGTGAAAGTCACCATTGAGCCTTCCAATCAGCCCACGCCTGATGGATAGGTTGAGCGGGCATGTTTTTCCAATATTATTCCTGATGCTATGAGAAAACCTGTAGTTGCCATTGTCGGACGGCCCAACGTGGGGAAAAGCACGCTCTTCAACCGGTTGGCTGAGGAGAGGTTGGCGATCGTGGATAAGGTGCCGGGAACCACCCGGGACCGCTTGCTGGCCGAAGCGGAGTGGACGGGAAAATATTTCGACATCGTCGATACCGGAGGCATTGATCCCACCCAGGCCGGTTTTGGAAAGCAAAAGGAACCCCTCTCCGTGGGGTCCCACGAGTACATCGAGCACATCCGGGGCCAGGCAGAGATAGCCATCCAGGAGGCAGATGTCGTCCTGTTCGTGGTCGACGGTCAGAGCGGGGTCACAGCCGCTGACCGGGAAATCAGTGAGGTGCTGCGCAAAAGCCAGGAAACCCGGGATGGCAAACGATTTCCCCCCGTGATTGTCGTTGTCAATAAATGTGAATCCGAATCCGTCCGCCAGGATGCCGTCCAGTTTTATGAGCTCGGTTTCGAGCGCCTGCATCCCGTCTCTGCCATTCACAGCACTGGAGTGGGGGATATGCTGGATGTGGTGGTCAGTCTCTTCCCCGAGCGGGGGGAGGAAGAGCTGGACCCCTCGGTGCATATTTCCATCGTCGGCAAACCCAATGTGGGCAAGTCCAGCCTGCTCAACCTGCTGATCGGCGAGGAGCGGGTCATCGTCAGCCCCATCCCGGGCACGACGCGGGATTCGGTGGACACGCGCCTGGTGTATGACGAAACGCCCATCACGCTGATTGACACAGCGGGCATCCGCAAACGGGGCAGCGTCGAGCCCGGAGTGGAAAAATACAGCGTGATCCGCGCCTTTAAAGCCATCGATCGTTCCGATGTCTGCCTGCTGGTCGTGGATGCCTATGGGGGGGTCAAGGCGCAGGATACCCATATCGCAGGCCGCATCATCGAAGAGTGGAAGAGCGTGGTGGTCGTGGTCAATAAATGGGACCTGGTTCATAAAGACGCTCACACCATGTCCGAATATGTGGAATTCATCCGCTATGAGCTGAGCTTTATGGATTATGTGCCCATTCTTTTCACCTCGGCCAAAACCGGACAGCGTGTGGACCAGATTTTGCCCACAGCCCTGGAAGTCTACGACCAGCGTACACTGCGCCTGCCCACCTCGCACGTCAACCGCATTCTGCAGCGGGCCCAGGACAAACACCCCGCACCGTCCAAATCGGGCCGTCATTTCAAGATCTATTACGGCACACAGGTTAGAAGCAGCCCGCCTACTATCCTGCTCCATGTCAATAACCCGGATTTAGTACATTTTTCTTACCTGCGCTATATTGAAAACCAGATCCGGGAGCAGGTTCCTTTCCTGGGCACGCCGATCAAAATCCGGATGAAGGCCAGATAAAGTGCGGTGCGGGGGATGACACCGGCAGCCGGGGACCCTTGCCCACCCTTTGTTCCAGATATATAATCGTGGTACGTTATCCGCAGCACACACAGGCTATGGAACCACTTCACGATTGGGAAACGGACGAAATTGAACAGCACCCCCCCCGGAAATCGGGCGTGTGGGGCGCAGTGGTGGATGTCCTGGAGACCCTGCTTCTTTCCGTTGTTCTGTTTTTAATCATCAATGCCGTGTCTGCCCGCATTAAGATTGACGGCTCGAGCATGGAACCTACCCTCCATCACGGCGAGTTTGTGATTGTCAGCAAGCTGAATTACCGATTTGGTGAACCCGAGCGGGGGGATATCGTCGTCTTTGATTACCCCCGCAACGTGAACCAGGAATATATCAAGCGCGTGGTCGGACTGCCGGGAGATGAGGTGGTCATTGAAGACGGGGAGGTGTTCCTCAACGGCTCCAGAATCACTGAACCCTATATCCATGCCCCGCCTAATTATGAAGGCACATGGACGGTTCCGGAGGAGAACCTGTTTGTCCTGGGAGATAACCGCAATAATTCTTCGGATTCCCATAACTGGGGCGTGGTCCCCATGGAAAACGTGATCGGAGAGGCCTTCTTTGTGTATTGGCCGCCCGACTCGTGGGGGTTGATCACCACCACCAACCCTGTCTCCGCCTCTAACTAGTCTACCTTCGCTGTCCATAAGGAGCGTGTTATTCATGGCAAGCATCCCTGAACTGGTTGAACGCACCCAGGAATATATGAATGAGCTGCCCCCCTATCCGGATCCCCCGCGCTTGCCGGCGGGCAAAGAGATTGCCGGCTGGATTGATCACACCAATCTACATGCCGATGCCACGCCGGCCCACATCGTGGATTTGTGCGCCGAAGCCCGGGAGTACAGGTTTGGCGCTGTGTGTGTCAACCCGGTTCATGTTCCCCTGGCTTTCGAGCAGCTGCGGGGTTCGGGGGTTGAGGTATGCTCGGTGGCTGGTTTCCCGCTGGGGGCCTCGCTGCCGGCTGTCAAAGCCCTGGAAGCCTCCTCCAGCATCGATGGCGGCGCCAGTGAGGTGGATATGGTGCTTAACATCGGTGCCTTGAAAGGGGGCGCCTATGACGCGGTGCTGAAAGATCTGCAGATTATGGCCCAGGTTGCTCACACCCAGGGAGCGATTTTGAAGGTCATCATCGAGAATGTCCTCCTGGAGAAGTCGGAAAAAATAATGGCCTGCCTCCTGGCCCGTGAAGCAGGGGCTGATTTTGTCAAAACCTCCACCGGCTTCAGCAGCGGCGGGGCTGTGGTGGAGGATGTGGAATTGATGTACAGGGTGGTAGGTCCCGAGGTCAACGTAAAAGCGGCCGGGGGGATTGGGTCCTGGGAAAAAGCCCGGGAGATGATCAAGGCCGGCGCCTCGCGGATCGGTGCCAGCTCGGGGATCGCCATCCTGAAAGGGGCCTTGCAGGGCTGAAAGACAGACGATATTTTTTGGTCATGATGTCAATTTTGGTCCTGTAATGACAAAAGGCATATTAAAATACGATGAAGGTGCAGTGTTAACGTTTTCCTTATCCGTGCATTATTTGCAGTCTGATCGGTCCTTCCTGAGCTCGTTTTTCGATAAGAGGGCCAGGGATCCGGAAGCGCCGCAGGCAATCCCTTTCACCCGGGAGCTGGGTTATGAACCACCACGGCCTGACAACTCGAATCATACCGGCCCATATCCTGACGGCAAGCTACCGCATTTTGGGAGACGTCAAGGTCACCAATACCGGCATGCAGGGGCTGCTGGCGGATAATACCCATTCCTACATCATCGTCACAGATGCCAGCCTGGCCCGCATCCATGATCCGGATACACTGGTCAAACGGGTGGAATCCATTCGCATCCTGAAAGAACATATTTACAGCACCAGCCTGAAGCGGCGCCAGGATATCGGTCCCAAGGGGTTGAAACGGGCAGGGTATCAACGGCTGTACAAGTTTGACGTGCAGATCACGGATGCATCTTATGAATATGAAGGGGTCCTGGAATGGTACGGCCCCTTTGATTTTTCAGCACTAATGGCACCCGGTGGTTGGGATTATCTCCCTATCTTCGATGCCTACCTGCGTTCTATCAAGTACCCCGGGTTGAACGTCACCGCGCCAGCTATGATCCTCAACCGCACGTATATTGCCAGTTTTATCCACGCCCTGCGAAAAAATGAAGATTGAGGGAAGGAAACCCCTTTCCCGGTAGGTTAGGGGTTGACCCCATTTCACGGCAATGGTAAAATTTTTGCCGCTTGCCCTTTGTTTACTATGTAGGCAGCCCGCCCCCATCGTCTAGGGGACCAGGACATGACCCTTTCAAGGTCAAGACCGGAGTTCGAATCTCCGTGGGGGCACAAGAAGGATCGCCGTCGCAAGACGGCGTTTTTCTTTTATGTGGTTTGGGGTATTCAGATGAGTCTCAGGTCGTGCCAGGCGATTATAAGCCCTGGATTTGGTCCCGTCCCTTTTCTTTTGCGCGGTAAAGTGCGCTGTCGGATTTTTCTATAATGGCTTGCAGGGATTCATCCCCTTTCTCGACAGCGGACATACCGATGCTTATCGTGATCGGAATTTGTCCCTCAGCTGTTTCTATAGGATGGTCGCGCATACTTTGCAATAATCGTTTCCCGATTTGCTTCCCCTGCTCTCGATCTGTATCGGGGAGCAAGGCGATGAACTCCTCTCCGCCGTATCTGCCCAGAATATCCGATTCCCTTAGAGCAGCTTGCATACGCCTGGCGGCCTCAACCAGGACTTGGTCACCGGCTTGATGTCCGTATTGATCGTTGACCAGCTTGAAATGGTCAAGATCGATCATCATCACAACCAGGGGGGTTTCATAGCGTGTGGACTGTTTTATTTGTTGTGAAGCTAGGATTGAAAAGCCGCGCCGGTTGTGGATCCCGGTTAGTGGGTCGGTCAGTGCCAGCTGTTGTACTTCTTGATGGAGTTTAGCGTTATGAATCGCCGCTGTGGCTGTTGCTCCGAAGGCTTCCCATAATTTTAGATCCATGTCCTGGAAGAATTCTGTATGGGAGGTGAAGAGCACCAGGAATCCAACCAGTGTGTCGTTCAAATGTAGAGGTCCGAGCAGTGCTGAATCACTTCCTGGTCTTCCGGATAACCGTTCCTCGGCGTTGGCCTCGACCCTGACTGTCTCCTCAATAATCATAAACTCTTTGTGTTGTGCTGCTTTATTCATGGGTGCACAAAGAGCGCTTGTCAAGGATTCAGGTTCCGGAATGGAGTTCCACCCCACAGCTGCCTGAATGTGCCAGTTTGATTCATCCTCCTCGCGCAGCAACAATAGGCCTTTTCCAGCCTGAGGCAGGGCCCGGAGTGCAGCCTCCAAAATGGTATTGAGCAGCTGGTCCAGATCAAGTGTAGTTTGCAAGGCGGAGGCGGCCCGGTAAAGGGCATTCAGCTCCCGTGTGCGCTGTTTTTCCGTGCTGTACAGGTCTTTTAGCTCCACATTTTTTTGGGCCAGTTTTCGTTGGGCGGTCACCAGCTCATTATTCAAACGACTGAGTTCGTCATAAATATTCCCTCCCTGCTGGAGGGTTTGTGTATTTTCTGCAATTTCTTTGGCCTGCGTCCGGATCCGGTTTGCCTGCTGGTTGGAGATGCGCATCATCTCTTCAAACATCTTGTCCATATTGTCCGGGGTGAACGAGCCAACGATAATTAATCCATCCTTTACCGCTCCGCCCATAAAATGTGTGGTTATCAAACTTCCCTGCAGGTCAACCACCAGCTCCCAGCTGGAGATCGCCTCTTCTGATCGGAGGGTGTCCAGAAGTCGTTCTGCCTTGCGTCTGCTTTCAGGGGATACAAGCTCGGGGAACCGCTTCACGTTGGCAGTAGATTCCAGCAGTCCCAGGTCATCCCGGATGATTTTTTCCAGGGTGCCCTGTTGGTCGCAGATCAGAGCAGTGCAGGCACTTGTGAGATTCAAGGTATGATTCCTTTATGATTGATTGACGAGGGAGAGGCCGACTTGAACGGCTTCTTCCGCGCTCCGGCCGCTGCCATCAGCACCCACTGTGCGCCATAGAGTGGGATCAATATTAAACGGCCTACCTCCTACCAGGATGGGGATATCATGCAGCGCTGGGGAATTGCGAACCGCGGAAATCATCGTTTCCACAGCATCAAGGTGATACGTAATCGTAGTTGAAATTCCCAACACATCGGTGTCTCGCTCTTTGAGGGTGGCAAGGATATCGGATGTGGGGGTATTGGCACCCAGGTAATAGGTGTCCCAGCCCTCCATCTCAAAAAAGTCAGCCACCATCCGGGCTCCGATTTCATGCAGCTCATCACTGACGCAGGTTATGACCAGCGAATATCCCACACGTTCCGTAGCCAGGATCTGGGGGTAAAGCTGGGACATGATCAATTGTGTGGCTGCTGTCGCATAATGCTCATGGGCTACGCTGATTTTATTTAACTGCCACAGCCGTCCAATTTCGTGCTGTGTGCGCTGGAATACGTGCAGGTAAAGATCTTTGATGGATGTACCCTTTTTAACGGCGGACAGGATAAGCTGGGAGGCTTGCGCTCTCTCACCTTCCAACAGCAGCCGGAGATATTCTTTCGCTGTATCCGCCAGCGGGAATTGCCTGTCAAGATAGGAAGGGATATCCAGTTCTGCCTGCTTCAGGTGACCTTCTGCCTTATCGAGATAAGCGGCTGCCGTCTGATACTGCTCCGGGGGAAGGTTTTCCTGAAGCACATCCCGGGTCAGTCTCAGCGTAGTAGGCAGCACATGGGAGGAAAAATTCAGGCGGGAAAATAAGACCTTGACCCAGCTGACGTAATCCATAAAAAGTTGGGGGCTGGATGCGGCGATGGATTGAGCCAGGTACTCAAGATGATAACCCGCATCACGGACGCTTTTCTGCCGCCCTTCCTCACCATAATCCTCCCATCGTCCTTTGGCTTGTGCGTACTGGCGTTTGACGATGGTTTCTGCCAGGTTGTGTTTCTGGTCCTGAATGAAGCTGCTGATCTCATTCTCATGTCGGGCCATGGGCCCTCCCTGGGGAAATGTAGTGTGAACCCTAATTATACCGGAGTTCCAGGCCCGGAAAAATCGCCATAAATCCAGTCAGGGGGATGTTTTATACCTCCCGCCAGTTGGGCGATTGGGTGGGGCAGGGGCCAAGGGTTTAATGGGGATCGCTCCTTTGAATTATGAACAACTGGCTCATGATGGTTTTTCCCTCTCTGTCCCCACTAATCGCATACAGACGAAGGTTTCTTGAGACAGCGGCTGTGAACCGTTGTTTGGAAAAGATGACAGGAGGAACGATGTTGACCGGTTCGGACCATCGTCAGGTTGATGTCCTGGGTGAGAAGCTGGAAGTCCTGGAGGAGAAATTGGGTGGCGAGGTGATCACCCCGGGGGACAGCGGGTACGGGGAGGCCCGCACCATTTATACTGTCATGATCGATCAAGAAACGGCCCTCTTTGCGCGCTGCGCCACTGCTGCAGATGTCATTACCACGCTAGGCTTTGCCCGTGCTCACGGGGACTTTTTCCCCGTGAGCATATCATGGATAATGGGGTTTTCGCCACAGCCAGGATTAGTAACCATCTCATTGCACCGGCTGTTCACAGCTGTTATTGCCGATTTGATGCCGGGGATCCGGAGGGTAGTTAAAAAAGATGTAAGTGAAAACGGGCTGATATTAATGCCACATTAATGTTGATATATGATGCTTATAGAACATCTAACTAGTCTAGTCAGATTACGGATCTCTCCAGGGGGAGAGGAGTGGAACGGGCATGAACGAGGATCTATTTTCACTCACGGATGAACAGTGGGTTGCTTTGCGCATCTCGATTCTATACGCCGTGTTGGGCGGGATCTGGATCCTGACCTCCGATGAAATCCTACGGCGCCTGATCGCCGATCCGTCTCTTCTGACATCTCTTCAAACAGCAAAGGGCTGGTTATATGTACTCCTGACCATGGGATTCTTGTATGCCCTGATCTACAACAACCTCTCCTCCCTCAGAGAAACCCGCCGCAGAGCACAATCCACCCAGCAGAAGTTTGCCTCGCTGTTCCATAAATTTAATGATGCCATCTTTATCACCAATCTCCGGGGCGAGCTTCTCGAGGTGAATGACATGGCCTGCCACAAGCTGGGCTATTCGCGTGATGAGCTCCTTTCCATGTCGCTGGGTGAGATCGAAACCAGGGAATATGCGGAGACCTTTCCTGACCGTTTGCAGGAAATTGTACGAAAAGGTTTCGATATTACCGAGGTGGAAGCCAGGCGGAAAGATGGCACGATTCTCCCAGCGGAGATCAGCACCCGGTTAATTGAATATGAAGACCAGCAGGCGCTGCTGGCTATCGCCCGGGATACCACCCGCCGCAAGGAGAATGAAGAGACCATTGCCCGCCATGTCAAACAGCTGGAAACCCTGCACAATATTGACCGGGCCCTGCTTGAGGGACAGACGGTCGAGGAGATGATCGAACAAACCCTGGCCATGCTGGGTGGCTTTGTCCCCTCTCACATGGCAGGTGTGCTTAATTATGATCCGGTGGCGGGAACCTTTGATCCGGTCTTGTTTTTGAAGGCCGGAGGTGAAGAATTGCGTTCCGAAGAGCTCTCTGCACTGCAAAGCGTTCCCTCCGGGGTAAATCCAGAGCGGATCCGTGAGCTGGGAGAGTTTATGGTGGTGCAGGATGTTCAGGATGCCGAGCTGCGGGGACCCTTTGTGAATTTCCTTCAAGTCCACAATCTGCGCAGTGGGATACTTATTCCCCTCCAGGCGCAGGAAGATTTACTGGGCATCCTGGTTGTCGGATCGCAGCAGGACAGAAAGTTTGATGAACGTGTCAGCAGGTTGATAGCCAGAATTGGCCACTTATTGGCGATTGCGGTTCATGACATCCAGGTCATGGAAGAAAATCGCGCTTCCTTGGTGCGGGAGCGACACCTGTCAGAAGTGGCACGCATCATTGTCAGTTCTCTGGACCAGAAAGAAGTATTAAAACGGGTCGTGAGCCAATCTGTTGAGCTGGTCAATGCGGATGCCGGCACCCTGGCCCTGGTTGATCCCCGGGGAACACAGGTACAGCATCAACACCACCACCGGCTGCCAGAAGAACTCCGGGGTCGTTCGATTTCCAGGGGCCGCGGTCTGGCCTGGGATGTAATAGAAAATCTGGAACCGCGGATCATTGATGATTACCAGGACTATCCGCGGGCGCTGCCGGTCTGGAAGGAGGCTGGCCTGCGCAGTGTGGTCATTGTCCCTTTGCTGGACGGGGATCAGTGCATCGGCATCCTGGCGGGTATCAGGATTGAAACCGATATCCCCTTTTCCAGGCATGACCTTGATTTAATGACCACCGTGGGCCACCAGGCGGTGATCGCCATTCAGAATGCCCGTTACTATCAGGATGCAGAGCGCCGGCTTAACAGTTTGCTCACGTTTAAAGCCATCGATCGCTCCATTTCCTCCAGCCTGGATCTGGATGTCACCCTGGATATTTTCCTTTCCGAAGTGGTCGGGAAGCTCGATGTGGATGCTGCCAATGTGTATCTGGCTGATAACCATCTCAACACGTTAAATTTGCGGGCCAGCCGCGGCTTCCTGTTCGGCAACGGGACAGTAACCTCATTCCGGTTCGGAGAGGGTTACATTGGGCGGGTGGCCAGTGAGCGGAAGATGATCAATGTCCATCAGCTGCAGGACGCGTCTCCTCCCTTTCTGCGTCAGAAACTCATCCAGCAGGAAGGTTTCACTTGTTATCATGCCTATCCCCTGGTCGCCAAAGGGAGCCTGAAGGGGGTGCTGGAATTCTTCCACAGAACAGATCACCAACCCACGAATGAGTGGCATTCGCTCATGGAGTCCCTGGGCCACCAGGCGGCCATCGCCATTGACAACGCGGAGTTGTTCCGGAATTTGCAGCTCCGCAATATGGAATTAAATCTGGCCTATGACACCACGCTGGAGGGGTGGGCTGCGGCTCTGGAGCTGCGGGATGTGGAGACGGAAGGCCATTCGCGGCGTGTGACAGATACCACACTGCAGCTCTCCAGGGCGATGGGCATCGCTTCGAAAAAGCTGCCCCACATCCGGCGGGGAGCCCTGCTGCATGACATTGGCAAGATGGGGATCCCGGATCGCATCATTCACAAAGCGGGGGAATTGAATGAGGATGAGTGGGCAATCATGCGTCAGCACCCCGTGTATGCCAAGAAGCTCCTGTCCTCCATCGATTTCCTCCAGCCGGCGCTGCCAATTCCTTATTCTCATCACGAACGATGGGACGGATCCGGATATCCCCAGGGTCTGGCGGAGGAAGAAATTCCATTCGAAGCCCGCATTTTTACCGTGGTTGACGTGTGGGACGCGCTGCGCTCGGACCGCCCCTACCGCCAGGCCTGGTCCGCCGAAAAGACGCTGGCATATATCAGGGAACAGGCCGGAAAGCAGTTTGACCCCCGGGTGGTGGATGCCTTTCTGGAGATGATCTGAGGGTGAAGGATGAACCACATCCTCCTTGTTTAGCAGGAATGAAAACGAAACCTGTTGCTCAGAGTCCTTCGCCAGGGGCAGGAGAAACTGGGCGCCGCCCGGTGTGCAGTCGAATAGTGTCTAAAAAATACCCTCCCGTTAGTATTGTCATCCTCCCTGATCCCCGTGACGTCCTCGTCACGGGGAAGACCATTCTCCGCCGGGGACGCCGCCGGGATTATATCCCTCGTTAGTCCCTGCGGACCTTCCCGCGGGATGACATTAAATCCTTTATCCCCCTGCACGATCCCCGGTAAGTCCTCGTCACGGGGAAGACCATTCTCCGCCGGGGACGCCGCCGGGATCACGTGAGGGTTATGGATGATGATAAATCTCCGCGTCCCGCATGCAGGAGCTCGTGATGTCGGTTGGTATAAAGTGTCATTCTGACACCGAAGGGGGAAGCATCCTTGCAGCGGTGTTCCCACCCAGATGATCGCCTGAGAAACATCAAACCTCGCCGTTAATAACAGGCCTCCTTCCCTCATTACCCGGTCGACTTCTCCAACACGGCGGCAAATCCGGGCAGGGCGCGCTCGATCATATCATCGCTGGCGGTGAGGGAAATCCGGAAGTACCCCGGGCATTCTGCCACACTGCCCGGCAGGCACAGGATGTCCTCATCCGCCAGGCGCTCCACGAAGGCGCGGTCGTCATCGAGGGGCGAGCGCACCAGCAGGTAGAAGGTCCCTTCGGGCACGTGCAGCTCATAGCCCACCTCCCGCAGCGCTCGCACCAACCGGTCACGCTTTTCTTCCAGATGCTCAACATCGATAGACAGCTGTTCCAGATCCTGCAGAGCATGCTGCAGCAGGGCATTGGGAAAGGAGTACCCGGTCATTAATTGAGCTGTGAATAATGCCTGGCGCCAGTGGCCCCTATCCGGCATGTCGGGCGGCAGGGCCACATATCCCAGACGTTGTCCGGGGGTAAGCAGCGTTTTGCCGTAGGTATAAACCAGGAAGGCGTAAGGATAAAACGCCGTTGGGCTGGGAAAATCCCGCCCGCCATACACAATCCGGCAGTAAGCTTCGTCGGAGATCAGGATGATGGGCCGGTCGTGTTCCTCGCCCGCTTCCTGCAGCAGGTCTCCCAGCCTTTCCAATGTATGCGGGGGGTAGATTTTTCCGGTGGGGTTATTGGGCGAGTTGACGATGATCGCCCGCGTGCGCGGTGAAATTGCCTCGCGGATGGCGTCTAGCTCCAGGTCGAAGGTGTCCGGATCGCATTTCACCCGCACCGGCTTACCGCCGGCGGCTGTGATTTGACTTTCATAAAAAAACCAGGGTGGGCTGATGAAGATCACCTCATCGCCGGGATCGATGGCGGCGGTGAGAGTGATGGCCAGGCCGGTGAAAGCGCCGTTGGTCATCAGGATGTCCTTGTCCTGGAAGGGGACCCCCCGCCGCTCTCTCAAGGCTGCAGCCGCGGCCGCCTGGGCCTTGGGCTCGCTGTCTTTGTAGGCGAACCAGTTCTTATTTTGAGGTTCGGTGTGTTTCTGTAAAGCTTCCGAAAAACCCGGGAGTGGCATCTCCTGCGGGTTGCCGAGGGCGAAGTCACAGATGCCGGGTTTGTCTACCAGTTCCGGGTAGGAGGATTGGGTCAGGTACGCCAGCACGGGCGCAATAATTTCCTGCAGCTGCTGGATGCGGTGGGCGTAGGGAATCGGGGTCACTATTTTCTCCTTTGGTGTAATGTCTTGTTTCGTCAGCGTAGTCCGGTAAATAAATCTCTTTCCTGTCCTGGGCCGCCGTTCACCAGGCTGAAAGCACGGTAGAAGGATTGAGTGGAAAAGAGATCCTTGCGCTGCTGTTCCGGAAGATCCATCAGTGCCTGATAGCCGGGCAGTTGTGAGCGGTGGCAGGAAATGGCTTCCCACACCTGGCGCCAGTGAGGTTCGGTGTCCACCCGGGTGGTGATGGCCCACGGTTCCCAGCCCACGATGTTTCTGGTCTGACCGTTGACCTGCATGGTCAACTCACCGAAAGCCTCTTCGTAGGCCTGCAGCGACTCTTCTGTTTCCACGAAATAGTATAGTTTCGATGCCCGGTGAGGACGAACGCTGTCCTGGACCGGATAAGAGGAATCAGCAGCAGCCACCAGGGCCGCTGTGGTCAATTGGCAGATGGCAATGTGGTCCGGGTGACCGTAGGCCCCGTTGGGATCGAAGGTCACCACGACCTGGGGCCGGACCCGGCGCAGGTGGGACACTAGCTGCCGGATGACCTCTTCCGGGTCCGCCTGGTCCAGCTCGCCATCCCGGTAGCCTAAGTGTGTGACTTCATGCAGCCCCAGCACCTCCGCCGCCTGCTGCAGTTCCTTTTCTCTTGTCCGGGCCAGCTTCTCCGGCCCGGGATAGTCTTCCTCCGGCCCGAACCAGCCCTTCCCGCCCCCTGTGGCGGTGATCAGATGCGTCCGGATCCCTTCATCCGCATATTTAGCCAATACGCCGCCGGTGCCCATGGATTCATCGTCAGGATGGGCCAGGATGCACATCATCTTCAAGGGTTCTGTCATCGTTTATTCCTCCTGCAGGTCGCGGAACGCGGCGATCTGCGCACCATGTTCCCGCTTGTGCCCGTAAAAGCTGTAGGTAAGGAAGTCGCCCAGGTCATATGCGTTACCGTACCAGGGCAGAACACCGTTCCGGGTCCAGGCATCGTCCGGGACACGTTCAGCCAGCGCGCTGACTTCCTCGTAAGCCTGCTTGTATTCGTGCAACATCTCGTTGGTGCTTTTATCGCGGCGTTTTTCTACTTCAGCATCGTTGAATGAAGCAGGATCTGTGCGGTAGCGGTCCAGCGTGGGGGTTTCCGCGCCGTCCTGCACCACTTCGGTCAGCGCCTCAACCAACATCCATTCGTAGGAAGCCAGGTGGGCCATGATGTCCTTCACGCTCCGCTCGCCGCAGGCTCCCGGTGTCTCGCAGTGGATTTCATCCACATCATTTATGACAGAAAGGACGGTTTTATGTCCGTTCTTCATGATGGCAACTGCGTTCATTTTTCCTCCTTTAGGCGTCCTCATGGCCCACTGCGGTTGTTGGTGTACAACCTGGTCCTGATTTAGCTCTTCAAAAAAGATAAGGCTGAGAACTGGATTTATTAATGGCCCTTCGAACGGGGCTGTCTTTCCCTGTGGTCGTTAATCTCTTCCATATCCACCGGGTTTGATGTTCTGATTCATGCGGAAAAGGTTGGTGGGATCATATTTATCCTTTAAGGAAACCAGACGTTCGTACTTCTTATCGGACCCATACGCAGCCCGCACCCGGTGCTGATCTTCGCCCTGGCTGAGGAAGTTCACATAGCTTCCACCGCTGGAGAAGGGCTGGATCGCTTCCCAGAAGGATCGAGTCCATTCGATCTGTCTTTCATTGTCTTCCGGATCTCTCCAGCCGTTGTTGATCGCAAACACAAATTCTGCATCGCGGTGGCTGGCCGCGGTTGCCATTTCGGGGACGCGGGCCATTGCGCCGCCCAGCTGCATGATTGCCACCCTGGCTTCGGGTGAGGTGATGCTCAGGCTGTGTTCGATGGTAGTGTCGATGGTTTTATCGCTCAGTCCGGATAGGTATTCTGACTTTGAATAATATTGCAACCCTTCAGGCTGTCCCTTGTCCAGCATGGACTGCATGACCAGGTACGGCATGGGCCTGATGCGGTCCGCCAACGGCTCCCCGTACTCCCGCAGGGGCTGCAGCAGCTGTTGTCCTTCCTCGATTTGCCCTGCGTAACAAACCACGATGGCGAAAACCGGTTTTCCGTGCAGCGCGTCCGGGATGAAAGGGGCTGGCGGTGCCAGCCGCATCACGACCGCCGATCCCAGGGACTCCGGAGCTTCCTCAACAAAGTCGCGGTAGAAGCGGATCACTGAATGAGCATTCTCCATGTCATAAATGAGCATCCCGCCCAGCACGCTGGGTCCAACAGGGTGCAGGTCATATTCGAAAGAAGTCACTATCCCGAAATTGCCCCCGCCGCCCCGGAGACCCCACAGGAGGTCAGCGTTTTTCTTTTCGCTGGCCTGCAGCACCTCACCGTCTGCTGTGACCACCACTGCGGATCGCAGGTTGTCCGAGGTGAACCCGTATTTGCGGGTCAGCCAGCCGAAGCCACCTCCCAGCGACAATCCCGCCAGCCCTGTTTCAGATACAATGCCGGTTGGCGCAGCCAGACTGAAGTGCTGCGTTTCGCGGTCCAGGTCGCCCAGGGTGGCGCCGGGTCCGGCAAAGGCTCTCCGCTGTTCCGGATTCACATGAATCCCATTCATTTCGGATAGATCGATCATCAGTCCTCCGTCGCACACTGCGTGACCAGCTACATTGTGGCCGCCTCCCCGCACAGAGAGCAGCAGGGCGTTTTGGCGGGCGAATTTTACCGCTGTTACCACATCGGCCGTAGATGTACAGCGGGCAATGATGGTCGGATGCCGGTCGATCATCGCGTTCCAGATGGTGCGGGCCTCATCGTATCCCTCATCCCCGTCATAAAGCAGGTCTCCCCGCAATTGAGCGTCGAAGTCAGATAGTGAACCATCATCGAGTTCCGTGGTCCTCTTTTTCTTTTGAACACTCTTGATCCTCAACATCCTAATTCCTCCTATTGTGGTTTGGATTGATTCCATCGTGAGGTCAGTATAGGAGGCAGGGGGTTGATCGTGACCTATCAAATGGATGGGTTGGGGGATGGGTTCAGGGATGGGGGGCGGTCAGGGAAACTGACCAGGCCTTTATTTCAACAGACCGAGCTCGCGGGCCCGGTGGGCAGCTTCGGTGCGATTGGAGACACCCAGCTTGCCATAAATCTGACTGGCATACCATTTCACGGTGCCCAGGGCCAGCACCAGTTCCGCCGAGATCTCTTCGTTCGTATGTCCTTCTGCAATGAGCTGCAGCACATCCAGTTCGCGGTTGGTCAGGGGCTCGATCAGAGGTTGTTTGTTACTATTTTGCGTGATCTCTCCCTCATATCCGGCGGCGAGTTCAGGTTCGGCCTCTTTAAGCTTCTTGAGAGCCCGGTCCAACTCCAGGGCGTCAGCATCCTGGACGGCAGTACGGTATGCGTCAGCAGCCATCTCGCCCCGGTATTCTTCCAGCAGCTTCCGGGCTTGCTGCCGGGTTTCGTGCCTGCTGGACGGGTGGTTCTCCGCCAGGGTCAACAGGGTGACGGCCAGTGTAAGATTGCCCAGCGACCTCAATACCGGTGCAGTGTCAACTACAATAGAAAATGCCAGCGGCCAGAATTGAATTTCAAGCGAGATGTGCAGCGCCTCCAGGAAATATTGACAGGCGGCAGAGATGTCTTGCGCCGCGTAAGCCACCTGGCCTAACCCTTTCAGGGAATGGGCCAGCCCCCCTGGATCATTGATTTCCCGGTACAGTTCCAGGCTTTCTTGTAGATGCGCCTGCGCTTTTCGATATTCTTTTTTCTGGAGGGAAATCTCACCCAGATGGCTGAGGGCGACCGCCATCCCTTCCGGATCGTCAAAGGATTGTTTGATCTCATAACCTTCCCGGTAGAACTCTTCAGCTTCCTCGAGTTTGTTCATGGCCCGCGCGGCGTTTCCCCATTCAATCATGGGGTAGGCCAGAAAAAAGCGATTGCCGGCTTTGCGGGCCAAAGAGCAGGCTTGTTCCGCATGTTGATACGCTGTGGGGTATCGGCCCAGAGAGATGCATGCTGCGGCCAGGCCATAATGGGCAAAAGCTTGATTTTGAATGTCATCCCTGGTCTCTGCATCCTGAAGTGCGGATTGACACAGCGCTTCAGCCTTCTCTGGATTTCCCTGGATGATGGCCGTAATCCCCAACGGGACGGAGGAATCGGTCCCCATATATGGGGGCGGTGATGCGTCATATTTTTGATAGAGGGTGCAGCTCTTGTCAAGGATGTCCCGGGCCCGGTCAAATTCTCCCACCCGGATCCGCAGCCAACCTTCATGGTTGAGCAGGGCTGCCAGGGTCAGGTCGCGGTCTTTTGATCCCTGGCAATTTTTGATGCAATCTACCGCTTCCCGTAGTGCTTCCGCTCCCTCCAGAAAGCGGCTCTGGATCTGGCAGAACAAGAAAAACGTTGAAGCCGCCTTCCGGATGTTTTCCAGGCTGCAGTCCTTGACAGCGTCCATCCAGGCGGCGCGGATGTTTTCCCATTCTCCGGCGATTTCCGCTGCTGCCTGCTGTTGCGAAAAACTGTTGATGTCCTCCAATCGCTGATGAAGGAAGTTGATGTAGTAAGCCGTAAAGCGTTGGCGTACTTGTTCTGTTTCTGTCGGGGAGGTGTGAAGTTTCTTTTCACCAAACTGGCGCAGCAGCTCATGGACGTGGTAGCGTTCCTCACGGCGCAGCATGCTTTTGTCTACCAGGGTGGACAGCGAATCCAGGCTGGCTCCGGCAACTTCCTGTGCTGCCTCCCGGTGGAACCTTCCTTTGAAGATGGATAACTGTTGGAAGGTACGCCGTTCTTCTTCTCCCAGCTGTTTCCAGGTCTGGTTAAACGCAGCCTGGATGCTGTGATGACGCTCCGGCATATCCCGTACCGGGTGAGAAAGGAACGGGAGATTACGTTCGATCTCAGCGGCAATCTCATCAGTGTCCAGAGTTCGTGTCCAGGACGCGGCCAGCTTGAGGGCCAGGGGAAGCCCTTCCACCACCCGGCAGATACGGGCTGCGCCGTTCCCATCTTCTTCCAGGGAAAAATCTGGGTTCCGGCGCCGGGCATGTTCCAGGAAAAGCTGCATGGCCCCGTATCTCTTGAGGTCACCCTGTGGGTTGTCGGGAGGTGTTGAAAGGCCGGATAGGGGGTAGAGCCATTCGCTTTGCAGGTTGAGGGCTTCCCGGGAGGTCACGACTAGTTTCAGGGAGGAGGAACGGGACAGCAGTTCACCCAGGAAAACTGACTGCTTTGTGAGATGTTCAAAATTATCCAGAACCAGCAGTATCTCTTTTTCATGCAGGTAGTCGATCAGCTGTTGCCGGGGAGGTTTCCCTCCGGAAAGAGTGAGGGGAAGGGCATCTGCCAGTGCGGTGATGAAATTGGACCCCTCCACAGGCTGCAGGTCGATGAAGATCACACCGTCCTGATACCGCGCTTTCTCCTGGGCAGCCGCTTCCACCGCCAGGCGCGTTTTGCCCACACCGCCGGGTCCGATGATGGTCAGCAGGCGGCAGTCGGGGTTCCTTAATCGTTCAGTTACTTCACCCAGCTCCGATTCACGTCCAATAAAGGGGGAGGGGTGCGGGGGGAGAGTATGTTCAGTCATCGCATCTTCCATTATAGGCAGGCAACCTTAAAGGAAGATGACTATCTGGGGACAGAGATAGACGAGTTTACAGTCATCGCGAGGAGGACAAGGTCCGACGCGGCGGTATCTTTAGGTCTCAGCGCTGCTGTCATCCTGGGCGGCATCCGCAGGATGCTTGAGCGAAGGATCCCTGCTGCGCTGATCCCGTTCGGGCCACCGCTTAAAAGAAAACCAGATGCGGGCCATCACGACCGGCTTATTCTTCTCACCCCCGCTTCCCGAAGGTGCGCCGGTAATCCTCAAGGGCGGTGCGGATCACCTTTTCGGCCTGCCCCTTGCCATACGGTTCCCCCACATGGACCTGAGAAGTTCCCTGGGAACGCTGCTTGTAGGTGCTGAAGTAATGGCTCAGGCGCTCCACCACCGCCGGGGTCAGGTCATCAATGCTGCGCACTTTCCCCCACAGGGCATCGTTTTCCAGCACGGCGATGATCTTGTCATCTGCCCGATCGTTATCCAGCGTGGGCAGCCCGCCCACCACATGGGCCCGCAGCAGCACATCGCCCCGGTTGATGGAGCGTTCACTCAACACGCAGATATCCAGCGGGTCCAGGTCGCCGCCCCGGGCATCCGGCATCAGGGCCCCCACCCCCTCATGGCAGTAGGTGCGGGGGATGAACCCGTACAGGGCGGGCGGCAGTGAACTGGTCAGCTGGGGGCGGTCCACCACCATGTAGCCCGTCTCTTTGTCCAGTTCATATTTGACCAGGTCAAAGGGCGTGATCTCAATGAAGGCGTACACTGTGCCCGGTGGATCAGGCCCAACTTCCAGTCCGTGCCAGGGGTGCGGGCGGGAGTGTAAGAAATCTCGTTTTGGTGTCATACATTATTCCTTTCCGGATTGACGTAAGCAAAGTATACTCCAAACTTCAGGCCCCGGCGGCCTGACATCGCTATCAAAAACGCCGCCGGAAAGGCGGCGTTTTCTACACATTTCAACATCAGGGATGGTTTTCATGCCAGGCTGATGGAACCTTCTTCCTCGTCCGGGTACCATTCCAGCTCGATCTCCAGCTGGCGTTTGACGCCGCGCTTTTTGTGCTTTTCTTCCAGTTCGAATTCCAGGGTAATGGGGTCGGGCAGCTTCAGGTGAATCTCTTCGCTCCCCTGCTGGAGGGTGAGCTGGTTGCGCTCGATCTTGTCAGCCAGGTCGCGCAGGAAGCGGGCCACATCGGCCAGGCTGCGTTTTTCTTCCATTTCCATCAAGACTTTTTTCTTGCCGCTCATGGTCAACTGCCTCCGGTGAGCTAGGTGTATATCCTGTGCTTTTCACCCCTATTGTACCTGATGGAGGAAGCACCGGGACCCGGGCAGGTCGATGATCAGTTAGGATGATCCCTGGCGACCGGGGCGCGGCCTCCCTTCACTTGTGCTGTTAAAAACGCCGCCTCAAGGGCGGCGTTTTTTATATGCTGTGATGTGTGAGGTCTGGTTTCTAACCCAGGCTGATGGTGCCTTCTTCCTCGTCCGGGTACCACTCGAGTTCGATCTCGAACTCGTGCTTCGTGCGACCTTTTTTGTCTTCCTTTTCCAGTTTGAGCTCCAGGGTGATGGGGTCGGGCAGGGGCAGGATGTATTCCTCGCTCCCCTGCTGGAGGGTGAGCTGGTTGCGCTCGATCTTATCAGCCAGATCGCGCAGGAAGCGGGCCACATCGGCCAGGCTGCGCTTTTCTTCACTTTCCATCAAAACGACTTCTGTGCCACTCATGGTCTGCTGCCTCCGTCAGGTTAAGGGGTTACCCACGTCCTTCACTGTTATTGTACTGGACCGCTATAAAAAGTGTATAAGAAACGTGATTGAAGGGGCCCATTACCCCCCATGTCAGCACATGGCGCAGTCTTCTTCCCCGAATTCGATTTCCACCGTAAGGTGGGAAAAACCGTGCGGATCGAGGACGGCTTTCACGTCGTTCTTGACCCGCGAGGTGATCTCGCGCGGCGCGTCCGGGCCCAGGTTGATGTGGGTGGTCAGGACATGGTTTTCCCCGTCCAGAGACCACACATGGGTGTGGTGGGTGGAGACTACGCCTTCGATAGCCCGCAGCTGGTGGTCGATGGCGTGCACGTCGATGTCCTCCGGCGCGGACTGCAGGAAGACGGACAGCGTTTCGCGCAGGTTCTTGAGCACGTTATACATCACGAACCCGGTGATGAGGATGGACAGGACAGGGTCCAGAACCGGCAGGTCCACGAACAGCAGCACCACAGCCACCACCAGCACCGCCATCCAGCCCAGCATGTCTTCCATCAGGTGCCAGGACACCACCCGCGCGTTCAGGTTGCGGCTGTCTTTCAGGTTCAGGGCCGCTGCGCCGTTGACGATGACCCCGATCACGGCGAACAGGATCATGCGCGGGGCGGACACAAACTGCGGGTCCAGCAGGCGGGGGATGGCTTTAGAGAGAATGAAGATGGCGCCCCCGATCAAAATCCCGGCGTTGAGCAGCGCGCCCAGGAGGGAAAAACGGTGGTAGCCATAGGAAAAGCGGGCGTCGTGCTCGCGCTGGGCCACTTTGTTCAGGTACCAGGCCAGCCCCAGGGACAGCGTGTCGCCCAGGTCGTGCACCGCGTCGGATAATATGGCCACGCTGTTGGCCCACAGCCCGCCGAACAGCTCCAGGACCGTGAAGCCCAGGTTGAGAAAAAAAGCGGTCCGGATGCGCTGACTGGTGTGGTGCCCGTGCCCGTGGTCGTGATGGTGGTTGTGTGCCATGCTTTTCCTTTTTTGCGTGAAATCAGTCATGACTCATTTTACCAGCCACCCTGCAAGCTGTATATTGAGGCAGGGTTGAGGGCGTGCCCACCATCGCTTTATAATCGGCCCGGTGCTTGAGAGATGGAGGATGCCGGCCGCCGGAATTGGGGATGGGGACAGGGCCGCTGTTGGGCCAGAGAAGTTTATCTGGCCGGACAACCCCGGGATCCCTGGAGGGGCCGGTCAGGTGTGGTGGGCGTGCTCCGTGCGCCGCTCTCCCTTCTCCCGCCACCGGAAGCGGCGCAGGGCCGGGTTTTCGCGCCCTTCCGCCGCGTCGGCAATCCATTCCCCCAGCAGGGGGGCGAACTTGAAGCCGTGCCCGCTGGGGATGTATTCTACTATGCCGGCCTGGGAGGAACACGCAGAAGCGCCCGTTCCCTGCCTGGCAACCCGGGAGTTTTTCAGACAGCGTTTGTTAACATAGGGATCAAAAACTTGTAGTATATTTAGGTTAACCTGCTTCTCTGTAGGACATAGGTGGGATTATGGAAACCCTTGACTCAGAAATGGGTACCCCTGATGCAAAATTAGAGGCTCAGAGAATGGCATCCCCCTGGTGGCTCTTCCTGTTGGCCACAGCTGCCGCGTGGACCCTGGCCGCCCTGGGCGGCTTGTGGCTCCTGGACAGTCCTCCTGTCAACTTCCTGCCGGGCGGTTTTCTGGCTCTGCTCGTCGTGGGCCTGTTCGGGACCCTGCTCATTACCCTGGCGGGGTGGGCCCTTCCCGGGGAACGAAAATTCCTGACCTGGTTCCTGGCCAACCTGGTGGGGCTGGCCTCCGGTATGCTGGGATTGGCTCTGGCGGATACCATCGCCCGGGCTGATGTGGTGCGCGGCACCACCGGGATCCCCCTCCTGGATTGGGTGCTGTGGCTGAGCTTTGTGTTTGTGATCGCGGCTGTGGGCAGCCTGCCCGGCGGGCTGCTGGCCGGCGTCTTCCGCACCGGGTCGGTGGGGAAAGGGTCGGTCATCAGCTGGGCCGCGGTCTCGGCCCTGAACTGGACCGTGAGTTTCGGAGCAGCCTCTGTGCTGCTGCAGTTGAGCGACTTTTCCAGCCTGTTTTATTTTGGCAATTTCCACACCCTGCCGGTCTTGATCCGGGGTGGGTCCCTCGGCCTCTTGATCGGCCTCATTCAGGGCCTGGTGCTGGGGTGGCGCCTGAATCATCTCCCGGAGCCCGAGGTGGAAGAGGAACCGCCGGAGATGACCGAGGAGGACATCGCCGCCCGCCTCGACCTCGTCGGGGATAGGGAATAAAGGAAGTCCCGGAACCCCCCGGGACTTTTTCATGTCAACAGAGGTGGATGATTGTTTCCGTCGGAATATGCCGCCCCGGCGGGCTTTCCTCCGGGGGGTTGTGGCGGCGTTTACTTCTTGATAAACGTCACGTGCCTGCCGGGGTCCTCCAGATCCTGTCGGCTGTGCACCGCCAATCCCTGGGCCTCCATAGCCTTGATCATGGGCTGGGGATGAAAGTTGGCGGTCAGCAGCAGCAGCTCGCCGGGGGCCATCTGCGCCAGGCGGGATTTCACCTCAGACAGCGGGTGCAGTCCCCGGGTCAGGAGGGCCGTGCCGTCCACCCGGTGGGCCACCGGTCCCCGGACCCAGTCCGGGTCGTCGGAGTGGATCCGGGGCTGGTCCATGGAAAAGGATGGCTCTCCATTCTGGCCGGCTGCCGACCGCGCTTCCTCGATCAGCTCGCCCACCTGGCGGCCGGTGACCCGGGCCAGGTGCTCCAGGTTGGCTGCCGCCAGGGCCGTTTCTTTCAGGGCCTCCTGTTTCAGGTCCTGCAGGGCGGGGAGCCAGCGGCTGAGGGTGGTTTCCAGGTGGGGGTGATTATCCAGCAGGTCTTTCAGCGTGGTGGTGTTTTTGATGTTCATGTTTGTCCTCTGTGCCTTCAGTGGGGGGCTCGTCGTATTCCAGCAGGCGTCGTTCGCCCTCCAGGGCTTGAATCTCGGTGATATCCTGGGTGACTTCCAGGGTGCCCAGGTAGCTTCCTTCCTCATCCCGCAGGGCATAGTAGGCGATGTGGATCTTGCGGGGCCCCATCTGGATCCAGAATTGGGCCCGGTCCTGGGCCCCGGATTTGAAATCCTTCAGGATCCTGTTCACGGTGTGCACGCTTTTCGGAGGGTGGCAGTACTGCACCTTGCGGCCCAGGATGGCCCGGTTGCGATCGAAGATGCGCTCCTTTCCCGGGGAGAAGTAACGCACGGTGTCGTCCCGGTCCACAAAGGTGAGGTCGACGGGCAGGGTAGAGAAGACGGCCAGCAGCTCCTCCAGCTTGAAGGCCCCGGTGGGCATCTGGATCCGCCCCTCCTGGCCCGGGAAGGCGGGAGCTTCATCTACCTCAATCCCCTCCGGGCGCCACTCGAACTCCGGGTCGTACAGACAGAAGCCGATCTCCGGGCTCTGCCGGGTTATCTGATACCACTCCCGGTCCGTAAGCAGGTCCAGGGCGGTGGGGAAGAGGATCTTTTCTTCCTTGTAGATCATATCCTCCACGGCGGACACCGCTGCCCCCACGGCCAGGGTGTTGTAGGCCCGGGCTTCCGCGGCCCGGAGGCGGTCGATGTCCTGCAGGCCCTGGATGGTGAGGCGGAGCATGCGCCGGGTTTCGTCGTGTTTGCCCCACATCACCGCCGGCGGACCCGGGATGTCTTTTTTCTCGAAATAGGGGAAGAGCAAATTCTCCTTGCGGCGGTAGTGTTTGTCGACATCCATTAAATCGTTCAGCAGGCCCTGGATGTCGCGCATCAGGGGCAGGGCGTCCCCGCCGTCCTCCAGGTCGGCCACCTCCTCCATCAGCAGGCGGATTTTCTGGCAGCGCACGGTCAGCTCCACGTTCTCCTGCAGGAAGGTGTGCACGGGATGGCCGGGGTTGGTCTGCGGCGTTTCCTGCAGGTCGAGGTGGTTCGAGAGCACCCGGGTGTGGGTGTCGCACAGTTCCTGGATGCTTTCCTGGTCAATGCCTTCTTCGATCAGCTGCACTTCCATCTCGAAGACATCGGCATAATCGGCCTCGTCCAGCATGGTCTCCAGCTGGCGGCGGATTTTCCCTTCCCCCGTGCCCTCATGCAGCTGCCGGATCAGGGCTTTCATGATCTCGATCCGCTCCTGCCGGTGGTCAATCAGTTCGCTCATAGCTCACCTCTTCTTGGAAATCCTACCCCCGTGTAGGATATAAAGTTAAAAAAAGTCACGGCTGTTTGCTGGGCTCCCTTTTGAGGTCGGCCAGGCTGGTCTCGTAGAGCATAGCTTTGATGTCCTCCCGGCGGGCCAGCCAGCGCTCATGCAGGGCGCATGGGTTGTCGTCCGAGCATTCCGTGAAACCCAGGATGCAGCGCTCGTAGTCTTCCAGGCCTTCCACCACGTCGGCGATGTGGTGCAGGTAGAGGGTGTCCAGGTCTTTGGTGATTTGATAACCGCCGTGCTTGCCGTATTTCACGGACACCAGCCCCTCCCCGGCCAGGCTGCTCATCAGCCGTCCCAGATATTTGTAGGGGATGTCCAGGGCCTGGTGCAGGGAGCGGGCCGACAGCCGCTCCCCGGGGTGTTTGGCCAGGTAGACCATGGCCCGGATGGCATATTCGGTGCTCTTTTGAAATCGCATAAGTGCTACCTCAGTGTAGGATATAAGAATGATACACCACGGGGGGGATTCTGGCAAGGGGACGGGGAGCTCTCCAGCTGCCCGTCCCCGGGGTGGAAGAGGAACCGCCGGGATGACGGAGGAGGACACCGCCCTCCGCCTCGGCCTGATTGAGGAAAGGGAATAAACAAAGTCCCGGGACCCGCCGGGACTTCGTCATTTTAGCAGGGGTGGATGATGGTTACCGCCGGGATTTCCCGCCCCGGTAAGGCGGCACGGTCAGGGCGTGGATGCGGCAGATGCGCCGGTCCAGCATCCGGCTCCGGATGCGGGGGTCGATCTCGCTCAGCTTATCCGAGGTGGTGATCACTGTGGGCAGGTCGGCGTTGTAGCGGTAATTAAACAGCTGGTACAGCTTTTCTTTCACCCAGGGGGTCATGGACTGCGTGCCCAGATCATCCAGCACCAGCAGGGGCGAGGTCTTGATCTCGTCAAAGCGCCGGTCGTAGCTCACCGTGCTGTCCGGGTTGAAGGTGGCCCGCAGGTGGTCCAGCAGGTCGGGCACCATCACGAACAGGGGCGGCACGCCCTGTCCGGAGCGGTAGTTGGCGATGGCCGCTGCCAGGTGGGTCTTGCCGCTGGCGTATTTGCCCATGAACACCAGCCAGCCCTCCGGGTTCTCGGCGTACTCCCGCGCGGCGTGGAAGGCGCGCTCCAGCCGCTTGCGCTCGTCCAGCTCCAGGTTTTCGTCCTTGCGCAGGTTGAAATTGCCGAAGGTGCGCTCCCCCAGCAGGTCCAGGGACGATAATTCCGGGTGCCCGGTGTCGTCCGTGGGCCGCCGGTAGTCGGGGGCCAGGATTTTGACGCAGGTCACCAGGTTGGGGTCCTGCAGCCGGGAGCGGATGCGCCCCTCCATCTGGTCCAGGGCCAGGTTGGTGGTCACCAGGGTGGGCAGCTCGTTGATATAGCGGTAGTTCAGGATCTGGAACAATTTTTCCTGGGCCCAGCTGGTGGCGTTCTCGGTGCCGAAATCGTCCATGATCAACAGGGAAGAGGTGCGGATCTCGTTGAAGCGCTCCTCAAAGGGCGCCTCGGGGTCGTTGTAGGAAAAGCGCAGCGAGTCCAGCAGGTCGGGCACGGTGATGAACAGGGTGGGCACCCCGTGGTCCACGGCGAAGTTGGCGGCCGCGGCGGCCAGGTGCGTCTTGCCGCACCCGTAGCGGCCCTGCAGCAGCAGCCACCCATCCCGGTCGCGGGCGAAGCGGCGGGTGTGGTTGAAGGCCCGCTCCAGGGTGTCGGCCTGGGCCGGCCCGATCCCGATCTGGCCCCGGGGCTGGAAGTTGTCGAAAGTGAGGTGGGACAGCTCGTCCAGGTTGGACATCTTGTACAGGTCGTCCCGCACCCGCTGTTTGAGCTGGCCCCGGCGGCATTTGCAGGGGGTGATCTTGCCGAACTCGGGGTGGCCCAGCGGCACGTCGCGCCGCACGTAGCCCACGCCGCCGCAGATCTCGCACGCCGGGTCGCCGGGCATGTCATGCCCTTTACGTTTCCCGCCCTCAGTCTTCGATGTAGTCTGCGAACTCGTCTTCGAGATATTCTCGGCGGCTCTTTTCAGAATATCGTTGATCTCTTCGCTCATCTCGTCCCTCTTCTTGCCAGCTTCGTAAGATGGCCTCAATATATTTCCACTTGCGGACGTTGTTCTCCACCGCGATCTGGAAGGCGTCCCGGATCCAAAGCTCCGGATAGAGCTCTTCCGCGTCTTTGAGCATATCCGCCACCAGGGGGGTGAGCGGCCCGATGTTCTCCTCATACAGCTGGAAGATGTTGGGCTGCTCGATGTCCAGGGTGGCGCCTGGTGCATCCCGGGACGGCGGCTGCCAGTCCTCCTCCTGCGCGGCTTCCGCCGCGGCCCGGCCCTTGGGGGAATTGAAAAAATACACCGCGATGGTTTCCCCTTTCATATCGACGTCGACCCGCATCAGCGTGCCGCGCTCCACCGCCCGCGCCAGTCCGCGCTGCACGGCCTGGTTGGCTTCCCCGGGCCACTTCCCCATGCCTTCCATAAACAGCGGGTCGGAGGTGAAATCATCCTCCCGCAAATAGCGCACCTTGCCTTCCAGGCGCGTCACCTGCCACAGGGCGTACAGGGTGACCTTGAGCTCCTCCAGGTTGTCGATCTGCGGCAGCAGGTCGCGGAAAAAAGGGGAGGGGATCTGGGTGAAGTTGACTTTTCCGGAGGGGAAACCTTCAAAGCTCATGGGCGCATGATCCTCGGGGTCAGGCCACCTGGGACAGGTCCACCTCGCGCCGGGCAGCGTTTTCGAATTTGGCCAGGTTCTTGCGGAACACCAGCTGCACCTCGCCCGTGGGCCCGTTGCGGTGTTTAGCGATGAGGATCTCGGCCATGTTCTGGTGCACCGTGTCTTCCTCGTACAGCTCCTGGCGGTAGATAAACATCACGATGTCCGCGTCCTGCTCCAGGCTGCCGCTTTCCCGCAGGTCGGACAGCACCGGACGTTTGTCGGAGCGCTGCTCCACGGCGCGCGAAAGCTGGGCCGCGGCCAGCACGGGTACGTTCAGCTCCCGGGCCAGGATCTTCAAATTGCGGCTGATCTCCGACACCTCCTGCACGCGGTTGTCGTTGCGCGTGTCGCCTGTCATCAGCTGCAGGTAATCGACGATAATTAGATCTAAATGGTGCTCCAGGTGCAGGCGGCGGCATTTGGTGCGCAGCTGCAGGGGAGTGAGGGCCGGGGTGTCGTCCAGGAAGATGTGCGTGTCGTTCAGGACCTCGATGGCCTGCGTGAACAGCGGCCACTGGCCGGGGTCCAATTGTCCCGAGCGCAGCTGGGTGGAGTCGATGCCCGTCTCCTGGGCGATCAGGCGCTGCACCAGCTGCTCGTTGGACATCTCCAGGGAGAAAATGGCCACGTGCTTCTTGTGGGTCAGGGCCGCGTTCTTGGCGGCCGAGATACAGAAGCCGGTCTTGCCCATGCCCGGCCGTCCGGCGATGATCAGCAGGTCGGAGGGCTGCAGCCCGCCCAGCATTTTGTCGATGTCGATGAACCCGGTGGGCACGCCCACCAGCTCGTCGTCCCGCTGCGAGAGTTCCTCGATGCGGTCGAAGTAATCGCTGAGCACGGACTGGATCGGTTTCAGGTCGCGGGTCAGGCGCCGCTCGCTGACGTTGAAGACGGCCTTTTCGGAGTCGTCCATCACCGTTTCCAGGCTGACGTCTTCCTCGTAGGCCAGCTTGGCGATGCGGTTGGCGGCTTCCAGCATGCGGCGCCGGATGGCGGTTTCCTCCACGCGCCGCCCGTAAGCTTCGGCGTGCAGCGAGGAGGGCACGTTGTTGATCAGCTTGGTGACATAGGCCGCACCGCCCACATCAGCCAGATGGCCCATCTGGTCCAGCTCCTCGGTCACGGTCACGAAGTCAATGGCCTCGTTCTGCTCGTGGAGCTGGACGAAAGCCTGCCACATCCAGCGGTGGCGGTGGATGTAAAAGTCCTCCGCCTGCAGGAACTGGGCCACATCGTAATAGGATTCGGGGTTGATGAGCACAGCGCCCAGCACGGCTTCTTCCGCCTCGCGGCTGTGGGGCACCATGGTCGGGCCGGATGATTCGGGTGAGTTGTCAAAGTGGACGGCGTCGGTCATGGGTGGGTGATGGGTGTGATCGATTAATGGCAGTTGGCTTTTCTATTGTACACCATGGCGGATCGGGTAGGGCAGCGGGGATTCTTAAAAAGACAGCGCCGGCCGGGGGTAGTTGTAAAAAAATCCTCCCGGGGCCGGCGCGGGTTGTGCCAATTGGGTCCGCGTCAGGGGAGGTGGGATTTAATCTTTCTGCGCCTCAGAGTTGTCATCGTCTTCATCATCTTGCGCCCCGGCGCCCTGATCCTCTTCCTCCTCCGCGTGGCCCCCTTCTTCCTGATCTTCCTCCACCTCGGGTTCCGCTTCTTCTTCCTCTTGTTCTTGCACCTCGGCGCCAGTATCCTCTGCCTCAGCTTTTTCCTCGCTCCGGATCTCTTCCGAGGGGCCCATATTCTCCAGGTAATCCTCGAAGACCGTCAGGCGCTCGGATTCCACGTCTTCCTCCACGGCCAGATCTTCCTCGCTGATGTCCTCTTCGGGGATCAGCCCGGCCTCGTCCATCACCTCGCGGGAGGCGTAGATGGGCACATCAAGGCGGATGGCCAGGTTCATGGCGTCAGAGGGCCGGGAGTCCACGTTGAGCATGGTGCCGTTGACGTTGACCACGATGTTGCCGAAGTAAGTCTCGTCGCGCAGGGCGACCACTTCCACCTGCACCACCTCCGCGCCCAGCTGGTCGAGCATGTTCACGAACAGGTCGTAGGTCAGGGGCCGGGAGACCTCCACGTTCTGCAGCGCCAGGGTGAGGTGCTCGGCCTCATAGATACCGACCATGATGGGCAGATAGCGTTCGGCGCCCACCTCGCGCAGGATGATGACACGCTGCTGGGACATCAGGCTGACCCGGATGCTGTCTATGGTGACTTCAACCATGTCGGACATACTCGCTCCTCCAGGGAGTGCTGCATAGATGCTGGATAATGGCTGCGGTGATGCCTGTTAATTCTAACACGCGGGACAGGTGACTGCAACGGGACCCGGCCCGGGCGGAGTGAGGCTGGCGGGAGGTTTCGATGCTTCAACGCAGCCGGGAAAGAGGCAGGTGCCCGGGATGCGGGCTGCCGGGGATGCATCCTCCTCCGCGTTGAATGTACAGGTAGGCTTTGCCTGAGCGGCCGGGGAGGACAGGGTCCCGGACCATGCCGCAGCCCCTCCGCGAAGACCGGGGCCTTCCCCTCCCCGCCGGGGGGAGCCAATGACTACACGGGTTTGCATTAAGGACGATGCCCGGCGGCACATTTTCTGAACAGGGGAAGCACGCTGGACAGATGGCGGAGAACAGAAATCCAGCTGATCGGTGCCGGGGCGGCGCTTATCTTCACACAAAACACATATCTTCCCGACAATTTCTTGACATATATTTCATAAACTTGCCTATTGACAGCAAAAGGAGACAGATTCAAGGAGCCAGCTAGATGAAAAAGAGCAAGAAAACCCGCAAAACGATTTGGATCATCATCCTAGCGGCATTTCTCTTAGGCGGCCTGGGTTACGGGGCATACCGCTATTATTATCTGCCTTCCCGGCAAGAAAACGAGGAAAGTCCCGCCCTGCAAACGGCCGCTGCCCGCCGGGGAGATATCGTCCTCTATGCCAGCGGTTCGGGCAATTTAATCCCGGCTGCGAAGGTGAAAGTCAGATTTGATGTCAGGGACGGGGTGCGGGAAGAGCTGC
>CAZIFI010000004.1:0-78733 GCA_964539105.1 uncultured Anaerolineales bacterium | reverse complement strand
TCCTCCTCGACGTCTTCTTCTGGCTCATCCTCCTCGTCTTCCTCTTCCTCCTCCTCGATGTCTTCTTCTGGCTCATCCTCCTCGTCTTCTTCTTCCTCCTCCTCGACGTCTTCTTCTGGCTCATCCTCCTCGTCTTCCTCCGCGTCTCCTTCTTCAGCGGTTTCAGCTTTTTCAACCCCGGCTGCTTCCTCTTCCACTTCCTCTGTAACTTCAGCCTCTTCGGCCTCGGCTTCTTCTTTCTCTTCCGCTTCCTCTTCCTCAGAAGGTTCTTCCGCTTCCTCTTTTTTCACCTTCTTCTTGGACACGGCTTTGGCCATCAAGTCGTCTCGGCGGGTGCGAGGATCTTTATTTTGTGCTTCTTGGGCTACTTCAGCTTCCTCCAAGAGCGCTTCCAGATCTTCGCCCTCCTGGTAGCGCTGGTAGCGGTCCATCAAACCGATCACGTTGAACACCTGAAGGACGGCATCCGACGGCTGCGCGCCGACACTTAGCCAGTGATAGACGCGGTCTTCCTTAACCCGGATCGTCGCCGGTTCTGTTCGGGGATTGTAATCACCCAGAATCTCCAGAAACCGCCCGTCCCGGGGGCTTTCTTTATCCGCGGCCACGATGCGGTGGGTGGGTTGGCCCCTGCCTCCTGCGCGGCGTAAGCGAATTCGAACCATAATCCTTTTCTCCTTATTCTTTTCAACATTCCTCTCGCTCGAGCGCCCGCTCCAGCGACATGTATTATAAACCAGAAACGATCATCCAAACAATCGGGATAGGTTGCCCATGCCTGACTTCCCTAAACGCTCAAACAATTTCTTGGCGTCCCGGTACTGTTTCACTAATTGATTCACATCGTAAACGCGGGTACCGGAGCCTTCCGCGATGCGCCGTCGACGGCTGGCGTTAAGCACCTTGGGGTTGCGGCGTTCTTCAGGGGTCATGGAATGGATAATCGCTTCAGTGACTGTCAAACGCTCTTCCGCATCTTGCGGAGATATCCCTTGGGCCATACTCCCCATTTGTCCCGGCAGCATGTCCATGATTTTCCCAATCGGCCCCATCTTCCTCAACTGTCTCAACTGCTCAGCGAAATCCTCCAAGGTGAACTCGCCGGACAACATGCGTTCCGCTTGCTGGCGAGCCGTATCTTCATCTACGGCTTCTTCAGCGCGTTCGATGAGCCCAATCACATCCCCCATGCCCAAAATCCGGGAGGACAATCGGGAGGGATCGTAGGTTTCAAGTTCTTTCAGGCTTTCGCCTGTGCCCAAAAACTTAATCGGGACCCCGGTCACGGATCGGATCGAGATGGCAGCTCCTCCCCGGGCATCTCCGTCCATCTTGGCCATCACCAAACCGGTCAAGGGCAAGGACTCTTTGAAACCCTGGGCGACATTGACCGCCTCCTGGCCGATCATGGCATCGACGACCAGCAACGTTTCCGTGGGATCCACTCGTTCCTGGATGGCGGTCAATTCCTCCATCAAGCTCTCATCCAATTGCGACCGCCCCGCGGTGTCCATGATCATGACGCTGAACCCACCCCGCTCCGCTCGCTGCAGGGCATGCTCCGCGAGTTGGGGAGGATCGCTGTCCACTTCGGAATAGACAGGTACCGATAACTGTTCCCCCAACGTCTCCAGCTGCTGCACAGCAGCCGGTCGATAAGGATCCGCAGCCACCAGGAGGATCCGCTCTCCCTGAGAGCGCAGAGATCGGGCGAGTTTCCCCGCTGTGGTGGTCTTCCCAGACCCCTGCAGACCGACCAGCATAATCGTTCGGGGTTTTGGCCCCTTAAGCTCCAGAGGAGCCGGATCTCCCAAGGTTTCCACCAACTCCTCATGGACGATCTTGACCACCTGCTGGCCTGGATTCAAAGCCCGGGAGACTTCTTCTCCCACAGCGCGTTCTTTGACGTGGGAGACGAAGTCGCGCACCACGCCGTACTGCACATCCGCTTCTAAAAGCGCCAAGCGAATCTCGCGCATGGCGGAATCCACATCCTCTTCAGAAAGCTTCCCCCGCCGGCGAAGTTGATAAAATATGTCCTGGAGGCGGTCTGTCAAATTCTCAAACATGTCTCAGCCATTGTCATTAATAAAGAAAACAGCGGATGACGAATTCAACCTTAAGACGGCCATCCGCAAGCTTGCATTTTAGCTTGCAAAAGGGGTTTGGTCAAGGGAAGGCACCCTAATTGCATTGCGCCGCAATCCCTCGTATGGTAAAATCTCCCCGCTCGGAAAACATCTTCCCTAGGAGGGATGGCCGAGTGGACGAAGGCGGCTGTCTTGAAAACAGCTGTGGGTTTAACCGCCCACCGGGGGTTCGAATCCCTCTCCCTCCGCCTGATCGATGGGGAGGTGCCAGAGTGGCTGATTGGGGCCGCCTGCTAAGCGGTTGTCGGGGTAATACTCGACCGTGGGTTCGAATCCCACCCTCCCCGCTTGAGAAGGACCATATGCCCTCGTAGCTCAGTGGATAGAGCACTTGCTTGCGGAGTAAGGGGTCGCGTGTTCGAATCACGCCGAGGGTGCTGATCACGGGAGCGGAATCATCCGCTCTCTCATTTTTTGTCAGGTGGACTATGTCAGAACCAATCATTTTATTGACCAACGACGACGGCATCCAATCCCCCGGATTGTGGGCCGCCGCAGAAACCCTCGACCCACTGGGCTTTGTAACCGTGGTCGCCCCCCGGAAGCAATCCTCCGGATCAGGCCGCAGCATGCCAACCACTTCCGACGGCAGGATCGAAGAGGAGAAAGTCACGGTAAATGAGAAAACATGGACGGTGCATGCTGTGGGCGGGACACCGGCCCAGGCCGTACTGCACGGGGTGCTGGAAATTTGCCCTCAGAAACCGGATGTGGTCGTGTCCGGTATCAACTACGGATTGAACGTCGGTACAGGGGTGACGGTTTCCGGCACCGTGGGTGCCGCCCTGGAAGCCGGCGCTTCCGATATCCCCGCCCTGGCCATCTCCCTTGACACCGATCACAAGTATCACCTGACGTATTCCACCCAGGTTGATTTCCGCACCGCGGCCCACTTTACGCACTACTTTGCGGAGCTGCTTTTAACCAAAGAGCTTCCTGCAGATGTCAAAGTCCTCAAGGTCGAAATCCCCTCCACAGCCACCCCGGATACCCCGTGGAAAATAACCCGGCTCTCCCCCGTCCGGTATTACACCGCTGTCCCTCCGGAGCGCGAGTCCAAGGACAAAGAGGGCAATATCGGTTACCGGGTGGCGGATGATTGGCACACCGCACCTCCTGACTCCGACATCCATGCGGTGCATATGGAAGAGGTAGTTTCCGTCACACCTCTTTCCCTGGATCTCACGTCCCGGGTGGAACTCAAAGAGCTGGAACAGCAGTTGAGAAGCTGATCCCCCCTGTTTCTCTTGCTACACTAATCAGTCCCCCGTTCCCATAAGATGGGGCAAGTCACGCGCCCCTCTTAGCCCTCTCCCTCCAGTTCTGCTGCCAGTTGTTCGAAGAAACGGCTCATGGTTTGATGCCGCGTCTTTGCCCAGCGCCGGGCAGTTTCTGTATGCAGGTCATGCGCTAAATGCCGCAGCTTAAAATGAAATTCATGGTAGGGTGTATGGGGTTCCCCGGGTTCCTTTTCCCCTGTATCAAGAAAGTGCTGCGAGGGCATGTGATACAGGCGCTGGCCATCCTGAACCGCATAGGCCACAGCTCGCATCACGCCTACCGCACCGATAGCATCCAACTTATCGGCATCGAACAGCACCTGGGCTTCCAGCGTCTCCGGCCGCACCTCCCGGTCCCGGAAGCGGTGCGCCCGGATGCAGTGCAGAACGGCCCCGATATCTTCTTCGGGCCAGCCTTCCCTGGCGAGAATGTTTTCTGCAAACCCGGCTGAACTGAGATGATGATCCTCCCGATCTCCCCCCTCTACCTGCACATCATGCAGGAGCACCGCAGCCCGCACGATCTCCCACCGGGCCCCTTCTCTGCGAGACAGCGCTTCACTCATTCGATATACCCGCAGAATGTGACCGAAGCCATGCACAGGATCCTGTTCTGGATACCAGTTCTTTGCTTGTTCAATGGTCGGCATGAAAGGTACTCCCGATTGTGCTCTAACGCCCCCGGCGGAGATCGCCTTCAGGGTAGAAGGGATCCCGCGACGTAGTTCGTCAGGAAGAGATAAATGGCCACGACAACAAGGATAATAAATCCAATCGTGAGTACCTTTTTGGTCACGTTCAGTATGAAACGCAGCACCAGCAGCCCGATTCCGGCCACAACAATCCAGATCAGCAGCGAATTATCCATTATTCCCATATCAACTCCTCCTTGCGATAAATTCTTCCGTCCTTGATGACCGCCCGGACAAGATTTGTGCCGAAACGGTAAGCGAGATGGCGATAGTCAGGTGTTTCCAGAACCAGCATATCCGCTTTTTTCCCAACCTCCAACGAGCCCACCTCATGATCCCGGTGAATAGCGGCAGCGGCATTGATCGTACTCGCCACGATGGCCTGGGCTGGCGTCAGCCCCAAATAGCGGCAGGCCAGGGCCATGGCAAACTGCATGGACTCACACCACGCGGTTCCCGGATTGAGATCTGTGGCAATCGCCAGCATCCCCCCCGCAGACAGGATCTTACCCGCCGGTGTGTATCCGCCATCCGCGAGCCCAAAGGGCGTGCAGGGCAGGGAAACCGCCACGGTATCCGATCGGGCTAAAGCCTCAATATCTTCATCACTGGTGACAACCAGATGATCTGCAGATGCCGCTCCCAGTTCCGCAGCCAGGGAGCCCCCCCCCAGATTTTCAAATTCATCGGCATGGATCTTAACCGGAAAACCCAACGAAGTGGCTTCTTCTAATATTCGTCTGCTCTGGGCCAGGTTAAAAGCCCCCTGCTCACAAAACACATCTACAAATGGCAAAGCGGCTTCCGTGTGGTTTGTCCACCAGTCCCTCACCTCGGGCAGCATCTCTTCACAGACCAATGTTGTATATCCGGAAGTGTCCTCCTTGAATTCAGGGGGCACAGCATGGGCCCCTAAAAAAGTCACCGCCAGGTCCTGAGGACCCTCCTTATCTAACTCAAGATAGGCCAGCAGTGAGCGCAGTTCTGCCTGCAGCTCCAGTCCATACCCCGTTTTTCCCTCCAGTGTGGTGGTTCCGTGGGCAAACATGCTCCTCAGCCGGTGACGCGTTTCTTTCTTAAGGTCCTCCACAGAGGCCCCACGCGTGTCCCGCACCGTGGAGACAATCCCGCCCCCGGCATCCATGATCTCTTGATAGGACCGGCCCTGGACCCGCATCTCAAACTCCCCGGCCCGATCTCCAGCCCACAGCACATGGGTATGGGGGTCCACCAGACCGGGCATCACCACCCGGTTCTCTGCGGACCACTTGTCTTCTTGCGGGTATGCGTCAAGCATCTCTGGCGTGGGACCGGTGTCAAGGATCCGGCCGTTCTGGATAACAACCGCGCCGTTTGTAATCATGCCCAGTTCACCCATCGCGCTTCCCCGCTGCGGTCCACCGGCACACGTTACGACATGTGACGCAGAATGAATGATCATCGGTTCAAAGTATCCTTTACTCATCAGGGTGGATTGACCAAATTGTAACATCCTGTTTGGATTCCGATCTCAACTCTGAAAATAATAAAACTGTAAAGCAAAATCTGGTTTTCAAGTCAGATGGAAATAAATGTTTGGTACAATCCAAAGTAGCAATAAGCTTAACAAATTCTAATCGTATCTAATTTGCACAACTTGTGAGTTTTCATTATAATTCGTTTCCCGTTGACATTCTGCTCTAATTGTTTTCACTTCTAGCAAGGTACAGTGTGATGGCTGACAGCCAACAACCGAAGGCAAACATACTCTGGGCGGGTAAGAAAAGATCTGATAACCCAGCGTTCATCCCTGACTTAAAACAACGAGAGTATCACGTTACCGTCGTCAACACCGGCAGGGAAGCGAAACATAGAATCCCGAAACTAGAGCCGGATGTGCTGATCATCGATGCCGCCTCCATGCGCACCACAGGGACGCGGATCTGCAAATCCATCCAGACCCAGGAACCGGATCTACCGATGATCTTGATCAATTCCCCCGACTATATCCCTGCCAACGACGTCGTAGCCGACGTGCAGCTCATCTTGCCCTTCACCATCCGGAAGCTTGAAAACCGTATCATCCCGCTCATTCCGGGAGATGGCGAGAACGTGATTAAGGCCGGACCGATCCAGTTGGATATGGACCGCCAGATCATCCGCTGCGAGCACAACGAAGAACATATCACACCCCGCATGGCAGAACTGCTCAAAATGCTGATTGCCCAGGCAGGAGAGGTCATCAAGCGTGAAAAGCTGTTCAGCGAGGTGTGGGAGACCAATTACACAGAGGACACCCGTTCCCTGGACGTGCATATCAACTGGCTCCGGAAAGTGATTGAAAAAAATCCCGGCAATCCGGAATTGATCATCACCGTTCGCGGGGAAGGATATAAACTCGATCTTTGAGCCCACAGGGGGAGAAAGCGAACAACGCAGCCACAACCTGCCAGGTGTGGCTTTTTTTATGGCTCGATCACAATCTGGCTTTGAGACCCATCCACCTGGACCAACCGAACACAGATTTTTTCCCCCACCTCCGGCAGCTGCAGCGCATGGTCGATGTCCCCGGCCCGCCGGGACCGGGCTGACTGCACAGTGCTTGTGAAGATTTCCCCGCTCCAATTAGGATCCACCTCCCAGTAGTCCAGCCTGGATATGAGATCCGGGTCAAGGCTGAGCTGGCTTCCTTCCAGTTTGACTCCATCCCCTGCTCCATCCAACAATGGTGCATAAGCTGTGTGGGGGACGCTGTTTTCCCGTTGGATGACAAACGGCGCATGAGGCTCCCCCGGTAGCTCACCCTCCTCTTTTCGCCGTGCCGCGTCCTGCACGAAGCGAGAGCGCGTGGTGTGAATGGCACGCCACTGCGCGTCACTGGCAATGAAACGCCGACCCAGACGGGACGCTACAGCAGCTGTGGTACCCGACCCAGCGAAAAAGTCTGCCACTACATCCCCCGGGTTGGAAGATGCCAGAATGACCCGCTGCAGCAGACCCTCCGGCTTCTGGGTAGGATACCCGGTTCGCTCTGAATGCAATCGAGCCACAACCGGAAAGTACCACCAATCTTCCGGTACTTTTCCGCGCTCCAGATCAGGGGTCTTCCCGAAGCCGGCTTTAGAGGAAGCCTTAAAAGTATTTACCGTGCTGTCGCTGTAGGGGATCCTGACATCATCCACATTGAAGGTATACTGACCAGATTTCGTGTAAAAGAGGATGGTGTCATGTTTGCGATTAAACGCGCTCCGGATGGGCGAAGGACCATGATACGTCCAGACAATCTCATTGTTTAGACGCTCGTACCCGAAAATTTCATCCAGCAGGATGCGGGCATAAGAATTGGCATGCCAATCCAGATGCAAATACAACGATCCCTGATCGGACAGCAGGCGATGCATGAGCACCAGGCGGGGATAGAGCATGTCCAGATAAGCATCCAGATCTTCCCACTCATCCTGGTAGCCCTCGGCCAACTCCCACTCTTCAGGTTGGCGGGAATCCTCTCCACGGCCTATCCGGGCCGGATACCCGCGGTTGGAAAAGAAGGGAGGATCGGCATAAATGAGGTCAATCTTGCCTTCAAGTTCAGGCAACAAAGCCCACATCACCCGCAGATTGTCCCCCAGGATCAAGCGACTCCGGGGTGGATTACCCGGTACAGATTCTGTGCCCTGCGGGAGGAGGATGGACTGCGTGGTAAGTTCCGCCGGGAGAGGCTGAGGGTCTTCTTTGGTCGACCAATTCAGAGAGGGCATATCACATGAGGTGACTAATTTCAGGCTGGATACAATGAACAGCGTTGATTGGGAGGCATGCCCCGATGTTCATCAGGCTGTCCAGGGAAGACAAGCGCGATTGGAGGCCCGTCAGGACCCAAAGCGCTTTTTGAGTTCGCCTTCCAGGGTGGGCTGACCGATAATTTGCAGCTCATATTTCACGCGCTGTGTGGGCTTGTTAATCTTCAGCAGCCGGCCCAGATCGATGGGCGTGCCGATCAACACCAGATCCACGTCAGCACTGTTGATGGTCTGCTCCAGTTCCTTCATTTGTTCTTCGCCGTACCCCATGGCCGGCAGGACATCCCCCGTGGTGGGATATTTCTGATACGTCTCCTGGATGGACCCCACTGCGTAGGGCCGGGGATCGACAATCTCCGCGGCTCCGAAACGACGCGCCGCCACCCATCCCGCGCCGTAAGCCATATCACCGTGCGTTAATGTCGGACCATCTTCCACGACAAGCACCCGTTTGTCCCGGATGGCGCCCGGATCATCCACAAAAATGGGGGACGCAGCTTCCATGATCACGGTCTCCGGCGCCAGGTCATGCAGGGAATCGTGCAGGGCAATCACATTTTCTTGATCGGCGGTATCCACCTTGTTGATAATAAAGGCATCCGCCATGCGGGCATTGGCCTCCCCTGGATGATAGGTGGTCTCATGTCCGGGGCGGTGGGGATCCGCAACCACGATATGGTAGTCCGGAACATAAAAAGGGAGATCATTGTTCCCACCGTCCCACAGGATGATATCGGCTTCCTTCTCGGCTTCCTTTAATATGGGCCCATAATCTACGCCTGCATAGACGATGACATCATTCATGATATGCGGTTCATACTCCTCCCGCTCCTCGATGGTGCAGTTATGCTTGTCGAGATCATCCAGCTCGGCGAAACGCTGCACTGCCTGCTGGGCCAGGTCCCCGTAGGGCATGGGATGCCGGATGACAGCCACCTGGTGGCCCAGGTCCGACAGAACTTTGGCCACATATCGCGTAGTTTGACTCTTTCCGGACCCCGTGCGCACCGCGCACACGGAGACCACCGGCTTCTGGCTTTCAAACTGGGTGGCTTTCAATCCCATCAACCGGAAATCAGCCCCGGCGGCCAGCACCCGGGAAGCAATATGCATCACATATTCATGGGGCACATCGCTGTAAGAAAAAATGACCTGCTGGATATTTTCCGTTTCAATCAATGTTGTCAGATCGGACTCCGGATGGATCGGAATCCCCTCCGGATAGAGATCACCTGACAGAACCGAGGGGTACTTTCTTCCTTCAATGTTTGGAATTTGTGTGGCCGTAAAGGCCACCACTTCATAGTCTGGATTGTCCCGGAAGAAGACGTTAAAGTTGTGAAAGTCGCGCCCAGCAGCGCCCATAATGATCGTTCGGACAGCCATACCCAACTCCTTGATTCCAATAACGAAAACGTTCCTGTGTTGTTTATGCCCCTCAGCCAGTTGATGAGAACGGTCTCCAACGGGCTGCCTTTTTCGCTCTTTTACCCTGAGGCTTACATCACCGGGGGCGCCTCTATCCCCAGCAGGCGCAATGCATTGGCCAGGGCAATTTTGGTCGCTTTCACCATCCGCAGCCGGAAAGATCTCACGCCTGGATCGGCGCTCAGCACCGGGCACTCGCGATAAAAGGCCGTGAAGGAGCGAGCCAGCTCATAGGCTGCGTTGGTAATCTGCAGCGGCTTGCGCTCGCGGGCCGCATTCTGAACCTGAAGAGGCAGGCGGGAAATGAGCTCGATGAGCTCGATTTCTTCCGGCTGCAGTTCATAGGATGGAACCCGGGAACCGGGAAGTGAACCATTTATGTTTGCCAGGATGCTGTTTGCCCGCACATGGGCATATTGAATATAAGGGGCAGCCTGACCGGTAAAGTCCAGGGCCCGATCCCAGTCAAAAGTCACCACCCGCGTGTTGTCCCGGTGCAGCATGGGGAATTTAATGGCGCCCAGGCCCACCGCTCTGGCGACCATTTCTTTATTATCGGGTTCCAGGTCGGGGTTTTTTTCTTCCACAACTTCCAGGGCCCGCGACCGGGATTCCCGGATGAGGTCTTCCAGCAGCACCACCGTGCCTTCCCGGGAAGCCATGACCACATTTCCAGGCAGGTTGACCAGTTCATAAGCCAGATGTTCCAGATCGTCCACCCAGGGATAGCCGGCGATCTCCAGCGTCTTCCACACCTGCTGGAAATGCAAACTCTGACGGACATCGACAACATAGATTGAGCGATCCAGATCATATTCTTCGAATTTAAGTTTTGCCAGCGCCAGATCCATCGCCGGATACAGCGCCGTGCCATCCGAGCGCAGGACCACCAGCACACGATACTTTTCTTTCTCACGCTCCAGAAGCTCATCAATCTTAACAATCACCGCATCATCCGGCCGCAGATCTTCAGCGATACCTTCATCAATCAGTTCCTGGACCAGCTCTTTTCCAGGTTCCTCTGCCTCGCTGTTGGCGTAATAGCGGTCAAACTCGATATCCAGGATTTGGTACATGTCCTCAAAGCCCTCGATGGACCACTGCCTGGTTTTCTCCCACAGTTCGACCACCTCTGGATCGCGGTTGTCCCAGCGGGCGTATAATTCACGCACCTCTTCTTCGTACGCCGGGTTTTCCTCCAGACGCCGGGTGGCTTCAGCATAGAGATCCCCCATCCAGCGCGTGGTGTCCTCCGGAGGAGTCTCCTCGGAATGGAATTTCATATAATTCCACAGCCACCGGATGACATGCAGGCCGATGTCACCGTAATAATTGGCCCGCACCACATCATAACCGGCAAACTCCAGGATACGGCACACCGCGTCACCCAGAATGGCGCTCCGCAAGTGACCCACATGGAATGCCTTGTGGGTGTTGGGCTGGGAGAATTCCACCATGACCTGTTCGCCTTTTGAGTCCCCACTGCCGAACCGCATCCCTGCCTGCAGGACACGGTCTACGACCCGTTTGCTGAACTCGCCGGCCGCAAAATACAGGTTGAGGTAACCATCCACGGCCTCCACGCGGGAGAAATCACCCTCATCGCCCACAGCATCAGCCACAAGGGAAGCGATGTCTGCCGCCCGATCCGGCACGTTGATATCCCGCCCTGCCCGGGCTTCCTGCGCCGCAACTTTAAAGAAGGACGTCGACATCCCCCACTCACCAGAAAAAGGGATGGGTTTCCAATCGTACTCTTCCGGGACTGGAATATTATGTTCTTTGAGAGCCCGTTGTATGTCGCTTTCAGCCTGCTGTTGTTCAGATGTGAACATAAAGAGGATCCTGATTGACAGCCCGTGAGGGCCTTGAACTTCCACGTCCGGACATCAACCGTCCGCCTATTCAATGTGAATCTATATCGTATCCACCTGACGCTCCGAGATTATATCATGAGAATTAACAAGACAAACAGCGGGAGGAACTGCGCTCCCGCTGCCAGAATTCCAGTTGGTGATAGGGGCTTATGCTTTCTTTTCCAGCGCTGACAGGCGTTTCATGATCCGGCTTTTTCTTCGGGCCGCATTGTTATCGTGGATAACCCCTTTTGCAGCAGCCTTGTCCAGCGCTTTAACAGCTTCCGGAACCAGCTCTTTCGCGTCTTCCAGGTTTTCTTCCTTAAGCGCAGTGAGGGCCTTTTTTTCTGTGGACCTCGCCCGGCCCCGGAAAACACGGTTTCGTTCCCGGCGCTTTTTATTTTGTCGATCTCGTTTCTGAGATGATTTCGTAGCCAAAATGAATCCTCCGTCTTCTACCCTTACTGGCGTGACAACCTTATTCATTGAATTGACATTCTAAAACAAGGGGCACGGTTTGTCCACCCCTGGAAGGCAAATCCTCCCTTAAATCCCTATCTTAAACACCCCGGTCGTGTTATGATGGTAGACCCAGGTTGGCCGGGTGGTTGCGGTCCTGGAAGCCCGCTTTCAGGATCGAGGAAAGTCCGCACTCCACAGAGCACGATGCCGGATAACATCCGGGGTGGAGAGGCTGCCACCGGCAGCTGAATCTACCGGATCGGGCCACAGAAACAAACCGCTCACAGAGTAAGGGTGAAAAGGTGGTGTAAGAGACCACCGGCGTGACCAGCAACGGCCACGGCCAGGCAACCCCCATCGGGAGCAAAGCCAAGCAGGGACGAACTCCTTCGGGAGGGGAAACGGCTCGTTTCCTAAAAATCCCAGGTAGGTTGCAATGAGGGTCACCGAAAGGTGGCTCCGAGACAGATAATCACCCCGCCACGGACAAGGAGGACGCCTCCGGGTGTAAACTTGAAACCGGGCGGACAGAATGCGGCTTACAGGCTGGCCTGGGGATTTTTTATCCTGACCAAAAAACCACTTGACCTTTGAGGATACTGTCCCAAAGGTCTATTTTCTTTAATTTCTGCTCAAGGTATACTACTCTTATCATCTTCATTTCAACCTGTTTGAGGAGTGAGAAACCGATATGGACCCATTATCCCGAAAGTCATCCGATGTCCTGATCATCGGGGGTGGCATCATCGGCATTTGTTCCGCTTATTACCTTGTAAAAGAAGGCTGCTCGGTCACCCTGGTTGAAAAAGACTCCCTCAACGCCGGAAGCACGTATGGCAACGCCGGGTTAATCATCCCCAGTGATTCTTTGCCTGTCCCCGGCCCGGGTGTCCTGACCCAGGGCCTGCGCTGGCTGCTGGACGCTTCCAGCCCCTTTTACATCAAACCCGCCCTGGATCCGGAACTGCTGCGCTGGTTGTGGACCTTCCAGAGCGCCTGCCGGCAGCCAGTCTGGGAGCGGTCTGTACCCATCCTGACCGACCTGAGTGTGGAAAGCCTGCGACTATTTGAGGATATCCTGGATCGGGAAGGGATACAGTGTGCCTACCATCAGGAAGGCCTCTTGCTCTTGTACCGGGAAAAGAATTCCTTCCGGCACGGACAGGAATTACTGGAAAAGCTGGGGGCTTTCAACATCCAGGGAAAGGTGCTTAACCCCGACCAGCTGGCAACCCGTTTTTCACCCCATCATCCCCATCTTCAGGGGGGGATTTACCTTCAAGCGGACGCCCATCTTGACCCGGCCGCCTTCACCGCGCAACTCGCGAAGCGGACTGTTGAGAAAGGGTTGAAGCTGGAGGAAAACTGCCAGGTCCTGGACTTCGATCTGCAGGGAAAGACAATTACCGGTGTGCACACCACCCGGGGCGTGTACACTGCGGATCACATCGTGCTGGCCGCCGGGGCCTGGACCGCCCCGCTGGCAGCAAAGATGGGGCTGCGGCTGCCTATCCAACCCGCCAAAGGATACAGCATCACTTTCCCCCGCCCGGGTGATTATCCGGAACTGCCGCTGATCCTGGATGAAGCAAAGATTGCCGTCACCCCCCTGGGAGATACCCTGCGTCTGGCAGGAACCCTGGAGCTGACAGGGTTAGACCTCAGTATCAATCAGCGCCGGGTTCAGGCCATACTCAACAACGCAGAAGAATACCTCAAGGTTGAATTCAACCAATTACCTGTGATTGAAATCTGGCGCGGGTTGCGCCCCTGTACAGCGGATGGGTTGCCTGTGATTGGACCCTCGAAGCAGGTCACCAACCTGATCACTGCCTCCGGTCACTGCATGCTGGGCATCTCCCAGGGCACAATGACCGGAAAATTAGTGGCTGAAACCGTGCAGGGAAAAGATCCCAGCCTGGCCTTAGCGCCCATGAGTCCGGACCGCTTTTCCTGAGGGGCGATGGCGTGGAAAGCTCCTGTTTGTGATTCTCCCCACCGGATTTCACTTCAAACGATCCATTAAGTCCAGCAGTGCTTCTGCTGCCGCAGCCGGTCCTTCCTGTTCCCAGCCCGCCAACCCCAGCCGTGTGCGCAGCTGCCCCACAAACAGGCCGCTCTCGAAGAAGGCTTTAAAATAGCGCCGGGCGATGCTCTCATGCAAATCCTGATACTGGGGCGGACCGAAAATATTGGCAAAATAGGTCCCGATTAACCCCTGAGCGGTGGTGGTGCCCTTGCTCATCACCTTCCCGGCCCGGAACACCTCCAGGGCCTGATCCGGCCCCGAGAAGCGTTCAATCACCGCCTGATCCTGGTTCACTTCCTGAAAGTTGTTGGCATACAGCACCATATCCAGCTGCTCCCCTTTAACGATATTGTCATACAGGTTGACAGGCAGCAGGGCCCGGGCATTGGTTTCACTGGGGCTCATAAATATGGCTCGCCCGATCTGCCCGAAAGCGTATCCGGGCTGCAGATCATCCAGACGCACGAAGGCCCCGATTTCCGTGCCATACCCCACAGGTTGACCGCTTTCATCCAGTTTTACGGAACCCATGTCATCGGCGATGATCGAGATTCCTCCAATCCGGTTTTCTCCGATCACACGCAAGGCCTCCAGAGTCTCCGACTTGCCCGCTCCGGATTCCCCCATGATGAGTACGGTTGCTGATGACCCATTCAGGAAGATTTTTGCCAGCGCGCCGTGAAAAGGAAAACGGCCTTTCTTCATCATCGTGATGTTGTGCTGGGTGAGGATCATCTTCTTCAGGTATCCAAAATATCCGAAGGTTTCACCGTCAGGCACAGCGCCCAGAATGAGATCGTTCTCTTCGTCGTCAAAAAATACGGTGGGGTGAGGTGCATATTTGTCGAGGTATTTTTGAGGTAATCCATACAGGTAAATGCCGTCCGGTGCTCGACTGAGATCTTCATCGCTGGCAAGTTGGAAGAGGTTGGAGAGAGAAAACCCCAGCTCGAAAAACGTTTCATGAAAATAAACCAGGATGGTTAACTCCCCCACCTTGGCAGGATAACAGATCCACTCCCGGGGGTGAAAGGTATAGTCGTCAGGTAACAGATGCTCCTGGACCCGTTTGAACTGGCCGGAACGTTTGTTGTTGGGTGGATTCAGCACCAGAGGCGGATAGAGCAAAACCTGTCTGATGACAGGGATGTCCTGCAGAGCAGCGTAACGTTGCCCCGGAAAAGCAATCCGCTTGGGAGAGGCGATGGCCGCCACATCGGCGCCAGCCTGGGCCTGGCGATACACACGCGGGTGTTGGTAGGTGATATTCTCCTGAATGTCCCGATATACCCCGCGCACCAAGTGAGTCAAACGTTCAATTGTTTCATTAAACGTCCGATAGGGACGCTGGTCATAGGTGTCCCGCACTGTATCACTGACGATGATAAAGCGTTCAAAATGGCGCCAATAATTATAAAGATATTCCACAAAATCATTGAAGGAGGAAGGATCCTGAAAAAAGACCTCCGCCCCCGCGATAATTTTGACAACTTTATCCCCTTCCAGCTTGGCTAGATGGTCAAAGGTGTCCAGCAGCAAATCGATGGTCTCCGGCGCCTCCAGGTCCAGCTCCCCGAACACCTGCAGCAAGGGGGATTGGCGCTGCCGGAGGTTGTGCACGGCCTGTCCCAAAAACTGCCGGAAGGGCGTGCTCCTGATCAACTCCTGCGGGGTTTCACACATAGAACCCTGCAGCCAGAAAATGACCCGCCGGTCCTGATATACACGAAATGCTCTGTCATCCATTCAAGCCACCTCCTCCGTATATTAAGGCCTCATTATAGCACTCCTTCCCAGGCCAGATTTGGACCCTGGTATCTTGACTGGAAGTTCCACAAACCCGAAACCAAGACCGTTGATTTTAGAGCCGCGGGGGCGTCATCGCCCGGGTAGGACAATCCTCACCCGTTTCGGGTTACATTTTATAGGATTCCCACCCCACCCCCGAGCAATCAATTGACACGTGAAACACCCCTGATATACTTCAAATATATCAAGGGCGGACGCCTCTCTTGCGTCCTGTATTTAAAATGAATGCCGCAACCAGCACTTGTGAACATTAACCCGTAGCCGTAAGGAGTTTTTATCCATGTCTCTCTTTTCTCCCCCCCGGTATCAGGCCCCCTTCCGACCCATGCGTAAGAAGGAAGAAGATACCCTGCCCATGAAGGTCTTTACCGCAGGCGAGGGGCTGATTAAAAGTGCCCTGTTCAGCTGCCGCATGTGCGGAAACTGCATTCTGCAGGAAACCGCCTTCATCTGTCCCATGACCTGCCCCAAAGGGCTGCGCAATGGGCTGTGCGGTGGCGCCACGCCGGAGTCCTGTGAGGTGGACCCCGATCGACCCTGTACCTGGTACCTGATTTATGAGCGCTCCGAGAAGCTGGGACGCGAGGACAAGCTCCTTGAAATCAACGCCCCGCTGGACGGAGACCGCGTGGGCCGTGAAACCTGGCTGGATGTCGTCCGCACCTGGCGGGAGGTAGAAGACAGCCCCCACATCAAGGACTTCTTTTTCAATCGCGAAAAGTTTGATGAGGGCTGGGAGCGCGTATTTTACAAGGTGCGCCAGCCGGATTGGTGGCAGGGAGACAGTGAATATCATGCCCCGGCCTATGAGGAACCCATTTCCCTCCTGGAAGCCAACCTGGAAAGCGGAGCGTTTACCTCCACGGCGGAAATTGCCCCTCCCTTGAGCGTGTCCCCCCACGTCATCAACAAAAAAGTGGGCTGGCTGGACGAGTACATCGCAGCGGCCAATTTCACCGACAATGCCTCCGCCACCCCCAGAATGGGCAGCCTGGCCTCCAGCAAGATTTGTATTGAAGCCGGGCTGGAACCGGTCATGCAGCTTCAGGCCCGGGACCGGAGCAGGGCTGTCCTGGAGTCGGATGCCATTGGAGCAGCCGGGCTGGGGATCAAAAATATCCTGTGCATCACAGGCGACCACCACCGCTTTGGTCCGGACCCCATGATCAAACCCGATCAATTTGATCTGGACTCCATCCAGATGTTGTGGATGCTGCGCAGAATGCGGGACGAAGGTGTGTATGTCGACGGCCGTCCCATCAAGAACCGGCCTGAGTTCTACCTGGGCGCGGCAGCATCCCCCTTCGCCCCCCCTCCCAAATATGAGGCCATCCGGGCCGAGAAGAAGATCAACGCCGGCGCACAATTTATTCAAACCCAGCCTGTCTTCAACTATCCCCGCTTCGTGGAATGGCTGGAAGCCTTAGATAAGCGGAATTTACTGGAAAAGGTTCACGTCCTGGCCGGCATCACGCCCATGAAATCAGCCCGCGCGGCTCACTTCATGGCAGATGGCGTGCCCGGTGTGTTCATCCCTGAAGATCTAGTAAACCGCATGGACAACGCGGGAGACAAAGAGGGACAACAGGAAGAAGGTGTCCGCATCGCACTGGAGATCATCGAAAAATTGAAAGACACCCCCGGGGTGAGCGGACTGCACATCATGGCCATTCACTGGGAGGATGTCGTCCCCAGACTCATCCAGGAAGGCGATCTCCCCAGACCCACCATCCGCAGCCTGCACTCCGCAGAGTAACGAGGAACACTTCAACATACAACGTGAGATTCGGACGCCCGTGCACCACAATGCACGGGCGTTCTTATCGAATACATAACTACAATTAAGGTTTTTACACTATAATATTTCCGGTAGGTGAAAACCCTAAACCATGAGGAGAATGTGACATGAGTGATGACAGGAGAAGGCGAAAACGTTCCCGCGAGCGCCGTAGAGAACGGAGAAAAGAGACTGAGTCAGCGATCCAGGTTGATTCATTAAGTCTGGACATTCCCATATATGAGCCGGTCAGCGAGAAGGACCTGGACTTGATTCATGAAAAATCCATGGTTGTCCTTTCTGAATACGGCATTGATTTTTACCTTGACGAGGCTCTGGAAATCCTCAAAGAACACGGGGTCAAGGTCGACGGGGAAACAGCCTACTTCACCCCAAAACAGATCGAAGAGTATATCTCCAAAGCGCCCAGCCAGTTTACCCAACTGGCCCGCAACCCGGACAACAATATCACCATCGGCGGCAACAACCTGGTCTTTGCCCCGGTCTACGGCCCTCCCTTTGTGCATGACCTGGAAGGGGGACGGCGCGAAGCCACTCTGGAAGATTTCCAGAATTTCATCAAACTGGCCTATATGTCCCCCTACATCCATCATTCCGGGGGGACGATCGTCGAACCCACGGATGAGCCCTCCGAAACACGCCACCTGGACATGCTCTACTCCCACATCAAATATTCCGATAAGCCTTTCATGGGAGCCGTGATGTCAGGAGAGCATGCCCAGGACAGCGTCCGAATGGCGGAAATATTATTCGGGAAAGACGAAATCAGGGAAAACCCGGCCCTGATTTCATTGATCAACATCAGCAGCCCGCGGCGCCTGGATGACCGCATGCTGGCTTCCCTCACAACGTATGCCCGGGCCCGCCAGGCCACCATCATCACGCCCTTCATCCTCTCCGGGGCCATGGCGCCTGTCTCGGTAGCCGGCACCCTGATCCAGCAAAACGCTGAAGCCCTGGCCGGCATCACCTACGCCCAGATGGTGGAAGCAGGCGCTCCTGTGGTGTACGGATCATTCATGACCAACGTGGACCTCAAAAGCGGAGCCCCAGTCTTCGGATCCCCGGAAAGCCAGATGGGCTTATATACCAGCGCCCAGATGGCCAGGCGCTATGATCTGCCCTTCCGTGGGGGTGGCATGTTTGCCAGCTCCAAGATTCCCGATGCCCAGGCCGCTTACGAATCCGTGATGACCATGCTTCCTGCGTTACAATCACGGATCAACTTCGTACTGCATGCCGCAGGATGGCTTGAAAACGGACTCAGCGCCGGGTACGAAAAATTCGTGCTGGACTGCGAGGTGCTGGGCATGCTCCACACCCTGGCCAAAGGCATTGACTTCTCGGAGGATGCCCTGGCCATGGACTCCCTGCGGGACGTCGAGCCCGGCGGCCATCACCTGGGCACACCCCATACGATGCAAAATTTCACCACCGCCTTCTACCGCGCAGAACTCTTCAACTACGACGACTACGACAAATGGGTCGAAGATGGCAGTTTGAGCGCACCGCAGGCAGCTTCCGAAAAGGTCAAAGAACTGCTTGACAGTTATGAGCAGCCCGAACTGGATGCAGATATCGATCAAGAACTTCAGGACTATATCACACACAAAAAGGACGAAATTAACGCATCATAACCAGATCGGAAATTGAATAGGACAGCAGCAGATCCAAGGTTTTTCGGCTCATCCCATTCTTGCACGTAATGGAGGGCCGAACCACAATGGAGCCCATGTGCTGCGATCTAATTCAGCACAATATGGGTCAAATAGGAGGACAGTGGTTTTGGGAGGAATGCCTGGGATCAAACGGCACATTTGACCGGTGTCTTTCAGACGCTGACCAAGACACCGCTTCGTACCTCTGAATATGGCCAGATGTGCAACTGACCACAATCATCCCGGCCTTCCGATAAGGGAACCCGGGATGCGTTCCCAACAATTCCATCCCTGAAGTGGGATGAACCTGCACCATTCCCTGAAATGCCACCCCCTTACAGGTTCACCAAGAAGCTGGATGATCCTGCTTCCTGCAGCCCGCGTTGACCTCCATCCGGGGCCCAACCCCGGATTCCGGCTGGCATCATCGAGCCCCTGGACCTGATAAGCTGTCCACCTGACTTTTATGATGCAAGGGAAAGCTATAAAACATCCCGACAGGTCACGGAGGAAACAATGGCTACCTATAAAATTTTATACTGGCACGATATTCCGGTGCAGGTCCGCGCCAAGGATGAAAACGGGCGGGCCGGCAAGGAACTTCCCGATCGTTTTCAGGAAGCCATCGACGAAGCAGCCATGGCTGCCAAGACGACCGGTGACGATCCGTACATGGAAGGGTTTCAATGGGGGGAAGAGCAGGACCGGGAGGGAACCGCACAGGACGTGGCTGCTCAGATCGTCCAGGAACTGGACCAGAAATATGAAACCATCGACTGGAGGACCACCGCAGAAAAACTGCGGAATCAATAACTTCCTCTGCGGCTGACCAGTATCCCTCCAGGGAACGTGAGGGGCCGCATATCATCATCAGCAGCAAGAATATGTCACAGGAATCATCCGAACACAAAGAACATACCGTGATCCTCATGCCATCCGGCAGGCGTGACACGGTGCAGGATGGCAAAAATTTACTGGATGCCGCAGATGAAATGGGCGTCAGGATCGAGAGTATCTGCGGAGGACGCCAGACCTGCGGGAAGTGCCACGTCCTGGTTGAAGAAGGGGAATTTTCAAAACACGGCATCACCTCCGCGGCTGATCACCTCTCAGAACGCACACAGCAGGAAATCGAGCTGCTGCGGGAGCAGGGCATTGAGGGTCAGCGCATCTCCTGCGCCGCCCACGTTCACGGCGACCTGCTGATCTCGGTCCCCGAAGAGAGCCGGGCCCAAAAACAGATCATACGCAAAACAGCTACCGAAAGAGCCATCGAAATCGATCCTGCTGTCCGTCAGGTATACATCGAGGTTGAAAAGGCAGAACTGGGCGCCCACCGGGGAGACTGGGGGCGCGTACAGGATGCCTTGGCAGAGCAGTGGGATGTGAAGGATCTGCGTATCGACCTGCACGCCCTGCGCCGGCTGCAGTCTGTCCTGAAAGAAGGGGACTGGAAGGTGACTGTAACCCTGTGGAACGACGAAGAGGTGATCGAAGTCGATCCCGGGTATCAGGAAGGGGTGTACGGTCTGGCGGTGGATGTGGGGACAACCACGGTGGCCACGTATCTCAACGACCTTCGAACCGGGGAGCTGCTGGCAACGCAGGCCGCCATGAACCCACAGGTTTCCTTCGGAGAGGATTTGATGAGCCGGGTGTCCTTTGCCACCAACCGCAGTGACGGCCTGAAAAAGATGAACGAGGCTGTGATTGATACCATCAACGAACTGGCGGCCAAGGCGGCCCGGGAAGCCAAAATTCGCCGCAGCAGCATTCATGAAATCACCCTGGTGGGTAATACAACCATGATCCATGTCCTGTTGGGCATCAGCCCCCTTGAACTGGGCGGAGCCCCCTTTGCGCTGGCTAACCGGGATGCCATGGATGTCAAAGCCCGCCAGCTGGGTCTCAAGCTGCACCCGGCCGCCAACGCTCATATCCTCCCGTCCGAAGCCGGCCACGTCGGGGCCGATAACGTGGGAGTGCTGATTGCTGAGCAGCCCTACCTGGAAGAGGAAACCATCCTTACCGTGGATGTGGGGACCAACGCGGAGATCGTTCTGACCGGACAGGACTGGAAGCTGAGCGCCTCCAGCCCCACCGGGCCCGCCTTTGAGGGCGGTCAGATCTCTGCTGGCATGCGGGCTGCCCCCGGCGCCATCGAACGCGTACGGATTGATCCCGCGACAAAAATGCCCCGCTTCCGGGTTATCGGCGAAGAGCGCTGGTCGGATGAATGGCCCACAGGCGCGGATGTCCCGTTAGAGGAACAACCCAACCACCTGGCCTCCGGCATTTGCGGTTCTGGTATCATTGAGGTGATCGCTGAGCTGTACCTGGCCGGACTGCTGGCGCCCAACGGACGGTTCAACCCCAAAGTCAAGTCTTCCTCCATGCAGTGGGACGAGGAACGCCGAAAGGGTGCTTATATACTGGCTACCGCAGAGCAATCCTCCTCGGGGAAGCCCCTTCTGGTCACCCAGGAGGATGTGCGCAACATCCAGCTGGCCAAAGCAGCCCTGTATGCCGGTGCGAGGTTGTTAATGATGCACGCTGAGATCGACACCATTGACAAGATCATCTTGGCCGGAGCCTTCGGCAGCTACATCGATCCCAAGCACGCCATGGTGCTGGGGTTGATCCCGGATTGCGACCTGGACCGGGTGCATGCCGTGGGGAATGCGGCTGGAGATGGAGCCCGGATCGCGCTCCTCAATCGCGAAAAACGCCGCGAAGCACAAAAGGTGGCCGATCAATTCCGCTATATAGAAACCGCCGTGGATCAGGACTTCCAGGATCAATTTGTGAAGGCCATGCACATCCCGCATAAATCAGACGCCTTTCCCCATCTGGAGGGCATATTGCCGGCGGAGCCCATCGAGATCCCCAAAACCAGAAAAAGGCGCCACCGGCGGAAGAGATAACGAGAGCCACAGGAAAGAGAATGATTGCATTTATTGTTCTACCCCACACGTCTAAACTGTAAGATCGAGGTGATTTTATGATGGAAGAAATCAACATCAAAGAAATGGAGAACGAAGAGATCCTGGAACTCATGCAGGAAGATCTGTACGATGGGTTCAAGGAGGAGATCATCGAAGAGGTGGAAGAACTCCTCGACCGGGGAATGACGCCTTATGACGTCCTGACAGACGGCCTGGTGGCCGGAATGGACATTGTCGGCGTCGATTTCCGGGACGGGATCCTTTTTGTGCCCGAAGTTCTCATGGCTGCCAAAGCCATGAAGGGGGGAATGAGCGTTCTCCGTCCCCTGCTGGCTGAATCTGATGCCCCGAAACAGGGTGTGGTGGTGATTGGCACCGTGAAAGGTGACATCCACGATATCGGAAAAAACCTGGTGGCGATGATGCTGGAAGGAGCAGGGTTTGAGGTTGCCAATATCGGCATCAATAACGACGTGGACAGCTACCTGGAAGCCATTGAGGAGCATGATCCGGACATCCTGGGGATGAGCGCCCTTCTGACAACAACCATGCCTTACATGCGTGAGGTGATCAACGCCCTGAAAGAAGAGGGCATCAGGGATGACCTGGTCGTGCTGGTGGGCGGGGCACCGCTTAACGATGCCTTTGCAGAAGACATTCAGGCTGATGCTTACTGCCGGGATGCTTCCGTGGCCGTGGAGACAGCCAAAAAATTCATGAAAATTAGACAATCCGGCTGACGCCCTCTTCCCGCATTACAGGGACTGAGGCAAAGACAGCCAAACACACAGGAACGCACCATGAACCCCATTCTGAAACTGCTTGATACTTCCTCTAAGCCAATTTTGTTGGACGGTGCCATGGGCACCATGCTCATGGAGGAAGGACTCACGCAAGGGGATCCTCCGGAAGAGTGGAATATCACCCATCCGGAAAAAGTCCGCCAGATCCACCGCTCCTATATTAAAGTCGGCTCCCAGGTCATCCTCACCAACTCTTTCGGCGGAAACCGATTCCGCCTCCAGATGCATGACCTGCAGGACCGGGCTGAAGAGCTCAACCGGGCAGCCGCCCAAAACGCGCGGGCGGAAGCAGATGCTGCATCCCATGTTGTGGCTGTGGCCGGCTCCATGGGTCCCACCGGGAGCATATTTGAACCGATGGGGGAGTTGACCTTCGAAGAGGCCAGGGACGCCTTTGCAGAACAGGCCCGGGGATTAGCGGACGGCGGTGTGGACTTGTTCTGGATTGAAACCATGAGCGACCTGCAGGAAGTGGAAGCGGCCATCGCCGGCATCCGCTCCGTGAGCGATCTGCCCATTTCCGCCACCATGTCCTTTGACACCCACGGGCACACCATGATGGGCGTCAGCCCCGCCCAGGCCCTGTCGAAACTCAAGGACCTCAACCTGATCCTGATCGGCGCCAACTGCGGGACGGGACCCAAAGAACTGCAAGAGGCCATTCAAAAGATGCGGGAAACGGACCCGGACGTACATCTCGTCGCCAAGGCCAATGCCGGCATTCCTCAAGTGGTCAACGGGGAGATTGAGTACAGCGGTTCTCCTGAAGTGATGGGCATCTACGCCAGTGAGGTGCGCGATATCGGAGCCCGCTTGATCGGCGCCTGCTGCGGAAGCACACCCGAACATGTGCGCGCCATGGCGAAAGCGCTGGCAAAGGACACGGGTTGACCCTCAACCGACATGGAGGAAGATGGCATCGCATTTTCTTTAGCGGTAGAATGATTACAGTGGCAAGAAAGGGTACCTATGAGCATCGGAAGCTGGCTCCGCGATCGTCCAAAAATATTAGAAGTTGCTTACCAGGGTACACACTGGTTTTTTAAAGGCCTGGACCCCCTATTAAAACAGCTGGGGTATGAAAACGTCGAACCCTGGATAAAACCGCCGGAAGAACTCGGCAAGGGTGTCGTGTTTGACTGCCGCATGTGCGGGCAGTGCATCCTGCACTCCACCGGCATGACCTGCCCTATGACCTGTCCCAAAAACCTGCGAAATGGACCCTGTGGGGGAGTGAGAAAAAACGGCAACTGCGAGGTCAAACCGGATATGAAGTGTGTCTGGCTGGAAGCCTTTGAGCGCTCTCAAAAAATGCCCCGCTATGGGGATGAGATGCAGCTGCTGCAGCCGCCCGTCAACCGTCAATTAGAAGAACGCTCTGCCTGGATTACCATGCTTACCGGAGAAGATCGCCAGGTGCCGGCAGGGTGGGAAGATGTCTCGGAGCTGACCGTATTGGAAAGCGAGAGCGACTGCTGGTATTAAGCCAGCTTTCATTTTTTAAAAAGACTGGATTCTGACCCATGACCCCAGAAAAAACCCAGGATATGGATCTGATTTCTGGCAGCCGGCTGGAACGGATTCTGCGTGCCGGACGATTTGCTGTGACCGCGGAGCTCAACCCTCCCGACAGCGCAGACCCCGAGGAAGTATATGAGGCGGCCCTGGTTTTGTCCCGGGTGTGTGATGCCATCAACGCTACCGACGCTTCGGGAGCCAACTGTCACATGTCCAGCGTGGCGATCTGTGCTCTGCTGACCCGGGCGGGATATGAGCCTGTGCTGCAGGTTGGCTGCCGGGATCGAAACCGGATCGCCATCCAGGGGAATCTGCTGGGCGCTGCAGCCATGGGTGTCAAAAACGTGCTGTGTATAACGGGAGATGACACCTCGGTCGGCGATCAGCCGCAGGCCAAACGGGTCTTCGACCTGGATTCCATCCATTTGCTGCGTACCGCAAAAATCATGCGCGATCAGGGCCGGTTCCTGAGCGGGCGAGAACTCACTACCCCTCCACGGTTATTTTTAGGTGCGGCCGCCAACCCCTTTGCCAAACCCTTTGATTACCGTCCCGTTCGCCTGGCGAAAAAAATCGAAGCCGGCGCCAATTTTTTCCAGACCCAGTACTGCTTTGACGTTCCCCGTCTGCGATCATTCATGAAGCAGGTCCGGGATCTCGGTGTGGATCAAAAAGCCTGCATCCTGGTCGGCGTGGGACCGCTGCGGTCGGAACGGGCCGCACAGTTTATGCGCACCAAGGTGCCGGGGGTCAGGATTCCTGACCCGATTGTGGAGCGCTTGCGGAAAGCCCCCGCTTCAAAGAAGCAGGAGGTCGGGAAACAAATTTGCGTGGAAATTATCCAGCAGGTGCGAGAAATTGACGGCGTGGCAGGCGTGCATGTCATGGCCTATCGCCAGGAAGAACTGGTGGCTGAAATTATTGAAGAAGCAGGTTTATTACCCCGTCCCCGCCAGCCCAAAGCCCCGGATCGGGATCCTCTCCGTCAGGACCGGAAATGGCCCCGTGATAAGGGAACCCGGGGCGGGGAGGAAAATTGACTGTGAGGGACGTCCAAGCGTATCGAGAATTTGAAGTGAGGAGAAACGATGCAAACTGAAATCAGCTCGAAGACGAAAACCGTTCTCATCGGCCCCGACCAGCCCTTCACCATCATCGGTGAACGCATCAATCCCACCGGGCGGGACAGGCTGGCGGAAGAGATGGCGGCCGGCAACCTGGATCGGGTTGAAAAAGATGCCCTGGCCCAGGTCGAGGCCGGTGCCCATGTCCTGGATGTCAACGCCGGCATTCCACTGGCGGATGAGCCGACCATCCTGGCTGAATCCATCCAGCTGGTGCAGTCCGTGACTGATGTGCCCATTTCCATCGATTCCTCCATTGTGGAAGCCCTCAAACGGGGACTGGAGGTGTATGAAGGCAAAGCGCTGGTCAATTCCGTCACCGGTGAGGAGGAACGCCTGGAATCAGTCCTCCCCCTGGTGAAGAAACACAACGCCGCCGTGATCGGCATCTCAAACGATGAATCCGGCATCTCGGACGATCCCGATGTGCGCTTTGAGGTCGCTAAAAAAATCGTGCAGCGCGCCATGGATCACGGCATCCCCAAAGAGGATGTGATCATCGATCCTCTGGTGATGCCGGTGGGGGCCAAACAGTACGCTGGACGACAGGTTTTCAAGATTGTGCGCCGGGTGCGGGAAGAATTGGGGTGCAACACCGTGTGCGGCGCCAGCAATGTCTCTTTCGGGCTGCCGAACCGTGACGCGCTGAACGCAGCTTTCCTCCCCATGCTGATCGCAGCCGGGATGACGACGGCCATCACCAACCCCCTGGAAGAGGAGGTCAAAGAGGCTATTATGGCTGCTGACACCCTGATGGGGAATGATGATAACTGCGGCAGGTGGATCCGTTACAACTCTTCCAGCAGCGGGGAACGCCGGGGGCGGCGCAGGGGCAGACGGAGGAGAAAGCGCTCATCATGACAGTAGGGTTGATCACCTGTGGCGCCCTGGGTAAAGAGGTTGTTTCGTTAATCAAGGAGCACGAGTGGGACGCGGAGGTGATCGGGCTGCCGGCCATCAACCACACATTCCCGGAGCGCATCGCACCCCACGTGGAGGAGAAAATCAACGCCCACCGTGATGATTACCGGGGATTGGTCGTTGTCTATGGCGAGTGCGGATCCAAGGGGGAGTTAGACCGCGTACTCCACAAATACCCCGATATTGAGCGCCTGCAAGGCCCCCACTGCTATGAGATGTACGCAGGAGATGATTATCACCATCTGCTAGAAGAGGAACCCGGCACCTTTTTCCTGACCGATTTTATGGTGCGTACCTTTCAGGGATTAATCATCAAGAGCATGGGGCTGGATCGGTATCCGGAACTGAAAGAAGACTATTTCCGAAATTACCACCGTGTGGTGTACCTGGCCCAACAACCGTCGCAGGAGCTGCGCCAAAAAGCGAACCACATCGCGGATTACCTTGACCTCCCCCTCCACATACAGCGCACCGGATTCGGCGCCTTACAAGACCGCTTGGGGCGAAAAATTAAACGTCTCAATGCCAACCCGCACGGGTAAAGTCATGAATTCCATCCTGCTAAAGGTGACACATGTCATAATGATGAGGACCTGGTTTGTATATATAATGCCCATGAGTGTATAGACAAGCAAAAAACACTTGATGACCCACAACACACTCAAGACGATAATGTAATTTATACTGTACAAGTTACAAACATTGACAAAAAATATTGGCTTTGATATATTACGAATATACTAGAAGGCTGGCACCACCTCTACAACGTATCTAATTAAATAATCCAGCAGGATATGATTTGCCTTGCAGCCAAAACAACGGAACGGGAAACGGAAGGACAACCACAGGTAATCAGGAATTACTTGCTTCGTGCGATTAAGTGCCAGGAACGCAGATTTATTCCTCCAATAATTCACAAACTTCAACCACCACAAAAGGAGGTGAACCCAAACCCAACTCAGCTTTAAGCACACGTTGTTGAAAATCCTGTCGAATCTTTCCTAAGGAGGATTGACGTATGTATTCCAAACGCTCGAAACTATTTCTGTTTGTGGCCCTGCTGGTAGCCCTGTCATTGGTGTTCACCGCCTGCCAGGCCGCAACGGAAGAGCCCGCTGAAGAACCGGCAATCGAAGAGGAAATGGAGCCCGAAGAAGAGGAAATGGAAGAGGAAGAACCAGAAGAAGAGATGGAAGAACAGGTCTTCAAGCTGGGCATCCTCGGACCTTTCAGTGGCCCCAGCGCCCAGACGGGCAAGCAGTTCCGCGGCGGCGCCACGATCGCCCTCGAGAAATTTGACTACACAGTCGGCCCCTACACCATCGAACCGGTGTGGATTGACTCCCAGTCCGACCCGGCCAAAGCCACCCAGGCTTATGAGCAGGCCGTGGTGCAGGACGGCATCCAGGCTGGCGCCCTGAACTGGCACAGCTCCGTTGCCGTGGCCGTGATGGAAGTCACCGCCAAACATCAAGTCCCCCACATCTTCGGATTTGGTGCCACCGAAAAGGTCAACGAGACCTTTGAGTCTGACGTTGAGAAATACGGCTACTGGTCCACCAAGGGTTGGCCCACGCCTGGTAAGCTGGGAACGAAGTATGCTGACGCCCTCGAGTACTATATCGATGAAGGCGTATACTCCCCTGAGAACAAGACCGTGGCCATCTATGGTGAGGACACGGACTGGGGACGCAGCTTCGGCACTGACATCAAGACATTGTTTGAGGATGCAGGATGGGAAATCGTCTCAGAAGAGTACTTCCCCCTCGAACAGACCGAGTACTACCCCTATCTGAACAGCACCATGGATGAGAATCCAGCCGTGCTGGCGGGCACCAGCACCTCCCCACCCCAGATCACATCGTTCATCAAGCAGGCTGATGAGGTTGGCTTGATGGATGACACCCTGATCATCGCCGACGGACTCGGTTGGGTGGACTTCTGCGGTATGACCGGCGAATCTGCTGACAAAGTCATCGATCAGATTGCTGGTTGGTCCGGTGAAGAGGGCTTTGCGTTTGCGGAAGAGTTCGAATCCCGCTACAACCTCTCCCCCAGCACCAGCTCCGCTGGCCTGGCCCACGACGGCACCTTGATGTTCCTGCAGATCGCCCAGGCCGCCTATGATGAATACGGCGAGCTGACCAGCGAGAACATCCAGAAGTTCGTCGAAGAGAACGTGTGGACCGGCGAATGGACGATGACCAACGGCATCGTCATGAAAGAGTACCAGTACACGGAAGAGACCATTCCCGACCCCGTTGTTGGACCCGGGTTCTACACCTTCCCCGTGCTGCAGTACGAGTATGAAGAAGGCAAATGCAACGGTAAGGCCATCTTCCCGGCTGAAAGCGCTGTGCAGGATCTGTTAGTACCCTAGGCCTTGTACAAGCCTGACTAGCTAAAGTATGGGGTGGCGTGGTGAACGAAGCCCGCCACCCCATTTTTAAGAGAGGACGCATCGTATGTTACTTGACACAAAAGATGTCGTAAAAAGGTTTGGTGGTCTCACCGCGGTCAACCGAGTGTCAATGCAGGTAGAAGAAGGCGAAATATACGGTTTGATCGGACCCAACGGCGCCGGAAAAACCACCTTTTTGAATTCCATCGCAGGCCGCTTTCCCCCTACCAGCGGAAAAGTATTCTTCCGCGGTGAAGAAACCACGGGAGAACCCGCGGAGGTCATGTGCAAACGAGGCATGACCCGCACCTTTCAAATTCCAAGCCCATTCCCGAATCTAAGCGTGCTCAACAATGTCAAGGTGGGCGCGGTATTTGGCCCCGCTGATGGCGATCCACGACCAGCTGAAGAAAGGGCCCGTGAGGCGCTGGACTTTGTGGAGTTTGACCAACCCATTGATACCCCGGCAAAACGCTTGAATTCCGTTCAACTGAAACGCATCGATCTGGCCCGGGCTATTTCCTGCCAGCCCAAACTGCTGCTGCTGGATGAGCTGGCTTCTGGCTTAACGCCTGGAGAATTAGACTCCATCATGGATCTGATCCTGAAAATCAGGGATAGAGGCGTGACGATTATTGCCATCGAGCACATCATGCGCGTTATCAAAGGGATCTGTGACGAAGTGATGGTGATTGATTACGGGTCGACCATCGCCGAAGGGACCCCGGACGAGGTCCTGGAGAACCCGAAAGTGATTGAAGCCTACCTGGGAGAAAAGGAGGTACCCAGTGCTTAAAATTACCGATCTTAATGCTGGTTACGACTTCCTTCAAGTGCTGTGGGATGTCTCCCTGGAGGTCGAAAAAGGGGAATTTGTGGCTTTACTGGGCCCCAATGGCGCCGGGAAATCCACCACCATGCGCACCATCGCCGGATTAATTAAACCCAAAAGCGGGGAGATCTATTTCAAGGATGACCTCTTGAATCCCATCCCTCCCCACGAGATCAGTAAAATGGGCATCAGCTATGTCTCGGAGGACTTGAACCTTTTCACCGATATGTCCGTGCGGGAAAACCTGCTCCTCGGCGCTTATGCCGTCGATGACCAGGATATCAAAGCGGAAACTCTGGAGTATATATTTGAACTGTTCCCGCGCCTGGCGGAGAGGAAAAGCCAGCTAGCCGGGACCATGAGCGGCGGCGAACGGAAAATGACAGCCATCGCCCGCGGCATGATGTCCAACCCTGAGCTCATGTTGGTTGATGAACCCTCCCTGGGTCTGCAGCCCAACCTGGTATATGACGTCTTCGATGCCCTGCTTCAGCTTCGCGATCAGGGCGTGACCATTTTGCTTGTGGAACAGAACGTAAACACCACCCTGGAGATTACAGACCGGGCCTATATCCTGGAACAAGGCAAAATCGCCATGGAAGGTCCCAGCAAAGAGGTGAAAAAAAACAAACACGTCCAAAGAGCATACCTCGGGATCTAACGAATGACCTGGTGGACCGGGATGCAAAGAAGATAACGTTTTCCGATCCATTCCAACGAAGGAGTATTTCATATGACAGCAAAATCAGCGTCAGGACCGTCAACCCGGGAATCCTTGGGCACTATCATCAGGGAAAATATCCCCGTGATTGTAGTGGGCATCTTTTCCCTGATCCTGCTCATTATCGTCTTCATTGAAGGGGGAATGTCACAAATCTTAAACGTGCTCGTTACCGGCGGCATGTGGGGTCTGCTGGCGACCGGGTTGGCCCTGGTCTTCGGGGTCATGAACATCCCCCACTTCGCCCACGGTGAATCCTTCATGATCGGCGCCTACGTGGCATATTTCACTTTCACTCCCATGAATGAATACCTGATATCAAATCCCAACGCGTTCCTAAGCGCCATCATGCCCTTCGGCGCCATCATTGCCGCCGGTTTGGTGGGCGCCGTGCTGGGCGCCATCATTGAGCGCCTGGTATTCGCGCCTTTGCGGCACCGCACCAAGGAACGCTGGATCATGAACGCCTTCCTGCTCACAGTGGGGCTGTCCTTTATCCTTATCAACGGTATCAACCTGGCGCTGGGGCCCAACTTCCGCGGCATTCCCCGCTACTGGAAAATCGGGGCTGTGGAAATCCTGGGATCCTTCGTCGCCATGGACCGCATTATTGCCTTTTTCATCGCCCTGGTGACAATCGGTATCTTGTGGTTTTTCCTGCGCCAGACCAAGACTGGACGCGCCATCCGGGCCGTGTCCCAGGATGAGACCGGGGCCCAGTTGATGGGCATCAACCTGGATTTCATCCAGACCCTGACTTTTTCCCTGGCCACGGCTATGGCCGCCATCTCCGGCGCCTCGCTGCTGTTCATGTTCCAGGCCTACCCCACCGTGGGTTTAACCCCTCTTTATTTTTCGTGGTACGTGGTGATGCTGGTGGGGCTGGGCAATGTAGCCGGTGCCATTGTGGGCGGATTTATCGTCGCCCTCCTCCAGACTGCAACACAGATGTTTGTCGGCCTTTCCTGGCAAACCGTGCTTCCCACCGGGTTCATGATCCTGATCCTGCTCATGGCCCCTTCGGGCATCTTTGGCACTGAAGTAAAGGGCACTCAGGAACAATAAAAGAGGAGTATGACAAATATGACTGCAATTGATACCACTCAATCCCACAAATCAATCTGGCAAAAATTTGTGGCTGCGTTACATAAGATCGGATTTTCCCCCCTGGGCCTGTTGGTGCTGATCATCGTCGCCATCCTGCCCAACTTTCCTTATTTTTCTCAGGAATACATCATCCGCTGGATGATCGCCGGGGCCTATCTGGCAGCGCAATCCGTGGCCTTTGATTTCACCGCCGGCTACATCAATATCGTCAACTTCGGTTTCGCAGCCCTGTTGGGTCTGGGCGCCTATACTTCAGGGATTTTCGCCAACACCACGCCCTTTATCGCCATCGCCCCCGGCCTCAACCCCTGGATCACCATCTGGCTGGGCGCCCTCATGGCCGGTGTGGTCGGATTTGCCCTGGGCTGGCTGACCCTGCGATTGAGAGGGATCTTCGCCGCCGTGATGGCCTGGTTTGTGGGCATCGCCTTGATGGGGCTGGCCACCAACTTAACCTCCCTTACCCGCGGCCCGCTGGGCATGAACCCCCGCAAATTCTTGGACACCACCAGCAACCTGCCCTACTTTTACATCATCCTGGCCATGATGCTCCTGATTTACATCGTGCTCAAGCAGGTGACCCGGTCCAACATCGGCCTGGCCTTCGAGGCCATCGGCCAGAACCGTGACGCGGCCCGGGCCTCCGGGATCAGCCCCACTAAATACCTGGTGTTCAACTTCACCCTGTCCGCCTTCTTTGCCGGGCTGCTGGGTGGTTTCAACGCCCACTTCATTGGCTCCCTGACCCCCCAGACCCTGATGCATACCTCCAAAACGGTGGAGGTCCTGGCCATCGCCTATATCGGCGGCCGGGGCAGCCTGTGGGGCGGTATAACAGTGGCCTTCCCCTTCATCTTTTTCATCAACTACCTGCGCTCCAACTTCACAGATCTGCCCGGACTGCACCTGGTCATCTACGGTTTCCTGATGATTGTGGTCATGATTTTCTACCCGGATGGATTCTCCGGCCTGGTGAAATGGTTCTTAAACTGGGTAAAAGGATTGTTTTCCGGGAAAGCAGCCAGCCAGGTAGAAAGCGAGACCTAAACCGATTTGATGTCATTATCATCGATATCTGACATCGATAGAAAACTGTGTTCGACCAATGTAGGCGGTGGCTATCCAGTCGCCGCCTTTATTGGTTCAACACGCAAGGAAAAGCATCCATCATACTCATCCCGCAAATATTTGGCCGGTCTTGACTCCATCCGTCCCCTGCCGGGATGTTGAATTTGAGAAATCAGCATCCCCCCACGACAGCGCCCTGCAGGTTTAACCGTATGAACCAAGGGGGGGAAGGACATGGGGGAACTACGATGAATATCCTGAAAGGAGGTTACAAATCTCTTGAATCACCACGTCGGCATCTGGTCACCCTGATATATTTGTAATATACTAAGATTTGTGAACCCGAGTTCAAGCAAGGCCCTAACGAGAGGAGAAAGTATGGCACAAAATCTCACCACCACCGTAACTTCCGCTTCCAAAACCGTTGAAATTCACCGCGATAATCCCACCGTGATCATCGGGGAACGAATCAACCCCACCGGCCGCAAAAAACTGCTCGCTGAGCTAAAAGAAGGAAAGTTTGACATCGTGCGCAATGACGCTATTGCGCAGATCGAAGCCGGTGCGGATATCCTCGACGTCAACGCCGGCGTGCCGGGCGCGGACGAAGAGCCCATCCTGAAGGAGATGGTCGAAATCCTGATGGAAATCACAGATGTTCCCCTGTGCATCGACACCGCCGACAATCCCGCCCTGGAAACCGCCCTGGCCACGTATGAAGGCAAAGCCCTGATCAACTCCGTCAACGGAGAGGAGGCCCGCCTGGAAAGTGTCCTACCTTTGGTCAAAGAATATGAGGCCTCGGTCATCGGGCTGTGCATGGATGATGACGGCATCCCCGAGACCCCTCAAGAACGGTTCAAGGTCGCTGCCAAAATAATCGAGCGCGCAGACCAGCTGGGGATCCCGGCCCAGAATATTGTTATTGACCCCCTGGCTCTGACTATGGGATCGGACCACGAAGCGGGTAAAATCGCTATTGAGTCCATCAAACTCATCGTAGAGGAATTCGGGGTCAACGTGACGATGGGCTGCAGCAACATTTCCTTCGGCATGCCAGCCCGGGAACACATTGATTCCACCTTCATCGCCATGGCCATTCTGGCCGGTATGACCTGCCCCATCACCAATCCCCTGCACGAAGAAGTCAACCTGGCCATCCAGGCCGCTGATCTTGTCATGGGACGGGACGAGTACGGTATGAACTGGATCAAATCCTACCGGGCCAGACAGAAAGAAAACGAGTAAACCGCCAAGGAGGACCATGACACCGACTGATGCAGAAAAAGCCTACCGGGAGATCAAAGATAAGATCATCAGAACCAAACTCCCTCCGGGAGCGGTGATCAACGAAGCGGATCTGATGGATGATCTCAACTACGGACGTACACCCATCCGGGAAGCCCTGAAGCAGCTCCAGATTGAGGATCTGGTGGTTGTCAAGCCCCGGCGGGGCATCTTTGTTTCCGACCTGTCCATCACCGATCTCTCCAAGATCTTTGAGGTTCGCGTGGAACTGGAAGGGCTGGCTGCCCGGCTGGCAACTGATAGGATCACACCCAGCCAATTGGAAAGATTGCGGGACCTGGCTGACCAGTACCAGAAATCCCCTCCCACCCAGAAAGAGCAGCTCATCCAGCTCGACAGTCAATTTCATAACCTGATTGCGGATGCCACGCACAATCGCTTCCTGCGCAACAACCTGGATCATTACTACAACCTCTCCCTCCGCATCTGGTACCTGGCCCTCCCCCAAACTTCAGCTGACGACATCAACGTTGATGTCCATGTAGAGATCACCAAAGCCATCTCTTCCGGAGATGCACAAAAAGCAGAGCGGGCTTTAACACAACATATTAAAGACTTCCACACCACGATCAAAAAATACTTGTGAAGCCTATCTCAGACAGCAAGTGTTTTCTTATCTAAAGCTCAGGAGGTAACCAACCATGAGTGACGTACTATCAGAAATTTCCACACTTATCATCGAAGGGAACTTCAATGATATGCCGGATAAGACCAATCAGGCTGTTGAAGAAGGCCTGGAGGCCACCGAAATCCTCAATAACGGCCTGATGCCCGGCATGGATCATGTCGGCGTGGAGTTCAAAGCTGGCAATATGTTTGTGCCAGAGGTGCTCCGGTCCGCCAAAGCCATGCAGGCCTCCATGAACATCATCCGCCCCATGCTGGCCGAAACCGGGGCTGAAACCAAAGGGACCGTCCTGTTAGGCACCGTGGCAGGCGATCTGCATGATATCGGCAAAAACCTGGTCGGCATGATGTGCGAAGGGGCCGGATTTGAGATCGTCGATCTGGGGAAAGATGTTGAACCGGAGACCTTTGTCGATGCTGTCAAAGAACATCAGCCACAGATCTTGGGGATGTCGGCGCTGCTGACCACCACTATGCGCGCCATGGAGCGCACCATCAAGGCCCTGGAAGAGGCTGGTGTGCGGGACACGGTGAAAATTATGATCGGCGGAGCACCTGTCACCCAGTCTTTTGCGGATGATATCGGTGCCGATGGATACGCGGCCAACGCCGCTTCCGCCTCAGAAATTGCCAAGCGCTTTGCCGCTTAGTTTCTGACAACCCCCATAAGGAGCAAATAATATGCGAACAAATTACCGTGCAAATTCCGGAGTTCAATTCCGGATGTTTACGGACGACCAGCTGGAGGAGCTGTATCAAGGTGTTCTTCATGTCCTGGAATATATCGGCCTGGAAGTGAAACACGAAGAGGCGCGAGAAATTCTGGAGGAGAACGGGGCCTGGGTGGACGGTGACCGGGTCAGACTCCCCTCGCACATGGTCAAAGACGCCCTGTCCAAAGCCCCCCGCAGCTTCACGGTGTACGCCCGGGATGGAAATCCGGAGCATGACATTCATATCGGCCCCGGACGGGCACACTTTGGTCCCGGACCCACCTGCATGAATTTCATTGATGTCGAGACCATGGAACGCCGCCCCTACCAGTTGAGCGATGTGCCGATTGTCGCCAAAGTGGTCGACTCCCTGCCTAACATCGATTTCTGCGAATCCCTGGGATCCGTGGACAACGTGCCCTACGACCTCAGTGCCCTGTACGAATTTGCGGACATGTTCCGCTACACGACCAAGCCCATTGTAGCCTGGTCCTTCGACTACTACGACTCCAACGCCATTCACCGCATTGCTGTCGAGGAAGCGGGCGGGCAGGACGCCTTTGAAAAGCGGCCCAACTACATTCACTACTGTGAGCCGCTTTCACCCCTGATCAGCACCACGGATGCCCTCAACAAGCTGGTCTTCGCTGCGGAGAAGCGCATCCCCACCATCTTCACACCCTGCCCCCTGGCAGGCGGCACCGCGCCTATCACCCCGGCCGGGATCATCATCCAGGCTGCCGCGGAGTCCTGGATGGGACTGACCATCGCCCAGAACATACAACCCGGTCTGCCCTACATCATGGGCGGCGTGTTGTCTGTGATGGACATGAGTGCCATGATCCTGTCCTACGGCGCCCCCGAGCTGTCCCTGATGATGGCCGGAATCACCGAGTTGGCCCATTACGCCGGACTGCCGCTGTGGCAGACGGGCGGCTGCACCGACTCCAAGACCTTTGACGAGCAGGCCATCACGGAAGGATCCCTCTCCGTGTTCTTCTCCGCCCTGACCGGCGGCGACCTGTGCCACGATGTGGGCTACACGGAAAGCGCCATGACCGGATCCGTCTTCCAACTCACAGCCATGGATGAGGCCATCGGCTACGCCCGGCGCATCACGCGCGGCATCGAAGTCAATGAAGACACCCTGGCCGTGGACGTCATTAACCGTGTCGGTCCCAACGGACACTACCTGAAGGACGAACACACCCGCCGCCACTACAAGAACGAATACTGGCTTCCCAACCTGACGGACCGCTCCTCTTTTGAGGACTGGAAGATGATGGGAAGTAAATCATTCAAAGACCGCACCATCGCCCGCGTGCAGGAAATTCTGGCCAGCCATGAACAGGTCCCGCTCAAAGATTCCACAGAGGAACTCATCGAGCAGGTGCTGGCTGAAGGCGAAGAATGGGTCAAAGAGCAGGAAGAGTAAAGAGGAGAACCACTAAAATGAGTGAAAAAATCTTTGAAAAACTATCTACCGCCGTCCTGGAAGGGGACAGCGCAACCAGTGCAGAAGCTGCCCAGGCGGGGCTGGACGAAGGCCTTTCCGCCAAAGATGTGCTTCAGAAGGGATTGATTGTCGGCATGGATGAAGTCGGCGTGCGCTTCAAGCGCGGCGATATGTTTGTGCCCGAAGTCCTGATGTCCGCAGAAGCCATGTCAGAAGGGATGAAGGTCATCCGCCCGCTGCTGGCCGAGAGCGACACCCAGATGGCCGGCAAGATCGTCATGGGCACCGTGGAGGGCGACCTGCACGATATCGGCAAAAACCTGGTGAGCATGATGTGCGAAGGGGCCGGGTTTGAAATTGTCAATATCGGATTTGACGCCCCCCCGGATAAGTTCATCGAGGCCATCAAGGAACACCAACCCGACATTGTCGGCATGTCTGCCATGCTGACCACCACCATGCGCGCCATGGGTCACACCATCAAAGCCATCGAGGAAGCCGGCCTGCGGGAACAGGTGAAGGTCATGGTAGGCGGCGCGCCCGTAGACCAGGAGTTTGCGGACCGGATTGGTGCAGACGGCTACGGCGCCAATGCCCCCGCCTCTTCAGATCTGGCCAAGCAACTGGTCGGTTTGAACTAGTTTTCGTTTCCCAGGGAAAGGCACCATGTCCAACCCCAACCAGCTGCCGATCATCTTCATCGCCTGTAAGGTATTTGAATCCATGCTGAACAAGGAACAGCAGGAGTCCCTCTTCGATCAGGTAACCTACCTCGATTACGGGCTGCACCGCGTTCCGGACAAGCTGACTTATACTGTGCAGGAAGCCATCGATGATGTACATGATCCCAGTTTGATCGTTCTGGGGTATGGGCTGTGCGGAAACGGCCTAAAAGGCATCCATTCCCGCCAGCACACGCTGTTGATTCCCCGCACGGATGACTGCATTGCCATCCTGCTGGGTTCCTATCAATCGTACCTGAAGCAATTCAACCAGGAGCCCGGCACGTACTACCTGACCAAAGGTTGGTTGGAGGCAGGCAGTGATCCGCTCAAGGAATACCAGGAAGTGCGTGAGAAGTACGGCGAAGAGGATGCGCAGTGGATTATGGATACCCAATACCAGCATTACAAGAAGCTGGTCTTGGTAGCCCACCAGCAAGACGAACTGGAGGAGTACCGCCCCCAGGCGCAGGAAGTTGCAGCATACTGCAGCCAGTGGGGTATGGACTATCAGGAAATTCTTGGATCGGACCGCTACCTGGCACGGCTGCTGGAAACGGCAGCTTCGCTGGATAAAGCGGATGAAGATTTCCTGGTCATCCCCCCTCAGAATGAAATCCGGCAGGAGATGTTCGTCCGCTGACAGTCCGGCCTTTTTCTGGCAAGGAACCCAGGAGAAATAAAACATGCGAGTAAACAAAACAAATTACCTCGTCAACAAAACACCGACGTTTGAAGTGCTCACTGAAGAGGAAATCGAAGCCATCTATTACTCCGCCCTGACCGTGTTGTCAGAGACCGGAGTGCGGGTCTATCACAAAGAGGGATACGACCTGCTGGGCCAGCACGGGGCGAACATCGAAGATGTCACCGACGATAGTGCCCTGGTCAAGATCCCTCCAGAGATGGTGGACATCGCCCTTTCCACCCTGCCCCGCAAGGTGGTCATCTACGGCGCTGAACCCGATCAGTACAAGATGGAACTCTATAAAGATCAGATCTACTTCGGGGCCGGTTCGGACACCCCGTTCACGATCGATCCTTATACCGGTGAGCGCCGCCGGGCTCTGTACGAAGACGTCAAAAACTTTGCCCGCCTGGCGGAAGCCCTGCCTAATCTGGATTTTCACATGTCCCTGGGCATCGTGCAGGATGTGGCTGTTGGGACTTATGACCGCTGGCAGTATCTGGCCATGCTGGAAGGGACCAATAAACCCATCAACATCACCGCAGTAGACAAGGAAGGCTTGGAGGATCAGCTGGAAATGGCCTACATCCGGGTCGGCGGCAGAGAGGAATGGCTGAAAACCCCCATTTTCTCCCTCTACATCGAACCGGTTTCTCCGCTGAGCCATTCCGTGGAAGTGATCGACAAGCTCATGTACTGCGCCGAAAAGCGCATCCCCTTCGTGTACACCCCCTGCCCCCTGGCTGGCGCCACGTCACCTGCCACCCTGGCCGGAACCGCCGTGCAGGCCCTGACAGAAAGCCTGCTGGGTATCGTCCTCAGCCAGCTCGTCCGCAAGGGTGCGCCGATGATCATCGGCGGCCTGATGTCCGCCATGGACATGCGAACAGCGGTGTACTCCTACGGGTCACCGGAAATGGCGCTGCTCAGCGCGGCCTACACCCAGATCACCAAATGGCTGGGCGTGCCCGAGTATGAGACAGCCGGTTGTTCGGATGCCAAGATGTATGACGAGCAGGCAGCCATGGAAGCTACCATGAACATCGCCTCCGCTGCACTAGTGGGTGGCAACATGATCCACGATGTCGGGTACCTGGAACAGGGCCTGACCAGCTCAGCCGAGATGATGGTGGCCTCCGATGAGATCATCGACATGGTCAAACGCATCCTGCAGGGGATCCCGGTGGACGACGACACCAAAGCGCTTAACGTGATCGAAGAGGTTGGCCCCGGCGGTCATTACCTGGCCCACGACCACACCTTCGAGCGCTTCAAGGACATGATCTGGTCCCCGAAACTGGTTGACCGCCAGAATTTCGAGGAATGGGAGGCGTCCGGCAGTAAGACGCACCGTGAGCGTGTGCATGAGCGTGTGGTTGAAATCCTCGATCAAGAAGAAGAACCTTTGATGGAGGAAGCCATGTTCAACGAGTTGAAGCGTATCTGCGAACTGGCTGACGAAAAACACAAAGATGAAGAATTAGACGTCGACATGTTCGTCTAACGGAACAATCGATGACAGGATAAGGGGCGTGATCCTCACTTTTCCAGCGGTCACGCCCTTTATCCGTCATGGAAAGGGTAACTTTGAACGCAAACAACGAAGAGCAGAACAAAGAACCACTTGTTTTGGGGATTGACACAGGGGGAACATTTACGGACGGCGTCTTACTGGAATACAACACCCACAAGATCCTCGCCACCCACAAAAGCCTGACCACCAAACGCGACTTTGCCATCGGGATCGAGAATGTCATCGACGAAATTGAAATCCGGGATCCGTCCCGGATCCAAATGGTGTCTGTATCCACCACCCTGGCCACCAACGCCATCGCCGAAGGGAAAGGAAAACGGGTAGCCCTGTTTTTGATCGGCTATGATCCCGATTTAATTGACTCCTTCAACCTTGGCAGCCGTTTCGCAACACCCACGTACGATTACATCGCGGGAGGACATGACCTGCACGGGAACGAAAAGGAGCCCCTGGATCTGTCAGGGCTGCTTGAAAAAGTCAACCACATAAAACAAGAGGTGGATGCCATCGCCATTTCCAGCTACTTCAGCCCCCGCAACCCCGGGCACGAAATCCGGGCCCAGAAAGCCGTCAGCAGTGTGTGCGAGCTGCCCGTTGTCCTGGGCCACCAGCTGTCAACGAAACTGGGGTCTGTGGAACGGGCCACCACGGCGGCTCTCAACGCTTCCCTGCTGGCTGTGCTGCAGGAATTTATCATTGCCGTGCGGCGGGCCATGGAACACCGCGGCATAGAAGCTCCCTTGATGGTTGTGCGGGGTGACGGCACCCTGATGAACGACACCTTTGCCTCCCGTACACCGGTGGAAACCATCCACTCCGGGCCGGCAGCCAGTGCCATCGGGGGCCGCTTCCTTTCCGGGCTGGACCGGGCCCTGATCGTAGACGTCGGAGGTACCACCACAGATTACGCTCTGATTGAAGACGGAAACGTCACTATCAGTGAAAGCGGCGCAACCGCTGCCGGATACCAGACCGCGGTCAAAGCTGCCGATTTGCTCTCTATCGGGTTGGGTGGGGACAGCTATATCACGACAGACCGTAAAAACAAAATTATGATCGGCCCCGAACGGGTGGTCCCGCTTTCCTATCTCTCCCAACAATATCCCAATATCCGGGAGCGACTGCAGGCTCTCACCAGGCGCTCCTTTCCTGCGCCTTCCCCTGCAGAGCTGGAATACTGGTTCCTGCAGCGGGATGTCGAAGATCCGGATGCTTATACAGAGCGAGAAATAAAGGTGATTGATATCCTGGAAACGGGACCCAAACCAGCCAAACACATCCTCGAAAAACTGGATGTTCTGGACCAGAGCCAGCTCGACATCGCTGACCTGTGGCGGGAAGAGGTCATCGGCAAGTCCGGTTTCACACCCACCGATATCCTTCATATTGAAGAGCGGCACACCCCGTGGGATAGGGAAGCTTCCCTGGCGGCCTTGACCGTTTTCAGCAACTACCTCCCCCGGGAGAAAGAAGCACTAATCAAGACGATCTGGAATGAGGTAGCCCGTAAAATTGTTACCGCTGCTATTAACTTCCTGACTGATAAACAAATGCCGGACAGAGAATCCGATAAAGAAGACCTGGGGTCCTGGTTCCTCTCCAACAGCATGTTTCCCGCCCATCCCCATCTGGAGACGCAAATTGGCCTTAAATATCCCATTGTGGGTATCGGTGCCCCGGCCCGGGTTATGATACAGGACGCTGCGGACATCCTCAATACGGAACTGATCACCCCTGAGCATTATTACGTTGCCAACGCTGTGGGCGCGGTGGCCGGCAGTGTGATGGTCACGGAAGAGATTCTCATCTACCCCCACCTGTCAGCCGACAATGTGGATATCATCGGGTATTACGTGCAATCGCGGGAAGACCGTCAGGAATATGAAACCCTGGAAGAGACCATGACCCAGGCTAAAGAACATGCCCAGGAAAAAGCCCGGAATGCTGCCCTGCGTTCCGGGGCCGACAATCCCCAGGTGATGTTAAACGTCGAACAGGAAGGGATGGATTCTTACCGCGTGATCGCAAAAGCAGTCGGAAAACCCCGCCTGGAAGTGTAGGAGACCAGAATGGAACTCATTCGTGTTGACACCAAACATGCATACAAAATTTTACGAGAAAAAATAACCTCTCTGGAAATCAAACCGGGGCAAGGCCTGGATATCAACCACTGGGCTGCTGAACTGGATGTGTCCTCGACGTCCGTCAAGGAAGCCCTGCGGCTCTTGGCCCATGATCACCTGGTCGAGGCCCCACCCCGGGGGTTATTTGTGGCCGACCTGGAAATGGCTGACCTGGAAAAAATCAGCGGTATCCGGCTGCAGCTGGAAACCTATTCCGCTCAGCAGGCAGCGCGAAACCGGACAGAGGACGATCTGGTCATCCTGCGCGCGTTGTGCGAGGAGGAGGCGGAAGATACCCGGGACCTCTTTGAGCTGGATCATCGCTTTCACCAGGCCATCGCCCGCGCGGCCCACAATCAGTATCTGGCCAACACCCTGGAACACTTTTATGGACTATCCAAGCGGCTGTGGTACCTGGCCCTGCCCTATCTGGATTTCCTGCCCCGGGCTGTTGAATCCCATATCCAGCTTGTGCAGGCCATTGAAGCCCAGAAGGGAGATGAAGCAGGAATGATCATGCACAACCATATCAGTGCGTTCTATAACAAGATCAAAGACATCATCACCGAAAAAGAACTGTTTGATGTACATGAACAACAATAACAATGCCTGACTACCGATTTAATAGTTTCTGATACCCGAAAGGAGATGTGCATGTCCAAAGTGACCGTTGTGTACGGTGAAGAGATCAAAACCGTGGAAGCAGAAGATGGAACCGTCCTGGGAGACGTCGTGGCCCAGACCGGACTGCCCCTGGAGCAGCCCTGCGCGGGACGCGGGACATGTGGCAAATGCAAGGTGCTGGTGGAAAAAGGCGTTGCCCCCCCGGACGAGATCGAGAAAGAAAACCTGACTTCCGGTGAAATTGCCCTCAACAACAGATTGGCCTGCCGGGCCAGGGTACAGGGTGAAACGCGCATTGTGCTTTCTCCGATCGTTGTCTACTCCAACAAAATATTCCGGGGCAGCAACCGCTTTCGCCGGGAGCGCGACGTTCCCATTGGCCTGGCCATCGACCTGGGCTCGACAACCGTAGCTGCCTTCCTGACCACGCTGGACGATGGTGAAGTGGCCACTGCGGGCGGTGGATTGAACCAGCAAACGGTCTTCGGATCCGATGTCATTTCGCGCCTGTCCGCAGCTCTTGACAGCGAGGAAAACGCCGACCGCCTGCAGCGCCTGGCGCTGGCATCCATCAACCAGGCCATGGATTCCCTCAACCTGTCCTCCAGCATCTGGGAGCGTGTTGAGACAGCCACCATTGTCGGCAATGTAGCCATGCATCACTTATTGACCAAACAGCCCCTGGACACCCTGGCCCTGATTCCCTTCCAGCCATCATCGAAAGAGGCCCTGATCGACATCGGAGACAGTTTGGGCGGCATTTTCCCGGACCATGTCGAGGTCAATCTCCCGCCCCTGATTGGCGGGTTTGTGGGCTCAGATGCCCTGGCCTGCCTGGCATATTTCGGCTTTGATGACCCCCCCGGTCCTATGGCAGCCATTGACCTGGGCACAAACGGCGAGGTGATGGTTACCGACGGCGATCGCATCCTGACCGCCTCAACAGCTGCTGGACCGGCCTTCGAAGGCGTGAATATATCCTGCGGCTCCCGGGCCGTAGACGGCGCCATCGTTCAAGTAGCTGTGGGAGATAACGCCTTCCACCTGGAAACCATCGGGGACGCGGATGCGGTGGGCCTGACGGGTTCCGGGCTGCTCAGCGCTATCGCCGAATTCAAGAAAGCGGGATTGATTGACCCCAGCGGTAAAATCAATCCTGACTGTGATGACCACAGCGATCGAGTTCAGAACGGGGAAGATGTCTCAAAACCCGATGCATCATCTCCTGGCATCCCCCCTGAATGCCAGGATTTTGCTGACAAAATCAGCAAAGATGACAAAGGAACCCGGCGCATCCAACTCACGGACGCCGGAAATCTACACCTCACCCAGCTGGACATCCGCGAGCTGCAGAAAGCAAAAGCCGCCATCCGGGCCGCCATGGATGTGCTCATGGCTCAGCTCAACCTGAAACCCCAGGACCTGGAGCGGGTCATTCTAACCGGATCCTTTGGCGGCCAGGTGAACATCGATGCCATACTGGATATCGGGATGATCCCACCTGTTCGCAGAGAAACGGTGGAGACCATTGCCAACGGCGCCGGATTCGGGGCTGCCATGTTCCTCACCGAGGAAGGATTCCAACTGGGCCAGGAACTGGCCCAGCGGGCAGAACAGATCGACCTTGACCTCGACCCTCAGTTCAACAAATTCTTTATAGAAGGCATGGCCCTTTCTCCTCAAGGAAAATTGGACATCGCGTCTAATCAGTAAGCAATCCCCCACCAATGCGGGCCAACCAACCCCAAAAGGGACCTCCCATGACAGACACCACGCCATCTGTGTTCTCAGAAAACCTACAGGGTTTGCTGCTGGTCATCGTCGCTACCCTGTGCTGGTCCACTTCAGGCATTTTCATCAATCTGATCACGGATGCCACGGGGATTTCCGCTGTGGGTTTAGCCTTCTGGCGGGACCTGAGCACATTTTTGATCCTGTTCGGGGGACTTTCCCTCATCCAACCCCAATACCTCACAGTGCAGCGGGAGGATCTCCCCTGGTTAATGGCAATGGGGGCCATCAGCATTGGCACCTTCCACATCCTGTGGAACACCTCCGTGGTGGTGATCGGCGCCTCCCTGGCCACGGTCATGCAGAGCAACGCCCCGATCTTTGTCACCGTCATGGCCTGGTTTCTCTTTAAAGAGCCCCTGACCACAAAGAAAATTACAGCCGTCATCCTGGCAGCAGTCGGCACCTTTTTTATTGCCGGCATTCACGGACAGGGAAATATCCAGGTCACCACCAGCGGTATGCTGATCGCTCTGGGGTCCGCCATCACATACGGGACATTGAGTTTATTTGGCAAAAAATTAAGCGGAAATTACTCATCCTGGACCATCCTCTTGTATATTTTTGGATTTGGCACACTGACCCTGCTTCCCTTCCAGTTCAACAGGAGCATGCCCTCCAATATCACCCCGGATGTCATCCTGCTGTTTCTGGGATTCCTTCTGATCTCAACCATTTCCGGTTTCGGGCTGTACACCTCCGGTTTACAAAAACTGCAGGCCAGTGTGGCATCCATCACCGCCACGACAGAAATCCTGTTTGCCGCTGTCCTGGCCTACATTTTCCTCAACGAACGGCTTGACGTATGGCAGATCATGGGCTCAATTTTCATTATCAGTGGCGTAGTCCTGGTATCGATTCGCAGCAACAGGAAAACAAATAGAGGTAGATAAATTATGTCAAAACTAGTACTTGGGATCGACACAGGGGGAACCTATACAGACGGTGTCCTACTTGACCAATCATCAGACAAAATCCTGGCCACAACTAAAGCCCTGACCACAAAAAGGGACCTCAAAATAGGGATCCTCAACGCCCTGGACGATCTGGTAACAGGCAGGGAGGACAAGATTGACCTGGTGGTCATTTCCACCACGCTGGCTACCAACGCCATCGCAGAAAAAAAAGGGCGGCCGGCGGCCCTGTTCCTGATTGGATACGACCAGGAACTGGTGCAGACCTTTCAATTGCAGGAACGCTTTGCGACAACCCGCTACCATTACCTGGATGGCGGCCACGATCTGCACGGCAACCAAAAAACCCCCCTGGACCGGGAGGAATTGGAACACAAAGCCCGGGAATCGGCTGGCGAGGTGGACGCCTTTGCGATATCGTCATATTTCAGCCCCCTCAACCCCGAGCACGAGGAGGCTGCCTCCGAGATCGTAACATCTACCGTAGACCGACCGGTCATTCTGGGTCACCAACTATCCAAGAAGCTTGATTCCGTGCAGCGCGCCACGACAGCCACCCTGAACGCCTCACTCCTGGCCATTCTGCAGGAATTCATTCTGGCCATGCACCAGGCGCTGGAGGAGCGGGGGATCGGGGCTCCTCTCATGGTGGTGAAAGGGGACAGTGCCCTCATGAACAGCCAATTGGCCCAAAACCGCCCGGTGGAAACCATTCATTCCGGTCCCGCAGCCAGTGCCATCGGGGGGCAGTATTTGTCCCAAAAGCAAAAAGCCCTGGTCATTGACATCGGAGGGACAACCACCGATATCGCCCTCATCAATCAAGGCCGGGTCAGGATCCTCGAAGCCGGGACGAGTGTCGGGGAGTTCAACACGGCAGTGCGCGCTGCAGATATCCGCTCCATCGGTTTAGGGGGCGACAGCATGATTGATTATGATCTGGAAGACCAGATCACGGTGGGTCCTTCCCGCGTTCGTCCGCTGGCTAAAATTGCTCATGAGGAAGAAAGAGTGGCCCGTGATCTGGAGCGCCTTTCCCATCAGAATCGCCAGAAACTCTCTCCCAGCCATCTGGAATACTGGTACTTGCTGCGCAAGCCCTCCCATGTCATCGATAATCCCCGCTCGCGGGAAGCGCTCCGGCTTCTTGAGGATGGCCCCATGTCCTTGCCCAAAATCCTGGAATCCCTGGAGGTGTTCCATCCCCTCCAGTTTGGCGGGGCGAGTTTGATTAAAGAAGAAATCGTGGGCCGGGCTGCCCTTACTCCCACAGACTTACTTCATGTCCGGGGTGAGTTCACCCCCTGGAACAGCGAGGCAGCCCGCATCGGTACACACCTGATGGCATCATTTCAAGGCATGACTGATGAGGACTTCATCCAGGCGGTGCTGGACCAGATCACAGTCCATATCAGCCGCGAGGTCATATCCTACCTCACCGGACAAACCCTGGAACCCGCTCCCTACTATGTCACACCGGATGACCTGGGGCTGTGGCTCTTCCAGGAAAACCTGACAGGGGACGACCCCTACCTGGGCTCAAAAATCTCCCTAAAAATGCCCCTCATCGGCATTGGCGCTCCGGCTCACATTTTCCTTCCTCCCGTGGCTGAAGTCCTCCATACCGAATTCATCTCCCCGCCCCATTACGAAGTAGCCAATGCCGTCGGCGCTGTCTCGGGTAGTGTCATCGCCCAGGGGGAAGTATGGGTCTACCCGCAGGTGCAGAATTCGCGCACTGTGGGCTACCATGTCCAGTTTAAAAACAAACGCGAACGTTTTCCCACCCAGAGGGCAGCCATGGAGTTTGCCCGGAAAAAAACCACCCAGCAAGCTCAGCAGGCCGCGGACGAGCTGGAAATCGTTGATCCCCACATTGAGGTGCAACAACTGCCTGACGGGGCTGAAAGCTACCGCATCCGGGCCCAGGCCATCGGCAGTCCAAAAATGAGGCAAAGCGGATGAATATATCCCCACATCTTCAGAACCCAAAAGCTGAGCTCAGCTCAGCTTTTTCTATTTCAGGCCTATTGACACACCCCCCCAATCCCCTTACAATACGTTTCATACAGTAAAACGATGTTGCGCTTGATGCAACGAGTACTATGGAGGAGAGACTCGTGCCAAAGCGTGATAAGAACTCCAGGAATTTCATTCGCACCATTCAACGCGCATGCAGCATACTCAGGTGTTTCAGTGAAGACAACCCTGAGCTGGGGGTGACCACGATAAGCCAGAAAACGGGAATTCACAAAAGCTCAACATCGCGTATTCTGTCTTCTTTGCAGCAAGAGGGTTTTGTCGAACAAAACGAACAAAACAGTAAATATCGGTTGGGACTCGGACTGGTTAGTTTAGCAGGTTTAGTCATCGAACGCTTAGAGCTGCGAGACGTGATCCACCCCGCCATCCAGGATCTGGCGCGTATCACACAAGAGACCATCAATATTTCCGTGTTAAATGAAGACGAGTGTATCAACATCGAAAACATCAACAGCCCTCAAGCCATCCTGCATACCGGACTTTTGGGCCGCCGAAACCCCCTGCACTGTACATCTACCGGAAAGGTTTTTCTGGCTTACATGACGGATGAAGAACGACAGCATCTCCTGCCGGACACTCTCCGGGCCTATACTTCTCACACCATAACAGACCGTCCACGACTGGAAACTGAACTCGATAAAGTTCAGAACCAGGGGTTTGCGGTCGCCCAGGAGGAATTCAAAGAAGGGCTGAGCGCCATTGCCGCACCCATCCGGAATCACAATGGCTCGGTCATCGCCACGGTCAGCATTTCCGGTCCCAGCTACCGACTGGACAAAGAAAGAATTGAAACCTACATACCGTACCTGGAAAACACAGCCCAGGATATCTCTTCAAAACTTGGCCATTGTGGAAGGTGAAGATACACGCAGGATAGTACCGCGCTGAATAACACGATTTGATGTCTGAAAAGGAGGACTCATGCCGCCTGAAAAGGAACAACCTAATCCCCTGCTCAGCTTCTGGCAACACATGTTTGATGATTGGATGGCCACCCTCACCCAGCCCAACCTGGAAACGTACATTGAGCTGAAGAAAAAAGCGTCCTCACTAAAAACAGTCCTCAGTGTGGGTTTGTTGGGATTGGTGCTGGGTCTGTATATCATCACTGTGCAGCCGCCATCCTACATCGAATCCGGAAACTTATTTCTGGATCTGGCCCGCATTATTTTTTTCACGGAAGCTGATTTCTTCATCCTCAGTCTGATCCTGTTCATCGTCGCCGGCCTGCTGGGCGGAAAGGGAAGTTTTGTCGAACACAGCTTCCTGCTGTCTCTGGTCATCGTCCCCCTCGGGTTTGTGATCACAGCATTTTTATTCATGGCCAACAGGCTGGGATTGACGATATCGGCCATTCTCAACCCCCTCAGCTCGCTGGGGATCACAACTATCCTCATCGTTCTCTTTTCATTTTACGGCTTTTTACTGCTGCTGTTCGCCATCGAATCCGCCCATGAACTGGAATCCCACCAGGTATTCTATACCATGGGTTTTGTAGTCGGCGGCTGGGGAATTCTGCGCATCTTTGCCATGTTCGCTGCCGGGGAAGACAACATCATCACCCAGGAATGGGCCTTCCTGGCCCAGGAATGGGCGCGGGGAACCCTGCAGGAAGCCCTGCTGGGGCATCTGTGGATGGTAGCATTCTCGGTCTTTATTGCCGTCATTATCGGGGTCATCATTGGCGTTCTGATCACCATGCCTCCCAAACGCCCGCGGGTCACGCATCTCTTTTTCCTCATCCCGTTGGGCGTTTTCTTCTTGATGTGGGCTGCACCCAAGGGTTGGCTGGGAATGGGCATCGCGGATCCCATCATGGAAGTGTCAGATTCCCTGGATATTGCCCTGACCCGGGCTGCTAAGGGGATTTTTGGTCCGCTGCTGTCCTTGCTGAGCGCCATTGTCCGCAAGCCGGCTGCCATCGGCATGATCGGGGTCATACTCACCGTCATCATCTATGCCCTGTTGATCGCTGGCGAGACAGCCAGTGAACTTACCCTGTACATCGCAGGCATCATCCTCACCATCCCCAGTATCGCTTTGTTCGGTGTATTTATTGGACCGTTCAGCATCGGAGCCTTCAACGCCGTCGTGGCCCTTACGCTGTACGCCCAGCTTCCCATCCTGCGGAATACCTATACCGGTATCAAAGAAGTCGAGCCGGAAGTCGTTGAAGCCGGGCGGGGTATGGGCATGACGGAATTTCAGCTCCTCCGCGATGTAAAACTGCCCATCGCCATCCCGGTCATCATGGCCGGCGTGCGCGTTTCAGTAGTCATGCTGGTCGGTATCGCGGCCATCGCTTCCTACATCGGCAACGATACCCTGGGAGACTACATCTTTCACGGCATCCAGCGTGCCCAACCCCTGCGCTATTACGCCGGCGCCATCACCGTGGCTATCTTCGCCTTGATTATGGACTATTTGCTCGAATGGTTACAGACCCGACTCACACCCGAAGGGTTGCAGGACAGACGCTGAGGGTGGCAGCTATCAACTAAGGAGTCATATCATGATCAAACTTGAACATGTAACAAAAATTTATCCCGGTGGCATATCACCGGCTGTAGATGATCTCAGTTTCACAGTCCCCAAAGGCGAAATCTGCACCATCGTCGGACCCTCTGGCTGCGGCAAGACCACCACCATGAAGATGGTCAACCGCTTGATCGAGCCTACAGAGGGTGATATCTATGTTCTCAATGACCGGGGCGAAATGAAGAATGTGCTGGAGATGGATCCCATCCTGCTGCGGCGCAACATCGGGTATGTCATCCAGCAGATAGGCCTTTTCCCCCACCGTACCATTCTGCAAAATATCGGTACCGTGCCCAGAATGCTGGAATGGGACGATGCACGGATCCGGAACCGGGCAGAAGAGCTGTTGAATATGATGAAAATGCCCCATGAACATCTGGACCGCTACCCTCACGAACTGTCCGGCGGTCAGCGGCAGCGCATTGGCGTAGCCCGGGCCATGGCAGCGGATCCCCCTGTCATGCTCATGGATGAGCCCTTCGGAGCCATTGACCCCATCAACCGCAACCTACTTCAAAACGAGTTCCTCCGCCTGCAGCAGGACATCAAGAAGACCATCCTGTTTGTAACGCATGACATCGATGAAGCCATAAAAATGGGCGATAAAATCGCCATTCTGAACGGAAATGGACGCCTGGCGCAGTTTGATTCTCCGGCCAAGATCCTGTCTGACCCGGCCAATGAGTTCATTGAAGACTTTGTCGGCGCGGACCGCACACTGAAACAGCTTAACTTGATCCGGGTGGAAGACGTCATGGACGAGAAACCTCTCCTGCTGCTGTCCACCCAGGACGCCAAAGAAGCCCTTCAAAAACTGGATGAAGCCCATGAAGACTCAGCCTATGTGGTGGACAGCGACAAGCAGCTCCAGGGTTATGTCAACCGCAAGGATTTGAAGGGCAAATCCGGGTGGATCGATGAATATATTCATGAGGCTGCCACCTCGCTGCCTCTGACGATGAATTTACGGGATGCCCTGTCTGAAATGTTGATGGTGGACTACAGCAACATCTGCGTGGTGGATAACCGCAACCGGGTGCGGGGCACGGTGAACACCGCCATGATCCAGGATGCCGTGGCACAAAGCCGGTCCCGGGGTAAAAAAGAGGAGGCGTAAACCATGGAAGAGAAAACCAGCTTCTGGTCCAGAATCACGCTCTCGGATGTCATCGACTGGTTCCTGATTCCCATCCTGATGATCCTCGTTGTCTACCTGGTTTACAGCCGCCTGCTGCTCACCATCGAACCCGGTTCCATGAACGCAAACATTATCGGTGACCCGGAATCCGGTTTTGGGAACGTGTGGAAGGCCGTTATGCAGCACTTTAAGCTGATCGGCATTTCCACCATCCTGGCCATCCTGGCCGCTGTCCCCGCCGGGATCTTAATCACCCGGGAAGGGTTCCGCGACTTTTCAGGGCTCATTCTGGGTGTGGCCAACTTCGGACAGTCCGTGCCCAGCATCGCCATTCTGGCCATCTTCATGGGCATCATGGGCCTGGGCGCTCCAACCGCCATCTTTGCCTTGTGGTTGTACGCCCTGCTGCCCATCGTGCGCAATACAGCGACCGGCATTGAAGAGGTTTCTCCGGACGTTATAGAAGCAGCCCGGGGGATGGGCATGACCAACCGCCAGATCCTGTTCGATATTGAACTCCCTCTGGCGTTTCCGGTCATGTTCGCCGGGATGCGCACCGCATCCGTGATCAACGTCGGTACCGCAGCCCTGGGAGCCTTCATTGGCGCCGGTGGATTGGGAAATTTCATCATTACCGGCATCCCCCTCAGCCGGGAAAAGATGATCCTGGTTGGTGCCATCCTGACTGCCGTGATGGCGGTCATGGTGGACTGGATTTTAGGGAAGATCGAAGCACAATTGGTGTTTCAGAGAAAATAAAACCAACGCAGAACCAGAAATGAGAAAGAAAAAACGCCCGGGAAAGAAGGAGGTGAACCCAGCCGAAAAAACGTCCTCAAGTTTCATCACAATTATAACCCCCTGCTGTAGCCTGACTCATGGGGGGAATTATGCGAGACATCCAATATCGCAATAAGGAGGATATAAACCTATGAAGAAGAAACTCCAATTTTTGATCGCAGCATTCGTGATCCTGTCCACCCTGCTGGCAGCCTGCGGCGGTGGAGGGGCGAAAGGACCTGTGACCGTCGGTTCGAAGGAATTCACCGAACAGATCATCCTCGGGAAGTTGACCGTGTTCGCTCTGCGGGATGCTGGCTTTGAGGTCGTCGACCAGACCAACCTGGGCGGCACTTCCGTCAACCGCGATGCCCTGACCAACGGGGACATCGACATGTACTGGGAATACACCGGAACGGCCTGGATCACCCACCTCGAGAACGAAAATGCCATCACCGACCCCCAGGAAGCGTATGACCAAGTCAAGGCAGCTGATGCCGAGAACGATCTGATGTGGCTGACCATGGCGCCCTTCAACAACACCTATACACTGATGATGAAGCAGGAGAAAGGGGAGGAATTGGGCATCGAGTCCATCTCCGATCTGGCTGCATATATCAATGAAGGCGGCGACGCCAGCCTGTGCACCGACCAGGAATTCTACGCCCGGCCCGACGGCTTCAAGGGTGTGGAGAATCTGTACGGCTTTGAGTTCGATGAGGATCAGGTCATCACCATGGACCCCGGTTTGACCTACAAGGCGCTGCAGGATGGCCAGTGCTCCACAGCGATGGGCTTTGCCACGGACGGGCGCATCCCGGCCTTTGGGTTCTTCAACCTGGAGGATGACAAGCAGTTCTTCCCGGTGTACAATCCGGCTCCCGTTGTGCGGCAAGATGTCATGGACGAATATCCTGAAATTGAGGAAGCCCTCGAACCGGTCGCCGAAGCCCTGACCACAGAAAAAATGATGCAGCTCAACAAACGGGTCGACATCGACAATGAAGCTCCTGAAGATGTGGCCTGTGACTTCCTGGAGTCCGAGGGCATCGTGGACGAATGCGCCACGGAGTAAAATACTGACATTTCGATGAATCCCGGTCGCTCACCGCGAGGATGAGCGACCGGTTTCCTTTCTCAAGATCTGAAAACAGGCGCAGGATGTGAACATGAAAGCCGCTGTCCTTTACCAACCCAACTCCTCCCTGGAAATCCGTGATCTAACCCTGGATGACCCCCAATCCGGAGAGGTGCTGATCCAGCTCAAAACCAGTGGGGTGTGCCACTCAGACTGGCATATCATTTCAGGCGACACCCAGCATGTCATGCCGGTGGTCCTGGGTCACGAAGGGGCGGGCATTGTCCACGAAGTCGGCCCGGGGGTGACCCGGGTAAAGGCCGGGGATCATGTCGTGTTGAGTTGGGCACCAAGCTGCGGGGAATGTTTTTACTGCCATCACGGGCAGCCGCAGCTGTGCCAGACCCTGGTCGCTCCCCTGTGGGAGGGCACCTTACTGGACGGTACCTCCCGGCTTTCGGAGGCAGGGGAAACAGTCTATCACCTCAGCGGGCTGGCCACTTTCGCAGAACAAGCCGTTGTCCCGCAGGAAAGCTGCATCCCCATCCGAAAGGATGTCCCCTTCCCGGCAGCTTCTGTGGTGGGCTGCGCGGTAACCACCGGGGTGGGCGCCGCCGTCAACACCGTCCAGGTGCACCCCGGGGACCGGGTGGCTGTCTTCGGCTGCGGTGGGGTGGGTCTGAACATCCTGCAAGGAGCGGAACTGGTAGGCGCGGACATCATCATCGGCATTGATAAAACGCCTGAAAAAGAAGGGCTGGCGCGGACCTTTGGGGCCACGCATTTTGTGACCACCGCACAGGACCCAGTCCAAACCATCCAGGACCTGACGGATGGACGTGGTGCGGACTACACCTTCGAAGCCGTAGGCATCCCGGCCTTGATGGAAAGTGCCCTCAAAGCCACCCGGCCCGGTGGTACGCTGGTCATTGCCGGGATTGCGCCTGTGGGATCATCCACAAACTTTCCCGGTGCCATACTGGCCCGGCAGGAAAAGTCCGTGGTGGGCAGCTACTACGGCAGCTCGGATCCCCAGCGCGATTTCCCCATCATCCTTGATTTATATATGAGCGGCAAACTCAGATTGGACGAACTCATTTCGGGGACTTATAAATTGCATGAGATCAACCGGGCTTTTGAGGACATGCTCAGTGGAAAGATTGCGCGCGGTGTAATCCGCTTTGATGATTAAGAAATGAAATCCCCCTCCGAAACCCCCTCAACAAGCGTGGTAACCGGGCAAACCATAGACCCGTCACTAACCCCACGATAAAAGGACAAAAGCATGACAAGCAAACTCCCTGGACCGGGAAAAGGATGGCAAGGGGGACAGTATACACCCCTTTCTGACCATGACATTCAACAAATCCACAACGCATCCCTGATGATATTAGCAAATACCGGCGTGGAAGTCAGCCACCAGGACGCACTTCATTTATTCCAGGAGGCGGGGGCAGCGGTTGACGGCACCCGGGTCCGGCTCCCCCAATCCATGATTGAGGATGCCGTGGATCGGGCGCCATCCAGTGTGCTACTGGCGGGCCGGGACCCGGACCACGATCTGCACCTGGAAGAGAAGAAGGTGTACATCGGCACAGGCGGTGCGGCCCTCCAGGTCCTGGATCTGGAAAGCGGAGAAATCCGCCCTGCCCTGTTGGATGATGTAGCTGATATGGCCCGGGTTGTTGACGCCCTGGAAAACATTCATTTTTACCTCCTGCCTATATACCCCACAGACATCCCGGAAGACCGGGTCGAAATCAGCAAATATTACGCCTCGCTGTCCAACACCACCAAACATGTCCAGGGTGGCGTGTATACTGTGCAGGGTATCCGGGAAGTAATCGACATGTGCCAGCGCATTGTGGGCGGGGAAGACGCCCTGCGCGAGCGCCCCCTTGTATCCTTCATCACCAGCTGGATGGTCAGCCCCCTCAGTTTTGCCGGGGACGTGACCACTCTTTTGATGGAAATTTGCCGCCAGCGTATACCGGTGGTGCTGTCTTCAGCCCCCATGGCCGGATCCACCGCCCCGGTCACCCTGGCTGGTATGCTGGCTCAATTAAACGCGGAGCAGCTGGCGGGACTGGCCCTGACCCAACTGACTCAGCCAGGCTGCCCGGTGATCATTGGTCCCATTCCCGCCACCTCAGATCTGCGCACCGGGAAATATCTGGGCGGATCCATCGAGCTGGGAATGACGAACGCAGCCATCACCCAGTTGGCCCACTACTATCAGCTTCCCATCTACAACAGCGCCGGAATGACAGACGCCAAAACACCCGACATCCAGGCCGGTGTGGAAAAGACCCAGTCTGTGATTCAGGTCGCGCTGGCCGGTGCTAATTTCATCCACCATGCTGCAGGGATGCTGGAAGATATGTCCACCATCGCCTATGAACAATTCGTGATTGATAATGACATTCTGGGAATGGCCATGCGGGCTGTGCGCGGCATTCAGGTCTCGGATGAGACCCTGGCCCTGGAGGTGATTGACCGGGTGGGTCCGGGAAACCATTTCCTGGCGGATGATCACACCTACCACCACATGCGCACAGAGCATTATTACCCTTCAGGGGTAATAGACCGTCAGGACCGGGAGGGATGGACAGCTGACGGCAACCTGACGGCCCGGCAGCGAGCCCGGACCATAGCCCGAGATTTGCTTTCCGACCACCAGCCAACACCGCTGGATGCTGATGTGGATGAGGGGATCAAAGACCATTTTTCCGGTCACCTCATCCTGCCTGACAGTCATCAATAAACATAAGCCCATCTAACCAGCCCGGTAGGATCGACCGCCATGAATTCTAACGACCCCCACACTCCAGCATCCATCCTTCCTGCCTGGACGCTGATGAGGAAAATCACCCGCCAGACGAAGCTTATCACTTGCTGTCATAAAAAAGCGCCTGTATAACATGCATACTCAATCCTGACTGAAAACATTTACGGAGAACATACCCCATGACAAGACAAATCTCCCCTGCCACACATCACCCCATCATGAATATGCTTACAGAAGAACAGATCCGGGAAATCCATTACGCCAGTCTGGTCATTTTGAGAGATACCGGGGTGAAAATGCAGGATCCTAAAGGCCGAAAAATACTGCTTGAAGCGGGTGCCTGGGAACGCGAGGGACGATTGAAACTCCCTGAAAAATTGGTCCTAGACGCCATTGACACGGCACCGCCCCGCATTCCCATGTATGACCGCCTGGGGACCCTTTCCATGCCTCTGGAATTGGGTAAAGTCTTCTTTGGCACCGGGTCCGATACCATATACACCATCGATCTGGAAAGCGGCCAACGCCGCCGGGCCACGACCCGGGACGTAGAAGATTTTTCCCGCCTGTGTGACGCCCTGGAAAACATCGACTTTGTGATGTCGATGAGCAACCCCGGAGATGTCAACCCGCAGGATTTATACATCCATTCCTTCATCCGCATGCTGCGTGGAACAATCAAGCCCAACGTCTACACCGCAAAAGACCTGCAAGACATGAAAGACATCTACCGTATTGCATCCGCTGTGGCTGGCGGGGAAAGCGCACTGCGTGAAAAGCCCTTCTTTTTGCAGTATGCGGAACCCATCTCCCCCCTCTTTATCATCGAAGAATCCCTTCAGAAGGTAATTTTCTGTGCAGAAAAGGGCATCCCCGTGGCATATATCCCCTCCACAAATCCCGGAGGTGGCGGACCGGTCACCCTGGCCGGCGCCCTTGCCCTGGGGAATGCAGAAAGTTTGCTGGGTCTGGTCATCACCCAGCTCATCCGGCCCGGCACACCATTCCTGTACGGCATGAACACCGCTACACTGGACATGAAATCCACCATCGTCAGCTATGGCGGACCTGAATGGAGCGTGGGGATGGCAGCCAATACATCCCTGGCCCGGTATTACAACCTTCCCGTGTGGGGATACGGCGGTGCGACAGACAGCAAAATGGTGGACGCCCAGGCAGGGATTGAGGCCACCCTGTCTATTTTGACAGCTTTCTTGAACCGGACAACCCTGGTACACGACGTGGGGTACATCGAATACGGTTCTACATCTTCCATGGAAATGGTGGTCATGGCTGATGAGATTATCAGCATGGCTCGCAAATTCATGGACGGCGTCCAGGTGGACCGGGAAACCCTGGCCCTGGAGGCCATTCAGCGCGCCGAACCGGGAGGTGGTTTCGTGGCGGATAAACACACCTTCCAGCATTTCAAACAAGCGCAGTGGTTCCCCAAAGTATTGGACCGCCAGAATTACGACGATTGGCAGAAAGGAGGGGAAAAGAACCTCTCCCAGCGTGCGAATGAACGGGCAAAAAGCCTGTTGGGGGAACACACCATACCCCCCTTACCAGATCAGGCAGAGACTGTGATCCAGGAGGTTCTTGCCGAACGGGAGGAGAAGAATACGCAGGAGTGAGGCCATGTTTCAGACCTATAATGTCACCCGGCAGTATATTGAGGAACACGATATCCAGGCCATTGACCTCAAATTTTGCGACCTGTGGGGACGGCTGCATCATATCACCCTGCCCGCTTCCCAATTTAAGCCTGCCTTGCTAGAGGAAGGGATCGGATTCGATGGATCTTCCTTAGGCCTGAAAAATGTCAAGGCCGGAGACATGGTCATGGTACCCGATTTATCCACCGGTTTTCGGGATCCCTTTTGGGTGGTACCCACCCTCAGCTTTCTGTGCAACGCGCTGGATGCCTCCAACTTTGAGACCTTTTCCAATGATCCCCGCAACATCGCCCGGCAGGCTGCATCCCTGCTGGCGGATTCCGGCATGGCTTCGCACAGCCTGTGGGGACCGGAATTTGAATTTTATGTCTTCGACCGGGTTAAGATTGAGAACCGCATGCACCGCGCCGGGTACCAATTTGTATCCTTTGAATCCGAATTCGGGGGAGAAGAAAATCAAGAAAGAAGCAGCGGGACATTCATCCCTTTACATGAAGGCTACCATGCCGCGCCTCCCAAAGATCAACATTTCAACCTCCGGCAGGAAATCATTCAACATCTGAAGGAGATGAACATCCCTGTCAAATACCACCACCACGAAGTGGGAAGTCTGGGCCAGATGGAAATCGAAACCCCTTTGCTGGATTTACTTGCGGCAGGTGACGCCATCACGCTCGTCAAGTACACCACCAAGATGGTCGCCGACCGGCACGGCAAATCCGTAACCTTTATGCCCAAACCCATCTTTGGAGAAGCAGGCAGCGGGATGCATTTCCACCAGCAGCTCTTCCGGGGAGAGGAAAACCTGTTCTATGACCCGCAGGGCTATGCCAATCTGAGCCAGCTGGCCCAATCCTACATCGCTGGTCTGCTACATCATGGCCCGGCTTTGCTGGCACTGACCAACCCCAGCACCAACTCCTACCGCCGCCTGGTTCCGGGATATGAGGCTCCCGTCAACGCTTTTTACTCGCTGGGGAACCGCAGTGCTGCCATCCGCATCCCGAAATACGCCCAGCAGCCCCACACCGTGCGAATTGAATTCCGGCCCCCCGATGCCTCCGGCAATCCCTATTTAACCCTGGCAGCACAGCTCCTGGCAGGACTGGACGGCCTGGAAAAGGAGATGAATCCCACCCAGTTGGGGTTCGGCCCCATTGATGAGGATATATTTTCCTGGTCTCCTCAAAAAAGGAAAAGCATCAAACCCCTGCCCACCTCCCTGGAGGAAGCCCTGCAGGCCCTGGAAAAAGATCGCGAGTTCCTGCTCCGGGGGCACGTTTTCAGCCAGGAACTGATCGAAGATTGGGTGGAACAAAAACGGGAAAAAGAATGCCAGCCTGTCCGACGCCGCCCTCATCCTTACGAGATGCACCTTTATTTTGATGTGTGAAGCAGTTTCCTGACCACCGGAACGCCAGTCGCTCACCCTCTCCCCACTTCACTGCGGATAGAGATCCGGCTTCACATTATCCCAGAGTGACATCCAGAGTTAACATCACCATTACCCCCAGCATGGTGCCCATGGTGGCCAGCTTCTCATGCCCTGTGCCGTGGGTTTCGGGAATGATTTCATCGCTGATGACATACAACATAGCTCCCGCCGCAAAGCCCATGGCATACGGCAACAGAGGGCGGGCCACCTGTACGGCCCATACCCCGAATAAAGTGAGAGGGATCTCCACCAACCCCGCCCGGATGCCGACAAAACCAGCATAGAAAAACGTGCCCATCCCCGCGTTCAATGCCGCAACAGCCACCGCCAACCCCTCTGGGATATTTTGAATGCCGATCGCCAGCATGAGGGGAATGGCATCGGCCAGATTCCCGGAACCAAAACTTACCCCGACGGCCAATCCTTCTGGCATATTGTGCAGGGTGATCGCCAGGATGAACAACCACACAGCTTGCAGTCGGGTTGTGTGCGGACCTTCCCTACCCCGGCCAGGATGGAGATGAGGAACAAAACGGTCACCGAGTTCCAGGGCTGCCACTCCCAGGATCATCCCTGCCAGAACGGGGATAATCCCCCCATACTCTACGCCCGGCAGGATCAGGCTGGTGAAGCTGGCCGCCAGCATGACCCCGGCAGCAAACCCCAATGAAGTGTCTAAAAATTTCTGTGATGGGCGCTGCCAAACCAGCACAGCCAAGGCGCCCACCGCGTTCAAAGTAGCTATGAAAATTCCTCCCACTAAGCCCTGGAAAACGGGGTTCGACCCTGCGATGCCCATAATAAACTGTTCGAGCCCGGTCATTGTCTGGTTTCTCCTATCTTGGTTATGCATCGAGCGGCGTACATCCATCTCTCATTATAGACCCTTCTAGCCTGTCCGGATAAAGATCTTCACCCTCTTTCCCAAAGAAAGCTCGATATTGGTAATATGCGCCCTCCCAGCAGCGTCTGTAATATGGCAGGAAGGGTAGAGATAAATTTTAGACCTTCCTTCCATGACCTTAGATCGGGTGTCACAAGGTTGCAAATATATCTTGACATATTGGAAGAACAGGCTAGAATATATATCAGTGTAATCATAAAAATAGGATGTATGACACCATGATCTGCAATTGCACCTGTATGGAGCGGAGCACGTAGCGCTGCTCATATAGTCTAAACGGCCAACGGACTATACGGGCAGGTACGGACTCCGCATGACAGAGGAAGACTTGCTTGCCCCCGGGTTTTGTTGGCCGTTTATGTCATTTAATGGTGAACTATGACAATGCAGATCGAATTTACTGAAGAAAAAGATCTCCAGGATCTTGTGGATGGGCTGCCGCAACTGGTGGGAAATACTCCCCTCCTGCCTCTAAACAAGATCAGCCAGCCCCTTTCTCCCCAGGTCAAACTGCAAGCGAAAGCAGAATGGTTCAATCCCAGCGGATCGGTCAAAGACCGTCCCGCTCTGAACATCATCCTTGAGGCCCTTAAATCAGGTGAGTTGTCTCAGGAAAAGCACCTGCTGGACTCCACGTCCGGAAATATGGGGATCGCCTATGCCACCTTTGGAGCTGCTCTGGATATCTCTGTCACCCTCGTTCTCCCTGCCAACGCCAGCCAGGAACGTATTCAGATATTGAAAGCCCTGGGAGCAGAGTTGATCCTCACCGATCCCCTGGAAGGCACAGATGGTGCTATCCAGGAAGCCCAGGATATGGCGGACAGTGAGCCGGAGCGTTATTATTACGCCAACCAGTATGACAATCCGGCAAATTGGCTGGCACACTACCGCACAACGGGACCGGAAATCTTCGACCAAACCCGGGGCAAAGTGACCCATTTTGTTGCCGGATTGGGCACTTCCGGCACCCTGACAGGAGTGGCCCGCTATCTGCGGGAAAGGCTGCCGGAGATCGAAATCGTCGGCGTCCAGCCCGATGGGCCCTTCCACGGCCTGGAAGGCCTGAAGCACATGGATTCTGCCATCCAACCCGCTATCTATGACCCCTCCCTCCCCGACCGCGTAATCCGTGTCACTACAGAAGAATCCTATGACATGGTAAACCGGCTGACACGGGAGGAAGGTTATTTTGTCGGCGTTTCTGCGGGCGCTGCGGCAGCTGCTGCCCTGAAACTCGGGCAAGAACTCAGGCAGGGAAACATCGTCACCGTCTTCCCGGATGCGGGATTTAAATACCTGAGCGATGAAGAATTATGGGAAGACGCATGAAACTGACGATCCCTCAAGAAATCCTGGACCGGATCCACAATCATGGAGAAGCGGCCTACCCGGAAGAGGGAGCCGGATTGATGATGGGACAGGTGGAAGAAGACGATATCCGCTACGTGAAAAGTATTCTACCGCTCAATAACGCCCGGGAAGATAATGCCCGTCACAACCGGTACCTGCTGACACCGGAAGACATGCTGCGGGGCGAAGAGGTAGCTGAAAAACGCGGACAGAGCATCGTGGGCATCTTCCACTCTCACCCCGACCACCCGGCCCGTCCTTCCGAATTCGATCGGGAATGGGCCATCCCCTGGTATTCCTATCTGATCACCAGCGTAATGGATGGCCAGGCAGCAGAATCCCGGTCGTGGCGCCTGGAAGATGATCGATCTGAATTTATTGAAGAAGCACTGGAGAATCAGTAACACGTTACTATTGCGAGGTACACACATGTCTCTCTACTTTGTTCAACACAAGCATGACGCAGCCACCTGCCCTGCAAAAGATCCCGAAAAGGGCAACATGCTGCTGGATCACTTACAAGCCAAAAACGCCAAACAATACGGCGTCAAAATGCATGCCGACGCTGTGATTGATGGCGAACATACCTTCAATCTCATCCTCGAAGCCGAAAATGAGGAGAAGGTCAACGAGTTCATGCGGCCTTTCCAGATGGCAGGATCGGTGAACATTCAACCCGCATCGCACTGCGAGAAAGTTGTGGAACGGGAAGGCTGCTGACTGCGGGACAAACCGGACCTAGAAGGAGACCTTCATCTCACCCCTATCTGGAAAGATGAAGGTCTTCCTTTGCTGGTATTATATTTCTATCTCAGGCACAACATACAATCGAAGGAAACAACATGCCCACCTTAAAAATTCCCACCCCGCTCCGCCCCTACGCGGACGGTAACAGTAAGATCACCGTGCAGGGACAAAATGTGGACGAGGTGTTGCAAAACACAATCAGCCAGCACCCCAATCTCAAGAAACATCTCTATGCCGATTCGGGTGAGCTGCGCCCTTTTGTCAACCTGTTTTTAAACGAAGATAACATCCGCCAACTGGAAGGGGTTGAGACCAAACTCGAGGAAGACGATACCATCAAGATCATCCCCTCCATTGCCGGCGGTTCATAAAGACCTATGACTGACACACAGAAACCTTTACCGGACCTATCCAATGAAGAGATACACCGCTACTCCCGGCATTTGTTAATCCCGGATGTGGGGCTTGAGGGTCAAAAAAAGCTCAAAGCGGCTTCCATCCTGGTCGTCGGCACCGGCGGTCTGGGGTCACCGGTCTTGCTGTATCTGGCCGCGGCCGGTGTGGGCCGGATTGGAATCATAGACTACGATACCGTGGACTTTACCAACCTGCAGCGCCAGGTGATCCACGGCGAGTCACGCCTGGGCGACAGAAAAACAGCATCCGCCCGGGACCGTATGCTGGATATCAACCCGGAAATCCAGGTTGATATCTATAACGAACCCCTGACCTCCGAGAACGCCTTTGAGATAGCGGAACCCTATGACCTGATCATTGACGGAACGGACAATTTCCCCACCCGGTACCTGGTCAATGACCTCAGCGTCCTGACCGGCAAACCCAACGTGTACGGTTCCATCTTCCGCTTTGACGGTCAGGTCAGCGTCTTCAATTATGAAGATGGTCCCTGCTACCGCTGCATATTCCCCGAGCCGCCACCACCTGGACTGGTACCCTCCTGCGCCGAAGGCGGCGTGCTCGGTGTTCTGCCGGGTACAATCGGCACCCTGCAGGCTACGGAAGCCCTGAAAATCATCCTTGGTATCGGTGAGAGCATGAGTGGAAAATTGATGCTGTATGATGCCCTGGATGCTTCCTTTGACTATGTCAAACTGGAAAAAAACCCCGACTGTAAGGTGTGCAGTGATCATCCCGAGGTCACAGAGCTGATAGATTATGAGGAATTTTGTGGCATGCCGGCCCATGACCACGAAGAGGGCACGGCGGGCGAAGAATGGGATATCACCGCCAGAGAGCTGGAGGAAAAGCTCAGCAATGGAGAAGAGGTAAAGCTGATCGACGTCCGCGAACCTCACGAACAGGAAATTTCGAACATTGAAGGCTCGGAATTGATTCCCATGGGCGAAGTGGCCTCGCGCATGTCCGAATTGGACAGCGCCGACGAAATTGTGTTGTACTGCAAATCCGGCACGCGCTCCAGCCGCGCTCTGGAAATTCTGGCTTCAGCCGGTTTTCGCAAGGTAAAAAACCTCAAGGGCGGGATCAATGCCTGGGCCCGCGAAGTGGAAGAGGATTTGCCGGTGTATTAAAGAACCGCTCTGGAGACTACTCCCTACCATGCAAAGCAGGGTGATCACCCGCTGTGATCACCCTTTTTCAAATCAACCATCCTATTTAGTTTATAAACACCGCATAAACCACCCCCCTTTATGTTAAGCATTAATTATGAAAGTTTTCACAACAGGGGAGGTGTGGATGATTAGCGGTGATGACACGTTATACGGTGATATCGCCCCGCGGGCGGGAGGTCGTCACATCGTATCAACAGACATTTCCCACTCTGTCCAACATCCAGAAGCCGCAGGTTTGTCGCCAAGGTCCAATACCCGGACCGCGGCGGGGATATACAGACACTGCAAAGCTGGGACGAAGCTTACGGAGGGAGTGTGGCAAAAGTTGAAGCCGCTCCCTTTCCCCTGCCTGATCAGCGGGTGGAGTTCATCCTCCGCACACTCGGATACAGCAACCTATCCGATAAGAACAATGGATTCTGGTTGGCGCCTCACGTCATCAACAACAAGTAACCCTTTTCCAGGTGTGTGACAACAAAAAAGGAAGGAGCCAATCCGGGCTCCTTCCTTTTTGTTTTCCTCGCCTGTTGAAGTACTCCCCATCACTGGATCGTGGTCAAAAATTCATGGGACATGGCCCCTACATTCTCCTCGGTGGAGATCCCTGTCCAGGGATCGCTGGGATGGACCAGGTTGGCGACGACGATGTTGGCGCCGTTGAAAATGGCGCTGCGGGCTTCCTTGATATCCACCCCGCCAGCGGCGGAAATCAAAACATCGAATTTGCTGTGCACACGGTTGATATGCCGGTACTGGATGAGTTTGCCCCGCGTGCCTTCCTCATCCCGCCCGCGGTGCAGGACCATCACGTCCGGTGGGCGGCGCAGGCGCATCATGACATCCAGGGGATCTTTGACCCCCAGCATGTCAATCATTGACACCATCCCCAGCCCCTCACAGCGCTCGATAAACAGGTCCAGGGTTTCCGTGGGAGAGTTCCCCAGGGCGGTAATGGCTGAAGCGCCGGCAGCATGGGCCATATCCACCTCCCCCAGGGCGCCGTCCACCACCTTCATATCTGCCACTACATGGCCGTCCCACAAACGGCGGATCAACCGCACGCCATCCATGCCTTCCCGTTTGATGAACGGCGTGCCGGCTTCAATGAATATGCGGGGACTTTCCTGAATGGTAGGCAGAACCCGCCGCACCAACCCCCGGTCATAATTGAAGGCGATCTGCAGGTAGCGTATTTTATCGTTCAGCAGGGATTCCATGAAAATTATCCTTCCTGTCCATCAACCAGGGATTGCACCACCCCGCCCACATTGGACGGCACGAAAAGGACAATCTTTTCCGATGGATCTGCGGCAATGGCGCGGATGGTTTGCAGGGTCCGGAGGTGCATTGCTCCCTCGCTTTCTGCCAGTGTTTGGGCAGCCTTCTGCAGGTTCCGGGATGCTTCCAGTTCGCCCTTGGAGTTGATGATCACTGCCCGGCGCTCTCGCTCAGCCTCCGCCTGCTGGGCCATAGCGCGCTTCATCTCTGCCGGAAGCTCGAGCTCCTGAATTTTGATCGACTCGACGTCAATCCCCCATCCGTCGGTCTCTGAATCCACAATTTCTTTGATGCTCTGGGCGATTTGCTCGCGCTCGGTGAGCACAAAATCCATCTCGCTGTTGCCGACGATATCCCGCAGGGCAGCCTGGGTGTACTGCCGGATGGCAAAGGCATAATCTTCAATCTTGATGATGGCGTCTTCCGGCTTGACGACTTTAAAATACACCACGGCATTGACCAGCATGGGGATGTTATCGCGGGTCATCACTTCCTGACGGGGGATCTCAGCGGTCTTAATCCGCATATCCACCGTTTGCATGTTCTGGAAGATGGGGATAATGATGTTCAAGCCCGGGTCTCTGGTCCCGGAAAATTTTCCCAGGGTGAAAACCACACCGCGCTCATACTCATAGAGCAGCCGAATGCCGCGCACGATGAGGATAAAGACCACAAAAACTATTCCTAACACAAGACAGGTTCCAAAACTGAGCAGTTGTGACATGATATTTCCTCCTTGCTATGCATATAAAAATCTAAGGGAACTCATCCGTTGATACCATACAATTATATGGCATACTTTAAATAATTGTTGACAGAATCCGTAATACGAACCGGGATAATATCGTCTCAACCGGAGGGAAAATCTGCATTCCACAGTGGATAAATAGATCCATCAACCCTCCAACAAAGAGGACCATCGACACCATGACCCTCCCTCATCACATCACCCAGGCACAGCAGCTTCTGCAGCGGCTGGAAAAAATTCCTGTGGACTCCAAATGGTCTCGCCGTGCCAGCGGCGTGCGGGCTGGGTTAGCAAAGGAACTGTCCAGCATCCAGGATCCAGACACTGCTGATCTCCAGAAGTTGAAAGGACTGATCCAGCTGGGATACAAAATCGCTGCCCGGGCAGCCCGGGAGATATCCGGGCAGAACAGCCCTTAGGGGAAAGAACAAAATCACATCCCCCATCTGCGCTTGTTTTGCTATAATCAGGTTGTTATTAATGGAATCAGGAGCCCCGTGTCATGGAACGACCACGCCAAGAGCTTATCTCCTGGGGGGAAGTCAACAAACTGATCACCCACGTCAAAGATCAATTTGAAACCGAATTTGAAGCTGTGGTGATGATTTCTCCCAGCGGGGTAATCCCTGCTGGGCTGCTGGCTTCCGCCATCGGCATCCCCGATCTGCTTCTGGCTCAAGTTGAATTTCCCCCCAATCCGGACGAGGAAAAATCGAAACTTTTTATCTGGCCCCATTTTATCCAGTTTCCGGAGGAAAGCCTTCTGGAGGACCGTCGCATTCTGGTCGTCAATAATGCCTGGGGCGCCGGCCGGTCAACCCGCGCCGTTCAGAAACGGATCGAAGCGGCCGGAGGTTACCCTTCCACCTGTGTGCTGCATTTCAACCCTTATCGCAATTTATTGAAATGTGAACCGGACTTTTACGGTGCCATCACGGATGCCTATATCATTTATCCCTGGGAAATAGACCCGGAAGGGCCCAACAAGATTCTGCTCAGTGACGGGGGGCGGGGATAACTAGCCCCCGATCCACCACACCATCTGGGCCAGAAATATCCCCAACATCATCCCTGTGATCGCTTCCCCGGGTGTGTGACCCAGCACCTCGCGCAGTTTCCGCTGCTGGGCTAATTTCCCCCGCGAAATATCCTCGATCATCGAATTCAGCAGAGCAGCCTGTTTGCCTGCCTGACGGCGGATCCCGGTGGCATCATAAATCACGATTAACGCAAACACGATCGCTAATCCAAATAAGGGTTTCGAAAAACCATGGAACAGGCCAATGGCATGGGCTGTGGCGCTGACCATCGCGGAATGGGAACTTGGCATCCCGCCAGCGCGAAACAACAAAGCCCAGTTCCATTCCGATGATTGCAAGAAATGAATCAGGACCTTGAGTGCCTGAGCAAGGGTCCAGCTGATCAACGCGGAAAGCAGGACAGGATTAAGTTGGAGGAACTCACGCAGCATCGGTCTCGTTGTCCTCCATCATTTCTTCCACCTTTAATTCCGCGTCATCCAGGAGGGACAGACAATAGTTGGCAAGCTCCTGTCCGCGCTCGAACAACTGCAGAGTGACCTGTAACTCCTGATCCCCGCTTTCAAGCTCCTGAACGATTTCCTCCAGCTCCGCCAGGGCTTCTTCATAACTCAAGTCCTCCACAGAAGTAAATTCCTTATCCACCACAATATCATCCTTTATATCCAGGTTTGTTCACGATAGGTACCAAATACATCCCGCATGACATCCACAATCTCACCCAAAGTGGCATAAGCGCGCACAGCGTCCAATATGTACGGCATGGTATTTTCGTTGCCCTCGCAGGCCATCCGCAGGCGGTCCAGGGTTTGTCCCACCCGTCCCTGATCACGTTCTTCCCGCAGTTTCTCCAGGCGGGCCACCTGCTCTTTATACCCTTCGGGGTCCACTTTCAAAGTGGGAATCTTGGGTTCCTCATCCGCGCTATAGGCATTGACCCCAATGACCTTGCGTTTTCCTTGGCTGATTTCTTGTTCATAGCGGTAAGCCGCATCCGCGATCTCTCCCTGGAAAAAACCCTGTTCAATAGCCGGCAGCACGCCGCCTAACTCTTCCACCTGGGAAAAGTACTCATAAGCCTGCTGCTCGATACGGTTGGTTTGCTGCTCCACGAAATACGATCCGCCCAGCGGATCCACGGTATTGGCCACCCCGGATTCTTGAGCCAGGATTTGCTGTGTGCGCAGGGCGATGGTAGCCGCATGCTCGGTGGGCAAAGCCAGAGCTTCATCCATGCTGTTGGTGTGCAAGGATTGGGTCCCCCCCAGCACCGCTGCCAGAGCCTGGATCGCAACCCGCACAATGTTAATTTCTGGCTGCTGTGCTGTCAGAGAGACCCCGGCCGTCTGGGTGTGAAAGCGCATCAACCACGAGCGCTTCTTCTGCGCATCAAACGTCTCCCGCATCTCCCGGGCCCAGATCCGCCGGGCAGCACGGTACTTGGCAATTTCCTCAAAGAAATCATTGTGCGCGTTGAAGAAAAAGGACAGCCGGGGAGCAAAATCATCGATATCCAACCCCCTGTCCAGCGCCCATCGCACATATTCCAGTCCATCCGCCAGGGTAAAGGCTAATTCCTGGGCTGCCGTGGACCCGGCCTCGCGGATATGATATCCAGAAATGCTGATCGGGTTCCACTGCGGCAGGTGCTTTGCAGCATGTTCAATCGTATCCACCACCAGGCGCATGGAAGGTTCCGGCGGGAAGATATACTCTTTCTGGGCGATGTACTCTTTCAGGATATCGTTCTGAATTGTACCCCGCAGTTCTTCGGGGTCGACACCCTGTTTTTCAGCAGTGACGATGTACATGGCCCACAGAATGGAAGCCGGTGAATTGATGGTCATGCTGGTGGACACTTCATCCAAAGGGATGCCCTGGAACAAGCGCTCCATATCCTGCAGGGACGAGACCGCCACGCCGCATTTTCCGAACTCCCCCAGGGCTTCGGGAGCATCCGTGTCATACCCCATCAGGGTGGGCAAATCGAAGGCCACCGACAGACCGGTCTGGCCCTGCTCCAGAAGATATTTAAAGCGCTGGTTGGTTTCAGCCGCCGTGCCAAAACCGGCGAACATGCGTTTGGTCCACAATCGGCCGCGGTACATCGATGCGTGTACCCCCCGGGTGAACGGATATTCCCCGGGAAATCCGATGTCCTCCTCATAGTCCAAATCCGCCCCATCCAGCGGCGTATACAAGCGGTCTATTTCCTCCGAGGAAGTGGTGATAAATTCATCCCTTCGCTCGGGAAATTTATCCAGGGTGGGATTGAGGGTTTCCTCCCGCCAGCGTTCCAACGCTTGTTTCAGTTTTTTGAGCTCTTCGGGATCATACATGACCACGGTCTCCTCACGACTGAAATCAGCCAGCGTTAAATTCTACGTAGGAATTATAGCATTATTTTTCCCTTGTATTCCACTCAAAGAATCGGGCACCAAGATTGGAGAGATGCGGACCGTCTGGATGACACCCAGGCAAAAGTTACCGGACCCAGGTAAAAAGAAATGTCCCCAGCCTGCTGAAAATATCTTCAGTCGTGCACCCGGACGGCTGGGGACATCTCAAGGAGATTGCTCCTAGGGCATTGAGAAAATACAAGGAGCTACCTGCACTATAGCTTAAATGCTCCAACGGCAACATGACAAACTATCCCATCCTCATCGCTGAACCGCAATGGAGCCCACCCCGTCGCCCGGTGCAAGCTCCAGGAAACAGGACAATCCCAAGCACCAGGAGAGGTATCGCGAGACGCGAAACTCGGTCCCATTTTGGTATACTATATCCATGCTTCAAGACCCTCAAACTGCCGCCACCCAGGCATGCCTTCATGACCTGAAATCAGAAATCGAGCATGTGGCTTTTGACAGGACGACAAGACTGCTTTTCAGCACAGATGCCAGCATCTATCAAATGATGCCAGTGGGTGTAGTCTGGCCCCAACATGAAGAGGAAGTGATTGCCGCCGTGGAAATTGCCCACCGCCATCACATCCCACTTCTGCCCCGCGGCGGCGGCAGCAGTCTCGCCGGTCAGGCCATCGGCCATGCTCTGATCTTGGACTTTTCTCGCTACATGGACCGCATCCTAGCTTTTGACCCCGAACGCCGGACAGTAAAAATACAGACGGGAGCTCTTCTGGGCAGATTAAACAAGCAAGCTGCCGCCTATAATTTGACCTACGGGCCAGATCCGGCCAGCGCAGACCGGGCCACAATTGGGGGGGTGATCGGCAACAACGCTACCGGCGCCCACTCCATCCGCTACGGGATGACGCACAATCACCTCCTGGGTGCGGATGTCGTTTTATCTGACGGCTCAAAAGCCAGCTTTTCTGCCCTTACCGACAAGGAATGGCAGCGGGCCTCATCTAAATCCGGGAGGGTGGGTGCAATCTATCAGGCAATACCCTATATTCTCTCTTCCTACAGCCCATTCATACGGGAACGGTTTCCTGAAACTTTCCGCAGCGTGGCAGGCTACAATCTTAAACCCCTTCTGGAACAATCCGTGAAGAACCCGGCAACACTGCTGGCCGGATCCGAAGGGACCCTGGGGATCATGACATCTGCCACCCTGAACCTGGTCCCACGGCCGGAACATAAACACCTCTATCTTCTCCATTTCCAGACCCTGGACGCTGCGCTGGATGCAGTCCCGCCTATCCTTGAAACGGATCCCAGCGCGGTCGAGTTGCTGGATGAGATGCTGATTTCCCTTACCCGCCAATCCCCGCAGTACAGGGAAATGCTGGAGTATATCCAAGGCCAGCCAGCGGCGGTCCTGATGGTGGAATATGCCGGATACGACGAGCGCGCACTGCATGATAAAGCCCACACCCTGCAGGCCTATGGGCCGTCCCTTCACCTCCCGGACCTGGCGGACCAGGAAAAGGTCTGGAAAGCCAGAAAAGTCGGGCTGGGATTACTGCTCAGCAAGCGGGGAGATACTAAACCCATCACCTTCATTGAGGACGCTGCCGTCCCGGTGCAGCATCTCAAAGCATACACACTGGGTTTGCGAAAATTCGCACGCGAAATCGGTGTCGAATCCATAGCCCTTTACGCCCACGCCAGCGCAGGCTGCCTGCACGTTCGACCTATGATCAACCTGAAAACGGAGCAAGGGTTAAAACACATGCGGCTGCTGGCAGAGAAGTCCCTCCAGCTCGTCCTTAAATATGGAGGAACAACCAGCGGGGAACATGGAGAGGGAATCGCCCGCGGTGAGTTTACAGAAGGGCTGTTTGGACCCGAGTTGATGGACGCGTTTCAGGAGGTCAAAACTGCCTTCGACCCCAACAACCTGCTTAACCCGGGGAAGATCCTGGACTCCCCTCGCATGGATGATGAAGAATTACTGCGATACGGGAGCACCTACGCCACCCCGCACAAGCCGGCGCGCACCCGGTTCCATTTTGCCCAGGACCACGGCTTTGACGGAGCGGTTGAAATGTGCAACGGAGCGGGCGTCTGCCGCCAGCTGGAAGACGGGGTGATGTGCCCTTCCTTTCAGGCCACCAGGGAAGAACAACACAGCACCCGCGGTCGGGCCAATGCCCTGCGCCATGCCATGACTGGAAACCTGGGACCGGATGGGATGACCTCGCGGGAGGTGTATGATGTCCTGGATTTATGTCTTTCCTGCCAGGCCTGCGCATCCGAATGCCCTTCCGCGGTAGATATGGCCAAGCTCAAAGCGGAGTTTTTATTTCACTATCACCAGGAACATGGCGTCCCCTTCCGCTCCCGACTTTTTGCAAACATCGACCGGGTGTACCGCTTTCTGCAGCCTGTGGCACCCCTGGTTAATCTCTTCCTGCGGCTGGTCCCCGGCTCGACACTGCAGGTGCTTGGTATCCATTCCCGGCGATCCTTTCCTCCCCTGGCCAGAGAACGTTTCACCACCTGGTTCAAAAATCGCCCCTCCCCCTTCCAGGGTGATCAAGACAGGCAGATCGTCTTATTCCACGACACCTTTATGGAACACAATCATCCCCACATCGGGAAAGCAGCTGTTCGCGCCCTGGAAACAATGGGATACCAGCCGATTGTGCTGACGGACAAGGTTGATTCCGGACGTCCCGCTGTCTCCAAAGGGCTCCTGAACGGCGCGAAGAAGCGGGCTGAAAAGAATCTCGCTCTCCTATACCCCTATGCAGCCCGGGGGGTCCCTATCGTGGGCTGTGAACCCAGCAGCGTGATCATGCTCACCCGGGAATATCCCGACCTCCTTCCCGGCAGAGCATCCCAAGCTGTGGCGCAGGCGGCCAGCATGCTGGATGAATTCCTCGTTCAGGCCATAGGGTCCGCCAATACCCCCCTCTCCTTCGATAATCAACCCAGGAAAATCCTCTTCCACGGACACTGCCAGCAGAAAGCCAATTACGGCACGGACAGCACGCGGGCCCTGCTGGAATCGATCCCCAACACCGAGGTGGAAGAAACGGACGCTGGCTGCTGCGGCATGGCCGGATCCTTCGGGTATGAGAAAGAACATCATCATCTCTCGCTGCAGATCGCAGAACTGGCCCTGGCACCCCACATCCGTCGGACCGCGCCGCAAACCATGATCTGCGCCCCGGGGACATCCTGCCGGGACCAGATCCAATACACCACGGGACGCACCGTGCAGCACCCAATTGAAGTTTTTGCAGACGCACTGCAAAACTCCCCATCCTGACGTAGATTGACTCCAACCATGAACACGTACATCCAGTGACACCTAAAAAGGACACAAATTATGGCATGGATAAATTCACCAGAAGCATGGATTGCATTATTGACACTCACTATTCTGGAAATCGTACTCGGGATTGACAACATTGTTTTCATCTCTATCCTGTCCGAAAAACTGCCCGAGGATCAGGAAAAAATCGGGCGCCGGCTGGGGCTGATCATGGCCATGGTCATGCGCATCGTGCTCCTATCGCTGATCGCCTGGCTGACCCGTTTGACCGCTCCGCTCTTCGAGGTCTTTTCCCATGCTGTGTCTGGCCGGGATCTGATCCTGATGGGTGGGGGATTGTTCCTGCTGGGAAAAAGCACCTTCGAGATTCATGAACGCCTCGAGGGAGAAGAGGGACATGCCTCCCAGAAAGTACCTCCTTCCCTGGCAGCTGTTGTGATCCAGATTATGCTGCTGGACATCGTATTCTCGCTGGACTCGGTCATCACTGCTGTGGGGATGGCAGAGGACCTGGCCATTATGATCATTGCTGTCGTCATCGCCGTGACCATCATGCTCTTTGCGGCAGGCCCGATCAGCGATTATATCGACCAGCGGCCCACCCTGAAAATATTGGCCCTGAGTTTCCTGCTCTTGATCGGTTTTTCACTGGTGGCAGAGGGGTTAACGGTGCACATCCCCAAGGGATATATTTACTTTGCCATGGGATTTTCGATCTTCGTTGAAATCCTCCACTTACGCTTGAAGGCCAAGAGAGATCCCCTTAAGCTCAGAAAACCGTACGTGAAGGAAACCTAAATTATCATGGAAAAAAAAGCCAGGGCCATCCTTCATTTAGATCTGGATGCCTTTTTCTGTGCGGTGGAGGAAAACCGAAACCCCGCCCTGCGGGGAAAGCCCTTCGCGGTGGGAGGGGATCCCTCCAAACGGGGCGTGGTGGCCTCCTGCTCCTATGCGGCCCGGACATTCGGGATCCACTCCGCCATGCCCATGGCGGAAGCGGTCCAACGATGCCCCCACTTAATTATCATCTCCTCCAACCACAGCGGGTACCGCATCGTTTCCCGGAAGGTGATGGGCCTGCTGTATGATTTGACTGATGATGTGGAGCAGCTGTCCATTGACGAAGCATTCCTGGATGTCACTCCCCTCGATGAAGCTTCAAAAAACATCGCGGAAAAGCTGCAAAGGCAAATCCGGCAGCAGTACAACCTGCCGTCCTCATTGGGCATCGCCAGCAATAAACTTGTGGCAAAAATTGCCACGGATGTCGGTAAACTTTCCCATCAGGGGGACAGCCCACCCAACGCCATCACCGTTGTCCCCCCCGGTGAAGAAGCAACCTTCCTCGCTCCCCTCCCTGTGGATATGCTGTGGGGAGTGGGACCCAAAACCAAACAGCGGCTGGCAAAATTAGGCATCAAAACCGTAGCAGACCTGGCTCAAACGTCTGCCCTGGAACTGGCTGAACACCTCGGCAAACACGGCTATGATCTGTCCAAACGGGCCCGGGGGATTGACGAACGCCCCATTGTCACCCAGCGCACCGCAAAGTCTGTCAGCCATGAAACGACATTCAGCCAGGATATCGGGACCCGGCAGGAAATCCTCGAGACCTTACAGCACCTGACCCACAGGGTAGCGGATCGACTGCGCCGGAAAAAAAGGAAAGGGCGCACCGTTCAGCTTAAACTGCGCTGGTCCAACTTCGATACCCTGACCCGTCAGCATACCCTTGACTTCTCAACCCGGGATCCGGAAATCATTTACCAGGAGATTGAACATTTATTCCAGGGGGTATGGAAAAAAGATGCCCTGGTTCGCCTGGTGGGCGTGGGCGTCAGCAACCTCGATGATCAGGCCCAACAGCTCAGCCTGTGGGACCCGGCCGTCCAGAAGGATCTCAAGCTTCAGGAAACCCTGGATTCCCTGCGGGATAAATATGGGGAAGAAGTGATATCCCGAGGGTTAAGATAGTCACTAATTAATTTCTTCACAATGAGGGTATAATAAAGCTAGCGAAAATTACGGTCTATGATCGTTCTTGTTAACCCGCCTTACATATGAGATCAGATACCTTTTTTATGGAGCAAACCTATGAGTAAAGATATTCGAATGATTGACGGTAATGAGGCAGTCGCCTTAATTGCCCACAAGACCAACGAGGTCATCGCCATTTATCCCATCACCCCCTCCTCTCCCATGGGGGAACATGCCGACGCCTGGACAGCCGAAGGCCGAACCAATATGTGGGGTACCGTGCCGGATGTGATTGAAATGCAGGCTGAAGGAGGAGCTGCAGGAGCCATTCACGGCGCCCTGCAAACCGGGTCCCTGACCACGACTTTTACGGCCTCCCAGGGCTTGATGCTGATGCTGCCCAATATGTATAAGATCGCCGGAGAACTTCTCCCGTCCGTGTTTCACGTCGCCTCCCGGTCCCTGGCAGCCCAGGCCCTGTCCATATTCGGCGACCACTCGGATGTGATGGCCACCCGGGCTTCGGGGTTTGCCCTCCTTGGATCCGGATCGGTTCAAGAAGCACACGACTTTTCCCTCATCGCCCAGGCAGCCAGCCTGGAAACGCGGGTGCCCTTTGTGCATTTCTTTGAAGGTTTCCGAATTTCCCATGAGATCAACAAAATTCAAATTATTGGCGACGACACCATCTCCGCTATGATCGATGACAAACTGGTGCACAAGCACCGGGCCCGGGCCATGAGCCCAGAAAACCCTGTCATCCGGGGCACAGCACAAAACCCCGATGTCTTTTTCCAGGCCCGGGAGACGGTTAACCCGTACTATGACAAGGCGCCGGATATCGTTCAGAAATACATGGATCGTTTTGCAGACCTGACCGGGCGCACCTACAATCTGTTTGATTATGTCGGTGACCCGGAAGCGGAGCGTGTGCTGGTCATCATCGGCTGCGGCGGGGAGACCATCGAAGAAACCGTCAAGTATCTCAACGAACAGGATGAAAAAGTGGGTGTGGTGCGTGTCCGCCTGTACCGGCCCTTCTCCATATCTCACCTTATGCAAGCCTTACCCGCCACCACCCAGGTAATCGGAGCCCTGGATCGCACCAAGGAACCCGGGGCTGCTGGCGAACCCCTGTACCAGGATGTGGTGACCGCAGTCAACGAAGCCCTGACGGAGGGAATCGCCCCCTTCGAGAAAGCCCCTCACGTGGTGGGCGGCCGGTACGGCCTGTCATCCAAAGAATTCACGCCCGCCATGGTCAAGGGTTTGTACGATGAACTCCAGAAGGACAAACCGAAAAATCACTTTACGATCGGCATCAAGGATGATGTCACCCATACCAGTGTCGACTACGACCCTGATTTTTCAATTGCCAGCGATGAAACCCTGCGCGCGGTATTCTTCGGCCTGGGGGCGGACGGCACCGTCAGCGCCAACAAGAACTCGATCAAGATCATTGGCGAGGAAACTGACAACCACGCCCAGGGCTATTTCGTGTACGACTCCAAAAAGTCGGGCGCGAAGACCATTTCTCACCTCAGATTCGGGCCGGAACCCATCCGCGCTCCTTATTTGATCGACACAGCAGATTTTGTGGCCTGCCACCAGTTCAGTTTCCTGGAGCAGATCGACATGCTGAAGTACGCCAAACCGGGAGCGACCTTCCTGCTCAACAGCATATATGGACCCGAGAGAGTTTGGGACAACCTGCCCCAACCTGTTCAAGAAGAGATCCTGGACAAGGAACTCGAATTCCACATCATTGACGCCTATGACGTAGCAGAGCAAACGGGAATGGGTCAACGCATCAACACCATTATGCAGACCTGCTTCTTCGCCATCAGCGGTGTGCTGCCCCGGGAACAGGCCATCGAGGAAATCAAGAAAGCCATCCGCAAATCTTATGGAAAACGCGGAGAAGCCGTGGTGCAGAAGAACTTTGCTGCCGTGGATCAGGCCCTTGAAAATCTGTATCGGGTTGACCCCCCCGGGGAAGTCACCAGCGACAAACAACGTCGACCTCCGGTCACAGAAGACGCCCCTGCCTTTGTGCAGGACGTCCTGGGCACAATTATTGCCGGAGAAGGTGACAGCCTGCCGGTCAGCAAATTGCCCGAAGATGGCACCTATCCCACAGCCACCACGCAGTACGAAAAACGGAATATCGCCCTGGAAATCCCCGTCTGGGAGCCTGACCTGTGCATCCAATGTGGAAAGTGTGTCATGGTCTGCCCCCATGCGGTGATCCGCCAGAAGGTTTATGATCCCAAATACCTGGAAGATGCACCGGAGACGTTCAAGTCCACAGAAGCCCGCTTCCGGGAACTCCCGGACACCATGTATACCCTGCAGGTGGCCCCTGAGGAATGCACCGGCTGTGTGGTTTGCGTGGAAGCCTGCCCGGTGAAGGACAAGTCCGAGGTGGGACGGAAGGCGATCAACATGGCACCCCAGCCCCCCATCCGCGAACAGGAAGGGGAAAACTGGGATTACTTCCTGAGCCTCCCGGACGTGGATCGCACCAAAATCAAGACCAACACAGTCAAAAACTCCCAGCTGCTGCGGCCGCTGTTTGAGTTCTCCGGAGCGTGTGCTGGATGCGGGGAAACGCCGTATGTCAAACTGGCCACCCAGCTCTTTGGAGACCGGATGATCATCGCCAACGCCACCGGCTGCTCCAGCATCTACGGCGGCAACCTGCCCACCCATCCGTACGCGGTGGATGAGAACGGCCGCGGCCCGACCTGGAACAACTCTCTCTTTGAGGACAATGCCGAGTTTGGAATGGGCATGCGCCTGACAGTGGATAAACAGACACAGTATGCCCGTGAACTGGTGCAGGACCTGTCCTCAGAACTGGGCCAGGAACTGGCTGACGGCCTGCTGCTGGCGGACATGTCCGACGAAAGCGGCATCCAGGAACAGCGGGTCCGGGTGGAAACCCTCAAAGAGCGCCTGGCGGAACTGGATCAGCCCAAAGCCAAAGACCTGCTCACACTGGCTGACATGCTAGTCAAGAAGAGCGTGTGGATCATCGGCGGTGACGGCTGGGCGTACGATATTGGCTACGGTGGACTGGATCACGTCCTGGCATCCAAGCGGAATGTCAACGTCTTGGTCCTGGACACCCAGGTGTATTCCAACACCGGCGGTCAATCATCCAAAGCCACCCCGATGGCAGCGGTCGCCAAATTTGCTGCCAACGGAAAGGAAGAACCCCGCAAGGATCTGGGGATGATGGTGATGTCTTACGGTTACATTTATGTGGCCCAGATCGCCATGGGATCCAGCGACATGCAGTCCTTGAAGGCCTTCCGGGAAGCTGAATCCTACGACGGTCCATCCCTGATCATCGCTTACAGTCCGTGCATTGCCCACGGGTATGACATGCAGAAGAGCCTGGAGCATTCCGACCTGGCTGTGAAATCCGGATTGTGGCCGCTGTACCGCTATGACCCGCGCCGCATCGAACAAGGCAAGAATCCTTTACAGCTGGACTCCAGAGCGCCCAGCATCCCGCTGACCGATTTCGCCTACAATGAAACCCGCTACCGGATGCTGCTGCAAAGCAACGAAGAACGGGCAGAGCAGCTGATCCAAAAAGCTCAGGAAGGCATCAACGAGCGCTGGACCCTGTACCAGCAAATGGCCAACCTGGATTACAATGGAAACGGCTCTGCATAAAGGAACACAACCATCCTGGGGAGGGTGTCTCCTCCCCAGGAGAGTATTTGATCACGACAAGGGAGAATTATGACCGATCTAACGACAACCTATCTCGGCCTGGAATTAAAGAATCCGCTGGTGGCTTCCTCCTCTCCACTTTCCAAAGACCCCCAGAGTGTGAAAGAACTGGCAGAAGCCGGCGTGTCTGCCATTGTCATGCATTCCCTGTTCGAGGAGCAGGTGGTCAAGGAAAGCATGGAGCTCGATCACTATCTCAACCGTGACCGGGAACAGTTTCAAGAAGCTTTGACCTATTTACCTGACATGGGTCAGTACGCCATCGGGCCTGATGCCTACGTGGAACGGATCATGAAAGTCAAGAATGCGGTGGACATCCCCGTCATCGGCAGTTTGAATGGCATCTCAACAGGAGGCTGGATCAATTTCGCCCAGAAGATCGAAGCCGCTGGCGCGGATGCGCTGGAGCTCAATCTGTATGATGTGGTCACAGACCCGGCGGTCAAGAGTGAAGACCTGGAAGAAAGCTACCTCCAGCTGGTGAGTGAGATCAAGGACGTGCTGGATATCCCCCTGGCGGTCAAGTTGAGTCCCTTCTTTTCCGCCCTGCCTAATTTCATTCAGCAGTTATCGAAGACGGGCGCGGAAGGGGTGGTGCTTTTCAACCGCTTTTATCAGCCAGACTTTGATTTGGAAGAGCTGGAAGTGACCCCTTCCCTGACCCTGAGCGATTCGGACGAACTGCTCTTACCGCTGCGCTGGATCGCCCTGCTGTATGGACGGATAGATATTGATTTCGGGCTTACATCCGGCGTGCACACCGCGGAAGATTTGATTAAGGCCATGATGGCCGGTGCCAGGGTAGCCATGACCGCGTCCGCCCTGTTAGAGAATGGTGTAGGGTATGCCACAAAACTGCTGGCTGAAGTGCAGCTGTGGATGGAAGAATACGAATATGAATCCATCCAGCAAATGCAGGGCAGCATGAGCCATCAGGGTACCCGGGAAGACCCGGCCCTGGAGCGGGCCAACTACATTCAGGTTCTGGGATCTTACCGCTAATCGCCCTTCATTAACCACAAACAGGGCTGCCATTTGCGCAGCCCTGTTTTGATTTAAAAAGAAAGTGTTCTTGGCGGCGACCAACTCTCCCAGAGGGTTACCCACTCAAGTACCATCGGCGCGGACAAGCTTAACTGCTGGGTTCGGGATGTAACCAGGTGTACCCTTGCCGCTATAACCACCAAGAACAAAATTCACAAGTTAAAATACCGTATTGAATAGCTGATTGGAATGAACATCGAGTTCTCCGCACCACGTTTTAAGCCCTCGACCATTAGTACGGCTTAGCTCAAC
>CAZIFI010000003.1:0-103201 GCA_964539105.1 uncultured Anaerolineales bacterium | reverse complement strand
TCTCGCAGTCTAACTGGAGCTCAGGACTGCTTTTCGATTCCGTTGCTGCGGGCGATCCCTGGTTGGGAGTGGAAACCCCGGAAGATGGTTCACCAAGCGAGAACGGTAAACCGCACGCTAAGGCAACCAATAACAGAACGCTGAAAAGGAGGATTAATTTGTGTTTGTTGTTCATGGATCGCAACATTTTTCATCCTTTTGTAGATGATGAGCGTTGTCAGATGACGGTTATTCTGATAGCAGCAGAAGTCATGTCTCGCAGCTTATCCTGAAGACATCTCTTTTGTTCGCATTCCCCATGATTTTTGATTGTCAATAAGGAGTGATATAAATACCCCCCAAGTCGTGCAGGGAAAAACTACCTTTGGGTGCTGGGTGGATTGTAGGAAGGATGAAAGTTCCTCGTCAAGAATTGAAGGGCCTATTTTCATGCGATATTGATCAAAGGTCCTCAATGCTGGAGATCGACGAAGAAGGGAAGGGACCAAATTTTCAACGATTTTCAACCGCTGTCATGGTATCCACTAATAAAACACTCCCTGCATTTGACTGGCAGGGAGTGGATCAACATGGAGAGTCACTCGGGAACCTTATTCTGTGGGCAAGGTGAAATGCATCAAGCGGTTGTTTTTGGTGTCGCTGACCCACACACCACCCTCCAGGCTTGCTGCAATTCCTGTGGGCAGGTTGAACTGGTCCTGACCGGTCCCGAATGTGCCCCAGAAGTATTGGATTTCTCCCTGGGATGAAAAGACCACAACCCGGGTCCCTTCCGGATCTGTGACATACACCCGGTCCCCGGCTGCAGCCAGGTAGGGTTTATTATCCAGAGATTGCCCGTACCAGCCGGCGATCTCCCAGCTGGTCATGAAATTGCGGGCGACCCCCTGCTCGTCAGGGGCGAAGACCTGCACCCGCTGGTTCCAGGTGTCGGCCACGTACAGGTTGCCGCTACCGTCCACGGCCAATCCCACCGGTTCATCGAACTGTCCTTCGCCCAGACCGGCTTCTCCGAACTCGTCCACAAAATTCCCCTCACCATCGAAAATGGCAATTCGTTTGTTCCCGGTATCCGTGACATAGACATGACCATTGGGGTCCACGGCCACGTCTCTGGGCCCCCAGAAAGCGTCCGGTGTTTCGCGTTGACCGAAATGGCCCCAGCTGAGCAGGTATTCCCCATCCGGTGTGAATTTCTGAATGCGGTGATTCCAGGTGTCCGCCACAAACACATTGCCTTGTGGTCCGACATCAATTCCCCACGGTTCGTTAAAGGTCCCGGGGGGGATAGTCTCGTTTTCTGTTCCGCTGAAGGAACCCCAGGAATTTAGGAGTTCACCCGAAGGTGAAACATGCAGCACCTGGTGGTTCCCGGTATCCAGAGCATACAGGGAGCCGTCCGGGGCCAGGGCCAGATTGCGGGGGTTATTGAGGGCAGGCTGGTTGATGACAAAATCCGCCGTAAGGGTTTGCTCTTTGCCCTCATAGGGATCTGCGGAAAGCTCATCCAGCCCCTGTTCAAAGGAGCCGTAGTTCCATACCCTGGCAGCCACGTCTTTGCGGACATAGAGCCGCATTTCATCGACGGGACTCCAGTTTTCCAGGCTCATATCCTGGTTTTTAAGGTTGGCATATTTGGTGTAGTCCCGGTTGAGCCAGATATTGAAAATGGCTTCCCGCATCTCGGGGTTGCGGACCGCGTTCCAGATCCGCTCCCAGGTCAGGTTGTAATAGTCCTGGTTGGGCCACACGATGCGGTTATATTCGAATTGGTAATACGCATTTCCAACCACAGGTTCGATTTTGCCGTAATTGTTATTCCCGACCAGGATCAGGGGAGCCTCGCGCTGTTCGCGGGTGGGGTTTTCGGCATAGTATTTCTGGTTGGGGTAATCTCGGAGATACCACCAGTACGGGTACGTGGTTTCATTATCAAAGGCCACGGTGGCGGACAGGCCGCCGGTGAGCCGTTCCGAGACTTCTTCGATCTGATCCAGGGCCACCTTGACTCCCCGCGCGCTGTGGGCATAAACCAGATATTCCTCCGGGCTATCATAGTTTATGTATGAAGCCTGAACGGAGGTGTGAGTGGTCAAGACGACCAGGATCAGAAATATGGTCAGGCTTCCTGTCAGGGCAAATTGTTTGAGACGCCAGCCCTTGATGAGGTTGAAGAGGAACGCCCCCGCAGCTAGGGTAAAGATCAGGGTGGTAAAGAATGTGCCGGTCTGCCTGAGCTGGCTCAACTGTTGACCCTGGAAGGGCTGATCTGGGGAAAGCAATGTGCCGAGGACCCTGCTGAGGCTGATGATAAACAGCAGGCTGAGGATGGCAACCACCCATCCCCGCTTTTCGCGAAATTGAACCGGGTCAAAGTGATTGATCCATTTCTGGAATCCCCAGCCAGATAGTAAGATCATGGGCCAGGCAATGTGCACGGTGAGCCAGGGCATTTTTTCCCCGGCGATGGGATAGGCAATGAGGCTGGTCAAGACCCAGAATGCCAGCACAGCGAAGACCGGAGCACCATGATGTTCTTCATCTGAGGGCAATTCCTCATCTTCCTGCTGCAGTTCATGCTTCTTTAGGTATCGATCCGGGGAAAACAATTGTTTTATGCCCATTCCAATCAGGGCGGCCATGCTGCCCAGGGCGGGTAGATATTCATATATCGGGATCTGGATCAGCCAGTAGTAATACCAGGGCTGGCTGCCCCGTTCCACTCCCTGCTGCTCTAACCAGTACCCCAGGGAGCCGACCAGCCCGGTGAAAAACCCTGTCCCATTGGTAAATACGGTGGTGTACAGGACCGTAAAGGGGATATAGAAGATGGCCATGCAGGTCAACCACAGCCGGAAATTCCAGGCGTAGCCGATGCCGGCCGCGATGAGGGTCAGAAAAATGACAAATCCGCCTGTGCGCAGCATCCCTGTCTGGCTGTAATCCAGCGGGTTCCAGCCGATCATCCGCACCGGAAAGGCAGCCAGCTGGGGCAGAACCAGGGTTCCCAGCAGCAGCATGGCACTAAAAGATGGCATGGCTGTCAATTTTTCCCAGGTATATCCCCGGATGGCGGTAAAGAGGGCAAAGATCAGGCTGATCAGACTCAGCCCCAGGAAGATCAGTGTGCTGCGGGGCATGATGGATGCTGCCTCTTCTGCCTCCGAGACAGGGGCTGACACCGTTTGCATCACAAAGCCAATCGTGATCAACAGGGCAGCCAAAATGAGGGCTGTCAGGAAGATGGACCGCAGGTTATTGTCCTGCCATTTCCGTTGGGTAACGCGGGTGACGAAGATCAAGCCCAACAACACCATGGCCTGAGCCGTGTAAATGAAAGCGGTTTCCTTGGCTGTAAAGTGCAGCACGGTGGCTGCTGTCAGCCAGTACAGGAATCGGGGGGACCGGGTTTCCAGATAGCGTAATAGGGCCCAGATGGTGACCACGCCGAAGAGCGCTACATACGCTTCATTGCGCACGTACCGGCTGTAAAAGAGCATAAAAGGGGAAATCAGGGTCATCAGGGCCGCAGCCAGCGTTCCCCAGCGCCCCAGATAACGCCGGTATTTCCACAGAAAAGCCAGGGTGGCGATCCCGGCCAGGATGGTCGGAATGCGGGCCGTGAAATCGCTGGCACCGAAGATAAAATAGGTCAGAGCCAGAGCATGAAACTGCAGCGGTCCGTGGGTGATGGGATCGTGAGCATAACCCCACCCCTTGAATAAGCGCCAGGCATAATAAACATGGGAGGTTTCATCGTGGCTGATGACACGGGCTCCGACATCATAGAACCGGGACAATACAGCCAGAAGCAGGATCACACCAAAGAGTAGACTTTCCCATGAAATGCTCAGATCGGAAATGACGGGTTTTTCAAGCCACGACTTTTTTTCCTGGGAGGATTCTTTTTCCATGTTTGCTGTTTCCTTATTCTCTTTCATGACTTTAACTTCTGGACTTCTTGTTCCGTGAGGTGCCGCCATTCACCTGCCTGGAGGTCGCCCAGGGTGAGGTCAGCGATCCTGACCCGGATGATACGTTCCACCGGCAGACATGTCTGGTCTCCCATACGGCGAATCTGGCGTTTTTTTCCTTCCCGGAGAATGACGCGCAGCCAGGCTCCAGCCTTGTCCCGGGATTCAACCTCAACCCCTGCAGGCTGGGTGCGGTACCCGTCCTGGAGATGGACGCCATCCCGCCACTTTTTCAGTTGGTCCTGCGTGGGATGCCCTGTGACATATACCCGGTATTCCTTTTCGTGCTCGTAGCGAGGATGGGTCAGGCGGTTGGTTAGTTTACCATCATTTGTCATCAGGATTAAGCCCTCGCTGCCCACATCCAGACGTCCCACCGGATATAAGCGACCGTGAACGTGTACATAATCCCGCACTGTTGGTCGATCACCGGGTGATTTCACGGTGGACAGCACCCCGGGGGGTTTGTGGAGGGCGATATATTTCAGCGGCTCTGGGCGGGGGATAGGCTGGCCATCCACGGTAATATCATCTTGCTGGCGATCCGCCTTTGTGCCCAGCGCAGCGACTTGCCCGTTGACCTTGACCCGCTTATTTTCGATCATCTCTTCACAGGTTCTGCGGGACCCATAACCGGATCGGGCCAAAATTTTTTGCAGTCTCTTTCCCATAGGTATAGACAATTGAATGAACTAAAATCGTGTGCGGATGGTTCCTAGACCCGTTCATGCAAGGCGGCTCATCCTTTGAGCACTTTGGGGTCTTTGAGTTTTCGGTCTTCAAGGTCCTCAATATCGAGGGGCGGCAGATCGTCAAAGGAAGACAGCCCAAAATATTTCAGGAATTCCTGGGTCGCGCTGTACAGAATGGGTCGTCCGGGACCTTCAGCCCGACCTACTTCTTCGATCAGCCCCTTACTGAGCAGGGTGCGCAGCACGCCGTCACTGTTTACGCCCCGGATGTCATCGACCTGGGGGCGGGTCACGGGCTGCTGGTAGGCGACGATAGACAGGGTCTCTAAAGCAGCCTGGCTGAGGGTGGTGGTGGTTTCGATGTCGAGAAAGCGTTCGATCAGGTCTGCTGCTTCGGGGGCAGAAGTGAGCTGCACAGCACCGTCATGGGTCTGGAGACGAATACCCCGATCCCGATATTGGTCCGCCAACTCCTCCAGACAGCCCTTGATTCTGTGTGCGGTAACCTCCAGGATGGTGCCCAACTGGTAGGGTGTGATGGGGTCCGGGGAGACGAATAACAGGGCCTCGACCTTGGAGGTCAGATCCAGAGCATGGTTTTTTTTGTCGGGAGGGGAAGAGTTATCTGACATGCTATAATTTGAGTTCAGATAGATGGTTTTCCGACTGCAACATATACGCAATAGCGATTGGTCAGTTAGGTTTTCACTAGGATGAGATTATACCATTATTCTCTTTTGTCTTTTTTTGTCCTTGCCGTCCTCATCTTGAGCGCGGGATGCAGCCCATCCCAGTTATCGTCTTCCGGGGGCGAGATCCAGGTTGAAATTTTAGCAGATGGTGCCCGGCAAACGGTGAGTCTGCCTTCAGGCAGCACCGTGGGCGACGTGCTGGAGGCTGCTCAAGTTACGCTGGAAGGCAAGGATCGTGTAAATCCAGTTCCTTCCACGGTCCTGGAGCGCGACACAACAGTGGAGGTTGTGCGTGTCAGGGAGGAATTTAACACAGAAGAAGAAGCGATTCCCTATCAGGTTATCTGCCAGTCGAGTGAAAGCCTGCCCGAAGGGGAAGAACAGCTGCTTCAAGCGGGAGAGAACGGTCTGCGGCAGGTGACCCACGTGCGGGTTTTTGAAAATGGGGAAGAAGTATCCTATGAGGAGGTCAACAGTGTCGTTGTTGAGGAGTCCGTGGACGAAATTGTGCTGGTAGGAAAGCAGTCTTTCGTCTCCCCCCTTACCATTCCCGGACGGATCGTTTACCTGTCGGATGGAAATGCTTGGATGATGGAGGAATCGACCGCTAACCGGTCCCTGGTCGTAGCTACGGGCGATCTGGACGGGCGTATTTTTTCTGTTTCGGATGATGGCTCATGGCTCTTATTTACCCGCCAGGAAGAGGGGGATGAGGATGTCATTAACACCCTGTGGGCGAAAAATATTACTGCCCAAGATGGAGAATTAATCGATCTTGAAGCGGAAAACATTATCCATTTCGCTGATTGGGCTCCCGGGTCAGTTGAGAATGTTGCTTTTTCGACCGTGGAATCCCGGGTTGCCTCTCCTGGCTGGCAGGCCAGCAATGATCTCAAGCTCACCAGATTCGACTCCACCGGTATTCAGGAGCAGGAGACCCTGGTGGAATCTATTATCAGTGTATACGGATGGTGGGGAACAGATTTCAGGCATCTGGAAGGGGATAAGAGATTTTTGTTTTCCAGCCCGGATCGGGTAGGCACAATTGACAGCGATACCGGTGAAGTAGGAACGTTACTTGATATTCTGCCCTATAAAACCCGCGGCGACTGGGCCTGGATGCCGGGCATAAGCTTGGGTCCAAACGGGGATCATCTTTTCACGGTGGAGCATGTCCCGCTGGAGGGAGCTGGTTCTGCAGAGGAATCACCCCTGTTTAATTTGGCTGCTGTGTCTCTGGCCGAAGGGAGATCGACGGCGCTAGTGAGAGAAGTGGGCATGTTTGCTTACCCTCTGGTTTCTCCCAAACGTTCCAGTCCCCTTACAGAGGGAGAATACCGGGTGGCATATCTGCAGGCGGTGTTTCCCCGCCAGAGTGACTCCAGTAAATACCGCGTGAACGTCATGGATCGCGATGGATCCAATCAGCGCACAGTGTTCCCCGCCCAGGAAGAACCCGGGATTGAACCCAGCAGACACTGGGGTGTATGGGCACCAGGGAATGTAGAAAATGGTAACCAGGATCTGCTGGCTGTGCTTTATGAAGGGAATATTCACGTGATCGATCCGGACACAGGTGAATCCTGGCCCGTGACCGGTGATGGCCGCGTGCAGCGCATGGATTGGAAGTAAGCAGCCGGGACGGCCGATTGTTTAGATAAACAGGTCATTTATGAAACTGAAAAGGACAACCAATGAGAATACTTATCACAGGTGCGGCAGGATTTTTGGGTTCACATCTCTGTGACCGCTTGATCAAAGAAGGGCATGAGGTGATTGGGATGGATAATTTCATCACCGGCAGGAGGGAAAATTTAGCCCATTTATCCGGTCATGAACGATTTTCATTCATCCGCCATGATGTCTCCCAGTATATCTTTGTTCCGGGAGATGAACTGCATGCGGTGATGCACTTTGCTTCGCCTGCCAGCCCCAACCCGAACTCGCCTTATGGCTATGTAAATCTGCCCATCCAGACCATGAAAGCCGGTGCGCTGGGAACGCATAACACGCTCGGGGTGGCCCGGGCCTTTGGAGCCCGCTTCATGCTGGCATCCACGAGCGAAATTTACGGTGACCCAGAGGTCCATCCCCAGCATGAGGGTTATTGGGGCCATGTCAATCCCATCGGGGAACGATCCGTGTATGACGAGGCAAAACGCTTTGCAGAAGCGCTGACGTTTGCCTACCAACGTTATCACGATATAGATACCCGCATTGTGCGCATATTTAATACCTACGGTCCCCGCATGCGTCTGGACGACGGACGGGTCGTGCCCAACTTCATCAAGCAAGCCTTGCACGGCAAACCACTCACGGTGTATGGGGACGGCAGCCAGACACGCAGCTTCTGTTTTGTGGACGACCTGATCGAGGGCATATATCGTTTATTGCTGGCGGATGAACATCGTCCTGTCAATATTGGCAATCCGGATGAAATATCGATTCTGGAACTGGCGCACACCGTTAATGAGCTGCTGGATAACCCGGAAGAAGTCAGTATTTTTCCGGAAAAGCGGGGGGAAGGTGATCCGGAGCGCAGACGTCCGGATATCAGCCGGGCGAAAGATGTCCTTGATTGGGCACCCAAGGTGTCGCTGGAAGAAGGGTTGCGAAAAACGCTGCCCTATTTCAAACAAAATATTTAGGGTGGACATGATCTTCACGAGCATTGTCACGGATCAACGGGAAAGGGTGAGGTTTATGCGCTTCACGGTGGTGGGCACCATCGGGGCTGTGGTAGATTTCAGCACCTTTCATTTCCTGGAAAGCGTGATCGGAGTCCGGGCGGTGTGGGCCAGTGTATTTTCTTTTATCGCTGCTATCACCAGTAATTTCCTGTGGAACCGGTTCTGGACATATCCCGACTCACGGTCCAAACCCATTCATCACCAGGTGGTGACGTTTTTTGTGGTCAACATCATCGGTCTTGGCATCCGCACACCCCTCTTCGCTGCTTTGCAGTATCCGCTGCGCCGATTCTTTGCCGGATTTTCATTTTTACCGATCTGGATTGTGACCCCGGATCGCCTGGGATACACCTTTGCTCTGGGCGTGGCTGTTGTGGTGGTCATGTTCTGGAACTTTTTTGTCAACCGCTACTGGACCTATAATGACGTCGATTGAGGATGGTTTTCCAGAATTCCGACATTAAACCTATTGGGAAGGTGTTTTCCATGCCCGTCCGGGCCAGAAAGACAGCCAGGGCAGCAGACTGGGCTCCTTTGATGCCTTCAGGATGGTTGCGGGAGACTTCAGCGCTGGCCTGCGCTTCCCGCAGCACACCATTTTCCGTATCAAAGGCGAATCCCACCGGGCTGACCCGCATGGCAGCCCCGTTTCCCCACCTGTTGTACGGCTGAATTTCATCCTGGAAAACCTACTGGTAAAAGTGTCCCCCGTATCCTGCCCGGATACTGGCGGCCAAACTCCTTCAGCTTTCGGCCATAGTTCCCATTCCCCAAGATGGCTTCTGCGACTGCCAGGGTGAGGACGGTGTCATCTGTAAAACGGGATCCGTCCTGAAATAGCGGGAATTCTGTGGTTTTGATCGGTTCCCCTTCATAAACGGAGCCGATGATGTCTCCTGCCAGGGCACACAGCATAGCCACCTCCTGTGATGAGAGCGTTCAGGCCCTGTATTTATTGCTATATGGGGGGTTGGCAAGGGTTGTGTTTGTTACAGGTCCAGAGGTAGAAAAACGTCTACAGGTTGCTGTTAACCGTCCCGTCCTGAAGACGCTGGATTGAGTATAATACTAAAATGAGAGAAGCATGGGTAGAGAGGTGGGGAAGATGAACGACGAGGTGGACAAAACAATGCATCAATCTCCTCAGGATACGGAACCGGAATTGATATCTGAGGTGAGTTCTTTGCAGGAATTGTTGGAGCGGGCTTCGGGAGTGTCTTCCCTCTCCCAGGCTGACTTTGAGGACAGCGGTATCGCTGAAAATATTCCCTTTCCCTTTCTGGCCATGGTGGACCAGAAGGAAATGAAGCTGGCGCTGATGCTTTCCTTGATCAACCCCAATCTGGGCGGCGTACTGCTGGTGGGTCCGCGCGGGACGGGCAAGACGACAGCTGTGCGGAGCCTGATTGATCTGCTGCCCAAGGTCAGGCGCAGCCTGTGTTACTTTGGGTGCCTGGAAGAGGATATTGAAGCGGGTGGGATCGATGCTGTTTGTCCGGAGTGTGCGGAAAAGTACGGCCACGGTGATTCTTTATCGAAGCTGGAAAAGGTCCGTCTGGTGGAGCTGCCCTTGAACTCCACCCTGGAGGATGTGGTGGGCGGGCTTGATCCCCGGGCTGAGGTTCACGAGAGAATGCGGTTAAAACGGGGTATTTTATCCCGGGCAGACCGCAACCTACTTTATGTCGATGAGGTTAACATGCTGTCTGACCAGGTGGTAGACGCCATCCTGGACGCGGCTGCCCAGGGCCAGTACACCGTCCGCCGGGGAGCCATGTCAGCCACATACCGTTCAGATTTCACACTGATCGGCTCCATGAATCCGGAGGAAGGACGGCTGCGACCCCAGATTATGGACCGCTTTGGCCTGCGGGTGGTGGTGGAAGGTTTGACCGAGAAAGATGATCGCCTGGAAGCCTATAACCGGGCCCGTGCCTACCAGGAAAACAAGCGCCGCTTTTCCGGAAGGTACTGGGAGGAAACCCGCCAGCTGAGGGAAGAGATTCAAACCTGCCGGGATAAAATTCAGAACGTCTCACTACCCCAGGATGTAGCCCGGTCCGGGTTGGATCTGGTCGAAAAACTGGAAATTGATTCTCTCAGGGCGGAAATAACTCTCTTTGAGGCGGCCCGGGCCCATGCGGTGGCGGATGCCCGGGAGGAAGTCACGCTGGTAGATTTGCGCGCTGTGGCACCCATGGCTCTCCGGCTGCGCCAGTCGCCGTTCATCGAAAAGTATATCGAAGATCAGAGCAGCGAGACCAAACTGGTCGTGGATACGCTGGAACGTGTCATTACCGATGATGGGGAGAAATGAAGGGAGGGTTTAACCATGGGTGAACTATCTGTCATCGGCGGGAAAGCCGGGGGATTCAATCTCAAATCTGTACCCGGAAATATTACACGGCCCATCATGGCCAAAGTCAAGAAAGCGGTCTTCGATATCGCCACCCCCTATGTGTATGACTCTTCCTGGCTGGATTTGTTCGCCGGTACGGGCAGTGTGGGGATTGAGGCATTAAGCCGGGGAGCTCGTTTTGTACGCTTTGTGGATATCCACCGGGCAGCGATCAAGACCATCCACGAAAACCTGGCTCATACAGACCTGGAGGAAGAGGCTGAAGTTTGGCACGGAAATGCCTTTCAGGTCCTGGAACAGACCCCTGACCGCCAGTTCGATTTTATTTATGTCGCGCCTCCCCAGTATGAAAGGCTGTGGGTCAAAACTCTGGAAGTCCTGGACCGCAACCCGGCATGGATGGTGTACGATACCTGGGTCTTCGTTCAGATTGATCCGGTTGAGATCGAACCGTTTTCACTCCAGAATCTTAAACTTTTTGACAAGCGGGAATACGGCAGTACGGCCTTATTGATGTTTGTGCCAAATTTTGAAGAGGGGGAAATGGCGTAGCGCTTCCGTCCTGCGGCCGGTCTAGGGCGGGGAATCTGCAAACTTGATCATCAGGTTTCCATCTTGATCATAATAATAATGGGCAGAAAAGGGAGAGTCCCCCTTTTGATAATCCAGCACCCGGGGCAAAAGAGAGGGGAGATCCTCTACAAGGGGAAGCGAGCTGAGGTCTGATATTTTGACCCAGTTCAATTGACCCTCCCGGGAGGCCGATATTTGTCCTCCCTGGTACTTTCCCAGAAAGATATACAGCCCAATGCCCGGATTCTGGTTTGTGTCTATGGTCACTGTACCCACCAGGTGGATGCCCTGGCCTTTCAGTCCGGTTTCTTCCTTCAGCTCTCTCCGGGCTGCTGTGAGGACATCTTCTCCTTCTTCTACATGTCCCCCTACGCCGTTATATTCTTCGGCCCAGATTCGCTTCCCCGGGTCCCCCCGCAGGAGGAGCACTGAATCTCCGCGGATGATGAAAATCAGGGTGCGGGGAATCAGCGTGTACCGCTCCTTGTTCAAGCCTTGATCTGAGACAGGCATATCAATCTGCCAGGTCTGTGGTGTCTTCCGGTTCCAGCCCTCCCAGCAGGTACCCTTCCAGTTGCGGTTGGACTTTGATAGGGGAGACCTGCTGTTCGACATATTTCCGCGTATCGGCGATGCTCAGCCGTTCGAACAGGTTCCTAAACTGTTCTTCCCAGGCAGCGCAGATTTCATCTATTTTTTCCTGGGGCAGGTTCCAGATTTTATCCTTGTAGGTTCCCAGGGCCCGCTTCCGGTTGTTGTAGTAAAATTGCTCATCGGTTTGCTCGGGCTTCTTGCGGTCCGCGAAATGCTGGTCGAGATGGGCGTAAATTTCGTCCACCAGGTTGTGGGGAAGGCGGTCGAACATGATGTTCTGGAAGTTGGTCGCCAGATGGACCTCAACGGCTTCTGAATCCACGAATTTGTTGAAGGCGCTTTCCGGCAAGGTTGAGGCGCCGTGCTGCACAGCTCCTCCCAGACCATAGCTGGTGCGGGCCACCCGGCTGAGGTGCTGCAGGGTATCGAAATCTACAGAAACCTCTTTAATACTGCCATCGGGAAGTACCACACCCCCATGAGACGTTCCCGTTTGGATACTGATCTTGCTCAGGCCAATCCGGCCCGGGGTATCTGCTTCAAGTTTTGTGTTGTAGCCATCAACAAAGGCCCGCAGTTCTTCTTCTGTTGAATTGTGACCGCCCACCTCACCGATCTCACCGCCAATGGAAACTGTGATCCCTTCCGGTTCCCGCTCCCGTATGAAGTCTGTAAAGAGGGCTGTGATGGCGATATTTTCTTCCTGTTGTCGGGGTACGGTGTCTTGACTCAGGTCAACCAGGGTAGAAGCATCCACGTCAATGTTGAAAAAACCTGCCTGCAGGGCTTCGTCTGTCAGATCTCTCACCACATCCAGTTCGGCTTCCGGGTCCTGGGCATAGCGGGAGGGGGATACCTGATAATGATCGCCCTGAATAAAGATTGGTCCGGTGTATCCTTCAGCGATGGCTGCGCCGAGAATGTTGGCTGCGTATTCCGACGGCCGCTGGTCCGTGTAGCCTGTTTCCGAGCGGGCAATTTCAAAGATAAAGGCCCCGGCGTCGATTTCCTGGACAATGCTGAAGATGGTGCGGGCTGCAAAAAAGGGTAAGGCGCGCAGGTTGATGGCGGGGGTTGTGAAGGTGTTTGGAACATCACCCCGGCCGCGGGCGATGTACAGGTCATGGATGGAGCTGGGAATGATGTCCAGCGCCTGGGCGATCCTGCGGATCAGGAAGCGGGCCATGTAGCGTTCCTGTTCTTCCTCTGCCAGGACAGCCTGTCTGACTAGTTTTTCAATGTGCTGTTGGATTTTTTCGCTGTCTTGAATGATAATGTCCCCATCCTGGAGTACAGCACCCCCATCGAGAAGTTTCAGCAGGTTGTTCTGAATATCTGTTTTCATGATTTCTCCTCGTCACTCTGGATTGTTGCATCATTTCCTTTGATCATGATATGATTATAAACCTTTACTTGAGCTCTGCAAGTTGTCTCGATGTGTGGTGTATTCCGGATGTCATTCCTTCCCCACGGGTATGGGGGATTGCGGGGTCCGTAATAGTCACAGCTTGAGATGAGATATCCTCTGGGAGGAGAAATCAAGCCTGTGACGGGCACGGGTGAATTGTTTTTTTGTTTCTGCAAGGTATAATATGGGGTATGAACGGATGTTTCCAATGTAGGAGGAGGAATTGAATGAAAGACTACCGAGAAGAAATTGAATCCCAGCGAGGTGGTTTAAAGAGATTATTAACCCAGGTGCCCGGGTTCAAAGGGTATATTGAAAAAGAAGACCGCAGGTCTGCGGATAAGGTTCTGCGTGAAACGATCGCCAATCGTTATAATGAACTCCTGGACTGGTTATTTGCCATTCAGCGTGAGTGTGTGGACGAAGGGATGATCGAAATCCAGGATGACCTGGAATCTGTCGGGGTGAAGCTGCGCACATTCATCGACCGCATCCGACGTGCGTCATACGGATATGCGGGATTCTTTTCTGCCATGAAGATCGATCAGGAGCGGTTGGACAAATTGTATGAGTATGACAACGCGCTGCTGGACGGGGTGGAAGAGTTTAAAGAGCTGCTGCAGGCGCTGGAAGACGCTGAGGAAGAAGAGGAGATGGAGCGCCGGGTGAAGGAGATTGATAAACTGGCCCGCAAGGCTATCCAGCGTGGAGACCGGCGAAAAGAAGTCATCATCGGCGATAGTGAAGAACCCGAAGATAGCGATTAAAAGGAGGCTGAGTTATGGCCAGAATATTTGATGTCATTGAATATCCCAATGAGATGAAGGATGAGTTGATTCACCGCTTCCCGGAGGGTGAATCGGGGGATTTTCGGATTGGCTCCCAGCTCATCGTGCGGGAGTCCCAGACGGCTGTATTCTTCCGCGACGGGAAGGCGCTGGATAGTTTTGGTCCCGGGCGCCATACGATCACCACAGCAAACATTCCCCTTGTGATTGATATTGTTGAAAAAGCCTTCTCGGATCAGACACCGTTTACAGCTGAAGTGTATTTTGTTTCCCGTCGTGAGTTTCCCGATCAAAAATGGGGTACCCCTCAACCGATAATTGTCCGCAATCCGGGCATGGGCCTGGGCATTGCACTGTTAAAGGGGTTTGGAACCTACGGATATCAAATTTCAGATGCCCAGCAGTTTGTGACCCAGCTGGTAGGGGCCCAGGGTGTGTTCCGCACGGATGATATTGAAGGTCGTTTGCGGAGTATTCTGCTGACCGTCCTGACCGATCTCTTGGGTGAGACATCGCGCGAGCATGATGTCACTGACCTCACGTCTTTGGTCAACGAGCTGAGTGCCGGCGTGCGGGCAAAGGCCGGGGAACAGTTCCAATCCGTAGGTCTGGACTTGAAATCATTCCTGATTTCCAGCCTGCGGCCGTCCGAGAAGTCGATCCGTGAGCTGCGAGACATGGGCGTTCTGGACACAGAGACTTATACACGCCTTCAGGCTGCTGACGCGATGCTGGAAGCGGCCCAGAATCCGAGCGGCGGGGCAGGGCTGACGGCCGGTATTGGTGCCGGGATGGGCGTGGGCAATATCCTCAACCGCTCCCTGCAGGATATGACCGGCGGCGGAGGCGCGAAAGCTGGCGCAGGAGGAGGGGCATCCGGAGGCGGCGGTGGATCCATGCCTGAAGTGATGACGCCTTCCGAAGCGGCTTCGTTCCTTAAAGTTGCGGAAGAGGATGTCATGGCGGCCATTGAAGCGGGTGATTTAAAGGCGAAAAAGCTGGGCAAGGCTTACCGCATCAGCCGTGAATCCTTGAAATCCTTTTTAAACGAGTAATCAAATTTCCCCCCCTGCAAGCTGCATGTATCTGACCCGGGCCAATCAGCCCGGGTCAGTTTTTTATGCAGCAAATATTACAATTCCCCCATGGCATCCTGTACGGTGCGAACTTTGGACATGGAAAGGGATCGTTCCCCTTTTTCCTGTTTCCGGATAAATTTCTTGAACTGCAAGGCATGCAGCGTGGGGGAGGGAGCGTTATCGGCTTCCACTTTCGCATCCTCGTGCGTGAAAACCAGAGCAGCATGAAGGGTGGGAAGATCGAACTCCGGAATTTTCTCCAGGAAGGATGCCAGTCTGTCTTTCGCCGCTTCAATTTCCATGGCGGGGCGGCCGATGCTGTCCTGGGCAAAAAACTTGAGATAAAGATTTCCTCCCTTTCGGTCCCAGCGTCCTTTTTCCTCCAGATACGTGATCTTTCCTTTCTGATGAAAGGGAAAGAGGATCCAGATCCCTGCCGGTCCGACCAGGAGATGAGAGACAGGTGACGCGTAATGGTACAGCGCATAGCGATCATCCAATCCCTTTAATGCGTCATCCAATTCCTGATCCGGGCGGGGAGAGCGGCCGTATTGATTGGTGTAATAAATGCTGATCTGGGACAGCACGAAGCCCAGAATGAGGGCGATCAGAGAATACCATACCTGGGATTGGAATTTGAAACTGAGATACATCCCGCCGCCCAAGATGAGCAGGGAGGCGATGCCGGCATACTTACCAAATCTCGCTCGGAGGTTGATTTTTTGATCATCCCGGTAAATGTGCATAGTTGAACTGTCTCCTGTGGTGCGGGTAATCACACCTTATTCGGTGAGCTGTTCCTGAATAGCTGATTTCAAATTAGTCAGCAATTCCGCCTGCACGGACTGCCTGGCGAGTTTTAGGGCATTGACCAGGGCCACATGGTCTGACCGGCCGTGGGCTACAAACACCAGGCCGTCCACGCCCAAAAGGGGAGCGGCGCCAATCTGGCGGGGGTCCAGCAAGTCGCGAACCCGCTGGAAAGCAGGCATGGCCAGGCCGGCGCCGATTTTAGTCCTCAGGCTGCCGCTCAGTTCCGTTTTTAGGATATCAAGCAGCAGCTTGGATACGGCTTCGCTGGTTTTGATCAACACATTTCCGGTAAAACCGTCGGTTACGACTACGTCGGCTCCGCCCGTGAAGAGTTCTTTGGGTTCAACGTTGCCGATGAAATTCAGGCTGCTGTTCTTCAGGATGGGAAAGGTGTCTTTCACGAGTTGATTTCCTTTTCCTTCTTCTTCTCCATTGGAAAGTATCCCCACGCGCGGGGTTTCAATTCCCAGAATCTGCTCCGCGTAGAGGGAGCCCATGATGGCAAATTGGAGCAGGAAAGGCGGTTTGCAGTCAGCGTTCGCGCCAATATCTACCGTGATGGTATGGCCTGACTCGGTGGGCACCATGGTTGTCAGGGCAGGACGCTTGACACCTTTGATGCGCCCCAGCCTGAAAAGGGCGTTGACCATCGCTCCCCCTGTGTTTCCGGCGGTCACGAACGCCTGCGCCTGGCCGGATTTAACCAGGTCCAGTCCCACAGCCATGGAATTATCTGATTTCCGCCTGGCGTTACGGGCTGGTTTGTCTGTCATCTCCAGGATTTCAGGGGCGTGTTCGAAGTGCAGCCTGGGATGAGGGCCTTTTTGTTTCATAAGCGGGACAACCTTTTTCTCTTGTCCTACCAGGGTAATGTCTGCCTCGAATTGATGGGCTGCCTGGTAGGCAGCCTCCACCTCAGGGTGAGGGTAATTGTCGCTTCCCATAGCATCCAATACAATATGCATAATGACTCTCCTCGATCATGTCCCCGGGCCTGCTTCTCTTGACATCCTTGTGTGGGAGATTATAATACCACTGCTCGCAGCGGGACAGGAAAATCCCCCTTGACGAGCTGTCAATATTTCACACGCGCTGGTGCTGGAACTGGCAGACAGGTATGGTTGAGGGCCATATGCCTTCACAGGCGTGCGGGTTCGATTCCCGCCCAGCGCATTTCCATTGACCGCCTTCGGGCGGTTTTTGTTTTTCCGGATTGGCGGACCGCAGTTTGATCTTACCAGGGGGGTCATTAAAAAGGGTGATTCAGTACCCTATAGGTTTTCATCATAAAGATTGCTATAATCCAGCACGGGAGGGCTATGGTACAGGTGGGAGACGCGATCGTCCTGCAGGAGGGAAGGATATGTTTTCTGAATTATTTCAAGACTACCGTTTTGACCACCCTGCTTACCTGGAAGCAAACCAGGATGGGCGGGTGACCGGGGAGCAGAAAGCCGTATTACAAAAAATAACGGCCAGTTTCCAAACTTTTTTGAAACGGACGAATCGTTTACGAACCTTGCAAGTGATGGGCTGGGGGATATTTTTTCTGGCAGCTGGCCTGCTTTCCCTGGAGGTTTCTCCTTGGAATGTGCTTCTTTTTTTCCTGTTGGGTGTGGTCGTATTCGGGGGGTTGATCCTTTATCAGCGACGGGCGTTTTTGCAGAAAAAAGAAGCCCTGCAGCGAGATTTGACCCGACATGACATCCGCTCTGATGCCGGTGTTGTGGTTTTCCAGGGTTCAGCATACCGGATTTCTGTCCCGGGGAAAAACCTCAAACTGCCCTTTGACAACAGATCGGGGTTAGAACCGGGTGTGACCTATCGCTTTTACTATTTACAGGAAAGCGGCTTTGTGCTGTCTGCTGAAGCCCTGAGCATCAACCCTGAACTGGAAGCGATCACAGGGTTAAATGATGTCCTGGCGGACGCCAATTCGTTAGATAAAGAGGCGCTGCATGAGAACAGGAGGGGAATTCTCAGCAAAAGCCAGACCAGTAAATTGCTGGAACCGGTGCTTCTGGGCGCTTTCCTGATGCTGTTTACCTTGGGGGTCAGCTATTTCGCCCTGACCCGGGACAATGAAGTTTCGCGGGCTATATCGGGCAGCCACAACGTGCTGGAATTTGTCAAGCGAGTTAATACGGGCACACTGATTATCATGGCAGCCGTGGTTGGAGCAGGGGTAGGGGGGATTTATCTCTTGATTACATCCCTACAAGATCTGTTTTCCAGAAGTGTTGAATCCTGGGAGGGCCGCGGGTTGCGGACATACCGCCAGAACACCGATACCGACAGCTCAACCCGTACGAAATATTACTATGTGATTGGGGGGAAGGAATTCAGAGTAAACAAAAAGGCCTACGAAGCCTTTGAAAACGGAAGAATGTACCGGGTTTATTTCACACCCAGGCGGAAGAGGATGGTCAACCTTGAAGTCCTGGATTAACCCCGTCAGGATGATCCCAGCGGCTGGAAACGGGCTGTAAAATGCCGCATCAACTCCGGTTGGTAAGTAATCTCATATCCCGTTAGCTCGTCTTTCCGGGCTGTGATCCTTGCCAGAACATCCACCACAAAATCCAGATGGCTCTGTGTATATGTTCGACGGGGGAGGGCTAGTCGGACAAGTTCCATCTCCGGGTAAACCATCTCACCGCTGTCCGGATCGGAGTGGGCAAAGGCCACAGACCCTAACTCGACAGCGCGAACTCCCCCCTCCAGATAAAGGGCAACCACCAGAGCCTGGCCTGGAAATTGATGTTGGGGAATATGGGGCAGCAGTTGGCCAGCGTCGATATACACGGCATGCCCCCCGGGAGGTTCAATGATGGGAATCCTGTTCTCCTTGAGTTCCGCAGCGAGGTAGGCGGTCTGTTCCAGCCGGTAGGAAAGATAGGATTCAGCAAGAGCTTCCTGCAGGCCGACTGCCATGGCGTCCAGATCTCGGCCGGATAGACCGCCGTACGTCAGGAACCCTTCCCTGAGGATGAGTTCATTGCCGGCCTGTTGGTAAAGGGCCTGGTCATTCATGGCTAGAAATCCGCCTATATTGGCCAGACCGTCCTTTTTGGCGCTCATGGTGGCACCATCTGCGACAGAAAAGATTTCCCGGGCAATTTCCAGGGTACTGTGATCCTGGTAGCCTTCTTCTCGCAGCTTGATGAAATACACGTTCTCCGCGAAACGACAGGCATCGATGAAGAAAGGGATGTTATGCCTGCGGTAGATGTCGGACACGGCATGGATGTTTTTGAGGGAGACGGGTTGTCCTCCCCCGGCATTGTTGGTGATAGTCAGCATGCCAAAGGGGATCTTTTCTGGACCTTTTTCCCGGATAAATGCTTTCAGTTTTTCAGGGTCCATGTTGCCCTTGAATGGATGCCGGGAAGTGGTATCAAAGGCCTGATCGATGACCAGGTTTGTCGGCCTGCCTCCTCTGGCTCTGATGTTGCCTTCGGTAGTATCAAAGTGCATGTTCGAAGGGATACAATCATCCCGCTTCAATAAAACGCTGCACAGAATATTTTCCGCAGCCCGACCCTGATGGGTGGGCAAGAAATACTTAAAGCCGAAAATATCGTCGATCACAGATGCTAAGCGGTGATAGGAACGGGCGCCAGCGTAGGATTCATCCCCTTTCATCATCCCGGACCATTGATCCTGACTCATGGCCCCCGTTCCAGAATCGGTCAGTAGATCGATGAAGATCTGGTCAGACCTCAGTCCAAACACGTTATATCCCACCTCTTGGAGCGCCTTATCCCGCTGCTCGCGGTCAATCAGAGAGATGGGTTCGACCATTTTGATGCGGAACGGTTCTGGAGGATGTTCGGTCATGGGGTCTCCCTGGGTCGTGAGAACTTAATGGAAAGTTTATCATGACCATCCTGTCGTCCCAAGTGATAAAATACAGTTCTAGAAATAGAGAACCGAATTAAGCCATTAGATTGAGGATACCTATGCTTGAGATCCAAATGTTTACCCTGGGACCCGTTCAGACCAATACATATCTCGTGGCTGATACCGAGCAGGAGGCAGCGGTGGTGATTGATCCTGCCTGGGATGGGGCGTACATAGCCAGCACGGCTCAGGAAACCGGGTGGGAGATCCAGGCCATCTGGCTGACACACGCTCATTTTGACCACCTGGGAGGGGTAGCGGAGCTGGTGGATCTGATCAACGAGGAAGGGGGATCATCCTTCCAAATTGGCCTGCATGACGATGATATGGTTTTATGGGAGCGGAAAGGGGGAGCGCCCAGTTTTGGGATGGATATTGATCCCGGCCCCAGGCCGAATGTATCCTTCCAGCACGGCCAGGAACTACGCGTCGGGGGGTACCGTTTCGAGGTCCGCTATGCCCCCGGCCACACCCCGGGACATGTCATGTTTTATTGTGGGGAAGAGAGGGTGCTGTTCAGTGGCGATGTCTTATTCCGGGGCGGTATTGGCCGGACGGATTTGCCGGGGGGGAACCATCAAAGGCTCTTGCAATCCATCCAGACCCAGATCCTGCCTCTTCCGGATCACACCCAGGTCCACAGCGGACATGGTCCTCCCACGACTGTGGGACGGGAACGCGAGCGAAATCCTTTTCTGATTTGATCTCTGGGTTGTGTACAAAACGGAACCCTCCCGGGTACATCCTTCCGGGAGGGAAGTCGTCGTCCGTGGTTCAGGGCTGAGGGGCCGGGTTTATTTCGCGTAGTCAATAGCCCGCGTCTCGCGGATGACGGTGACCTTGATTTTTCCGGGATACTGCATGGTTTCTTCGATATTTTTAGAAATCTCCCGCGCTAACCGCGATGCTGCCAGATCATCAATCTTTTGGGGTTTGACAAAGATGCGCACTTCACGGCCGGCCTGCAGGGCATAAGACTTTTTTACGCCATCGAAAGAATTGGCGACGTCTTCCAGGGCCCGGACCCGTTTCAGGTATTGTTCCAGGCTCTCACGACGGGCTCCAGGCCGAGCGCCGGAGATGGCATCAGCGGCTTCTACAATGACCGCTTCCACGCTCTGTTGTTCAACTTCATGGTGGTGGGAAGCGATGGCGTTGACTACTTTCTGGGGGACCCCGTGGCGTTCTGCAAATTCAGCCCCGATCTGGGCGTGCGTCCCTTCTACGTTATGGTCCATGGCCTTTCCCAGGTCGTGCAGCAGCCCTCCGGCTTTGGATGTTTCGATATCCGCGCCTATTTCCGAGGCCAGAACAGATGCCAACTGGGCGGTTTCCACCGCGTGAGCAAGCTGGTTCTGACCGTACGATGTGCGGAATTTCAGGCGTCCCATTTTTTTCGTGATTTCGGTGTGGAGGCCGGGAACGCCGGCCTCGAAGGCTGCCTGTTCGCCAGCCTCGCGGATGATTTCCTCGATATTCTCTTTTTCCTTTTCAATGATTTGTTCGATGTGCGCAGGGTGTATCCGTCCATCCAATACCAATTTTTTCATAGCCTGGGTGGCAATTTCCCGCCGCACGGAGTCAAAACAGGAGATGGTCACCGCTTCCGGGGTGTCATCCACGATGACATCCACGCCAGCGGCCTTTTCAAAGGCTCTTATATTGCGTCCGTTGCGGCCGATGATGCGCCCTTTCATGTCATCCGAGGGCAAGGAAACCGTGGAAGATGTCACTTCATCTACGTGGTCGGACGCGACGCGCTGCACGGCATCTGCGATCAGCTTCCGGGCTTTTCTTTCCCCTTCCTCACGGGCTTCAGCTTCGATTTCCCGCACGATACGGGACATATCGTGCCGGGCCTCTTCCTCCACACGCTTGAAGAGGATATCACGGGCTTGTTCCTTGGTGAGCTGGCTGATGCGTTCCAGTTCCTGGGAGGCTTGATCGTATTTTTTCTGGATCTCATTGGCCTTTTTGTCCAGGGAACTCTGGCGCTTGCTGATGGCATGTTCCCGGTCCTCCAATTTTTCCGCCCTGCGGTCCAGTTGATCGCTGCGGCTTTGCAGGCGTTCTTCATACCGGTTGAGCTCCATCCTTCTCCGGGAAGACTCATTTTCGGCCGATTGTGTGATTTCCAGGGCCCGTTCCTGGGCTTCTTTGATGATCCTGGCTGATTTCTTTTCGGCCTCACTGAGAATGCGATTGGCTTGATTCTGTTTTCTTTCGTTCTGTTTTGTAATGATGTAATGTTTTACAAAGTACCCTATTGCCAGTCCTAAAACGAGGGCACTTAGACTGATGAAGAGCGGATTATTTATCATGGTCAGACCTCGTTTTCACTAATCGGCTTGCAGCCGTGAGTTGTTATGTCCTACAAAAATAATTCCATCCTTGCCGGGAGTGATCTCATTCACTGCGGGTTGTCATGCAGCTCGGCCCAAACCCTATCTGCGGTTTCTTTGCAGATCCCGTAGTGAAACCCCCGACGTGAGAGGTAACCGTACAGCTTTTTATTGAAGTCAGATCGGTCAAGATTCTTTATGCGGCGCAGTTTATTTTGAGCCACTTTATACGCCATTTTGCGCTCATCGACATCTTCAAGCACTTTATCGATTACCTGGCGTGAGACGCCTTTCTGCCTCAGCTCCGAGGCCAGGGCCCGACGCCCCCGGGGATGAAAAGCGGCTCTGTTTTCAACCCACTTCCGGGCAAAATCAAGGTCGTCCAAGAGCTTGTTGTCCAGAAGGCGCTGGATGACCGCTTCAATTGCTGTTTCAGGGGCATCGTGTTTGCGGAGATTGCGCTCGACTTCTGCACAAGAACGGTCCCGATAGCTGAGAAAATTTAATGCCCTCTGGTAGGCTTTTTCCTCATCGTCCTGGGCTTTTAGCTTATCGATTTTTTTCCTGCTGAGTTCCATCCCCACCTGCAGCCAGGGAGCGACAGCGCGCGCCACGCCAAAAGCAAATTCTCCATCCAGATACACGTTCAGGCGCTGCGGGTCGTGTTTTTGTGGTTCCAGGTTGGTAATCTTAAACATATTACAGCCGCGGCTTTTCCTTGCAGGACCGCGGCTGTATACATGGCTATTGATCTCTTTAACACCTGATGGAATGCGCTGAGATACGCGTTTATCAGGAAGCGATTAAATCCAAACTATATGGTTATCCTAATCTTCTAAATGCAGTAGTCGAATTTAACAAAGCGCTATTTTTACTAACCCACAAATGTGGTTTTGAGATCAATATATTATGTTACACCGCGGTCGGCCGTGGTCGTTCAGTTTCCGGCCGTGTCCTGACAGGGTCTAGCGTATGGGGGGAAGTATCATTGCCCGCAGGTCTCTTTCCAGAGCTTGTGCCACATGTTCATTCACCTGCAGTGTCTGATAGGCAGCTTGTTGTCCCTGTCCAAGGTTTTGGCCCCGATACTGATACATGGAGCCATGTTTAGTAATCAATTTAACTTCTTTGCCCAGGGAAATTAATTCCCTTTCCTTATTTATACCTTTATTATACACGATCTCGATCTGTGCGCTATGCTCTTTGGGGTGAAAGCGGTTCTTGTTTACGGTAGCGTTAATCCGTACTCCGTGGTAATGACCTTTCCTTCCCAGGGGGCAGATTACCTTCAGGGCAATTCTGACTGCTGCGTGGAATTTGATGGTCAACCCACCGGGCGTTGTTTCCGGGGTACCGTAGCCCTTCCTGGTCCGGGTGCGGAGTTGATTGGTACACAGTAAGGTTCCGCCTGTTAACCGGCAAATCCGGTCGATCTTTCTAAGATGGGAGGCCAACAAGGGGTTGAGCTCTCCATAGCGATCGGGATAGAACCCGATTTCCAGTTCCCGGTTGGATGCCAACCCTGCCAGGGAGTCCAGCACCACCAGATGGACATCGCCTGATTCGAGCAGCAAACGGCACAGGGTGAGGGCCTTGGTGCCGCTTTCGGGAGATGCGATCAGGGCCCGGTCCGGGTTTGACGACCCCGCAGCGTTCGGCGTAAGCGGGGTCGAGGCCGCTTTCGATGTCCAGGAAGGCCGCTGTCAGGCCAATGTGCTGCGCTTCAGCCAGGATATACAGAGCCAGGGTTGTTTTTCCCGAAGAGGGAGGTCCATACAGTTCCGTGATCCATCCTCTGGGAAGTCCCCCTGTACCCAGGGAACGGTCCAGAAATAAAGACCCCGTTGGGATGACATCCATCGTTTTTGACTCTCCTTCCATGTGAGGGATGAGGAAAACAGCGGCAGCCATGTTTTCTCTTTTCAGTGTAGCGGATGGGGGTCTGGCTGGCAAGACCTTGGGGCGGGGAAAGGGTGACATGAACCCCCTGTTGATGGTAGTATATATCCCGTGGAGGTATACTGATGAAGATTTGTTTTGTCTGTTTGGGAAACATCGTCCGCAGCCCCCTGGCTGAAAATATGTTCCGGCATGTGGCGGAAAAAAATGGGGTGGGGGAAAAGTATGATGTGGATTCCGCCGGGACCTCAGCCTATCATGTGGGGGAAAAACCTGACTCCCGGATGAGGAAAGTGGCCAGGGAACGGGGATTGACATACAGCGGCAGTGCCCGGCAATTTCAAAAAGAGGACTTTGAAAGGTTTGATTTGATTATTGCCATGGATACAGATAATCGCCGAGCGCTGGAGCGCCTGGCTGATTCGCCCCAGGACGCAAACAAAATCAGATTGATGCGGGAGTTCGATCCCCAGGCCCAGCCGGATGACGGTGTGCCAGATCCTTACTACGGCGGTATGAAAGGGTTCCATCGGGTGTTCGATATTGTGGAACGTTCGACCCGTGAATTGTTGGAGGCCTTGGAAGGTGGAGAGGAAATATAGGGCTGTCCAGACTTGGTGCGAAGACCACGGCTATGGTGCTATCCAGTCAGTAAATCCTGTTGGCGGCGGCTGCATCAATGACGGGGCTGTGATTGAAACCGAACAAGGCCGGTCATTCTTCGTGAAGACCAACCGCAACGCACCGCCTGATATGTTTCCCAGGGAGGCGGAAGGGTTGCAAAAATTGGCGGTGGATGATGGCCCGACCGTGCCCCGGGTGTATCATGCCGAAGAAAGGTTTATCCTTCTGGAAAACCTATGTCCCGCCCCGAAAAAAGAAGGATATTGGATCAGGTTCGGGAAAGAGCTGGCCTGTCTCCATCAACACACGAATGACCGATTCGGGTTTCCCCACAATAATTACATCGGAAGCACCCCTCAAATCAATGCCTGGGAGGATGATGGTTTCGTTTTTTTCGCCCAGCACCGCTTGTTGTATCAGGCCCGGTTGGGCCGGGAAACCGGAAAATTGTCCCGGGCGGATGTGCAGGCTGTGGAGCGGCTGGCCCACCGTCTGGAATCTCTGGTTCCCGGTCAGCACCCTTCCCTGATTCATGGGGACTTGTGGAGTGGGAATGCTATCAGCGATCAGGATGGCAGTCCTGCCATCATCGACCCTGCCGCATATTATGGTTGGGCTGAGGCTGAGTTAGCGATGACAAGCTTGTTCGGGGGTTTTCCGCCCGCGTTCTATGAGGGCTATGAAGAACACGCATCCTTGGAAGCGGGATATCGGGACCGATTCCCGGTTTACAATTTGTATCATCTCCTGAACCATGTCAACCTGTTTGGTGGGGGGTATCTGTCGCAGGTTCGGACTGTACTGAAAAAGTATGCCTGAAGGGGTGGTCCGAAATCGTATTGGGATGGCAGAGGATCCTTCCCCGGACAAACGGTCTCTGAGATCAGGAGCCTGCAGAATGGGCGTCTTGTTTACATATGAGGTCCCTGTTATGAGATCGTTGAAGGTCAAGAAACCTAAATTAGCGAGTAAAGGAAAATAAACGCACATGGTTCCATACTGGGTACAAGACGCCGTTTTTTATCAGATTTTTCCTGATCGATTTGCCAACGGAATCCCTGAGAATGACCCGCCTAACGTACAACGCTGGGGTGCCAGGCCCACCATCTGGGGATTTCAGGGTGGGGATCTGCGGGGTGTGATCAACAAATTTGATTACTTACTGGACCTGGGCATCAATGCCCTGTACTTCAATCCCATTTTCCGGGCTACCTCGAATCACCGTTATAACATCAGCGATTATTTCCACATTGACCGTAAGCTGGGGGATATGGGCGATTTTTGTGCCCTGCTGGATGTGGCCCACAAAAATGATGTCAGGGTCATCCTGGATGGCGTGTTCAACCACTGCGGTCGGGGCTTTTTTGCCTTCAACGATGTTCTTGAAAACAAGCAACATTCCCCATATCTCGATTGGTTCCATCTCAATCATGTCCCCCCCGATGCATATTCGCCGGGTGAAGCGTCCGATTATGAAGGCTGGTGGAAGCATAAAAGCCTGCCAAAATTTAATACATCCAATCCGCGGGTGCGGTCCTATTTGCTGGATGTGGCTCGATTCTGGATTGAACAGGGAGCGGACGGTTGGCGTCTGGATGTGCCTAATGAGATTGATGATGATTCCTTCTGGGCTGCCTTTCGGGAGACGGTAAAATCAGCCAACAAGGACGCATATTTGGTGGGGGAGATTTGGGATGGCAACCCGCGCTGGGTGGGAGAAAACCACTTTGACGGATTGATGAACTATCCCCTGCGGGAAGGACTGCTCCAATTTCTGTCTGAAGAAATATCTTCCCGGGAGTTTGCGGATAGGATTGATGACCTCCTGAGCCGGTATGCTGAAAATAACGTATATGCCATGTATCTGCCGCTGGGTTCTCATGATACCGAGCGTCTCGCTACGGCACTGGATGAAGACAAATCGAAAGTAAGGATGGCTTTTTTGTTCCAGTTTGCAATTCCGGGTGCCCCGGCTATTTATTACGGGGATGAAATCGGGATGAAAGGCGGGAAAGACCCCGACTGCCGGAGGGCCTTTCCCTGGCAAGAAGACAAATGGGATCTTGAACTGCGGGAATTTATCAAGGCGCTAATTGATATCCGGAAACGAAATCCCGTTTTGCGGCGTGGGACCTATCAAGTCCTGGATGTGGATCCCAGGCGGAGTACATACACCTTTGGGCGGAAACTGGGAAAGGCAGGATTTTTGGCTGCTTTCAATGCCAGCTCCTCCCGGCGTCACCTGAAGGTCAATGTGGCGGATGTGGGGTGGGAGGATGGGCGCATCGTGGAAGAGGCCCTGTCCGATAAAGAATATGTGGTGTCCGGCGAGACGCTGAATCTGACCCTGGATCCTTGGAGTGGAGAGTGGATTTTTTAAAAGGAGATGTTAATACTATCTTAACCTATTGTGAAATATTGTACGAGTTTTGATGGTAAAATAATACGCTTGGAGGAAGGGCAATTATCAATCAGCTTCCGAAACAGAAAATAAGACAGACAGAGACGTTAGCAGGAGGTTATTCAATGATGGCAGATCGAAAGTGGGTCTATTTGTTCAGCGAAGTCGAAGAGGCGGAGGAACACGTGGGGGGAGATTGGGATGAGGTGCGGGCCTTGCTGGGCGGCAAAGGTGCAAACCTGGCAGAAATGACGCGCATCGGCATCCCTGTTCCACCCGGGTTTACTGTGACAACTGAGGCCTGTAACGCATTCCTGGAAGCGGGCGAAGAATTCCCGCAGGGGTTGTGGGAACAAGAACTGGAAGCCATGAAGGCAATCGAAAAGGCTACCGGAAAGGGATTTGGTGATCCGGATAATCCTTTGCTTGTCTCGAGCCGGTCGGGTGCTGTGGTTTCCATGCCGGGCATGATGGATACCGTACTCAATATCGGCCTGAACGATGAAACCGCAAAAGGGATGATCAATCTCACAGATGATCCCCGCTTCGTGTACGACTCCTACCGGCGCCTGGTCCAGATGTTTGGATCTGTCGTCCTCGGGGTCGATGATGAAGCTTTTGAAGACGTGCTTGATGAGTATAAGGAAGAAAAAGGGGTCGAGTTAGACACAGAACTGTCCGCTGATGATATGAAGCGTCTGACCCAGGAGTTCAAAGAGATCATTGCCGAGAAAGGGATGGCGTTTCCGGATGATCCCTATGAACAGCTCCGGAAGTCGACAGAAGCGGTGTTCAGCTCCTGGAACGTGAAGCGCGCGGTGGATTACCGCAATGCCACGGGTATTTCCCATGATTTAGGTACAGCGGTCAATATAATGACTATGGTATTTGGCAACATGGGCAAAGATTCCGGAACCGGGGTAGCTTTCACTCGTAATCCTTCCACCGGAGAAAAGGAAGTGTGGGGAGAGTACCTGCTTAACGCGCAGGGCGAGGATGTGGTGGCAGGCATCCGAAACGCGGAAGAAATCCATCATCTCAAGGATGATATGCCCCAGGTTTTCGAAGAGTTCCTGGACATTTCAGAAAAACTGGAAAACCATTACCGTGAAGTGCAGGATGTCGAATTCACGATTGAAAATGGAAAACTGTGGATGCTGCAGACCCGGGATGGTAAACGCACAGCAAAGGCTGCTGTAAAAATTGCCGTTGATTTTGCGAACGAGGGTCTGATTTCATGGGAAGAAGCTGTGAGTCGGGTTGATCCATCTCAGGTGGATACCCTGCTTCATCCCCGATTTGTGGAAGAAGCCAAACAGGCGGCGAAGGATGACGGCCGGCGCTTTGCAACCGGCGTGAATGCCTCCCCGGGAGCAGCCATCGGCCGGGTCTATTTTGACGCGGACACCGCTGAGATCAAATCTAAAGAAGAAGGGCAGGATGTGATCATGGTCCGTCCCTTCACCAAGCCCGATGATGTTCACGGCATGCTGGCCTCAAAAGGCATTCTGACCAGCGAAGGCGGAGCGACCTCTCATGCTGCTGTGGTTGCCCGCCAGTTTGGTATTCCCTGTGTGGTGGGGGCGTCTGATGTGAATATCAATCGCGAACAGCGCCAGCTGACAGCCAACGGCGTGACTGTAAAGGAAGGAGATTTCATTTCGGTGGACGGGACGACCGGGGAAGTATTTACCGGTAAGATCGATTCTGTGTCTCCCTCGCTGGATGAACAAACGGAACTCCTGGAACTCCTGACCTGGGCGGATAAGATCGCCGATCAGGAAGGCCTCCGCAAGGCTCCGGATGCAGGTCCCACCCGTGGGCTCCAGGTGTGGGCCAACGCGGATTATCCCGAGGATGCGGAGCGGGCTCGCTCCTACGGGGCCCGGGGCATCGGGTTGTGCCGCACGGAGCACATGTTCTTTGAGCCCGAGCGCCTGCCCATCGTGCAGGACATGATCCTGGCTGATAGCGTTGAAAAACGGCAGGAAGCCCTGGATAAGCTGCTGCCCTATCAGCGGGAAGATTTTGACGGCCTTTTCGAGGCCATGACCGGCCTGCCGGTCATCGTGCGGCTGATTGACCCTCCGCTGCATGAATTCATGCCCGATGAGCGTGAACTGCTGGAAGAGGTGATTACAGGTCGCTTGCAGGAAAAAGATGTCAGCGAGAAGGAAGAGCTGTTGGCCAGCGTGCAGAACCTGCATGAGAGCAACCCCATGATGGGACTGCGGGGTGTGCGGCTGAGCGTGGTCATGCCGGAAATCGTCGAGATGCAGGTGCGGGCCATATTCGAGGCCGCGGCGGATGTCAAGCTGAGAGGGTTTGACCCTCATCCAGAAGTGATGATTCCCCTAACCGGCCACGTCAATGAGCTTAAGGTCATCCAGCCCGACCTGGAAGAGATCGCTGAAAAGGTCATGGAAGAAAAAGGGGTAGAGTTTGAGTACAAATTCGGGACCATGATTGAGATCCCCCGGGCTGGTTTGACGGCAGACGAGATCGCCCAAACGGCAGAATTTTTCTCCTTCGGGACCAATGACTTGACGCAGTTCACCTTCGGTTACAGCCGGGATGACGCGGAACGGAATTTCTTGGTGGACTATATCGAAGATGGCATTCTGCCGGAGAACCCCTTCCAGACTATCGACCGCAATGGTGTGGGTCAGTTGATGGATATCACGGTTCAGAAAGGGCGGAAAGCGCGTCCGGACCTGGAGATCGGGATCTGTGGAGAACACGGTGGTGATCCAGATTCGATCGAGTGGTGCCATTTGATCGGATTGGACTATGTCAGCTGTTCCCCCTTCCGCGTGCCTGTAGCCCGTTTGGCGGCTGCCCAGGTAGCCATGAAACACAGGGATGAGTCCTAACATATTTCCCAAGATGCAATTCAAAAGAGCAAGGCGAGCAGCCTTGCTCTTTTTTGTTTCATGGGAGAGTGATAGATGGGAAATTTTAATCTACCGGGTCGGACAAAGAAGCTGAATCATGATACCATTTGAGATAGTTATCCTGAAAATTTTTGAACTTTATTTCTATCCAGTATAAAGGAGTATGTCATGGACTTTGGCAAGGCATTTACATTTGTTTTTGATGATGAGGAGTGGATCAAAAAGATTGGGGTGGCTGGACTTATTTCCCTGATTCCTTTCATCGGGACCATTATCGTCGCCGGATGGGGGTTTGAGGTCATCCGGCGTGTAATCAGGGAGGATCCTGAGCCCCTTCCGGATTGGAGTGATTTCGGGGGATACCTGGTTCATGGTTTTCTGGTTGTGGTGATTGGCTTTGTGTATGCGCTGCCCCTCATCCTCATACAGGGATGCAGCCTGGGATTTATTCCCTTTCTGGAGAATGCGGATCAGGAAGCGATTACGGCTGTGGTTTCGGTTGCCACGGCGTGTTTCAGCTGCCTGGTGCTCCTGTACAGTGTATTCCTGGGTGTGGTTCTGCCTGCAGCAGTGGGGCGTTACGCTGACGAAGGTGAGTTTGGCGCAGCCTTCCGCTTCGGCAAGGTGTTCTCGCTGGTTCGGAACAATCTGGGTTCATTTGCGTTGGTCTTCTTGGGCAACCTTTTAGCGGGTCTGGTAGCTTCACTGGGAGTGATCCTGTGTGTGATCGGTGTCCTCTTTACAAGTGCGTATGCCGCGGTCGTAGGCGGCCACTTGACAGGTCAGGCTTACAGAAAGGCTGCAGCGGGTCAGCTCTCGGAAGCTGAAGCCGTTCCGGCTGAAGATCTCTAATTCCCACGAGATCAATAAAAAAAGCGATGCCTGAAGCATCGCTTTTTTTATTCAGTCGAGCTGAATTTAGACCTGAACGGCTGATTTTTCAGCAAAGGCATGGCCGCGGTCCAGGGCTTTAAAATTCATGGGGAGCGTTTCCCGATGGCGCTCCGGGATATGTTTTTCTAACGCTTGTTTTACCATATCCATGGTCAAAATGGGCTCCATGTGGATCATGGCTCCTACCATGATCATATTTGCCAGGCGGGACATGCCGATCTCTTCTGCGATCTCATTGGCAGGGATGAGCAGGGTGCGCAGGTCCTGCCGGTTGAAATCTCTGTTCACCAGGGATGCATTGCCGATCAATACCCCCTGAGGTGGCATGCGGGGCTCATATTTGTCTACAGAGGGCAGGTTGAGGGCCAGGACGATGTCTGGATTCCTGACCAGGGGGGAGCCGATGGGTTCCTGTGATATGATCACCGTGCAGTGGGCAGTTCCCCCCCGCATTTCCGGGCCATAGGAGGGAATCCAGGTCACTTCAAAACCGTTATCCATAGCCGCATAGGCCAGAACCTGACCGGAAAAAAGCGTTCCCTGTCCACCAAAACCGGAGATGATGATGCTGGTTTCTTCCATGTGATATTCTTCTCCTTACACCCGGAGGTTTTCCAGGGTGGAGGTCACTTTATAATCTCCCAGAGGATATACCGGTAGCATCTGTTCTTCCACGAAATTGAGGGCTTCTTGAGGGGAAACACCCCAGTTTGTGGGGCAGGAAGACAGCAGCTCGACCAGGGCGAATCCCAAACCCCGCTCCTGGGCTTCGAAGGCCAGCCGGATGGCTTTTTTGGATTTTCGAATGTTGCTGGCATCATGCAAGCTCCGGCGAACGACATAACCGGACCCTTCCATCAGCGCCAATAATTCAGCCATCTTAAGCGGGTATCCTGTCAGCTCCACATCCCGTCCAAAGGGAGAAGATGTAGTCTTCATGCCAGGCAGGGTGGTGGGGGCCATTTGTCCCCCTGTCATGCCGTAGATGGCATTGTTAATGAAGATCACAGTGATATTTTCTCCCCGCGCTGCGGCGTGCATGATCTCAGCCATGCCGATGGATGCCAAATCGCCGTCGCCCTGATAGGTAAAGACCGTATTTTCGGGCAGAACGCGTTTGATTCCGGTGGCCATGGCCGGAGCCCGGCCGTGGGCCGCTTCCACAAAATCCATATTGAAGTAGTTATAAGCGAACACCGAACAGCCCACGGGAGCGACACCGATGGTCTTTTCCCGCAGCCCCATTTCATCAATCACTTCTGCCACCAGGCGGTGTGCGACGCCGTGGGTGCAGCCCGGACAGTAATGGGTATGCACATCTGTAAAGGATTCAGGCCGTTGATAGATGGTTTGTGTTGTTTCTACCATTATTGATCTCCCGATATCTTTTGTTCCAGGCGGTCCATCCACGCGTCCCGGGGGTCCCCATCGATGTCCCCTTCATTTTGGGCCACGCGTTGTATTTCTTCCAGTATTTCATCCGGCAGCGGGGTCACCCCGCCCATGCGTCCATAAAATTCGACCGGCACCTTGCCCTTGACGATGCGCTGAACATCTTCCAACATCATGCCCGAATTCATTTCCACAACCAGAATTCTTCTTACCTGCTGGCACAGTTCCTGAAGACGTTCTTCCGGGAAGGGAGCCAGGGTGATGGGGCGCAGCAGGCCGACGGGGATCCCTTCCGCCCGGGCGTCCCGCACGGCTGAGGATGCAACCCGGCCGGCGGTTCCGAATCCGATGACCAGGATTTCTGCCTCCTCAATGTGATATTCCTGACAGCGGACCTCGTTCTGCTGTACCTCTTTCCAGCGCCGCAGCAGTCGCAAGTTGGTGACTTCTTCGTCTTCCGGATCGATGTAGATTGACGTCAGGGTGTTGGGGTCCCGGCCCTTAGCCCCGGTCACCGCCCATTCAGGAACCTCTTCCGGTATGTCGCGCATGGGGGGGAGTTCAGCTGGCTCCATCATCTGTCCCATGTTACCGTCCACGATGACATGCACGATGGAAAGGTACTTTTCAGCCAGGTCGAAGGCCAGGGAGATGTAATCGATGGCCTCCTGGACGGTGGCCGGGGCCAGGACGATAGGGAAATAATCCCCGTGTCCCCCGCCCTTGATCATCTGGTAATAGTCGCCCTGGGAAGGGGCGATGTTTCCCAGACCGGGTCCGCCCCGCATCACGTTGACGATCACGGCCGGGACTTCGGTTCCAGCGATGTAGGAGATGCCTTCCATCATCAGGCTTAAACCGGGGCTGGAGGATGCTGTCATGACCCGCTTCCCCGTGCAGGCAGCGCCGTAGACCATATTGATGGCGGAGACTTCACTTTCAGCCTGCACAAAAGCGCGTCCCAGATCCGGCATGCGCTTTGCCATGTGCTCCAGGAATTCCGTGGAGGGGGTGATAGGATAACCGAAAAAAGCTTCTACGCCCGCCCGGATGGCAGCTTCGGCAAAGGCCTCGTTTCCTTTCAATAATTCCTTGACCACCGTTTATGCCCTCCTTCTGGCTTTACGCTGCGGTGTCTCACGGTACACAGTAATTGCCGCATCTGGACACACGACGGCACAAATGCCGCATCCAGTGCAGGTGTCTTCAATCATATATGCGGGGTGGTATCCTTTGGGTGTCAGACGGTCCATGTCCAGGCGCAAGACACCCTGGGGACAGGCTTCCACACACAGGCCACAGCCTTTGCAGTATTTCTCATCCACTTTAATCCAACCTGTAACTGCCATCAAACCCCTCCTTTATAATCACAACCGAAAAGTGGTTCGCCCGCAGGGAGCCATGCTGCGTTTGATGTATGCCTGTTTCTCACCCTGAATTATACGTACAAAAGCCGGATTTCTGTAGTGACAAGATTCAGGTATCAGGCTAACTATTATCAGGTCACTTGGGCGGAGGCTGGTGTAAACGGCAGTGTTGTTTTGTCGTGTCTGGCAGGAATGGGAGGGGGTTCATTGACAGAATCTCCCTTCCTGGTATAATGGCACGGCATTTAGGAAAGCTGATCCTGAATGCCATAATAAGATGTTAATCCCCCCAACTTCCCCGGGGTGCGGCGGGAGGAATCTCCAAACGCAGCACTGGCGGTGAAGTGAAGATTGGAGGAAAAAAGTATGAAATATGCCATAGTAGAAAGCGGTGGAAAGCAGTATAAAGCTGTGCCAGGCCAGACGATCCGTGTCGACCGTTTATCCCTCGATGTGGATGATACAATAGAGATGGATGACGTATTGTTTGTGGCCGATGACGATGATTTTCAAGTCGGGACGCCTTTCCTGGAAGAGACCAAAGTCAAGGCGACGGTAGAAGACCAGATCAAAGGTCGAAAAATACTGGTTTTCAAATATAAACCAAAAGTTCGATATCGTAAACGACAAGGTCATCGCCAGCGTTACACGCTGTTGAAAATTGATGACATTGTGAATGAATAGGGAGTGGAAAGATGGCTCACAAAAAAGGCGGCGGCTCAACCCGCAACGGACGTGATAGTGAATCAAAGCGATTAGGTGTCAAGAAATATGCCGGGCAGCAGGTGACCTCAGGCCACATCCTGGTACGCCAACGCGGCACACCCATCCACCCGGGTCTCAACGTCGGGCGGGGAGGGGACGACACATTATTTGCCACAGCTGACGGCGTGGTTTCTTACCGCACCATCCGGGGCGGCAAGAAACAGGTTAACGTGATCCCGGTTGATTAATGACATAGGAAGGACTATGAAAGAGGAAATTCATCCTACATACTATCCAGAAGCCAAGGTCATCTGCGCCTGTGGCAATACATGGACAACGGGCTCGACCCAGGAAACCATTCGGACTGACGTGTGCTCAGAATGCCACCCCTTCTTTACGGGTGAACAGCGTATTGTGGACACTGAAGGTCAGGTGGATCGCTTCTACAAGAAGATGAAGGTCCATGAGGAAATTCAAAAAGAGAAACAGGAGCGCAAAGAGAAGAAGAAGTCGGCTGATGTCTCGATAGAGACCCTCGACCTGGGCACCCGGGTTACAAATGCGCTCAATGACGCGGACATAGAGACCGTGGCAGATATTCTTGAGGTGCTGGAAGGTGGTGAAAAGGCCATGCTTGATGTGAAAGGGATCGGCCGCAAGTCGCTGATTGATATCAAGAAAGGTCTGCGAAACGCGGAGTATGAGATCCCTGAAGCCGCGGAAGAAATTACCGTGTGATCATCGCCGAACACATTCTCTGATAAAATACAGGCAGATTATTATCTGCCTGTTTTTTATTTTTGGGCCAAGGCGAATCAAGGGAGAGGGAAAACGATTATGATACACCACCAGGGGCGAATGGAAGTCATTACAGGCCCCATGTTTTGTGGCAAGACAGATGAAATGATCCGCAGGCTGCGCCGGGCAACGATTGCCAAACAAAATGTGCTCGTGTTTAAACCGGGGTTTGATGTCCGTTACGAGCGGGAAAAAGTGATTTCCCACGCCGGAAATGAGTTTGACGCCATCCCGGTCGAAAACGCTTCTGAGATACTGCAGCGCACGTCGGAAGAGGTCACTGTAGCAGCAATTGACGAGGCCCAATTTTTTGATGAGGGGCTGGTCCCGGTGTGCCAGGAGTTAGTCGAGCGCGGTGTACGGGTGATTGTGGCTGGCCTGGATATGGATTTCCGGGGTGAACCCTTCGGCCAGATGCCGACATTGCTGGCCCAGGCAGAAGAGGTGGATAAATTGTACGCGATTTGTATGGAATGTGGTGAACCGGCAACACGAACACAGCGATTGGTAAACGGGGAACCGGCGGATTATGATGATCCGGTGATCATCGTGGGGGCTTCAGAAATGTACGAAGCCCGCTGCCGAGAACATCACGAAGTCCCCCGCAGTAAAAAGGAAGAATAAACCATGCAGACTTATCATGAATTTTTGAAGGAAGTCCTGCTCACCGAGGCGGAGGTAAAGGATAAAGTAGTTGAGCTGGGTGAGGTCATCAGCCAGGACTTCGCTGGAGAAGACCTGCATCTTGTTTGTATTTTGAAAGGGGGTGTGATGTTTTTGACGGACCTGATGCGGGAAATCACCGTTCCTCACTCGATTGATTTCATGGCCATATCTTCCTATGGCGTGGGTGATCGTACCTCTTCGGGGGATGTGCGGCTGACGATGGACCTGCAGGACGACATCCGGGGACGCAATGTGCTTCTGGTGGAGGATATTGTGGACAGCGGAAATACCCTCAACTCGGTGCTTGAGCTGCTGGCTACCCGGCGGCCAGCCACTTTGCAGGTATGCACGCTGCTGGATAAGGTGGAACGGCGCGAAGTGGATGTGCCCTTGGATTACGTGGGGTTTGAGATATCCAATAAATTTGTCTTTGGATATGGCCTGGACCTGGATGAATTTTACCGGGAACTTCCCTTCATCGGTGTGGTCAATGAGGAGCGCTATACACCGCCCAAGTGAACCTTCCTTGAACCCTGAGGCAGGAAAAGGGATTGACTTGAGATTTCGAACCTGTTGTGTCCCACGATCCCTACCTGTCATCATCCCGGTGGAAACCACTTCTTTTCCTTTGATTGTGACACATGGACTTACTTGGGTATAAGAATGATGTCTGCCTCCCTTTCGTTTCCTCCTTTGTTTGAAAAAATTCAAACACTTTTTCCTTCCTCCGAAGTGTATCTGGTGGGAGGTGCGGTGCGCGACGCGGTTTTGGGTTTCGAAACGCGCGATTTGGATTTTTCCGTGCCCGCCGATAGCATCCCCATGGCCCGGAAAGCTGCGGATTCCCTGGGGGGTGCTTTTTACATCCTGGACGAAGAGCGGGAAGCGGCCCGAACCATCGTGTATAGTGGTGATAATCAACGCTATATGCTGGATTTTACGACCTTTCAGGGGGCAGGGATTGAAGAGGACCTCCGGGCCCGGGATTTTACAATCACCGCTATGGCCGTGTCTGTGGATCAACCCCAGCGCTTGATTGATCCTCTGGGAGGGATCTCCGATCTGCAGAAAGGGATCCTGCGAGCCTGTACAGATCAGGCTTTGCGTGATGATCCGCTGCGGGTGCTGCGGGCGGTGAGAATGGCTGCCCAATATGACTTCCGGATTACGAAGCGTACGAAAACGCTCATCACAGAAGCAAAAGATCATTTGCAACAGATATCCCCGGAACGCCGGCGGGATGAATTCTTTCGCATCCTGGAGGGGCCGAATCGATCGGCAGGGCTGAAAGCTCTTTCTGTGATGGATCTGCTGCCACATGTCCTGCCGGGATATGCTCCCCTTTCCAGTTTCCAGCAGCGGATTGTAAGGTATTTAGAGCAACTGTGGGGTTTACTCGGTGAGGAACATGATCCGGAAGCAGCCGCGAGCTGGGCCATGGGCCTGGCAGTTCTGAAGCTGGGCCGGTACCGCAGCCAGATCGGGGAATACAGGGCGAGGATGCTCGTGCCGGGACGAAATCTATCCTCTCTGGTGGCCTTCGCAGCCCTTTTCGTGCCCCGGCATGTGGACCTGCTGTCCGTGCAGTCCGCCCGCCAGGATGCCAAAGAGGCCGCAGCCATGCTGCGTTTGAGCAATGAAGAGATTCATCGTGTGGACCGCATGCTGCATGCCTTCAGTAATTTCCGGGATTATCGTCAAGGGGAGGATCCCCCGCCACCAAAAGCGGTATACCGCTATTTTCTGGATTTCGGTCAAGAAGGAGTGGATGGTATCTTTCTCTCCCTGGCGGATCTTCTGGCCCATCATGGGACAGCGTCCCCCCTTGATTCTTGGCCCTGTTTATTAAATGCGGCCAGAGCGTGCCTGGAAGCCTGGTGGGAAAAACATGATGAAATCATCTCTCCCCCCCTGTTGGTCGATGGCCATGACCTGATGGAAGCTTTTGGCCTGGCACCCGGTCCGGAGATCGGAGAGGTGTTAGACAAGCTGCGGGAAGAACAGGCTCTGGGCCGCATTTCATCTCGAAAAGAGGCGCTGGATTACGCTGCCTCACTGGGATTGGGGGAGCAAAATCCAGATTGAGATCGGGAAGTGAAAAGCAGGTTTCATCCATCTATCGAAAACAGCAGCTATCGTGTACAATGCCAGAAGTGACCCGGCAGACCGATTGTAGCGGAGCCGGTGTGCATGCGGTGCCGATTCCAGTCCTGGCTCGCTGTACGGTACCGTGATCGCCAACGATGATATGGAACGATACAGCGCTGCTGGGCAGACCAGGCAGCGTTTAGAGAGGATTTTGACACATAATATGGCAGAGACAGCTGGTCAGATCTCAGAATTTACCTTACCTGAGGAAAAACAAGTACCCGACCGGGTTCGGGATGCTCGTTCTGGACCCGTGTCCTGGATTCTGGCCCATGCCGTCCGCTACTGGTACCTGGGTCTTGGGATGCTTGCGGGTGCGGTCGGCAATGCTGCCCTGGCGGCTGTGGTGCCGATTTATATCGGACAGGCGCTGGATGCACTGCTCCAGCAGCCTCCGGCAGTGGATCTTTTGGGTCGGTATGCCATTTTGATTCTGGTGACGCAATTTATCCGCGGTGTGCTACAGCTGGGGCGGAACTTCAGCGCTGAACTCACTGGACAGCGCATGGAGCGGGATATCCGGCATGAGTTGTACACAAACTTACTCGGAAAGAGTATGACCTATCATAGTTTGCAGCCGGTGGGTGATGTCATGGCCCGGGCCACAAACGATGTCCGGGAGATCAATTTTATGTTCAGTCCCGGGTTGAACCTGGTGGTGGGATCCATCAACTTTATCTTTATGCCCATCATATTCTCCCTGCAGTATCATCCTGCTCTGGTGATCACACCCTTGGCTTTCCTTGTGCTGTACTTGGTTGCCCTGTGGCAGTATCTGTATGAGCTGCGCCCGATCTCAGACGCCGTCCGCAAAGCGTTTGGAAACCTGAACACAAGACTGGCGGAAGCCGTAGACGGTATTGAAACTGTGAAAGGGATGGCAAATGAAAGGGAAGAGGTCAATCGCTTTGCCGAAAATGCACGCCAGTTTCGTGACCGGCGGGTACACCAGGGGGACGTGGAGGCGCGTTTCATACCCTTGCTCTTAATGGGCCTGGCTCAAGGTGCAGGTTTGGTGCATGCCATTATCTTATTCCGGGCCGGAGCCATCCAGGTGGGAGATATTGTAGGATATTTCGGGCTTTTGCTTCTTTTCCGTTTCCCGACTTTTGTATCTTTGTTTGCTTATTCCCAGGTTTCCTTAGGGGTGGCGGGAGCGCGCAGGATTCTGGAGTTGATCAACAAAGAAACTGAGTTGGATCAAAATGTGGAAGGTTATGATCAGCCCATGGAAGGGCAGTTAACTTTCGCGCATGTAGATTTTGCTTATCCAGAGGATGATTTATCCCTGATTGACATTGACTTCAGCATTCAACCGGGAGAAACCGTGGCCGTTGTGGGTCAGACGGGGTCGGGTAAAACCACGCTGGCGAAATTGGTCAATCGCACCTATGATGTCAGCGACGGGGGAGTACGGGTGGACGGTGTGGATGTCAGGGATTGGAATTTGGAAGCACTCAGACGGCAAATTTCGATTATCGAACAGGATATCTTCCTCTTTTCGGATACGATTGCAGAAAACATCGCCTTTGGCCGGCCGGATGCCACCCAGGCGGAAATTGAGGAAGCCGCAAAATATGCCCAGGCGCATGAATTCATTCTATCTTTTAAAAATGGCTATGAGACTGAACTGGGCGAGCGCGGGGTGACCCTCTCGGGCGGCCAACGTCAGCGGCTGGCTTTGGCGCGGGCTTTCTTAACCGATCCCCGCATCCTGATCCTGGACGATTCCACCAGTTCCATTGACAGTGAAACGGAAGATGATATCCAGCGGGCAATTTTTGCAGCCGCGGAAGGCCGGACTACGCTGATCATCACCCACCGCTTATCCCAAATTCGCTGGGCTGATCACATCCTTGTCCTTCGCAAAGGGAAGGTCGTGGCCTCCGGCACCCATGATGATTTGATGGAGACCTCGCCGGCCTACCGCCGCATTTTCAGTGAGTAACCGGGGTGGATGGGTTGGGCCGGTATCACAGCAGGTGAATTTAGATAAACTGGTATAGCCTTATGGGATTTTTTTCATCACTAGATACGGAAGAGTATGATCGGGAGTATCAGGACCGCGAGCTCGTATCGCGCATCCTGAACTATTTGAAGCCCCACGGGATCCGGCTCCTGTGGACAGCGCTGTTGATCGCTGCGGTGGCGGGATCCGGGGCGGCTTTGCCCATTCTGGTCTCTGATGGGATCGACCGCCTATCCAGGAATGCGCAGGATGAAACCGTTTTGTGGTTGGTGGGATTGGTTTTTCTAAGTGGTGTGGTGACCTGGGGGGCGAACTGGTTCCGTCGTCGATTATCCATCCGCGTTATTTCAGATGTGGTGATGACCTTGCGCATCGATGCCTTTCGATCGGCGGCCAATCATGACATGTCTTTCTACGACAAATTTTCATCGGGCCGGGTGGTGTCCCGGACCACGTCCGATACACGTGAATTTGGGAATTTAATCGTCTTGATGACGGACTTGATGTCTCAACTGACCCAGGCCCTGATTTTGGGGGTAGTCCTGGCCCGGATCGAGTTCCGACTTTTTGTGTATGTGATCGGGTTTTTACCCCTGTTATTTTTTGTCGCCCTTGGATTTCGCAGGATCGCCCGTAAAGTGACGCGTGAAGGGATGCGGGCCATGGCAAAAGTTAATGCCACCATCAAGGAGACCATCAGCGGCATCGCGGTGGCCAAAAACTTCCGTCAAGAACAGGCCATCTTTGAGGACTTTGATGAATCCAACCAGGATTCTTACCACATGAATGTACAGCGTGGCTTTGTCTTATCCCTGGTCTTTCCGGCCCTCAATGCCCTGGGCGGTGTGGGGACAGCCATGCTGGTCTATGTAGGAGGGTTGAACGCAGCTCAAGGCGTGGTCACAGTCGGGTCATGGTATTTATTCCTGGTCAGCTTAGATCGCTTTTTCTTCCCTGTCCTCAACTTGTCAGCTTTCTGGGCCCAGATCCAGCAGGGTCTGTCGGCTTCGGAGCGGGTCTTTGCATTGATCGATGCAGAACCGGAAGTGGTTCAGAACGATGACATTGAACCCGAGAGGCTCTCGGGCCGGGTCACCATCACGGACTTAAATTTTCAGTATAAGAAGGATGAATGGGTTTTCCGTGATTTTGACCTGTCCATCGAACCCGGGGAGAGCGTGGCACTTGTAGGGCACACTGGCGCTGGAAAATCCTCCATTGCCAAATTGATTGCCCGCTTTTATGAATTCCAATCCGGTTCCATCTTGATCGATGATTATGATATTCGAGATCTGGATCTCCGAGCCTACCGCGACCAGCTGGGGATGATTTCCCAGGTGCCTTTCTTGTTTTCGGGCACGATTGCTGAAAATATCCGTTACGCCAATCGGGACATGGGGATAAATCAAATCCGCTCTCTGGCGATGGAAATCGGGGAAGGCGACTGGTTGGCAACCCTGCCCGGCGGTTTAGAGACCGAGGTAGGGGAACGGGGAGGACAATTGTCCATGGGGCAGCGGCAGCTGGTGGCCCTGCTGCGCGTGCTGGCGGAGAAACCGGCGATCTTTATCCTCGATGAAGCGACCGCCAGCATTGATCCCTTTACAGAATGGCAAATTCAACAGGCCCTGGATCTGGTTCTCAGAGACAGCACGAGCATCTTGATCGCCCACCGCCTGTCCACGGTCAAGTCAGCAGACCGGATTGTGGTTCTGGAGGAAGGAAAAATCATCGAGGAAGGAGACCATGAAAGCCTGCTGGAAGCGGGTGGACATTACGCAAACCTGTATAACACCTATTTCCGTCATCAAAGTCTGGATTATGTGGAAGAAACAAAGCATATGACCCACAAAAGCGGCAGGTCGTGAGCTTCATCCTCTTTCTGACATGTCCGGATTAAAGCAATAAAGCTCAAAAGGTCTTTGACACCTTTCGAGCCTTAATTGGTAGTGCTCCGGGTTAAATCTGAAATTCTCCGTCCTTGTAGAGCACTTCGCCGTCCACCCGTATTTCACTGTCATTTTTGATATCACAGATGAAATCCCAGTGAATGCTGGATTTGTTTTTGCTTCCTGTTTCTGGGTATCCGGCACCGACGGCCAGGTGGAAGGAACCCCCGATCTTTTCATCATACAGGATGCTTTTCGTGAACTGTTGGATGCCGTAATTTGTGCCGATGGCGAATTCCCCCAGATACCGGGCACCGTCATCGCTGTCGAGCTGAGAGAGCAAAAACTCCTCATTTTTCTTGGCGCTGGCGTGAACGACCTTCCCCTCTTCGAATTCCAGACGCACACCGGATACCTCCCGGCCGCTCTCAATGGCCGGATATGTGAATTCAACCCAGCCGTTAGCGGAATCTTCAACGGGACCGGTAAACACCTCCCCGCTGGGCATGTTGTGCTTTCCATCCGAGTTGATGAAGGTCCGGCCCGCAATGGATAGGGTCAGGTCCACATTGGGACTGCGAACTTCGACCTGATCCTTTCCTTTCAGCCAGTCCACCACTTTTTGTTGTTCCTCATGCACCTCCTGCCAGGCTGCTACGGGATCATCCCGGTTGACAAAGGTGGCCTGATAAACAAAGTCCTCATATTCGGCCAGGCTCATGTCCGCTTCCTGGGCATAGGCCGGGCAGGGATACTGGGTCAAAACCCACTTTAGATCTCCTTCTGCAGACCGTTTCATATAGGTTGCCAGCAGGTCCCGCCGGGCTTTTTTCCGGATTTGCTGCTTGCTGGGATCAATGCCGGAAAGGGATCGTGTGTTCTCCGTGGCCCTCAGGTTGATGAGAGCATCCACCTCATCGTACATCAGCTGGGTTGTGGGAGAAATCCATTCCAGCTGATCCGTATCCGCATACCGGTAGCGGGTTTCTTCCCGGGCGTCCGATTCCAGGATGATTGTGGGCAGACCGCCGGCTTCGAGGATGGCCCGCTTGACTTCAACGGCCAGAGGTTCGGCTGCTGTGTTGCCTTTTACGTAGACCCAATCTCCGGGTTGGATGGCAACGGAATAATTCACAAGGAGATTGGCTAATTTCTTGTTTCGGGGATCTGTCATGGTGGGTCCTTTCTAAGCGTTATGTGGTGTTATTCACATTTTATCATGGGTGGAAATGAGATTGATCCATTCCGGCAGGGCCAGGGTTTCTGCCCGCCGCCGGGAGTCAATCCCGGCTTCTTCCAGCAGCTGCTCGGTTTTATCTTTCGGCCAGCCCATACCAGCAGAGAGGGAGTTGCGGAGCGTCTTCCGCTTGTGTTGAAAGCCGGCTTTTACCAGCCGAAAAAAGGTGTCCATCTGATCTTCAGGAACGATGGGTTCAGGATAGAGGTCAATCCGCACAGATGCGGAGTCCACTTTGGGAGGTGGATGGAATGCGGTGCGCGGGATGCGGGAAGTGATGTAGGGCTCGCCGTACACCTGGACACTGAGGGCCAGCACGCTCATATCACCCGACACAGCACAAATCCGTTTGGCCACCTCGAGCTGGATGGTAAGCACGACATGCTTCGGTTTGTGTTGTGCCTCAAGCAGGTGGCGGATGATGGAGGAGGTGATGTAATAGGGGATGTTGGCAACGACAATATATTCGGTTTCGTGGATCAAGTCCTGTGGGGCGAGGGACAGGATATCTCCCTGCACAATCGTGACATTGGGATAGCGGTCCAGAACTTCGTTCAGGGGGGGAATCAAGTTCTGATCGAATTCAACGGCAACCACCTGAGCTGCTTGGGCTGCAAGATACCGGGTCAGGTGGCCCAGGCCTGCGCCAACCTCCAGCACGGTATCGCGGGGCGTGATATCAGCAACATCTACGATCCGGTCCAGCGCATGGGGGTTGACCAGAAAGTTTTGGCCCAGACTGCGGTCCGGCCGAATCTGATATTTTTCCATTAAGGAGGAAATGTTGATTGGTGAAATGTCATCCATAGCGGATTCATTATAACACTCTGTATGGTACACTCTTTCAGGCTGTACGATGAAGATGTGTTGCATAATAAGCTGGAGGTTTATCACACATGACACCTGATGAGACCCAGCTTCCCACGCCTCTACGGGGAAGGGAAGAAGGTACCTGGGCCCAATCAACCATCCGGGAACGATTGCCGGACATCCTGGAACGGACGAGGGCTGAGAATGATTTTCCATCGTCTGTAGAAAGCCGGCTGCAAAGGCTGCGGGAGACCATCCCCCAGGGACCGATCCGCCATCTTGAGAATCATCACGCGCCGGATTTTAAGCAGTGGGAGTCTTATATCGCACCTTATGAAGGACAGAATTGGTTGGAGGTGCCGTGGTTCTTTGCGGAACATTATTTTTACCGCCGGATCATGGAAGCTGTGGAGTATTTTGAGGGCGGATCGGACCCTTTTCAAGTTCAGAAAGGAAAAGGGATCCGGCAGGCTGTTCCCCGGGTTCGACCTCTGTCAGAACAGATCAAAGGCTGGATTAGCGAGATAAATCCTTCGAGATCCCAACTGCAGCACCTGCTCTACCTTGATTTGTGGGGCAATCAGGCGGATTTAAGCCTGTGGCCGGCAGATGGTGAAGAAACTCCCGATCACGACCAGCTGGATGAGGCCCAGGAATATCTCCTGGTGGATGACAGCTTGCCCGCCTTATCCGGCCTTCGATCCGCGGAAGTGGAAAGGCTTGATTTCCTGATTGACAACGTGGGCGTTGAACTGGTCCACGACCTGGCGCTGGCGGATTATCTCCTGTCGGTGGGGCATGTCAACAACGTGCGCTTTCACGTAAAGGCGCATCCCACCTTTGTGTCTGACGCGATTCAGTCCGATGTGACGGACACCCTCCGCACCATGCACATCAGCGACCAGGATCCCGTTTCGCTCCTGGGCAGGCGCCTGGCTGACCACATGAGTGAGAACAGACTGACTCTTCACCCGCATTTTTTCTGGAACTCCCCACTTGAGTTCTGGCATTACCCCCAGAATGTGCATGATTTACTGGTTGAGGCTGACCTGCTGATCATCAAAGGCGATGCAAATTACCGGCGCTTGGTCGGGGACCGGCATTGGCCTTATCATACGCCATTTCCGGAGGTGGTGGATTACCTCCCCGTGCCATCCCTGGCACTGCGGACGCTGAAGGCAGAGGTTGCTGTTGGACTTTCGCAGCATACAGTGGACCGGGTCCGTGAAGAGGATCCACGCTGGATGGTCAACGGCCGGTGGGGGGTGATTCAATATGCTCCAGCGTATGGTCATGCCGGGGATCAGTAAAGGACGTACATGATATTCTGGGCTGAAGGGGGAGGCCACAGGAAATACACATCAACATTTCTATTCCAGGGCTTATAGTTTTCGGAGCGGTAGCCTAAATCAACCCAGTATTCGCCAACGACACCTGCGCCGATGTCTTCAATCCGGCCGAAACCATATCCGGGAATGTAAACCCTCAATCCTGCCATGTACTGGTACCAATCCCGCGTGACGGCGATGCTTCCTTTTTTGAGGGGAGCTCCGCTGTAAGTGGTGTCATCACATCCCGGGCAGGTTTCATCGTATGACGTGGCATAAGCGGTGATCTTCCGCCAGTACTGAATCTGACCGTCCCTTGTGTTTTCTGTGTGCTTGACGATCTTTGTCCCGTAGCCAATTACCCTGGGCTGGGGTTCTTTGGCGGTCCACTCTTTTTCTGTGATCCGTTCTTTTTCCACCCCGTCTTCATACACCACCCGGACACGGCTGGCTTTAAGCCCGTACTGACCTCCTTCTACGATCTTCCTTTGATCTATTTCCAGGTCGTTGACGGCCTGATATGTGTTCGTGAAGGGTATCGGTTCCTGTTGCAGGATGACGTCTTCGGTAACGCGCGTTACCTGAATGTTTCCCGAGGATGGGATGGGCTGATCCTCACCCGGTGTGCTATAGTCCCGGCCTTGAAGGGTTAAACCCAGTTCAGCAAGGGCACCACCCACGGTGTCCGCTGTGGTGCGGCCTGTCATGGTGCGGGTTGGCAGGGTGACGTTTATCGGTCTGGAACGTTGAAGGTCAACATCAAGCGGCTTGCCCTGCAGTTCTGTGTGGGCGGGTGGAACCAGTTGGTCTCCTTCGTAAAGCGGGATTCCCTCTTCCCACAGGGCTTGCGCGAGGGTAGGAGCGTGGGTGGTGAATTGGATTGTGTCCGTTCCGGAAAACACGGTGACCGGGGTAGCCCGCTCGATGTCTATGGTGTATTGCGGGTGATAAGCCAGTTCGTGGTCAGGTTCAACAGCTTCGTTATTGACCAGGATCCGGTCCTGGGGAAAGAGAGGGATGTCCCCTTCTGCCAGAATATTGGCTGGCTTGCGTTGTGTGGTGACCAGCCGGGTCGTTTCCTGATCGGCACGGACCGTGATGTGACTTCCGTTTTGAAGGACGATGGTGTCCTGCCCCCGCAATACATGCTGCGGAGGGGGATAAAGCACATCCTCTTCGTCCCATGGGATCTGCTGTTGGTGCAGGAATCCACCTACGGTGAAGGCAAAGGTCGATTTCGTTTCCTGTTTCCCGTTGATGATGAGGTGGACCTGCTTATGAGCGCTGACGGTCAATGTCGCAACCCCCAGCAGAATGAGGGCCGCTGCTGCCAGGATGACAATCGTTTTATTCAGGGGAAAGGACAGGGGTTGGGAGCGATTGGACATAGGAAGTACGGGGAACCAAAGGGAAACAGCCTCGGGCAGGCTTACCGACGGCACCCAGAGGATCCCACTTAGTGCTGCTTCCTCTCGGACCTGACACGGTTCATAGGTCTCTGCCGCGTCGGACCCACCCGAAGCTAGGTGGCATGATACCGCAGCTGAACAAGCATGTCAACGGATAGCCTTTTCCGGGGATGTAAGAATTTTTGTCATAAACGGGTGGAGATTAAGGCTGATTCACCTGCCGCAGCAGCAGGCCGCCAATGATGATGAGCACGATTGCCCCTGCACCGATTTTTAACCCCCGGGTTTCTCCGGATTGACGGTGCAAAGGAGGGGAATTCCCCTGGGTGGTGGGGGTGGGGATAGGCGGTGTTTGATCCGGCGCATCTGCCTGCCAGGGGGGAAATGGATCTGGGGAGGCAAGAGAGAGAACAAGGAGGAGGAAGACAAGAAGCCCAATGATGAGGATGAGGGAAGGTTTCATATTGTGTGTTGCCCCGCAAAACATTGACTTGCTGCGTCTGGTTCATTATACACCACCAGGATGTCCTTTTTCGGGCTTCCGGACAGAGATGTAATAAAGCTGGTTGACACCTGGTACAATGTTCATTGTGACATAATCGTGATAGTATATGTAGCGATGCTGGTAGCTGATAATACTAATGATCTGTGGAGAGGTGTGATGCAAATCTTTACCGACCGCGCGGCAAATTTAACGACAGAAGAAGAACGCTCCCTGGATTTGTCTGTAGTCCCTCTGTATATTCAGTTTCCGGGAGAAGAGGTTGAATCGGCCAGTTTGGAGCCGGATGACCTTTTTGAGCGCCTGAAAGCAATGAAACCAACCATTCCCACGACGGCCTTACCCTCCACGGGCTTACTGAAAGAAATGTATCAGAAGGCGCTTGAGGATAATGAGGAGATCCTGTCCATTCACCTTTCCTCAGGGTTGAGCGGGACGTTTCAAGCGGCCCAGATGGCTGCCAGGGAGTTGCGGGATGCGGTGGTCACTCCCTTTGACTCCATGACGCTGTCGGGCGGTCAGCGATTTCATGTCTTTGCAGCGGCCCTGGCTGCTAAAGCAGGCTGGGCGCTGCATGAGATTTTGACCCATTTGGATAAAATGCGGCAGGAAATTGAGGTGATCTATACCCTGGATACTCTGGAGTATCTGGAACACGGGGGCAGGATCGGAAGGGTGCAGTCCCTGGTCAGTTCCCTTTTGAATATCAAACCCCTCATCCATGTTGACAAATCAGATGGGAAATATTCCACCGTGGATAAAGCCCGCACGCTGCCGCGAGCTGTGGGGATGATGGTTGATCACCTCCGGACCCTGTACGGCGAAACTCCCCTGTGGGTCACTGTTCTACACGGTCAAATGGAACAGGAGGCGCGCCGCTTGCAAAGCGGGTTGGAAGATTCTCTGGAAGTAGCCCGGACAGAAATTATGCGTGTCACGCCGGTCCTGGGGGTGCACACCGGCCCGGGGATTGTGGGGGTAGCTGCCGTGCCCATGGAGCTGTTTTCCGATTTGATGTGAATATAGCTCAGGGCTCCGATCTCTTGTCCTCCGGCAGGGGAGGGCATTTACACCCGATACCTGCCCCGACGGATTCCGGCCAACAATGATTGGCAGAGATACATTTGGATTGGTCCTGATCCCCGGACATCATCCGCCGCGGGAATTGCGGCTCCCGGATCAGCGGTCTGGACATGGATATAAAGTCCGCCCAGCCCCCGAGCAGGACTTGCTCCATGACGGATCGGGAGCGGAACCCGCCTACAGCCATCAAGGGAAGCTCAGTAACCTCTCGGGCTTTCTTGACCAGGGGCATCAAGTAGCCTTCCTCCTCCGGAGTTGTGATCCCTTTTTGGATGCTCCTCAGGCTTTCCCCGCTGAACCCCACACTGATTTCTACGCCATCAAGCCCCCACTTTTGAAATTGAGATAGGATATCCGCGCCTTCTGACAGGGAGAGTCCATTTTCTTTGCCATCCGCGATGCCGTATTTAATGAACAATGGAAAATCATAGCCGATTTTCTGGCGGATGGACTGGCAAACCCGCCGTAAAAATCGGGCTCGATTTTTTGTGCTACCACCCCATTGATCCTGTCTGTGATTGCTGAGCGGGGAGGTAAACTGGCTGATCAGGTATCCGTGGGCAGCGTGGATTTGAACGGCGTCAAATCCGGCTTCTACAGCCCGCCCGGCTGCCTGTGCGTAAGCCTGAATCGCGTTTTCTATGTCTTCACAGGTCATGTCTTGGGGCTGTCTCTTAAACACCCCCTCTACCTGGGACGAAGGGGCCAAAGGGGTTGGAACGGTTTCTGCCGCGCACTGACCACCGCCGTGGTTGATCTGGACGGCGATCCGCCCTTCTTCGGCGTGGACGAGTTCTGTCAGTTTTTTCAGGGCAGCAATATGGTCCTCTCTGGAGATGCCGGTCATTTCCGGATGACATTTCCCCCGCTGATCGATGTACATGTGTCCGGTGATGATCAACCCCACTTCCCCCAGGACAAGCTCCCGGTACATGTCTCCCAGCTCGCTGCGGGGGAATCCCTCTTCATCCGCCATGCGCTCTGCGGTCGCGGAGCGTATCACGCGATTATGGAGCATCAGGGATCCCATTTCTCCAGGTGTGAAAAGCATGTCTCTCTCCCTAGTTCTGACGAGGATTGTGGTTTTATTTATTGGTCCATATGATCAATTAAAATGAGGATCGCCCAGCTCGAGCTGAGCGATGTCATCCTGAGGCGGAGGGGGTGGGATTCGAACCCACGATCCCCAGAAGGGATACGCGCTCTCCAGGCGCGCGCACTAGGCCAACTATGCGACCCCTCCATGTTGTTTTCTGCGACGCGATTATACCAAATGGGTTATCAACTGACAACCGGTCCCTCTCTACCCTGGAAAAAGCGTGTCGTGTGCTTGTGGAGCGTACTTGCGGACCATTTCTGAGGACAGGGCATTGTTTTGGCAGATTTTCTCGTAAAAATCAGCACTGGGCCTGCGGGTCCGGACCTGTGTTTCCGGATCCAGATCCCACAATCCGAACCGTTGGGACCAGCCCCGCTCCCACTCGAAATTATCCACCAGCGTCCAATGAAAATAGGCTTTGATGGGGATGTTATGATTCAACCCCTGCCACACCTGATAGAGGTGCTCCGCGATATAGCGGGGGCGGAGATGATCCGACGAATCTTCTACGCCGTTCTCCGTGATCATCAGGGGGACATCAAAACCATCCGCCCAGCGTAAGGCCTTCATCAGTCCCTCCGGTTCGTGGGCCATAAACCCCGTTTCGCTGAGGGGAGAGTGGGGGTCGTAGCGCCGTTCTCCGAAGAGCATATCCGCGTGTTGTAGGGAAAATGAAACCTGTTCCTGTGTGTAATAATTCACGCCCAGGAAGTCTTGGGTACCTTTCGCTTCCGGGACCCTGGTAATTCTAAATGGGAACCGCAGACGACCTGTTTTGGCCGCTGCGGGGAAAAAATCGTTGTACGTCCGGGAATATAGGCTGGCAATGAGATGATCCAGGGCATGCCAGTTCCGGGCGGGTTCCATTCCCCGGTAGTTTACCGCTAATCCGGCCCGGGCTTCAAACTGGATCCTGTGTATGGCGTGGTATGCGGCGGCATGTCCCTTGACCAGATTTTCCATCACGGAATACATGGTCCCTATTTCCTGTTTGCCGGGCGGGAAATCTCCTTTCAGGTAGCCCAGCGTGGCATAGACATTGGGCTCGTTGATCGTACACCACAGCTTGACATAATCATTCAGGGCTTCGACCACTTTTTCCACATACGCTTTGAAATATTGAATCGTATCCGGGTTTTCCCAACCCCCTTGTTCAGCGATCCATTTTGGATTGGTGAAGTGGTGTAAGGTGACCACCGGCGTCATATTTCTGTTCATCAGTCCCCGCACCATGTCCCGGTAATGGTCCAGAGCGTCTTCATCCCAACGACCGGGGCCGGGTTGAATGCGGCTCCACTCGATGGACATGCGGTGGGCTGATTGACCCCCTTCAGCAGCCCGGTCAAAATCGTCCTTCCAGCGTCCGGACCACCAGTCGCAGGCCCGTCCCGCTTGGTCATCGTTGAGGATATTCCCTTGTTCCTGCCATGTATGCCAGTCGTTGTTGGTATTCTGGCCTTCTACCTGATGGGATGAGGTCGCGCTGCCCCATAAAAATCCCCGGGGGAATTTCAGGCTTGCCTGTGCCATAGTCGCTCCTTGGATACAGCTATAGGAAGCAGATCTGCTGGGGTACTGGACGTGTATTGTAGGTCCTGTGCGTTATTTTGGCAATTTACTTCCCTTATGATATCCTTAATCCAAGTTTTCGATCAAGGACAGGTGGGTAGATATTGTGGACGAAAAAGAAGCTGTGAAGGTGTACCTTGCATTGGGGTCGAATATGGGGGATAGAAGGAGGTATCTCGAGCGAGCCATCCAGCATCTCCCGCCCCCGGTTCGCGTGCTGAAAACCTCTACCATTTATGAGACGGAGCCCTGGGGATATGAGGATCAACCCGCCTTCCTGAATCAAGTCATTCAGGGGCGTACAACCCTTTCTCCCCCGGAACTCCTGGTGTATTTGAAAGATATTGAAGACCATATGGGACGCGAGGAAACGTTCCGCTATGGCCCCCGGGTGATCGATATAGATATCCTGTTTTATGGAAGTCGGACCTATGAGGATGAAATGCTTCAAATTCCCCATCCCCGGATCGCAGAGCGGGCTTTTGTGCTGATCCCCCTGGCGGAAATCGCTCCCGATCTGATGCATCCCGGACTTGGGAAAAAGGTCACGGATTTGCTCCAGGATGTCGACCAGCACGGGGTTGAGCCTTTCGTAGAACGGGAATCATGATTGTCCTCATCGCGCTTTTAGTTTTATATCTGATCGTGATTAGTGCCGGGGTGTTGTCATGGCGCCGGTCAGACCTGGTCCTACCCCCCTACGCCCTGGGGGGTGGGGCGCTTGTGGTGTGGATCCTGGTGTTTGTAGGACGGCCAGTCCAGCCAATGGCTATCTCCCTCATACCCTGGTCTTCCCGCGGTCCATTCACCACGCAGCCAGCGCTGCTCATCGACCATGTGTCCTGGTTGTTTTTCCTGATTGTGGTGAGTTTGATCCTGGCATATGCGGTCATCTTTCCTGAGCTAAACAGGGAACTGGTGTGGGTGCTGGGATTAGGGTGTGCAGCTTTGTTGGGAGTATTGGCTGGAAATATCCTCACCCTGCTCTTTTCTTGGGTGTTGGTCGACGTGCTCCAGTTCGGGTTCCATTTTAGAAATCGCTCGCCTGATGTACGACATGATCAGTTTGTTTTCTCGTTCGCGTTCCGGCTATGGGGACCTTTCCTTGTGGTCTATGCCCACAATTTTTCCCTTGCTGAGGGCCTGCCGGTTACCTTCCAGGTGATCGATCCCCGGATTGCTGGTTTGTTGATCCTGGCTTCCGGGATTCGCTATCTTTTTTCCCTGCCCAAATTATCTCCCACAGACCATGCCGGGCTTCAGGCCGGGCAACTGACTTTGATTCATTCCATAACCGGCGCTGTAAGCATGCTGATCATCGTCAGGGGTGCAGCCTCCGGCGTCCCGCACACCTGGAAAGCTCCGTTTTATGGGCTGCTGGGGATCATACTGATTTTTAGCGGATCGTGGTGGTTGACTTCCCGGGATCTATCCGCAGGAAGAAATACCTGGTTGGCGGGGTGGCTGGGGTTCGTCGCCCTGGCTGCTGTCAATGGACAGGAGATGGTGAGTATAAGCTGGGCTCTGGCAGCGTTGCTGTCGGGGAATATATTGTTTCTCTTGCCCTCTCATCACATATTGAGATATGGAGCGGCTGGCTTGTTTGGGTTAGGCATACTTGCCTGGCCGTATACACCGCTCTGGCCGGGTGCTGCTCTTTTTTCCCGGGGGTTGTGGGGTGTGGTGTGGGCAGTGGGTTTCGGGATGTTTATCGCCGGTGGGTTCCGGCATGTCATGCGCTCAGATGCACCCCGCTCCGACTATAAACGCCCGGAATTGGTCTTGCATATGGCTAGTGTGATCTTTCTGGCATCCGTTCATATATTGTTTTCGTTCCTGGAGGGATTGGCTCCGGCCAGTGCGCAGTTCTGGAATCAGGGATGGCGGTTCCTTCTACCCGCAATTATCTTTGTCCCCTTTCTGCTGGCTATAAACTGGATCTCGATCCCGGAAGTATGGTTCCCACAACTGAAAAACTCGCTGTCCGGTCTCCCTGAATCCATTTCGAACAGGGTGCTGCAAATGGGAAGATTGTTCAGCGCTATTGTGATGGGAACCTTTCACATATTGGAAGGCAGGGCCGGATTGATCTGGGCTCTGGTGGGTGTGTTTTTCCTGCTGTCCCTCCTGACTTCATCCGGAGGTGGATAAATCATGCTGGATGTCTTGACGTCTCTGACCGTTAGCCTGCTATTTATTCTCTCTTTGGGCCTATTGCTGGTGAATGATTGGCGCTGGATGATAAGTTTATTGGCTTTACAGTACGTGGGTGTAACGCTGTTGATCTCGCAGAGCTGGCCTCCGGAAATTGCCCTGGTAAAGGTCGTTGCTGGTTGGATGTCAGCAGCGGTATTGGGGGTGACATACCTCAACATGTCAGAACACCGTGTAACTGGAGAGCCGCGTAAAATACCCACCCCGCTTTTCCGGAGTTTGTTAGCTGTGCTGGCGGCATTGTCTATCTCATCATTTCTCCCGGTAGCTTTGAAGTGGTTTATCGGTGCCAGCCGCCAGCAGGTGCTGGGAGGGTTGCTGCTGTTTGGGTTGGGCTTGATCCAGGTAGGATTAGCTGTGGAGCCCACACGGCTGATCGTGGGTTTATTGACCGTCCTTTCCGGGTTTGAAATTTTGTATGCTACCGTTGAAGCGTCGGTGTTGATGACGGCATTGCTCGCCGTTAATCATATAGGATTGGCGTTCCTGGGGGCATACCTCCTGAATATATCCACCCTGGAGGTCTGGGAATGAGTGCCCCTGTGGTGTGGATCGTGATTCCCGTCCTGATCGCCGGCATACTGGCTTTACTCTCCGAACATGAGAGGTGGATGCGCGGGATGGCGATGTCAGTTTCGTGTGGGATGGCATTCGGAGCCCGATGGGTCCCGATCGGCCGCACTCTGACCCTAGGGCCTTTGTCCTTTGAGATTTCCCCGCAGCTGGTATTCTTTGGCCGCCGATTTTTTCTGGACAACGCCGATCGTCCTCTCCTGGTCCTTATCTATCTACTATTGGCCTTGTGGTTTTTATTCAGCTTTTTTCATCATGCTCCGCGGAAACTCTATCCACTGGGGTTGGTCTCCGTATGTCTGGTTCTGACCGGGTATGCAGTTGAGCCTGTGTACTATGCGGCCATCTTTTTCGGGTTTTTAGCGATGGTATCCGTTATCCTGCTCTCTCCCGCAGGATCCGTGCCCTCCAAAGGGGTGCTGCGTTTTATGGCTTTCCAGGTGCTGGGTATGATCAGCATACTCTTTGCTGCCTGGTTGTTGAGCTGGGTTGATGTGGACACAGTGGATATTAGTTTATTATCACGGACCATGGTGCTCATGGGGCTGGGGTTTTCTTTCCTGTTGGGTATTTTTCCTTTTACCAGCTGGATATCCATGATCTCCGAGGACAACCACCCCTATCTGGTGTCGTTTGTGTTCATTATTTACCTTAACGGGGTCTTGCTGTTTGCCCTTAAATACCTTACGGAAACGGACTGGTTGTTGAATGTCTTTGACGTCTTGAAACCCGTTCAATTGGTTGGTTTGTTGATGATTGCGGTGGGTGGTGTATCTGCCATATTTGTCTCTCATCTAGGTCGGATGGTAGGGGCTGCGGTTATCACTGAACTGGGACGCTCACTGGTGATCTTCAGCTTATTCCCGGAAGGACAGCACTTGTATTTTGGAGGCTTGGTCCTGCAGGGGATATCCTTGGGGTTGTGGTCCATGGCTTTAGCTGTTTATCGGCAGGATGGGGATGATCTGTCTTATTCTGAGGTGGAAGGGATGGGAAATCGCTATCCTATCCTTACGGTGGGTATGTTCTGCGGGCTTTTCACGCTGGCTGGTTTGCCGTTTCTGGGAGGTTTTCCTCTCTACTGGGATCTAGGGACCTTGCTAATTGGAAGGGCCTATTGGCCCTTGTGGCCTTTCTTTCTGGGAAATGTGGGGTTGATCCTGGGCGGGCTGCGGATGTTGTCCGTGCTCAGCCACGAAGGACATGAGTCCGGCTTACCTCAAACCAGATTATCTGCGGGGAGGGTCTTCGTGATCATAGGCTCCTTCTTGCTTCTTATGGCGGGACTTTTTCCCCATATTCTGTCTCACTGGGTTGCTCCGTTGACAGCCATTTTTCAATGATCAGTGCGGGGTGCGGGACATGGCATGTTTAGAGAACAACGTACTCTCTCCGTGCTATAATCACTTTGCTTGATTTCCTTCAATACAGGAGTTACGACCATGGATCTAGAACAACTGACCAAGCGTGTGGAGTGGTTGGATGAGGAGCACCGTAAGGACAGCGCTAAAATCAAGGATCTGGAGGATAAAATCACCTCCCTGGAGGGGGAGCTTGACGCGGCAAATAAGAAGAACCAGGAACTGGATAGTGAAGTTACGCGCCTGCGTTCAAGCCTGGCTCGGGTAGATGAACTGGATGATTCTTTAGCGGATTTGCGGGTTGAAACGGGACGCCGCGACAATGAATTTGAGAAGGAGGTCAAGGGCTGGATAGAGGATGCAAAGGAACTTCTGCGGTCCCAGTATGATGGACTGGATACCAGGTTGAAGTCGATGAGGGAGGAATTAACCCGCATTGAGGGGCTGGAAAAGCAAATGTCTGTGCGGGAAGAGGTGGAGAACACAATTAACACATCCCTCAACGAACTCCAGAAAAAACTGAATGATCTCCAGCGTAACTCCGAAGAGCATAAGCGGCAAACCCGTCTTGCCAAAGAAGAACGACAGCAAGAATTGAAACGTATTACAGATCTTCAGGGGGAAGTGACGGCCCTGCGAAAGCGTCTGGATGAACAACGGGGTCGGCTGGATGTAAGTCAGGCTGATATGCAGAAGCTAACCACGCGTGTTGAGGATCTGGAGCGGGTGCGGCGGGAGCTGCGGAAAGAACAAAATGAGTTTATTGAAACACAATCCTTGCTGTCCACAGAACGGGAGAAGAAATGGAAAGGCTGGGAGACGAGGTTCGCGGAGATTGAAAAAAGGTCCCAGGAAGTAAAAGGGCAAATCCGTTCTCTTGACACCACACACCGCGAAGTGAAGCGTATGCAGCAAGAAATCGAGGATGTGGCCGAGCAGGTCGAACGACGGATCAATGAAATCACGGAAATGCAGCGCCTGGCAGAGGAACGTTTCCGCCAGGAATGGACCACCTTCAAGGCCGATGACCAGAAACGGTGGGCCAATTACATGCTTTCCCAGAATGAGCACCGGAGTGAGATGGAACGCCATTCCCGCGGATTAGCGGAGCGGATCACGATCCTGGAAGACGAGGCTCAGGAAATGCAGGATCAGGTGCGGCAGTTGAGTACACATACTGAAAAGCAGCTTCAGACCCTGCAGTCTCTGGTGCGTGATTGGGTGACAGATTTTGAAGGGGTGATGGACAGCATCCGTTAGGTAAGAGTAGAGTTGTACAGGACCGGGCAGGTTTGCAGACCCGGCGTGGAGCAATGTGAGGTAAGGCCATGTATGTCATCGGAACGGCAGGCCACGTGGATCACGGGAAATCAACCCTGATTGAGGCCATTACCGGCAGGCATCCGGATCGCTTAGCCGAAGAACGAGAGCGTGAATTAAGCATTGTCCTGGGTTTCGATTCCATGACATTTGAGAGCGGTGAGCAGGTCGGCATCATTGATGTCCCCGGACACCGCGATTTTATAGAAAATATGCTGTCGGGAATCGGGGGGATCGATGCGGTGTTGTTTGTGGTCGCAGCCGATGAGGGAGTAATGCCGCAAACGGAAGAACACCTGGCCATTATTGATTTGTTGGGTATCGACGACGGTGTGGTCGCTTTGACAAAGGTAGACGTGGTAACCGATTCCGAGTGGTTGGATCTCGTTGAAGAGGATTTACAGGTAACACTGCAGGGTACCACCTTGAGCAATGCCCCCATCGTTCGGGTTTCCGGAAAAACAGGGCAGGGGGTGGATACCCTGATTGAGACCATAGAGGAGCGTCTGGCTTCCCATCCGCCGCGGCCTGATCTCGGGCGCCCCCGCCTTTCAGTGGACCGCACATTCAGCATCTCTGGCTTTGGCACTGTGGTGACGGGGACCCTGCTGGATGGCGAGTTTCAAGAGGGGGAAGAAATTGTCCTGCTGCCAAAAAAGATCAAAGGCAGGATTCGGGGTTTGCAGGTCCATGACCAGAAGGTAACCAGCGCCTCTCCGGGAACCCGCACCGCGATCAATATCTCTGGAGTCCATGTTGATGAGGTCGATCGGGGTGATGTGGTGGCTCACCCGGGGGATTATCAGCCTACACGCCGTCTGGACGTTCACTATACCTCACTGCCGGAGTCCCTGAAACCTTTGACCCATGATAGCCGGGCAAAATTGTTCCTTGGCGCGGACGAAGTGATGGCCCGGATCCGACTACTGGGACAAGACCGATTGGCACCCGGAGAAGAGGGCTGGCTTCAACTGGAAGTCCCTGACCCGGTGGTCGCCCTGCGGGGGGATCGATACATTTTACGCCGGCCATCTCCCTCAGAGACCATGGGAGGAGGGATTGTCCTTGATCCCCATCCTGAATACCGTCATAAACGATTTGATGACCAGGTTCTTGAGCGGCTGCACACGCTGGCTGCGGGAGATGCGGAGGAGATTATCTATCAGATCATCCAGGGCTCGGGGGTGGTGCGTAAAAAAGAGGTCATCTTGCAGTCAAATATGGATCCAGAACGGGCCCAGAAAGCCCTTGATAGATTAACGGAACAGAGCAGGGTACTTCTGCTGAGCAATTCCTCTCCGGATCAGCTTGTGACCTATGACCAGGAGTGGGACACTATCCAGAAGGGCGTCCTCGAGAAAGTAGCGGAGTACCATCACGCTTTTCCCTTGCGCCCGGGGATGCCGCTCGAGGAAATAAAAAGTCAATTGGAGTATGAAGACTTTGTGTTTCAAGCAGCGGTCAATACCCTGGTCGCGGAAGGACGTTTAGATCAAAACGGTCCAGTTGCTGCTCTGCCTGACCACGCCATAACGTTTTCAGAGCAGGATGAAGAACGGGTCAAGCAGCTGATGGCGGAATTTTCAAAGGACCCCCACACTCCGCCCACTGTGGAGGAATGTGTCGAGCAGGTTGGTGAGGAAGTGTACCAGGCATTGATCTCTCTACAGCGGCTAAAGCAGGTGTCTGAAGACGTGGTCTTTACGACTGACACGTACCAGTCCATGGTGGCTGAGATCAGATCCTGGTTGGAGGAGAACGCCACCCTCACCGTTGCCGAGGCCCGGGACCACTTTGATTCCAGCCGGCGGTATGTCCTGGCTCTTCTGGAATACCTTGATACCCAGGGCATTACTGTGCGAGAGGGAGACGTTCGCCGGCTGCGGTAAGCCCTGCTTTTAAGTCTGATTGTTCGTTTTCCGATTTTTGGAATATAAAGAAATAGGGTCTCAGCTTGTTTAACGATGCCAGACCCATTCGCCGTTGACCATGGTCCGGACCGGCTGCATATCAGGCAGCTGTGCTGCGAGGGTTGAAAAAGGGTCTTCCTCCAGAACAATGCAATCTGCCCAGTATCCGGGCATGAGCTTTCCCTGTTGGTCTTCCCTCCCGGCAGCATAGGCGGGGCCGGTCGTGTAGGCCTGTAGGGCTTCCATCAGGCTGATCCGCTGCTGTGGAACCCAGCCTTCTCCCCCCCCGGTATCCCCGTTAGGTTTCCGCCTGCTGACAGCAGCATACAGCCCCAGGAAAGGATTTGGCACCTCAACCGGCGCATCCGAACCGAAAGCCAGACGGGTGCCGTGATCGAGCAAGGACCGCCAGGCATAGGCGTACCGGCTTCTTTCTCCCCAGTACTGTTGGGCGGTATCCATATCTGAGGTGGCGTGGATGGGCTGCATGGAGGCGATAATTTTCAACTCAGCCAGCCGTCCCACATCCTGCGGGTGAAGCAGCTGCACGTGTTCTATCCTGTGCCGCAGGGAAGGTAGATCTCGCTTTTCCTCTTGTTCTCGCACCCGCTGAAATGCGTTCAACACCGTGCGGTTGGCGCGGTCACCGATGGCGTGAATGGCCATACTCAAACCATGTTCAGCGGCTTTCAAGCTGAACTGCAGGATGTCTTCTTCCTCCAGCATTTGAATCCCCCGGTCCTTGTCTGTACCATGGTAAGGGGCAATCATGGCTGCGGTCTGGGGGCCCAGGGCGCCATCGGCGAAGGCTTTTATACTGCCCACATGGAGGAGAGGAGTGCCAAATCCGCTTCTCAGCCCCACTTGCAGGGCGCCGTCCAGGTCATCCACGGGAAGGCTCTTCGTCACCCGCAGCTTCAGTTTGCCCTCTTGGTGGAGTTCCTGAAGGGCTGAAAAGCTCAACCGGCGGTCGAAATCATGGACAGCGGTTAGACCTATTTTCCACAGGGAGCGCTGGGCGTCCTGCATGGCGGATTTAATCTCCTGGAGATCCGGTTCAGGGATGTTATCTGCCACAAGCGGGATGGCTTTCTCAAATAAAAGTCCGCCCAGTTTTCCCTGCGGGTCCCGTGACAATCTCCCTCCCGCTGGATCAGGCGTGTCCTCATGCAGCCCGGCTTCCTGCAGGGCAGCAGAGTTAACCCAGGCAGCATGCAGAGATTTGGCTGTCAGATACACAGGATGCCGGGGGGCGACCGCGTCCAGCTCGGCCCGGGTCCCATATCCATCCCGCCATGAGTTTTGATTCCATCCGTGGCCCAGGATCCAGGTCCCGGGTGGTTGTTTGGCGGCGCGTTGGGCAACCCGCTGAAGGCACGCGTCTTTGGTCCCGGTTTCACAGTTGATTTTTTTCAGGTTGAGGGCATACTCTTTGAGATGGATGTGGGCATCGCTCAATCCCGGAAGGATGGTCTTGCCATCCATATCTTCCCTTTCAGTCCCGGGGATGTCAACGCTGCTCCTTTCCCGGTCCAGGAGCCGGGTGATGACCCCATTAGAGATCACCATTCCCGAGGCGCGGGGACGGGAGGGATCTAAAGTATATATGCGGGCGTTGTTGAGTATGAGAGTGGACATGGACAGGCTACACCGCTCAAATCCAGTTGTTGTTAATCCTCGAAGAATCGCTCCAGGAGGGAGTTGAGCTCTTCATCGGAATAAAAATGGATTGTGATCGATCCTTTACCAGATTTGGACTGTTTTAAGTTAACCTTTGTTCCCAGGGAAGATTGCAATTGTTCCTGAATATCCATCATTTCCGGTGAGAGAGTGGTTTTTTTCGGTTTGCGTTGTTCCTTATCCCCCTGCAGCTTTTTCACCAGAGATTCCGTCTGGCGCACGTTGAGATCCTTGGTCAGGATGGTTTGCAGGGCAGCTGACTGCGATTTTGTGGTTTCCAATGAGAGCAGTGCACGGGCATGTCCATTGCTGATCTGTCCTTTCCGCAGGGCCTGCTGTACGATATCCGGGAGGTCCAGCAGGCGCAGGGTGTTGGTCACTGTGGTGCGGCTTTTCCCAACGCGTTCCCCGATTTCCTGGTGGGAAAGGCCAAAGACCTGGGACAATTTCTGGTAGGCGGAGGCTGTTTCCAGGGGGTTTAGATCAGCCCGCTGGACGTTTTCAATCAAGGCCACGACCAGTTGGTCTTGATTTGAGGCTTCCCTCAGGATAGCCGGTACCGCCTTTAATCCCGCCATTTTGGCGGCTTTGAGGCGCCGCTCCCCTGCTATGAGGGCAAAATCATCCTCTCCTTCTTGTTTTGGCACGACGATGATGGGTTGGATGATGCCGTGTTCTTCAATGGATGCGGCCAATTCCTTGAGTTCACCTTGGTCGAATCCGCGCCGGGGTTGGTGCGGATTGGTGGATATCGACTCAAGGGGGATTTCCATCACGGAGGACGGATCGATGCTTTCTTCTTTTTGTGATTTGGAAGGGATGAGGGCGTCTAATCCCTTTCCCAGACCGGGTCGTTTTTTAGCCATAGTCAACCATCTCTTGTCTTGAAATGCGGGATGTCCAAAGGGGTATCCGACCATTTGTCCAGGTCAGAGCGTTTGTATTATACATCAGGTATCGCGACGCCGTCTTGCTGAAGCATTTCTTTCGCCAGATCCTGGTAAGCCAATGCGCCGTTCGAGTCCGGCGCGTATAGGGAGATGGGTACACCGTAAGACGGGGCTTCTGCTAGGCGTACGCTGCGGGGTATCACGGCCTCAAAGACCTGGGTGGAAAAGTGGTTTTTGACTTCCTGGACGACATCGCTGGCTAAATTTGTCCTGCCGTCGAACATGGTCAGGATCACGCCCCGCACAACCAAGTCGGGAGCAAGGGCCCGTTTGACGCGTTCAATGGTTGAAGTCAACTGGCCTAACCCTTCCATAGCCAGATACTCGCATTGCACAGGGATGAGAATGCCATCTTTGGCGGAAACAAGACCGTTCAGGGTCAGAAGGCCCAGGGAGGGGGGACAGTCAATCAGAATGTAGTCGTACTCTTCATGCAGGGGCATCAGCGTGCGTTTTAACAAATTTTCCCGTCCCACTTCATTGACCAGTTCCACCTCGGCTCCAGCTAGATCGGGGGATGCCGGCAGGATTGACATTTTCAGCTGCGGGTTGCGAAGGATATATTTTTTTATGCTTTCATCTTCCAGGATGGCTTCGTAGGTCCCTCCCTGGATGTCGTGTTTATCCAATCCCAATGATGACGTGGCATTTGCCTGCGGGTCCACATCTGCCAGCAGTACCCGCTGTCCGTAGTAAGCCAGGTAGGATCCCAGGTTGATGGTGGTGGTTGTCTTGCCCACGCCTCCCTTCTGATTGGCGATGGTGTACATTTTTCCCATAGGATTAAGTTACCCCTTGCAGCGTTTGCAGTTCTTTTCGTGTTGGTACGCCATGCAGGCCTTTCCGGGTCACGGAGAGGGCAGCGATGGACGTTGCGAAATGGGCCGCTTCCAGCTGGTTCCCGTGCTGCTGGTAATGAATGAAGAAGGCAGCCGCAAAGATATCTCCTGCCCCTGTGGGGTCAACTTCTTCCCGGGGGGAGGTGGGGATATGCGTCCTCTCGCCATGAAAGAATAAATCGGCGCCTTGCGGTCCTTTGGTTACAATCACGAGCGGGCATATTGAGGCATAGTGCTGTACCACTCTCGGGTCCTGTCCCACATCCTCATAGCTGAACACCACAGCTGATGCCGCGCTGCAGGATGACAGGGAGACATTTCCTGGTGCTGGAGAGACACGGCCGAAGTCATCCCATGCCCGGAGCCAACCCTGTAATGACAACCCCACAAAGGACCGTTGAAATTTTACCATCAAACCGGGGTTTATTTCATGGACTACAGGAGCCAGGTGGACTGTTCTGGCATTTTGCCACGAATCCGGGATGTCGTGTTCCTTCAAGGGGGATGCAACATGCCGGATTTCCTGCTGTCTGCCACCGGGCAGATAGGAATTGACAAAGGTTGTTGTATGCTGGGATGTCAGGGAGTGTATGTCAATGCCCTTCAAGGCGCACAGCGAGACATCCCCGGAGACAGCTGTCACCAATCCGACCTGCAACCCGAGCCTGTGTGCCAGCAGGGAGGCATAGGCGGCGGTACCTCCCAATCTGTCCCCGTTCGGTGTTATGTCCCGGGTGATATGTCCGACAACGAGGTACTCAATTTGGCCATTGTGGGACGCTAAATTCATGGTTGCATTATACCTGAAAGACATCCCTGTTTCGAGGCGGGTCTGGCATACGGGGGGACAATGTCCCTGTTAACGTTTTTCTCAGACTGCACCTCCGAACACACAGGGTGAGGCGTGTTCTGTGCTTCTTAAACGAAAAACGCGGGCAGGTAAATATGCCCGCGTTTAGTAAGTGTCCTTTCGATTTACTCTTCAGGGTAGACGACGACCTTGCGGTTGGGATCTTCTCCGGCGCTTTCTGTGTAGACCTGGGAGTTGTCCCGGAGCTCGATGTGCACAAAACGGCGTTCATTGGGCGGCATGGGTTCCAGTGCCTGCCGGCGGTTGGTGTTGATCACCTGTTGAGCGACCCGCCGTGCGATTTGGCGCACCTGCTGTTCGCGTCTCTTTCGATATCCTTCGACGTCGATGGAGAGCGGGACGCCGCGTTCCAGCTCCTTTCCCAGAATAAGCCGCGTGACATACTGCAGCGCGTTGAGGGTTTTGCCCCGTTTTCCAATCAACATGCTCAGGTCATCCCCGGTTACGTTAATTTTTATGGGATGGAAGGGCAGGTTGTCCGGTTTCTCTCCAAACTGACCGGAAACATGGGCTGAAAGGTTCATTTTCTGAAGGAGTTCCCTGACCACATCTTCCGCCATGGTCAAAACATGGGCCTCTTCCGGGTCTACATCCGGTTCAACTTCCTGTTTTGCTGCGACTTGCTCTTCGGCAGGTCCGGATTCATCCGGTGAAGCCAGGGAAATGCGGACCCGGGCTTGACGGGAGCCAATTCCGAACACCCCTCCGCTGCCTTCATCCAGGACCTCAACATCAACTGTTTCGCGGGGTAAACCCAGCTCCTCTAATCCTTTCTGAATCGCTTCATCCACAGATTGAGCAATCACTTCCAGGGTTGCACGACTATTATCCATAATCCCTCTTCTATGCGATAAGCATTATAAGTGCGTTATGACAACTGATCGGGGAGCAAATTTTTGAAATCAGCCTGTCCCAGGATGATGTACTGGGCGATCGTTGTCAAGTTGGTGGCAATGAAATACAGCGCCAAGCCGGAGGCAAAGGTCAGCGCCAGATAGCCCATAAAGAACGGCATGTACAGGCTCATGGCTTTTGTCATCTGGGCGCCTTGTCCTCCATCATCGCCTCCAGTTGTGGGTGTGGAGACCATTTTTGTCTGCACGTAGGAGGTGATGACGACCAGGATAGCCAGGATTGGAACACCGATGCCCAGGATGGGAAGCCGCTCTGGCAGACTGAGGTCCATCCACAGGAACTGATTGTTGATGGGAATGAGTTCTGCCCCGTTGCTGATGTGCTTGGAAAGATTTACCAGCTGCACGGGGGTTACAGCCAGGGCGCGGATGATGGCCTGGTACAGCCCGATGATGATGGGGAACTGGACCAATAGGGGTAGACAGGAGCCGAAGGGACTGATTCCCATTTCTTGATAGAGCTCCATTTGTTTCTGGGCCAATTTCTCTTTGTCGTTTTTATATTTTTCCTGAATATCCTGCCATTTTTTTGAGCCCTGCAGGTCCTGCATGGCTTTGCTGCTTTTCACCTGGCGGGCTGTGAGGGGGTACATCAGGACGCGAATCAGGATCGTGAACAGGATGATTGCCACGCCGAAGTTCTGGCCAACCAGGGTGTAGATATATAGCAGGATGTTGATCATTAAGGTAATAAACGATTCCCACATAATTTGTCCGTTTTCCGATAGCTAATGGTGTAAGGTCTGGTTTATTTGCTCCCTCAATTCGAGGGTGAAAAGGTCCACTGCTGGACCCCGTTTTTATCAAAGGCAATTAATGAGTTTTCTCCGTCCGTGGGGGCGACCAGGATGTGATCCCCTTTTCCGACTGGACTGGTGTACAGCTTGCCTTCCAGGGTTTGATTGCGTTGAATGGTGCCTTCATCGTTGAGGACAACCAGAGCGCCTTCATCCGTCCCGAAATAAGTGAAGGATTCCCCAACGTAGGGTGCAGAGACGATCTTGCCGCCTGGCTGTACTTGCCACAGCAGGTCACCGGTGGACCTGTCCAGGGCATAAAATGTGCCGGAAAGGTCACTGACATACAGCAAATCGCCGTCCAGGGTGGGGCTGGCCCAGGCCCAGTCCTTGGTCTTGAAACGCCACAGCACGGAGTGATCCTGGCCTTCGATGGCCAGGACTTCATTGGCGAAGGTACTCACGTAGACGGTGTTGTCCTCTGCGATGGTGGGTTTGCTGAGGATGGGGCCGCCCAGGTCTTCCGTTTGCCAGCGCAGCGACCCGTCATCGATGTTCAGGGCATAAACATGACGATCCATGGATGCCAGATAGACGCAGTCACAGGCATCGGTGGTGTTGGGGGGTGCCCAGATGGGCTCTTCCGTTTTGAAAGGAGGCCATAGTTCCTGTCCCTGTTTATCAACGGCGTACAGGTGATGATCCGCGGAGGCTGCAAAGATTCCCTGGGATGTGACCAGGGGGCCGCTCACGAAGCGGTCCTGGGCTTCTGTGTAAGTCCAGTTTTCCGTGCCGTTGTCCGGGTTAAGGCTGTATATATTGCTGTCGTAACTGGTCACAATCAGTTGCCCATCGTCGGTCATAGCTGGCGTGCCAAAGAAGGTGACGTCATTCTGGGCTTCCGTTGGGAATTTCCACAGCAGGCTGCCGTTATCGAGGTTGATGGCATATACGTGCTGGCCGGCAGCCAGATAAGCGGTGTCTTCATCAGTGGTCAGTCCCGGCCAACCTGAAGCGGTTAACCGGCGCCCGCTGCAGGCGCTCACGGTGATGGACAGTGCGAGTATGGTGATTAAAATTAGAAGATATTTTTTCATGATTTAGTGTCGTTTCTCTCTAGGGAACAGGATCGTGTCCACCTGAGCTGAAAGGGTTGCAGCGCAGAATGCGCCAGGTGGCAAGCAACCCACCGCGGAGTAGACCGTAGGTGTAGATGGCCTGATAACCGTAGTGGGAACAGGTGGGGTAAAAGCGGCAGGTGTTTGCAGGGATGGCAGGGGACAGGACCTTTTGATAAAGGCGAATAATGGCTAGTATCGGGAGGCGGGGCAGGGTCCAGATGGTGATCTTGAGGTCCCTTAAACGGTAAGACCCCTCTGGCTGTGGCCCATATGTATGTAATAAGTCGATTTCAGTGTTCATCACTTGTCTTCAGGATGCGCGCCCTCTTGAAAAGGGATTTTATCGCTTTTTTCGTTTCTTGACAATTCGAAGCGGCCAGCGGCTCCCGGGCGATAAGAAGGACATCGTATCCTTCTGCAACGCTGGATCTCAGGCCCTGAATTGCAGATCGGATTAACCGTTTGGCCCTGTTTCTGTTGACTGCGTTCCCGACTGGCTTACCGGCCGAAACGGCATATAAGGTGCGTTCCCTGTCGTTTTCCAGAATATACAAAACGAGAAGCGGGTGGGCAAATGAGTTTCCTAAGCGCCGCACCCGCTTGATATCCAGTGTACTTGTAAGTCGAAATTTACGGTTCACGCGATCTTATATCAATCGTACCAGAGCTAGGCCTTCCAATTTGTTTTCTTTACGTGATTATTGGACGTTGGGGCAAGATCGTGGCGTCCCTTTTTGCGGCGGCGTTTTAGAATCTTTCGACCGCCTTTGCTCTTCATGCGAGCCCGGAAGCCGTGCTTGCGTGCTCTTCGTCGCTTCTTCGGCTGGTATGTTCTCTTCGGCATGTTGAAACCTCCTAGCGGTATACTGCTCCTCTACCGGCTACACATTATATCGTGGGAGTGGCATTTGGTCAAATTTTATTTCCCTGGTCTGGAATTGTTCTGCTGCAAGGGGATTGGAAGTTTTTTCGCCTGGGATGCTAAGAACAGCCCCCCTCCCGGAGGAGTGATATTCCTAATCTTGATGAATTATGTTACGCTTCCTATCATCATGTGTGGATCATTGGGTCAAGCATTAAGGAGGAAGAGTTTGTGTATGGGAATCACACAAGATATATTGGATGAGTTAGTGGATTACCCTCTCGCCAGGGTCAAGGTTGGCATGCGCTGGACAGCGGTTGTCAGCCAGAAAAGGGAAACACAACAATGTGGTCTGGCAACCACCCTGCAGACAAACCACACCCATAAAGGGGATCCATCCATTCCTGAAGCGGGCCGTTTGGAAACCGTTTCCGGCTTGGAAATGGCAGAATGGATTCGGTCTGATATTCCGATCCGGCGCAGTCTGGGCTGCGCAGCGATAAATGCACTGATTGAGTATCGACCGGGGAACTGGGTGGATGAGAACGCGGTCAAAGCCATCATCCGGCATGGAAGGGGCAAGCGGGTCGCGCTGGTGGGGCATTTCCCCTTTGTGCACCATGTCCGGGAAGAGGTGGATGATTTCCATGTCCTGGACATGAATCCCACGGGTCAAGACCTGCCGGCCTCAGCAGCCCCGGATATCCTGCCGGGAGCTGATGTGGTAGCTATCACGGGGATGACCTTTATCAACGGCACCCTGGAAGGCCTGCTTGGGTTGTGTAAGCCGGATGCCTTCATTATCATTCTGGGTCCCACCACACCGATGAGTCCGGTGTTATACGATTACGGGGTGGACCTGTTGGCCGGGTCTGTCGTGGAAGATATACCTGCTGTGTACGCGGTCCTGACCCAGGGGGGAAATTTCCGGCAGGTCCACCAGGCGGGTGTGCGCCTGGTCCTGCAGTCTGCTTGACCCCGGCATGTTGAGGGCACTTCGCATAGCATAAAGGAGGATGGATTGGAGCTGACGCGGTTCACCTATCAGTCAATTGGCACAATTCACAGCCCCCATAAAAACATCAAGGGCATGCCCATCCAGCCAGCTTCTGCCCGGGGCATATCCGGGACAGTAGAAGTTGATCCACGCTTTCAGCCTGGATTGAAAGACCTGACAGGATTTTCCCATCTGATTTTGATGTATCATTTTCACCGGGTAGATGAGGTCAGGCTGCATGTGGTGCCCTTTTTAGATAATCAGAAAAGAGGTGTGTTTTCGACCCGGGCGCCCATGCGCCCCAATCCGATAGGGTTATCCGTGGTACGTCTGGTCAGGGTTGAGAGGAACGTGCTCCATGTCAAGGATATCGATGTCCTGGACGGCACTCCGCTTCTGGATATCAAGCCCTATGTGCCGGAATTTGACGGGGCTGAGGAAGTGAATATTGGTTGGATAGAGGGAGCCAAAGAGGAGATTGACAAAAAGCGGTCCGATGATCGCTTTTCGTGATCGTTAGGATGTGGAGGGGGAGCCAAGCCACCGGAAGGCCAATCCCCCTAATATCAATGGAAACCAGAATGTCACGCCGCGATAGGCCAGGGTAATGACCAGGGCATCATTCCCGGGCACGAACATGGAGCGCAGTGCCAGGGTGAGGATCCCCTCCACAACACCCACACCGGAGGGAGTGGGAGAGACGATTAAAAACAAGTAAGCCAGACTTGTTCCCGCTACCAGCGTCCCGATCGAGACCGGGACCTGGAAGGATTTAAAAACAAGGTAAAAAATCGCCAGTAAAATTCCCTTGTTGGAGATGGCCAACAAAAAGGGATATATGAGGTCGGTGGGACTGCGTCTCAGCTCTGCGATACCCTCCACGGCATCATGCGCAAAGTCCCGGGCTTTTTCAACCGAAAATCGCGCCTTTTTCCTGGAAAACAGGCCGTAAATCCTGTTCCCGGCCCTGGCCAACCATTCCAGAGCATCGGCCAGTGCCTGCTCGGATTTAAACCCCAGATAGAGTAGAAAGCTCATGCCCCCGCACAGCAGAAACAGGATACCGGAGGCAATCACTTCCGTCATGGACAGATTGTTGCGCCGGAAGAGGACAAATAACCCCAGACCAAGCAGCAAGAAGAACCCCAGGTAGTCATAAATGACATACAGGGCGCCGGCTACCATGGTCCGTGCCCCCGATTTTCCCTTCTGGCGGGCATCGTTGATAAAGATGGTTATACCTCCAATACCGGCAGAGGGGGCTACGGTGTTGATGAAGGTAGAGGCTGCAGACAGGATGATGAGACGGGTCAATTTTTCATTGATGCCTACAGCATGGAAGATTTTTTTATAGGATAGGGCGATATTGACCAGCCAGGCGACCGCCAAGAGGAGGGCTAATAAAATAAAACGCCAGTCTCCCTTCTGAAGGGTGTTCCACACCCGCTCCATTTCCGAGAAATGACCGGCTATAAAAACGATCCCGAATAATAAGGCAACGGCGATAATGAATTTTCGCATGGGAAGATTATAGCATCAATCGCTTTCATCGTACCTGGTTGTTTGAGGTCGTCAGTTCAGGAGGAAGGTCAAAGATGAGGGCGCTCGTTATCCAGGGGTCATCCGACCTGCCCTGTTTATGGATCCAAACCCGCATTGATTCGAGGGGATGACTGTCACGGAACGCTAGGCCGTTCTGAAAGAGTCACCTTCAGCTCCAGGGTATCCCCGTTTCTCTTCACCGTGAGAGGAACAGTATCACCCGGGGCGTGATCGTAGAGGGCGTTGATAAAGGGGTTATTATGATTAAGGGTGCGGTCTCCAAAGCGGATGATGATATCTCCCTGGCGTAAGCCTGCCTCAGCGGCAGGTGAGTCAGGCCCCACTTCTGAAACGTAGGCACCCCATTCCACAGGCAGGTGGTAGGCATGCGCTAGCCCGGGTGTGATCCATTCCCAGTCTATGCCCAGGTAGGGTCGGGCAAAATACCCCTGGTCAATAATCTGTTGCGCGATAAGGTTGGCTCTGTTTGAGGGAATGGTGAATCCTAGTCCTTCCGCTACACCAGAGGTCCCGCCCCGCACAATCAGTGTGTTGATGCCGATTACCTCTCCCCTCAGGTTGATTAAGGGACCGCCGGAATTACCCTGGTTGATAGAAGCATCCGTTTGGATCAGGCCTTCCAATTGATAACTTTCACTCACCCGCAGACTGCGGTCCATGGCGCTGACCACTCCCACAGTGACTGTATTTTTAAATTTTCCCAGCGGGGAACCGATGGCGATCACGGTTTCCCCGGGAGCTAGGTTTTCCGAGTTTCCAAAGGGAGCCACAGAGGGAACCTGCCCTCCTTCGACCTTCAGGACAGCCAGGTCAGCAAATTTTTCTGTGCCAACAATTTCCGCTGGGAGTTGAGGCCCGCCGGCCAGGATAACCGAGACGTTCCTGGCGTCTTCTACCACGTGATTATTGGTGATCACATATCCATCCCGGGAGATGATCACCCCGCTTCCGCTGACCGTCTGGTCGGGAGAGCGGCCAAAGACCGTGACATCTCCGGGGATCACTCCCACCACAGTGACTACAGCGGGGGAAGTTTCCTGCACGACCTCGGTGATGGTGGTCGAGAAGTCCAGCGTGGATACATTCACACTGGTGGGGTGTGGGGTGGACGGGTGCGGGGTGAATTCCGGAGGGGCGGGCGCGAAGATGGTCCTAGAATAGGCAAAATATCCCCCTAGAAATCCGCCCCCCACCCCTGCCAGGAGAGCGATGATCAGGACCGGGATCCAGAATCGAGGTCTGTTATGGGCTTGCATGTTTGATCCAGGTTACATGCCTGTACTGTTACTACCGACGTCTACCGCCACCGGACACGAGGGAAATCCAGTACAGCAGCTGCATCACGGCGGTAAAAAGGGAGGCCACATAAGTCAGGGCAGCAGCATTGAGGACGCTGTTCACCCCCTGTTTTTCTCGCTCACCCTGGATGATGCCCGACTGGCTGAGTAGTCGTTTTGCCCTTGCGGATGCATTCAGTTCCACCGGGAGCGTGGCCAGGGCAAAGATCGCTCCACCGGAAAAGGCGAACACCCCTAACCATGCCAGTCCTGTGGCGTTGATCAACAGTCCCACCATGATCAATATCCAGCCCAGTGTGGATCCGACATTCACAGCCGGGACGAGCATAGACCGGAAACGGAGGGGGATGTAGCCTTCTTTATCCTGCAGGGCATGGCCTAATTCATGGGCGGCGATGGCCAGAGAAGCTACCGAATTGCCCTGGAATACGCCCCTCGACAGCTTCAAGGTTTTTTTGCGGGGGTCATAATGGTCGCTCAGCTTTCCCTGCACCTGTTGGATCTGTACATCATGCAGCCCCCCGGATGACTTCAAGCGCTGGGCAGCTTCCGCGCCGTTGATCCGGGAACGCGCGGGAACCTTTCCCCATTTGTTGTAAGTTGATTTGACATACCACTGGGCCAGCAGCATGATCACAAAGGCCGGCGCCATATACAGTAAATATTGAGGGTTAATGTAAAACATAGTCTTTTCCCTGTTTTTTCATTTGTCAATGATGTCTTTTAATACTTCAATGGCTTTATCCAGCTGCGGGTCTTCGTCGTTTTCCAGTTCTTCTTCCGTGACTGGAACTTCGTATTTTGGAGTGAGCCCCTTTTCGCTGATTTGCCGTTTGTCAGGCGTCAACCAGCGGGCGATTGTCACCCGGACTGCGCCCTGTTCGTCGCTGAGCTCAATCCAGTTCTGGACGGAGCCCTTGCCAAAAGTGACTGTCCCTACCAGCGGTGCGCGCTCATGGTCCTGGATGGCACCGGCGACAATCTCAGATGCGGAGGCAGAACCTTCATTGACAAGCACCACAAGGGGGATGTCCGTCGCCTTGCCTCCCCGCCGGGCTTTGTATTCTTTCATCTCCTTATCTCCGCCGAAATCCTCATAGAGAATGATCCCCTCTGCGACAAATTCGGAGGCTACGGAGACCGCGGTTTGTAAGAAACCGCCCCCGTTATTTCGTAAATCTAGGATCAACCCATCCGGGTCATTGGAAAGCAGGTCTTGCAACCCATCCCGTAGTTCGCCCCGGGTATCCTGGCCAAAGGTAAACAGCTGCAGATATGCGATGTTTTCCTCGTCCAGCATGCGGGTGTCCACGCTCGGAATGGTGATTTCCTGCCGGGTGATCGTGACGTCAAATGGTTCAGCCACACCCTCCCGCTGGATGGTCAACACCACGTCCGTGCCGGCGGGTCCCAGGATTTCTTTGATGACCAGGTTTCCATCTACTCCGGTCATATCTTCGCCGTCAACGGCGATAACCTTGTCTCCCGGTTTTAATCCGGCTTCCTCTGCCGGAGAGTTGGGCATGGGGCTGATAATTTCCAGGAATTTTCCAGTGGGATCTACCCAGGAACCGATCCCTTCATATTCTCCGCTCATGGGGATGTTGGCCTGCTGGTACTGGAAAGGCGACATATAGGAGGTATGGGGATCATCCAGGGCCTCCAGCATGCCGGAAATCGCCCCCTGCATCAGGACCTCATCATCCACAGGTTGGTCTACAAACTGTTCGTGAACGATATTCCACGCTTCCCAGAAAGGCTCAAAGAGTTCATCTCTGCCATTCTCTTCCTGGGATGTGACAGTGGGATGTCCTTCCGGAAGCTCCATTGAGGTTGGAGAGCCCTCGCCGGATGCGGTATAGGGGAGGCTCCCCTGCGGGACAAAGACATTCCCCACAATGAGTCCGGCAGAAAAGGTGCCTACTAACAATATCAATCCCGCGATGATCCCGACCAGGGTCAGTATTCTTTTATTCATTCAAAGCTCCATTTGCGATGATATATTCTCTTTTAAGATAGCACACAGACATTAACAAAAAGTAAAAACCATGTCAATTAGATTTATACATCACTAGGTAAGCTGTGAAAATGTGGTGTGCTGGGTACATAAGGGGAGTTTACTCAGACCGGGTGGTTGGCAGGGTGGTGATTTCCAGCGTGAGGGCTTGATCCAGCCGTTCTTCCAACTGCTGGTTGATTTTATCGGTGGCAGCCTGGTCAATGGTTTCTGAAGCGCGGACGGTGACAGTCACGATGAGCTGGTTCTGAACCCGGTCATCCGAGATCTCAACAATGGATTTGTCGCTGATCAACGGGTGATCAATCAACACCTGGTGGATGGTTTGCTGCTGTCGGGTTTGTCTAATGATGCCGTTCATGATCACTCCGAGGGGAATGGCGATAATGACCACCATCGACACCAGGCCGATCACGCCCCGACGAATGCGCCGCTTCGTTTCTGGGAGCCAGTCCTGGGGGCGGATCCCCAGCAAGGTAAAGGTGATTACAGCCCCCAGGTTAATACTGATGATGTTGGTGATAAACAGCAGCATGGAGCCTCCGGCGATGTCCGGTCTGCTCAGGGCCAAGCCGATTCCGACTACGCTCAAGGGGGGAGCCAGAGCGGCGGCGATCGCCACACCGGGCAATGCAGCGCTGACATCTTTACGGCTGATGGCATATGCGCCAGCCATACCGGAGGCAAGGGCAATGAATAAATCCAACAGGGTGGGTTGGGTGCGGGACATGATTTCCGGGGTCATCTCTTTGAACGGAGAAAGCAGCCCTACCAGGACCGAGACCAGGATGGAAGCGATCACGCCTTTGAAAACCGATTCGAAGGAAATGCGGATCAGACGGATCTCTCCCAGGATGATCCCCAGAGAAAAACCGAGCACAGGAGACATGAGGGGAGCGACGAGCATGGCTCCAATTACCACAGCCGGGCTGTTTAACAGCAAGCCCAGAGCGGCGATGATGGACGATAAGATGCTGAGCACAAAGTAATTCACACCGGGTTGGGCGTTGTCACTCATCTCCTCCCGGACTTCGAGTTGTTCATGAGGCTCGAGGGTGGGGAAGAGGTTGAATATGCCCTGCAGGCCCCTTCGCATCCAGAAATCCGGGGCTCCCCGGTAGCGCTTGACCATGATGGCTGTGGAGTGCACCCGGGATGCGATGCGCTGGGGAATGCTGCCAAAAGCAAACTGGTCAAATACCCGCTCTTCGGAGGCGCCAATTAAAACCAGGTCATAATCCACTGCCTCCTGGAGGATACCGTCCACAACATTATCAGCCACAACTACTTTGTGTCGGGGCGGATGACTAAATTCATGATCTCCCAGGGTTTTCTCAATCAGCTCTTCGTTTTCTCTTATCCGGGCCGGGGTTGCATGGCCGACCTGGACATAGAGACCGGTGACGTTGGCGCCATACACACGGGAGAGCGATGCTGCGATGCCGGCAGCAATGGCTGCGTTGGGGCCTCCCGCGGTGGGAAGAAGGATGTTCTCGACCTCCTTCCAGCCGGAGCCCTTGACCACTAGCACCTCGCATTCCGACCCTTGAATGACGGGGTCGATGATGCTGCCCAGGGAAGTGCCAAATGGGGAGGGTTTTCCTCCCCAGCCGAGCAAGATTAGATCGACGTTTTCTTCCCGGGCGGTATCCAGGATGCCCTGGTGTACCTCGCGGCTGACTCGGGTCATGGTTTGAATTTCGAATTCCTCTTTGGTGGCCTGGTCGATTGCTCGATCGAGCAGGATGCGTTCAGAAGCAGCCCGCCGTCGTCCTTCAGACAGCGAAGTTTGGGTGGGGACGGTGATCACCCGCAGGGCCAGCACCACCCCGTCTTGCTGGCGGGCCAGAGTGCCGGCCATGTGCAGCAGGGTTTCCGCTGTGTCGGGGTTAGCAATCGGAACCAAAATCTTATACTCGGCTTCCTGAGTCTTTTGTTCCGCGGGTGGTTTGAAGACGGTGACCCCTTCTTTGGCTTCCAGGTGGTGGTGCCGGGCATAAAGCATGAAAATTAAGCTGCCGAGCACGATCAGAAGTGCGGCAATGGCCAGGTAACTGCCCCACAGCAGCAGGAGGAAGCCGTCGACCAGGAAGATGAAATAGGGAATCCAGGGATGGAATGGCAGCCGGAATGAGGAAGAAACGTTTTGCTCTCTGCGGGCCAGGGTGTAGTTGACGGCCATCAGGATCAGGATATACAACAGGCCGCCCACTTTTGCCAGAAAGTGGTAGGGGAAGGTGGTCAAGAGGAGAACGAGCAGCCCTGCGAATCCATACAACAGGGCAGGTGCCTTGCCTCTGGTCCTTACTTTTCTCAGAAAATCTGGCAAGAAACCATCCCGGCTCATGGTGTGAATTTGACCGAAGACCATCATCAGGGAACGGTTGAGAGCGATTGTGGTCAAGGCCAGACCGATTATTAAAAGGATGGGGCGCCCTCCACCGCCGGTAATGGCCCGGCCGATGCTGGCTACCGGGGTGTAGGTTTCTTCCAGCGCTTCCACACCAACCAGACCAATTCCCAGGGCGGATAGCACAGCACCCATCAAGCCTGTGAAGCCCACGATATACAGGATCACGCGGGGAACATTTTTTTGCGGATTTCGGATCTCCGAAATTCTGCGCAGGGTAATTTCAAGGCCCACGAATGTGACCAGCAGGAGACTAAACGCCTCCGGCCAGTCGCCCCCGGGGGATGAAAAGTGACTGATGTTAATATCGGGAATTTCAATCAAAAACAGCAGCACGGTGATCCCCACTAGGAAAATCACCATCCCCAGAAGTTCCGGTCGGCGCTGGCTGAAGGTGATGAATAAGACCAGGCTGATAAGGACCACCGTGGAAACCAGAATGGGAGCTGGTTGGATCTCCCATAAGTCCTGGAGCAGGGTCACAAATTGGGTTGAAAATCCCTTCGCGAGGATAGCGCTGAGGATTGAACTGACCAGGATCATTAACCAGCCGGTGGAGAATGCCAGCCATCCGCCCTCTTCACTGTTGTGAACGGCCGTATACGTCCCGCTGGGGCGTGGGAGACTGAGCGCCAGTTCTGTATAACTGGCCATATTCAGGAGGACAAACAGGGCGACCGACAGGTAAAAGAAAGGTGAAAATGAGCCCACTGCCTCCACCACTTTCCCCATCATGATGAAAATTGAAATGACCAGCAGGGTGCTTAGACTCCTCACCACAGCTTGAGTCAGCTTCAACCCGTAACTGATGCGGATAAATCCTGGCTGGTTTTTGTCAGTCATCATTTTTCTCCCTCCGTGTGAAGCGGGATGTCCTGTAACGGAGTCTGGTGGTGCCCGGGGTGCATGGGTTGACCTCAGGGGGAAAGCAGAGAGCAGCCCTTAACCTCAGGGCCACAGCTCTGGCATGTGCCGGGGCAGCGCAAGTAAGGAGGTGATGTGAAGGTCTGCTGAATTGTGGACTTCGTTTTCGTTCACAAGCACGGTGAAAAAGCCTATCTCATTCGCGGGAGGGATGTTTTGAGGAAGGTCATCGAAGAAAACACATGCAGTGGGGGAGGGAGCTTGAGTCAACTGCAGTGCCTGTTGATAGGCATTCAGCTGGGGTTTGACCTGATAGTCAAGGGCGTACACGTCCACGATGCCTGCAAACAGGTGGTGCACCTCAAGGTGTTCTAGGACGCGCTGTGCGTGATCCCGATCGGCATTGGTGAAAACCCATTTTGTTTGGGGTAAAGTGGAGAGAATTTCGATCAGTTGAGGGGTAACCTTGATAAAATCCTCGATAGGGACATCATGAACGTAGGCAAGATAATCAGCAGGGTCGATATCATGATGGCGTCGCAATCCTTCCAGGGTTGTTCCGTAGTTATGGTAATATGCCTCACGCAGTTTCCTGGCTTCCTGCTCAGAAAACCCCATTACCTCTATCATATAGTTCTGGATGCGACTCTTGATGGCGTTCCACAGCCCGCTTGACGCCGGGTAAAGTGTGGCATCCAGGTCAAAGAACAGGGTAGAAAATGTCATGGGTGCATTATACACGAAGGTGGAAGCTAACGAATTGTTTTTATTGAGCTCACGCCTGAAACCTGGTCTTGTTCGTTGCGCTCCTCCGGTATAATGAGGCCATGTCCATCAAAAAACTCCCGGATGACGTTGCATCACAGATTGCGGCCGGCGAGGTTGTGGAGCGACCAGCCTCGGTGGTCAAAGAGCTGATTGAAAATGCCCTCGATGCCGGAGCCTCCCGGATTGAGATAAAAGTCAAAGGAGCCGGTACGCGCTTAATTGAGGTTTCGGACAACGGGGAAGGGATCCAGGAAGAAGACCTTCCGCTCACTGTTGTGCGTCATGCAACCAGTAAATTGGAAACAGCCCAGGATTTATTTCGGGTTTCAACGTTAGGTTTCCGGGGTGAGGCGCTGTCTTCCATTGGATCCGTATCCCATTTGAAAATTACATCTCGCCGCCAGGAGGAAGAGGTGGGTCATTCGCTGGGGGTGGAGGGCGGGGAGGTGGAGGAGATCAAGCGAGTAGGCACCCCTCCCGGGACAGTGGTCCGGGTTGAAAACTTATTTTTCAATGTTCCGGCCCGATTGAAGTTCTTGAAAACGGACCGCACAGAACGCGGCCATATTGACCAGGTTGTCACTCACTATGCTCTGGCCTATCCGGAAGTCCGGTTTACTCTCCAGCATGATGGTCGACCTGCCATTCAGACCAGCGGAAGTGGTGAGTACCGGGACGTGCTGACTGTCATTTACGGGGTTGAGATTGCAAAAAAAATGATTATGGTCAAAGCCGATGAGGAAATTCTGCGGGTGGAGGGGTTTGTCAGCCCGCCCGATCTGACGCGGTCCAACCGGAAAGAGATTACCTTCTTTGTCAACCGCCGACCGGTGCAGGACATCGCGCTTACCAAAGCCCTGACCCAGGCTTATCACACCATGCTGATGAAAGGCCGCTTTCCGATCGCGCTCCTTTTCCTGGAGATCGAACCCGAAAAGGTGGATGTCAATGTCCATCCCACCAAGGCTGAGGTCAGATTTACGGATAAAGGGGAGATTTTCAGTGCGGTAAGCCGGGCGGTGCGGCGGGCGCTTCTGGCGCACACGCCAGTGCCCGAAGTTGGCGGTCCCCGGGGGCACAAGCTGTGGGGCGGAGGTGTCCGGGGAAAGGAACGGGAAAAGCGCAGAAAGGATCCGGCCTGGGAGATGACCCGCGATGCAGAAATCGAAGAGAGCGGGTCACGGAAGGAACAGGGAGGACAGCGGTCGGCCGCGCTGGATACCCCAATTTTGCGATTGATTGGCCAGGTCGCAACCACCTATCTGATTGCAGAAGGTCCGGATGGCCTGTATCTAATCGACCAACACGCTGCCCATGAACGGGTGTTATTTGAAAAGTTTCTGAGAGCGAGGGATGATACCATCCGCGCCCAGGCCCTGTTGGAAGCAGAACGGGTTGAATTTCCCCCTGCCGCCAGCGAGCTGCTGGAGGAGAAATTACCGCTTCTCCATCAGTTGGGATTCGAGGTGGAGTCCTTCGGGATGAACACTTTTGTAGTACGGGCTATTCCGTCACTCTTGGGGGACATTGCACCCGGTGATGCCCTGCGCTCCGTTGTCCAAGATCTTGAGGTGGATGAAACACCGCTGGACGAGGCTGTTGAGGATAAAATAATTGCCCGCGTTTGTAAGCGGGCTGCTGTAAAAGCCGGCCAGGTGCTCTCTCCGGAAGAGCAGCGCAAGCTGCTGCGTGATCTGGAGGCATGCGAGTCCCCGCGAACCTGTCCTCACGGCCGTCCCACGATGATTCACCTCTCGGTGGACCTCCTGGAACGCCAGTTCGGGCGCACGGGCCCGCGCTAAAAAAAGGAATTACGCAGGATTTCTCTGCCGATCTCCCAGATCTGGCGTTAACTCCCCCGCCATATTATTTGTCGTCAGACCTCATCCTGGAAAATTTGTGGCAGGTCATGGCATTCCCCGCAGCCGATGTGAGGTTCTTGTACGGTTTGATGGGTCTTGTTGCAGTAAGCCTCAATCCTGACGCGGGGCTTGAGGATGAAAAACGGCCGGTGAACTTCAGGTCGTAATTCCATATGCTCACAATTGTTGGCGCGCAGGATTTCCGGAACCGGACATGTAGTGCACAATTCTGGTTTCCATTCCTGGGGGGGACGGGCTGTGTTTAATAAGCGGCATTCTTCATGGTGCCTGCCGCGGTGGTAATCCCCATAAAAATATTTGCATTCTTGCCCTGCGGGTGTCTTCATAACCAATTTCGAGCCGGGTTAACGGCCAGACCAGGTTTCTAAGAAGTATTCTTCATCCTGTTTCCGGATCCTGGCCAGGCCGGGAAATCCGACGTGGAACAGCAGGGTGGGCGTTCCTTTTCCGGCGGCATGGGATAGAACACGTTTCCGGGAGCGGGCTGCCAGGTCAGGGTCGATATCAAAGCGTGGAGACCAATCGGGATGAGCGAGCTGGGCATTGACATGGAGGGCGTCCACGAGGTGGAGCAGGGCTTCTCCTTCGCTTTCAATCCGCAGCCCGGTGTGCCCCGGTGTGTGCCCAAAGATGTCCAGGGTATGAATTCCGGGTAAGATATCCCTTTCCTCCCCCAGCAGGGTGATTTGATCTTCGATCGGGCGCAAAGTGGCCCGTAACAGGGCAGCATAGTCCTCGTTTTCCCCGTGGATCACGCCCTGGGGTCCCATCCAGTGTTCCCATTCCAGGTCGCGCATAAAATAGGCTGCCCGCGGGAATGTCAGCTGTCCTTCCTCATCCACCAATCCACCGATGTGATCCGGATGACCGTGGGTAAGGAGGACGGTGTCGATGTTCTGGAGAGGCAAGATGTCCTGCAGGCGTGGGATCAGCTTTCCGTTTTCAATGCCGGTGCCCGTATCAACCAGCAGGTTATGTTCATCACTCTGAATCAGCAGGCAATTCATGGACCATTCCACGGTATCCGATTCCGGGTTCCTGTCCTGGAGAACCTGGATCAGCTTCTCCTCATTAACACCTGGAAAACGGTCCGGAATATGGGAGATTTCCGGATAGCGGATACCGTCACTGATCACGGTACACTGCAGCCTGCCGACCTTAAAGGAGAATACATCTTTGGATGGCATGATAAGTTTCCCAGTAGGTTATCGGTTGAATGACAACGGGCTAGACGCGGGTGACATATTCTCCGCTGCGCGTATCCACGCGGATGTTATCCCCTTTTTTCACAAAATTAGGAACTTCAACCTCCAGACCAGTTTCCGTGGTCACGCTTTTGGTTACGCTGGTCGCTGTGTTTCCCCGGATTGAGGGATCAGCCCGGACCACTTTTTGATCCACAGTGACGGGTAAATCGATATCCAGCGGTTCTCCCTGATAGAAGGTGAGTTTGACCTCCATGTCTTCTTTCAGGAATTGGGTGGCATCACCCAGGGCATCTCCCCGCAGAGCGGGCTGTTCGTAGGTTTCTGTATCCATGAAATGATACATTTCTCCGTCTTTGTAGAGAAATTTTGCATTCCGGTATGTGAGGCGGATGTCCTGGACTGTATCCCCGGAATTGAATTTCTTCTTTGAGCGTTGGCCGCTGCGCAGGTCTCTGACTTCGACCCGGATGGTGGCTTTGCCCCGTCCCGGTTTGTGATGGGAGTATTCCAGGACCTTGTATATATTCCCGTCCAGCTCAAATGTGGTGCCCTTTCTCAGTTCGTTGACATCAATCATCTTTTCGCCTTTGCTTTGTCTGTTTGGAACGCTTTGAGATTATAGTCTAGGCCTCGAGAGGTGGCAAGGGAGGGGTATTTTCTGGGGATAGTCCGGGTGGAAAAAAACCGTCAATTCTTCCCGTTCACGGCCAGCGTGACTGGAGTCATAGGGGCCAATTTGAAGAACTCAAGGTATAATGAAGATAGGAACAATAACTGGATCTGTCCAGGGCGTGATATCCCGTACTCTGCCCGGGATGGCAGGGGTGATCAGCCGCTTGGATCATGATTGACTTCTCAGTCACAAGGATTGGTGCGGGATGTCAGCGGTTCCTATGGTAAACTACCCTAAGCACAGAGAAGGGGCAATAAAACATGCCAGAAAAGAAAAGAATACTTTGCATTGAGGATGAACCGGAAACCACAAACCTGGTACAGTTGATCCTGAATAGAGAAGGATACGAAGTGCTGGGGGCGGATGGTGGAGAAGAGGGTTTACGGATGGTCAAGGAAGAAAAACCCGATCTGATTCTCCTCGATCTCATGATGCCCGGCATGGACGGCTGGCAGGTGTACCAGCATTTGAAAGATGATGAAGAAACGGAAAACATCCCTGTGATTGTCGTCACAGCCAAAGTCCAGAGCATTGACAAGGTGCTGGGGCTTCAGGTTGCAAAAGTGGATGACTATATCACCAAACCCTTCCGTCCCGAAGAACTCTCTGAGCGGGTGAAATACGTTCTTTCCCAAGTTGAAGATGCTTCTTCATGATGGTGGTCAATCGCCCTGATCAATCCCTGGTATGAAAGTTATTGGCATTCATCGCGTTGGATCTCCCCTGAGTAAACCCATTCAAGCCCGGTACTGCCGCTCATTTCTGTGCCGTTTACGGGGACTGACCTTCCGGCCAGATCTGGACGCGGAAGAGGGTTTGCTGCTGGTGGGAAAGCGCGAAAACCGGTTGGATGCAGCTATCCATATGATTGGCGTGCGAATGGATCTGGCTGTATACTGGTTAGACAGCAAGAAAAGGATTGTCGACCGGCAGTTGGCCCGCAAATGGCATCCACTGTATGTCCCCGGCCGGCCCGCAAAATACGTCCTGGAATTATCAGCTGGGCGGTATGGAGAGCTGAGCGTTGGAGAGGAGTTGGAATTTGAAGAAGTATTTCTTGATTAGCTTTCTGCTGGTGCTGACCCTGACCGCGGTCGGCCCTGTTCAGGCTCAGGAAGACACAGCACAGGGTGCGGTATATATTATCCAGCCGGGGGATACGCTGTGGACCATCGCCCGTAAGCTCCACGTTTCGTACAGCAATCTGTTAGCTGAGAATAATCTCACAGAAGACAGCTCCATCTATCCGGGAGACCGGTTGACCATCCCCGGTCTGGAGAATGTATCCGGGGCTCTGGTGACAACAAACGTTTCCTACGGGGAATCGCTGAGCAGTCTAAGCGACCGCTATCAGATCAGCGAGGATACCCTGATTCGATTAAATCGGCTCACATCACCCATGGAGCTTTACAGTGGGGTGTCCCTGGTTCTTGTGGGGGACGAGGAAGGCGAATTGCCGGTCCTGGAGGGAAAACGCATCGCTCTGCGCAGCGGCCAAACCACGCTGGAAGCTGCGGCTGAAGAGGGCATCAACCCGTGGCAGATGGTGGCCGACAGCGGTGTGCAGGGGACATGGGATTTTGTGCCGGGTGAAGTTGTGCGTATCGCCGGGAAGGGGCAAGGCGGCCCCGGCGGGTTCCCCGGCGCGGTAAAGAGGGTGGAGTACTCCCCGAACTTGTTTGTGCAGGGGAACACCATGGTTTTCCGGGTTACAGCACCGGATGAGATCACTCTGGAAGGGACATTTGGAGAGCGACCCCTGCATTTTTTTTCCTATGGAGAGGGGTATGTCGCGCTGCAGGGGATCAGCGCGGTTGCCAATTCAGGGCTGCGGACAGTTTCCATTCGCGGGCAGCTGGCGGACGGCACACCGTTTGCTCACAGGCAGGCAGTCCAGATTCAGAGCGGGAATTTTGATTATGTCAGGATCAACGGTGTTCCGGCCAACACCGTATCGGTGAAGCTCTCCCAGGCGGAACAGGAAAAGTTAGCCCGCCATGCCCGGAAAGCGTCCCCGGACAAGAAATGGAAAGGGAAGATGTCCCTCCCCATCCCCTCTCAGTACGGCACCCCGTATCCTATGTATGGTGACCGGAGGTCCTTCAACGGGAGCGCGTTTAATTTCTACCATTCCGGGATCGATTTTTCGACCTATGCTTTTGATGTGGATGTTTACGCCGCAGCACCCGGCAAGGTGGTGTACACCGCAAAGAATTCCCCCATCTATGGCGGGGTGACCATGATTGACCACGGTTGGGGAGTGTACACGGCCTATGGCCACCAGGCGGAAATCCTGGTCCAGGAAGGGCAGCGAGTGCGGGAAGGGGATGTGATTGGTAAAGTGGGAAACACAGGCAGATCCACCGGTCCTCATTTACACTGGGAAGTCTGGGTAGGGGGCACTCAGGTCGATCCCATAAATTGGCTGGAGAAAGCCTATCCCTGATGGCCTGGCGTGACAGGGCATGAAGGCCATCCATCCGGAAGCTCAGCTTGTCGCCTGCGTTGTGTGGAGTATAATATACTGGCTGGTGGGAAGAGGATTCTTGTATTATTCAGACACTACTTTTTATTTGAGGCAGTACTATGACGACAGCGTTGCTCTCCCTGCGTGAAAATTACTGGGAGGAATTTGAACTTGAAGACGAGGATATTAATTTCCTCTACGAATACCTTTTGGATTATGAAACACCCCTCTCGACGGAGGATATGACCCCCCTCATCGTCGAAGAACGAATCCGCCGCGAGGAAAAGAGGCTTGAAAAACAGCGCCTGGATGGTCATGACGTTTACATGCCCCAGGAGGAGTATCAGAAAGGGCAGGGGCTGGTGTTTCCTGCCTTTGACTGGCAGAAGGGAGAGGTGGTTGACGTCCGCACGGGCAGTAACCCGGAAGTGGGTGAGTTCGATGTCATACAGGTTGAGTTTGAGAATGGCGGTGAACATGAATTTGCCAGCGGCATTGAAGATCATCCCCTGAATGATCCTCCGGAGGCGGCCCAATCGGAGTCCTTGAGTCAGGATGTGGTGATAGAACATCATCGAAAACACCTTGAATCCCGCGTGGAGCAGGGTCTGATTGAGCAGGAAGAATTTGTTCAGGTGGCAGGGCGCTGGTTTGCAAGGGCATTGCTGGTGGATGTCAATGTCGGGCATTTGAACCTGGCTGAGGCCGTGCTGGATTTAAATAGCGGCGGCCCATTATCCACAGCAGAAATTCTAGAAGAGATTGAGCTGGAGGCGGATGTCAATCCCAACCTGGTGCAGTTCTCGCTGGATCTGGCGCTTCAGGAAGATGGGCGCTTTGACGAAGTGGGACCTGCGGGCATTGTAGCCTGGCACCTAAAGGCCATGGAGCCGGATGGTGTGCAGCAGACCCCCATCTACCTCAGATATTCCGGAATCGATTATGACCGGAATGCCCTGACGGATGATATGCTGTCCCTGGAAAAACGGCTGGATGATGAATTGACGCCGGCTGACGCGGTCCAACCCGGGGAGGAAAGAGAGGTGGAAATCACCCTCATTTTTCCCCACTGGCGGGCGGGCACACTGCCCCTCACCGAACGGGTCAAACCGCTCTTCCCAACGGCGTATGAGGCGCCGCGGATCCGATTTACCCTGGTTGATGGGGATTCTGGCGAGACCTTCCCCGGCTGGGTAGTCCGCAAGGAAAAATATGTTTACGGCTTGCGCGAGTGGTATGAGGAACGGGGGCTGATTCCGGGCGGGGTGGTGCACATCAAACCCGGTGAAAATGAGGGAGAAGTCATTGTCCAGAGTTCGAGTTCCCGGGCCACAAAAAACTGGATGAGGACCATTCTGGTTGGGTCGGATGATGAATTAGTCTTTGCGACCCTGAAACAGATTGTGTCCGCGGAATATAACGAGCGTATGGCCATTGTCGTTCCGGACGTGGAGCCAGTGGACCATGTGTGGGAGCAAAACTACAAGTCACCTCCTCCCTTTGAGCGAATTGTGGTGGACACGGTGCGTGAATTGACAAAACTCAACCCGCAGGGCCATGTGCATGTCACAGAGCTTTATGCAGCGGTCAACACGGTCAAGCGTTGTCCCCCCGGGCCGTTGATGTCCCTTTTGGAAACCAGGCCGTGGTTTGTCCATGTGGGCGATTTGCATTTTCGATTTGATGATTCCGAGGGAAAGTAGCACATTTTCGTTGAACTGTAAGGAGTACCAGGGTGCCTAAGCCCAAACTTTCCAGCTTGTTGAAACCGGGCGTTGAGACGCCGTTCCATATCGATTTTGATTGGTGGCAGGATCACGATCGGGCTTGGCGTGTTCATCTGAGAAGCTGTCTCTGTACAGAACATAAAGACACCTATGCCGACCTGGCTGGTGATGAAAAGGTGGATTGGATTGATCCTGAGACGGCAGAAGTACAGATTGTAGATGGGTTACAGCATATCCTCATCTCGCATTGTGCAAAACAGGACTCCTTTATCACCCAGCAGACCAGTCTCACTGAAGCGGTGTTCCGGTTGTTTTTGGCCAACGGTAATCAACCCATGACGCCGGAAGATCTGGCCCGGGAACTGGACCGACCGCCGCGAAAAATCCTGCAGACGATTTCCGGTCAACGTGTGTATAAAGGGATCCGTCCCATTAACAAGTGATAGCCGGCAGCGCAGTATCTTGTTTAATTTCGCGCCCCCGTAGCTCAACTGGAGAGAGCATCGGACTTCTAATCCGACGGTTGCAGGTTCGAGTCCTGCCGGGGGTACTGTGTGAGGGGGATCTCCGAAAAGCAGGGGGTTTGGAAGACGTATTAACCTTTCGTTTAAACCCTCTTCCAGAAAGCCAGGACGGTTCTTCTGTGCTAAAATCATTGTTTGGGAGATCATCAGACCTCCCTTGGAGTATTAACCATGGCAGATGTGGTGCTGAAAATCAAACCGATCAAAGCCAGTCGGACGACGGTTCGCTCCTTGCAGCGGACAAGATCTTCCTGGCAGTATATATCCGGCTCTCATACCTGGGTTCCCCCGACGGATGTGTATGAAACGAATGATGCCATCCATGTCCGGGTTGAGATTGCTGGCATGCAGGATGGAGAACTGTCTGTCACGCTGGATGAGGATGTGGTGCTAATCCAGGGTACACGCCCCAGTCCCAAACAGGATTGCGCCTATCATCAACTGGAAATTGGATATGGAAAATTTCAAAGCGGCCTCAAACTTCAATCGCCGATCAACCCGGAAGAGGCACAGGCAGCGTATCAGGATGGGTTTCTGGTCTTGAAGCTGCCCAAAGTGAAACCCCATCACGTCGAAATCAAGGAACGATAATTCATGCCGGCCTCACGTTGGAAAGCTGATTTGTTTGATATATGGGATATGTTGGATCACGATAATCTCTCGCTGGATGATATCCTGTCGGAAACGATGATCCCGGAGATGGATGAATTGCAGGGTCGGGAACTGGAAGATGATGAAGTGCTGCGGCAGAATATCCCGGCTGAACTGCCTATCCTTCCCCTGCGCGGTTTGGTCGTTTATCCGGAGACTGCCGTCCCCCTCTCTGTGGGTCAGCCCCGCTCGGTCAAGCTGGTGGATGATGTGATGGCAGGCGAGGACCGTTTGATCGGGTTGGTAGCGTCGAAAAATCCAGAAAACGAAACACCGGGTCCCGAGGAGCTGTACCGGGTCGGGACCGTGGCTAATGTGCACCGTTTGTTCCGCGCCCCGGATGATACCATCCGCCTCTTGGTACAGGGGGTTGTCCGCTTCCGGATCGTTGAATTTACCCAGGAAGAGCCTTATCTTAAAGCGCGTGTAGAGATCGACCCCGTTCAGGGGGAAGAAAGCGTCGAAATTGAGGCCCTGGTGCGGAAAGTTCAGGATCAATTTAAAGACATCACGGATATGGTGTCCTCGGTTCCCCAGGAATTGGTGGACGCAGTCATGTCCCTGGAAGACCCGCTGCAGATTGTCAACACCGTGGCCAACTTTCAACGGCTGGATCTGGAAGACGCCCAGGAACTGTTAGAGCTGGATTCTATTACCGAAAAACTCCATAATCTGGTAAATTTCCTGGCCCGGGAGCTGGAAATGATCCAGATTGGGCAAAAGATCCAGAAACAAGCCCGGTCGGAGATCGAAAAGGTGCAGCGGGAATATTTCCTGCGGGAGCAAATGAAAGCCATCCGCTCTGAGCTTGGGGAAGGAGATGAGCAGGCTGCGGAAGTGGAAGATTTCCGGAAGCGGATGGAAGAGGCTAACCTGCCCGAAGAGGCAGAAAAGCAAGTCAAACGTGAGCTGGAACGTCTTTCCAGCATCCCTTCGGCCTCGGCGGAATACGGTGTGATCCGTACTTATTTGGACTGGATGGTGTCTCTCCCCTGGTCGGAGACGACAGATGACAACCTTTCCATTGACCATGCTCGGAAAGTGCTGGATGAAGACCATTACGGTTTAGAAGATGTCAAAGAGCGCATCCTGGAATTCCTGGCGGTGCGCAAGCTGCGCAAGGAAAGGTCGGGTGAGTATCAGGATGCCTACGAGGATGAGATCCGGCAGGTGCGGGAAGGAGTCATCCTGTGCTTTGTCGGTCCTCCCGGGGTTGGAAAAACATCTCTGGGACGGTCGATTGCCCGTTCCATGGGGCGCAAGTTCATCCGGGCTTCACTGGGTGGTGTGCGGGATGAAGCGGAAATCAGAGGACACCGCCGTACATATATCGGATCCATGCCAGGTCGCATTATTCAATCGATACGCCGGGTGAGCTCGAACAATCCTGTCTTTATGCTGGATGAAGTTGACAAACTCGGCCAGGGCATTCAGGGCGATCCGACATCCGCCCTGTTGGAAGTCCTGGACCCGGAACAAAACTCAGAATTCCGAGATCACTATCTGGAGGTGGGTTATGATCTATCCAAGGTAATGTTTATTACGACAGCCAATTTGCTTGACCCCATACCGTCCCCGCTGCGGGACCGGATGGAAATTATCAAAATATCAGGTTATACGGACAGCGAAAAAATTGAAATTGCCAGAGGCTATCTCATCCCCCGTCAAATCCGGGAAAATGGTTTGCGGCAGGATGAAATTTCTTTTAGCGAGGATGCCCTGCAAACGATTATCCGCTCCTATACCCGGGAAGCCGGGGTCCGAAATTTAGAACGAGAGATCGGGTCAATTTGCCGTAAAGTGGTCACCAAAATCGCGGAAGGAAAGATTGAGGCCACGGATATCACACCGGATGAAGTGCGAGAGTTATTAGGTCGGCGGAAGTATTACGGCAACGAAGAGATCGCCGATCGTACGTCTGTCCCGGGTGTGGCTGCGGGATTGGCCTGGACATCAAGCGGGGGAGAGGTCCTGTTTATCGAGGCTTCCATCATGCCCGGAGGTAAGAACTTTCAATTGACCGGATCGCTGGGCGATGTCATGAAGGAATCCGCCCAGGCTGCCCTGTCATATGTGCGATCGAAGACCGAGCAGCTGGGGCTGGAGAAATCCTTTTATGAAGGTCATGATGTTCACCTCCATGTTCCGGCTGGTGCACAGCCCAAAGATGGGCCTTCTGCTGGTGTGTCCATGGCCACTGCCCTGGTTTCATTGGTTTCGGGGAAGCCAGTTCGCTCCGATGTCAGCATGACCGGGGAGATCACCCTGCGCGGCCAGGTCTTGCCGGTAGGGGGGATCAAAGAGAAGGTACTGGCGGCATACCGGGCGGGATCCAAAACGGTCATTCTTCCCAAAAAGAATGAAGCGGACCTGGAAGACATTCCCGAAGAAGTGTTGGACGCCATCCAGTTTGTCTTTGCAGAAACGATTGAGGATGTACTTGAAGCTGCACTGGGGGAAGATTTTCTGGACAAACCGGAAACGGAAGGATAACGGCCCATGAAACGGGTATTGCTTATCGAAGATCAACAATCGATCTTGACCTCATTACAAACCCTCTTAGAACTCGAGGGTCACCAGGTTTTTTCCGCAAGCACGAAACCGGATATCGAGGAGACGCTGTCTAATCACGCGATTGATTTGGTATTGTTGGACGTCTATTTGCGGAGTGATGACGGCCAGCAGATTAACGGGTATCAAATTTTAGATGCCATACGCCGTTCACCGGAGTGGCGTGATATTCGTGTCCTGATGACATCGGGTGAAGACCTTAACGATCAAGCAATTCAGGCTGGGGCAGACGGATTTTTATTAAAACCATATATGCCTGATCAATTAGTGAGCTTAATCCAGACCCTGTTCGATGATATGGAGAGACATTGAGAAGAGTATTACCTGACACGTTCGCCTGCTGTGCGAACTACAGAGCTCTCTGTCATCTAAGAAGGATACTGGATGGGGTTCACCGCCGGAGTTGGAAAAGTTGACGGTTGATTACCTGAACGGGGCAGCAGTCATCTGTGAGGGGGGTCCTACTGTGGTGTTCGACGATCGTGATTTGACCTTTATGTTGGGTGAGGAGGGGCGGGAAGCAGCAGCCGGTCCACACCGGTTTCCCTCATCACCGGCAGACAGGTGTAATCACTGCCAGAAAAGAGAGTGAACTGTGTCAAATAATAAAAGTACCGATATGAAGTGGTACACGATGGATTTACATTTACATACTCCGGCATCGGACGACTATTTGCAGCCGGAAGTGAGTTACCTAGATATATTGAAGCAAGCAGCCAAACGCGGATTGGACATCATTTCTTTCACCGATCATAATACCGTCGCTGGATATCGCCGCATGCAGGAGGAGATCGACCAACTCAAGCTGCTGAAAAAATTAAACCGCCTCCTGCCGGAGGAGGAAACCAGGCTCAATGAGTACCAGCGTTTGCTGAAACGGGTCTTGGTTCTGCCGGGATTTGAATTTACAGCCACCTTTGGTTTCCATATCCTGGCTATTTTTCCCGAAGAAAAGCCGGTGCGCGATATCGAACACCTGCTGCTGCAGATGAATATACCCTCCGATCAACTGGACGAGGGCTCTGTCACCGTTGGTGCCAGTGTGGATGTCCTGACGGCGTACCGCCTGATCGAGGATGCCGGCGGTATGGCGATCGCCGCTCATGCCAATTCCAGCAATGGGGTGGCCATGCGCCGTTTCCCATTTGGGGGACAGACCAAAATTGCCTACACCCAGGATCCCAACTTGATGGCCCTGGAAGTCACCGATCTGGAGAAACAGGGCCGGTATGCGACTGCTTCATTTTTCAGTGGAAACAAACCGGAATATCCCCGCCGCATGCACTGCATCCAGGGCTCGGACGCTCACCTTATGATCCAGAGTTCGGAACATCAAAATAAGCTCGGTGTAGGGGACCGACCCACGGATGTCCGTCTTCCGGACCGTTCTTACAACGCACTGCGCAATTTATTTGAAAGCAACAACTTTTCCCGCACACGCCCGCACCGGCACGGGGAAGAGCCTGCCTATGATTTCATTCAGGACGCCCGCAGTGAAGGGGTTACCTTCGTGCAGGATTTTCATGAAAAAATGACTGTCCGCGGGGGGCACCTGTACTCGATCATCGCTGATGTGTGTGCATTTGCAAATTCAAATGGCGGTACGCTTTACATCGGGGTTTCAGAAGACAGCGATGAAACGGTGGAAGGGATATCCAGAACGGGTCAATCCATTAATAAGCTGAAGTCAGAGATCAGCAAGCGCATTACCCCGGAATTGGAGTGTAAATTTGAAACACATAAAACACAAAATAAAAATGTGGTTCAGGTCATGATCCCCCGGGGAGAAGACCCACCCTACGCAGTAGATGACAATAAAGTATATCTGCGGACGGAGACGGAAACGGAGATGGCGGTGCGGGATGAGATTGTGGATCTGGTTCTGCAGGGCCAAAAGGAGAGCCGGGCCATGCCTTCCCCGGCCCAGGGTGCCCCGCTGCCCATCCCGGGTTCTGAGGATGTATACCGCATGGTCTCGGATGAGCCGGAGCCTGTAGAACCTCCCCGCACCGGCGTGGAAATTGTATCTGTCACCCAGCGGGGTGGGGAGAAGTATTACACGGTCCGGGATCTTCGCAATGGGAATGTAGTCAAAAATGTGACCCTGAAATCCTCCCGGCGGTTGTGGCATTATGCCATTTCCAAATATGCCCAGATGCCCAAAGATCCCAACCGGATGGATGTGGAATGGAAGGGCAACCTGGGTTTGATTGACCGCAACAAGCGCGGCAAATATTACAGTTACGACCTGCTGCAGCGCACCGCCGATGGATACCGGTATTATTTCGGGGTCACGGATGACGGCATCCACGGGAAGTGGGAAGTCCTCGTACACTAAAGGAGAGCCCCATGAGCCTTCGATTCGCAGTGTTGACCATTTCTGACCGTTCCTCACAAGGAGAGCGCGAGGATTGGTCCGGTCCGGAGCTGGTGGACATGATCACCGCTCAGGGCTGGCAGGTTACCAGAACGGAGGTTGTCCCGGATGAGATTGAGCTGATTGCCGAGACATTCTTAGGATGGTGCAGGGCGGACGATGTGGATATCATTCTCTCCACGGGCGGCACGGGTTTTGCCCCCCGGGATGTAACCCCGGAAGCCACGAAACAGGTGGTGGAACGGTTCGCGCCAGGCCTGGTGGAAGCGATGCGATCGGCTAGTCTGGAGATAACACCTCATGCCATGCTGTCTAGAGCGGCAGCCGGGATCCGGGACAGGACCTTAATTATCAACCTGCCGGGCAGCCCCAAAGCAGCCCGTGAGAATCTAGACGTGGTCCTGCCGGTTTTGCCCCATGCTGTGGAGCTGCTGCGGGAAGATCCCGGGGCCGAGCAAGGACACCGGGCGGTAGAGGAGCAGTGAGGGGGATGCTTTTGTGGGGGATAAAGAGGTTGTTCCTGCGGAGTGTGTTCCCGCAGGAACATTGCTTTATGGGGGGATGGGATCGTGCCATCCCTAGAGGCGAAGCTCGGGATTCTCGAAGGTGCGACGGGCGATCACCATGCGCTGGATCTCGCTGGTTCCTTCGCCAATTGTCATCAATCGGGCCGCACGGTACATGCGCTCAACCGGGTATTCCCGGCTGTATCCGTATGCGCCGTGAATCTGGATCGCATTTCGGGTCACCCGTTCCGCCATTTCTGTGGCGAACAATTTTGCCATGGCCCCGGCTTTGGTATGGGGTCGACCCTGGTCTTTCAGCCAGGCGGCGTGATAGACCATCAAGCGGGCCGCATGGATCTCGGTTGCGGCGTCAGCCACCATCCATTGAATGGCTTGATGTCTTGAAATGGGCTTTCCGAAGGTCTCTCGTTGCTGGGCATATTGCACGGCTTCTTCATAGGCGGCCTGGGCGATACCTACCGAAAGGGCACCGATGCTGATCCGACCGCCATCTAAAATGTGTAGTGTTTGCTGGAACCCTTGCCCTTCTTTTCCGATAAGATGATCCGCTGGTACCTGAACCTGCTCATAGCGGACTTCATGGCTGTGGGAGCCGCTGGCGCCCATCTTTTTTTCGGGGGGAGCGATATGTAAGCCGGGAGCATCCGTGGGCACAAGCATCATGCTCATCCCCTGGGATCCTTGCCCGGGATCGGTAACGGTGAGGGTGACGATGAATTCGGCATCTTTGGCGTTGGTGATCCAGGCTTTGGACCCGTTGATGACCCACATGTCGCCTTCCCGCCGGGCCCGGGTTTGAATGTTTTTGAGGTCGGACCCGGCCTGGGGTTCTGTAAGCGCCAGGGCAGCTAGCTTTCCCTTTCCAGATGTAACGGTAGGAAGATATTTTTCTTTCAAGGCGGGGGATCCGTAGTGGGCAAGGGAGGCGCACCCCAGCTCATTATGAGCTTCGATGCTCAGCGCAAGCCCTCCTTCCCCCCAGCCCAGCTCTTCGATGATGATCGCCGAGCAGATGGCGTCTAACTCAGCCCCCCCGTATTCTACAGCCACACTGGTCCCCAACATGCCAATATTCCCCATTTCGGGCAGCAGGTCCCAGGGGAATTCGCCCCCCTCATCAATTTCCTGGGCTCGCGGCTTAATTTCTGAAGCCACAAAATCGTGAACGACATTCCGGCAAATGCGTTGTTCTTCGTTCAGATTGAACTCCATATCATCCTCCTCGGGAAGGGGGGAGCGGTGAGAAGAAATCGCGGTGCATGGTTTTCATGTCCAGACAACCCTATTCTAACCGGATTTCAAGGGATGAGCAATAAAGGGTGGAGAAGGATTATTTTCCGATCTCTCTGGTAGAATGGGGTTGATCCTAAGGGCCCTTTCCAGGCAGGCGTATTCACATAAGGAGTTAATGTGACAGGACAGGTCGTGATTGTGACAGGTGCCTCTGCCGGCATCGGCGCTGCAACGGCGAAATATTTTGGAGAGAGAAACTACCGCGTGGTGTTAGCTGCCCGACGTATGGGACGCCTTCAGAAACTTGTGGGTGAAATCGAAAATCACGGCGGTACAGCCCTGGCTGTGGAGACGGATGTTTCAAAGATATCCCAGGTGGAACAGCTCGTGCAAGCGGCGTTGGATGAATATGGACAAATCGATATCCTGGTCAACAATGCCGGAATGGGGCGGCTGAGATGGCTGGATGAACTGGACCCGGAGCAGGATATTGCTTATCAGGTACAGGTCAATTTACTGGGGACCATTCAAGCCGCCCGCCTGGTTCTGCCGCATATGATGGAGCGCCGCTCGGGCCACATCATCAATGTTTCTTCCGTCGCAGCCTGGATCGCTCCGCCCACGTACAGTATTTACACGGCGACCAAGTTTGGCATCAAAGGGTTTTCCGAGAGCCTGCGCCGCGAGGTGAAGGCCTGGGGGATACACGTCGGGACCGTGTACCCCGGCGCAGTTTCCACAGAGTTTGATCAGCAGGCAGGTGTCCCCTGGGACATGGAAACCACCACGCCGTCCTGGCTGCTATTGGAAGCAGAAGAGGTAGCCCGGGCGATTCACCGCATGGTCAAAAAGCGGAAACGGAGGGTGATTATACCCCGGGTCATGAAGCTTGTTGTATGGACCAACCTGCTTTTCCCGGGGATTGTGGACGGGGTGCTGTCCAGATATTTTTCTAGAGAAGGGGGGAAATCAAAAATTTGGGGTGAAGTGGAATAAAAAAACCCCGTGCCGGGGGCAGGGGTAAGTCTCGGGAGCGGAAGCGCGATTGAGGCTATTCTTCTTCCAGTTCCTGAGTGTTCAGTTGTTCTTCTTCCAGGATGTGAATCCCATTTCGTACCTGGTTGATGACCCGCTCCAGGGCAATTTCCAGATTGGTGAGGGTTTCTGCGACATACTCATCCGCATCGGCCCGGGTTGCCTGGGCCTGCACATCAGCTTCCTGTTTGATCCGTTCTGCCTTTTTACGCGCATCCTGGACAATACTGTCCCGGTCCACGAGTTTATCACTTTTTTCCTGAGCGATATTCAAGGTGCGGTTAGCTTCCTCTTTGGCCTGGGCGATGATCCTGTCCCGCTGGGACAGCACCTGCTGGGATTTTTTGACTTCTTCCGGGATGGCTACCCGCATCTGATCAATGATATCCAGCATTTTGTCCTCATCCACGATCACGTTATGGGTGAACGGTATTGATCGGCTGCGGTTGAATAATTCTTCTAGGCGATCGACTAAATGAAGGATATCCATGAAGCTTCCTCCCCAACAAATGGTTGACCTAAGTATATCACGAATTGAATCATTTCCTGATGCTCAATCACGCAGAGAAGTTTGAGGAACGATGTTTTGATCACTGCCCAGCTCCTCAAAACGTCTTTTGAGGGCTTGTTCTACCACATCAGGCACAAATGAACTTACATCCCCGTCCAATGATGCCACTTCCCGCACAGTGGATCCGCTTAAGAAAGTGTGGTCTTTGTTGGTAATAAAAGCTACGACTTCAATGTCAGGGGCCAGGCGCTCATTGGTGAGTGCCATGCGGAATTCATATTCAAAGTCCGAGAAGACCCGCAGACCGCGGACGATGACCTGAGCGTCAATCTCGTGACAGAAATCAACAGTCAGACCGCTGTACCCGCTGACTTCGACGTTATCCAAATCTGTGGTCGCATCCAGTGACTTTTCAACCAGTTCGATCCTTTCTTCAGGCGAGAACAGCAGCCGTTTTAACGGCTGATCGTAAACAGCAACCACGAGTTCATCGAACAGGCGGGCAGCCCGTTTGGCGATATCGATATGGCCGTAATGAACAGGGTCAAACGTACCGGGAAAAACCGCACGTATCATATGTGTCTCCGTTGGGTTGGGTTGGGCAGCTGGAAATCAACTGATGTCTCCCATGGATTGTCGATTCCAAAATTGATCCAGCGCCTGCCGTAAGGGGGCATGGTCATCCTGTTCCAGTTCGGGATCATCTCGAAAGACATCCAGCGCATAATGACGTGCTTTCTCGATTAACCTGACGTTCGTTAGTTTTGCCATTGCCAGATCTGTATAACCGGACTGCCGTGTACCGAGGAATTGGCCGGGACCGCGCTGTTCCAGATCGCGCTCTGCCAGCTCAAACCCATCATTAGTTTCAACCATGGCTTTCAGGCGTTCGTTCTCAACGTGTTCTTTGCTGCCCGGGATGAGTAAACAGTAAGATTCCTGATCTCCCCGGCCTACTCTACCCCGCAGCTGGTGCAGCTGGGCCAGTCCAAAGCGGTGGGCACCTTCTACCAGCATGATGGTGGCATGGGGAATATCAACGCCTACTTCTATCACTGTGGTGGATACCAGGAGCTGTATGTCTTTTTCTCGGAATGCGGTCATTACCGTTTCTTTATCCTGGGGCGGGAGGCGGCCGTGCAGCAAACCGACCTCATAGTCGGGAAAAATGGCCTGCGAGATCCGTTCGTGTTCTTCCACGGCAGCTTTTTCATCGCTTTTGTCGCTTTCTTCGACCAGGGGGTAGATGATAAAGGCTTGATGGCCCATTTCAAGCTGCTTGCGGATCATATTATAGGCCCGTTCTCGCTCCTGGGGGTAAAGGACGTGGGTCTCAACCGGCTGTCTTCCGGGAGGCATTTCGTCGATGACGGAGATATCCAGATCGCCATAAATGGTGAGAGCCAGGGAGCGGGGAATGGGCGTGGCGGTCATCACCATCAAGTGGGGGTTGTGTCCTTTGTCCCGCAGCGTGCCGCGCTGTTCGACCCCGAATCGGTGTTGTTCATCGATGATTGCCAGTTGTAAGTCCTGGAATCGGACAGGATCTTCAATCAAAGCGTGGGTGCCGACAATGACTTTTATCCTTCCTCCTTCCAGGCCCTGTTTGATGCGGTTTTTATCATCCTCGGGTGTGGAACCGATCAAGAGCTGGATTTCATCTTCATCCAGGGGGCTCCCTTGCCCGGTGAGATATTCACTCAGATTTTGATAATGCTGTTCGGCGAGAATACTGGTGGGTGCCATGATGGCTGCTTGAGATCCATCCTGGACCACGATCAATGTCGCCATGGCAGCCACGACGGTTTTCCCGGAACCGACATCACCCTGCAAAAGGCGGTTCATGGGAACACCGGAGGATAAGTCCTCCCGGACTTGTTCCAGGGCTCTATCCTGGGCGCCTGTCAGACGATACGGCAGGCGGGAGAGTTGGGTTTCGATCCACGAATCAGGGACGGTAAACACCCGCCCTTCCCGGCTTTCCCAGGACATTTTTTGGTGCAGGACCCCCATCTGCAGCTTGAAGATTTCATCGAATGCCAGACGCTGTTTGGCAGCTTTCAGGGCAGCGCTTGAGGCCGGGAAATGGATGTCCCACATTGCCTGGGGAAGATCAACCAGCTCGGCTTCCTGTTTTAATCCAGCCGGGAGAGGGTCCGTTACGAACGGGCTGAGGTTGGTGACGACTTTGTGCATGATCCCCCGCAGCCATTTTTGGGACAGGTCCTGGGTCAGGGGATAGACGGGAACAATACGGTTGGTATGGAGCAGCTCCTCGCTCAGCGGTTCCCAATCAGGGCTGTTCATGGTCAAACGCCCCAGGTACTGCTCGATTTCACCCGACAGCACCACCTGACGGGCCTGGGATAACTGTCGTGCGATCCAGGGCTGGTTGAACCATGTCACCCGCAGGGCGCCGCTCTTATCGGAGATGACAGCTTCTACAATCTTCATTTTCCCGCCCCGCGCAGTCCGCGTTGAGACATCCTGTACGGTGCCGATTACGGTTACTTCCTCCCCGTACCACAGGTCATCAATCGGTTTCAACTGCGAATAATCATCATGGCGCCGGGGAAAAAGATACAGCATATCCTCCAGCGTGCGTACTCCCAGGCGCTCGAAGGCCTGAGCGCGTTTAGGCCCGATACCTTTAATGCGGGTGATGGGTTCCTGGAGGTCGTATTTGGGTTGGGAAGGGGTTTCGGGCTGCTCTTCCTCGGGCTTTTCATGTGCCCTGGATTTGGCATCTGCCTGCGGGTCACCATTTCCCCTATCGCGGGGTGTTTGTGCTGGAGATGGAGAGAGCTTCCATTCTCCTTCAATATCAAGGGCGTTTTTCACCCGCTGCCAGATCCCGCGCAGGGCAGTTTTCCTGGATTCTTCCGTCAGCTGGTGGTAATCCCGGAGCCTGCTCCGGACCACCTGGATCAGGCTTTCAGGAACGCCCTCTTCACGGGCTTCCCCCTCCCAGTCGGACAGGATGTTCGACAACCCCCCCATCACTGCTTTGTTGTCATACCCTCTCTTGGCTTCCAGTCTAAAAAATTTCCGTAAATTTTGAATAGATTTTTTCATTGTGAATTATTTTACCACTGCTGCGAATCCGATCCCGCCCGGCCCAACATGGGTACCGATACTGGTTGTGACATTCACGATCAAGGGGGGGGTGCTGTTGGGGTCTCCACGCCTGCCAGCAGGTCCTGTGCTTTCTCTCCGGCATTGGAATGTAATACTCCCAGGTGGGTTAGGGGTCCTAACCCATGTAGTATTTCCCGCAGCTGGCGTAGGGCGCGTTTTCGTGATCGGGCAAACCCTGCTGAAAATACCTGGCCCATTTTTAGCTGGATGAGGGGCTTGACCGAAAAGATGGACCCCAGTTGGGCCTGAAACCAGGGTACTCGTCCACTGGCCCGGACATACGCCAGGGTATCCAGAACGGCGAAAAGGTGGATCTTGTCCTGCAGCCTTTTCAGCCCTTCCAGGATCTGCTGCAGAGGGAGATCGTTTGCTGCCTGTGATGCAGCTTCGACGACCTGAAACCCCAGTCCCAGGGAAAGCTGTTTTGAATCAAAGACGGTAATCCTATCCGACAGCTCTCTGGTCGCTGATTGTGCCGTTTGAATGACGCTGCTTAAGTTGTTGGATAGATGGATCGATAGAATGTGTGAATAACCCTGGGAGAAGATGTGTTTATAGAGGTCCATAAAGTCTCCCACCGAGGGAGAGGCAGTGGTGGGCAGGGGAGAATAGGTTGGGAGCTTTTGGTAATAGGTTCTTCGGGATATATCGACGCTGTCCCGGTACGGCTTCCCATCAATGACAATGAAGACGGGAATCTGGTAGATGGTGTACTTGTCCTTGATATGGTGAGGAATATCTGCGGTGCTGTCGGTGGCGATGGCGATGCGCAAGCTGGGCTCCTCGTTACCTGGAGGTGAAATGTTCAGTACACGCTGCGGGGAGAGTGGGGAAGGGAAACGCAGGGGAATGAGTAGTTTAAAAACTTATTCCACAGATAAGATAAATTGATAGTGGGGTTGGCCGCCGTATTGCAGCTCGACAATTTGTTCCGGATATTCTTCGCGAAGGATGTCCGATATCTCATCTGCTTTTTGTTTGGAAATGTTCTCTCCGTAATACAGCGTGATCAGTTCATACTTGTGGGTGTCAGCCTTCTCCAAGAAGCGCAGGCAGCCTTCTTTCAGTGTATCTGCTGAAGTGATTAGCTCATTGTCATAAAGAGCGATGATCTCCCCTTTCGACACATGGTGGCCGTTGATCTCCACGCTGCGCACGGCTGTGGTGATTTCCCCTGTTTTCACCTCTTTCATGGCTGTTTTCATTTCACCCACGACCTCATCCATGTCGTGACCTGGCATGAGGCGCAGCATGGCAGCCAGGCCTTGCGGCAGCGTGCGTGTAGGAACGACAGCCACGTCTTTTACTGTCATTTCGGATGCGGACTTTGCGGCCATGATGATGTTTTTGTTGTTGGGCAGGATGATGATCTTATTCGTGGGGAGATTTTCAAAGGCGTCCAGGATCTCCTGGGTGCTGGGGTTCATGGTTTGTCCGCCGGAGACGATCGCCGCTGCCCCCAAACTGGCGAAGATCCGTGAAAATCCGATCCCGGGGGAAACCACAACCACAGCAATGTCTCCCGGTTCGACGTTTGTCAGTTTTATAGTTTCTTCTTCTCCGGTGCCATCTCCCATTTGCTCCATCAGGTTTTCGATATGTACTTTTGATACCGTTCCCAGCCCCATGGTATATTCTATGGGATCATAACGTTTTTCGGTGGGGACATGGATGTGCATGCGGTACAGGCCATCGCCTTCGCCCACCTGGATGGAGGTTCCGATCTCTTCCAGTTTTTCGTAAAATGAAGTCAGTTCCAGGGGTTGATTGGGACGAAAATCTACAATGACCTCATAATCCTGGCCGGGTTCGGCCTGGGTTTTGGCAGCCTCCTTGCCCACAGAGGATAAGGGCTGTACGCGGGCTGGTTCAACATCCAGCGGTTCATGATTCATAAAGCGCACCATCCCTTCATAAATATACAGCAGGCCTTTCCCACCCGCGTCGACCACCCCGGCATCTTTGAGGACATCAAGCAGTTCCGGTGTGCGCTCCACTGATTTGTGGGCTGCGTCTTTGACGATTTCCAGGATGCGGCGGGGATCGTTGGTTTCATGCAGGGCTTTTTCGGCAGCCTTTGCTGTGTCTTTGCTGACAGTCAGAATGGTCCCTTCTACAGGTCTCACCACGCCTTGATAGGCCGTATCTCGGGCCTGGACCAGTCCTTTAACAAGGTGCGGTCCATCCAGGACGTGGGCGCCGTTAATTCCCCGCGCAAAGCCGCGCCAGATCTGGGATAAGATGACGCCTGAATTTCCGCGGGCGCCCATCAAAGCCCCATGGGCCAGATCACCTGCCAGATCATCCACATTGGTGTCGGAAGAATGCTCGATTTCATCATAAGCGGCCTGCAGTGTGAGGACCATATTTGTCCCCGTATCCCCATCCGGGACGGGAAAAACATTTAAAGCGTTCACCGTCTCCTGGTTTGTTCTCAACCAGGTCAGGCCTGCTTTGATAAGTTGCTTGAAGTAGGCCCCATCAATATGCTGCTTGCTGTCTGCCCGGACATCATTCATGGAAGATCGCTCCTGATTGCAGGGAAGTCTGGAACCTATTCATCGCGGCTTATCCTTAATCCCTGGACATGGACGTTGATCTCATTGATGGGTAAACCAAGGGCTTTTTCTACCTTATAGCGCACAGTGTTTGCCACACTGGCGGCCACGGATTTGATCCGTGTCCCGTATTCAATAATGATGTAAATGTCAATGTTGATGACATCATTTTTGTATTCCACATCAATGCCGTGGGTGGGGTGGTGCACGAGGGCATGGGCCAGGCCATCCGCGATATTTTTGGATGCCAGACCTACAACTCCGTACGATTGCTGGACAGCCTGGTAGGCCAGGGAGGCAATAGCCTGTGAGGAGATGTGAATTTCACCGGAGGTTGCGTTTTCATTCGTCATGGGCATGTCTCCATCCTGAGGATGAAATGATAAAATCGGCGTGTTGTTTGGGTCGTGCTCTCTTACCAGATGATAACATGACTTGTTCACCTTTTTTCTTGATCCACCGGTCCTTGTATGGTAAGATGGGCAGGCTTGACGTTTTGACAACACCATTTGTTATAATAAACCGCGCTTGAAGGAAACCGTCATCACGTGCCGGTTACCGATAATACTCGAATTTTGAAGTCTGTGAAAGGGAAGAAACATGGCGAAATGTGAACACTGTGGGAAAACCACTCAATTTGGACAAAACCGTCCCTGGTCGCGCAAGGCTACCAAGCGGAAGTTTAAACCGAATCTTCAAAAGGTCACCGTGTATGAAGATGGCAAGAAAAAGCGCAAGACCTTATGCACGCGCTGCATCCGCACGTTGACCAAGACGTAAAGGTAATCAACCTCAGATCGTTCTGATCACAATACATGGGATGACCATTGCCCTTTTGTGGTGTATGGCACCCATGTTTTTCTTTTAAGGGGTCCCTTCTAGCGCATCGCGCATGGCTTGAATACCAGCTCCAATACCCCGGGGATGCCCGAAGACCGCGCTGGCAGCCACAAAGACATCAGCTCCCGCAGCAACGGTTGCCGGGATGGTCTCGGGGTTAATCCCGCCGTCAACCTCGATTCTGGCATCGGGGTTGGCGTCATTCAGCAGCGTGCGCAGGCGGGATATTTTGGGGAGCACTTGAGGGATGAAGGATTGTCCTGCATAACCGGGGTTGACTGTCATCACCAGCACCAGGTCTACAAAAGGCAGAACAGGTTCAATGTGGGAGGCTGGTGTGCCCGGATTGAGGGTGACCCCCGGGGAACAGCCTAATTCCCGGATGGTCTGCAGGGTGCGGTGGATGTGGGGGCAGGTCTCAATATGCACCGTCAGATGGGAGGCACCTGCCTGCGCAAAGGCGGGTAATAGCGAATCCGGGTCCTCAACCATGAGGTGCACATCCAGGGGCAGGTCTGTAATCTGCGAACAGGCTTTGACGATGAAAGGCCCCATGGTAAGGTTGGGCACAAAATGCCCATCCATGACGTCAATATGCACCCAATCTGCACCTGCATTTTGGGTGGCTGTGATCTGGTCGCCGAGATGTGCGAAGTCGGCCGACAGGATAGAAGGGGCGATCAAGTAGCGGTTACTCACAAGGGTTCCTTCCTGTAGTTTGATTGTGACAGTGGGAAATTATACTATACCTGTTTGTTCTGTACACAGGGGAAGAGGTGGAGATGGTGATGATGTTAACGCCCGAGTTGTCACCCCTCACGGGTTGATGGTGAAGTAGACCCACATCCAGAAGGGAATTAATCCTCCCACCGCAATCACGGCCAGCAGGCCAAGGAGAATGGTAGCCCAATCTAATTCCGTTTTCCGGGCCTGCGGGGCGGTGTTCAGTTCGAGCTCAGGTCCAGCCGGCAGGTTGTAGCCGGCGTGGGCTTCCTGTTTTTCCTCCCGCTGGGAGAAATTAATCATGATCCGGCCCAGCTGATCAGCCGTACGGTAACGGGCAGTGGGTTCTTTGGATAGCACCTTGAGGATGATCTTTTCCAGATCCGGGGAAAGGTCAGAACGGAATTCGCGCGGTGAGGGTGGGTCTTTCAGCCGGTGTTCCAGGGCCATATCCTCCGGGCTTTGGGCTTGAAAGGGCAGGTTCCCCGTTACCATTTCGTACAAAACGACACCCAGGCTGTACACGTCCGATGCCCGTGAGGGCGGGGCGCCAGAGGCCTGCTCAGGAGAGAAATAGGATGGGGATCCCCAGATGGCATCCGTACGTTCTTCAGGGTTAATGGATGCCAACGCGCGGGCAATGCCAAAATCCGTCACCTTTAACCGGTTATCGGGGGTGATCAACATGTTGTGGGGCTTGATATCGCAGTGCACCAGTCCTGCCCGGTGGGCGTACCCCACCCCGGCACAGGCTTGAATGAATAAGCGTGTGGCCTGTTCAATCGGCAGACCGTCTTCCGATTCCCGGATGAGGTGTTTCAGATCGGTGCCAGGCACATACTCCATGACAATGAACAGCCGTTTTTGGTCCAGCCCGAAATCATGAATGGTGACAATATTGGGATGAGTCAGGTTTGCAGCGGCCCTGGCCTCTTGTTTGAAGCGCTCCTGGAATGCCGGGGAGCTGGAAAAGTCCTCTTTGAGGACTTTGATGGCGATTTTGCGTTCCAGCATGGTATCCGTAGCCTGGTAAACGTGTGCCATCCCCCCGGATCCCAATTCATTTTCAAGCTGGTAGCGATCGTTCAGGGTGAGTTTCATAGGGTTCCCGTGCATATTTTGGGCACATGGGGATTGTACCATCAAGCGTTTGACTGGGATGTTGGATTGCAGTAAACTTGGGGTGCAGATTGGTCTCTCCCCTACATGTCAAAGGTGGAACGTTACTTGTGAATGGAATGATTATTTATAACCCCATGGCCGGGCGCTTTCCTTCCCGACCGCTGGTGGAACAGGCTGCCAGGGTGCTGGAGTCAGAAGGTTGGCAAATCTCCCTGCAGCGCACCCACGGTGCCGAGGACATTAAAACCCTTACCGGGAAAGCTGTGGAAGAGAACCTGGACGCTGTTTTCATTGCCGGGGGAGATGGCTCCATCAACCAAAGTGTCGCTCAGCTTTTGGGCAGCGAGACGGCTCTCGGCGTCCTTCCGGCCGGAACTGCCAATGTGTGGGCCCAGGAAATTGGACTTCCGGTCCTAACCTGGACCCAGTGGACGGCCCTGGAGAAAAGCGCCAGGCTGCTGGCGGACGGCCGCATCCGGACGGTGGATGTCGGTCTGTGCATGGGAACCCCTTTTTTGTTATGGGCCGGGGTCGGCCTGGATGCTTTTGTGGTCAACAACATTGAACCGCGGACCCGGTGGGAGAAGAATTTTGCCATTCCCCAATATGCTGCCAACGCAGCCTGGTTGGCCCGGAAATGGAAGGGAATGGAACTAAAAATAACCGTGGAAGATGAGGTGATTGAGGGGACATACGTCCTGGCTGTGGTCTCCAATGTCAGGTTATATGCCGGGGGAATGGCGGAAATCAGCCCCGGCGCAAAAATTAACGACGGAAAGATGGATTTGTGGTTGTTCTCCGGAAAAACGCTTGCTGAAACCCTGGAGCACATGTGGATGGTTTATTCAGGCCAACATTTTGATTCCAAAAAGGTGCGCCAACTTTCCTGCCGCCAGGTTGAATTTCAATCTGACTCGTCCCTCTATCTACAGGTGGATGGAGAACCCCTTCCGGAAACGGATACGGCAAGCATATCCATGCGGCCGGCTTCTTTGCGGGTCATGATCCCGTCCAAACTTCCGCATCCCCTGTTTGCGGAGGATGAATCATGAAGGAGTATTTCAGTCCCTGGATGATAGCAGGATCCATTCTGTTGGCCTCTCTGCTTGTGGGGGCTTTGTTCCTGTGGATCGACTTCAATCCTCCCCCTTCATCCCCGTCTTATGAAGGAGAGGCTGCGCTGACCGTGATCCCACGTCCCAGCTCTACACCTACCCGGATTGTTATGGAAACCTCTTCCACACCCTCTCCTACAGCGGGTGAGGAGATCAGGGTAAATGGATATGTGAAAATTGAAGGAACCGGGGGAGATGGGCTGCGGCTGCGGGCTGAGCCGTCGTTGAGCGGGGATATAAATTATCTGGGGTTGGAAGATGAGGTCTTTCATGTCCTGGATGGGCCGGTGGACCAGGACGGTTATGTGTGGTGGCTGCTGGAAGCTCCGGCCAACCCCGGCAGAAACGGGTGGGCAGTCTCCAATTACCTCGAAGCGGACCAACCTCCCCAAGAATAAAAAAAGAAGGGGCTGTCCCAAAAGTCATTGGCACAGCCCCGAATTTTTTAATATAATGGGG
>CAZIFI010000002.1:0-109424 GCA_964539105.1 uncultured Anaerolineales bacterium | reverse complement strand
TAGCCCATAGTATTCGATTCTTCTTCATTCTTCTTACTCCTTTCCTCTTGTCTTGTTGTGAAGTGTTTGAGACTTGTCTGACGATTAGTTTTTTCCGGTGCTCACCTCCTTTTTCATAGAATAAAGGGGGATAACCTAGAATAGCAAAGGGAGAAGCATCTTGATTTCCCAACTGCACGACATACATTGCGGACGTTGATCAAGCTCGGATGTTCTTCTGTCTTTTTCGTTTTGATTTAGAGGATGATGACACATTAATCTCAAGAAAAATGGGTGTTTAAAGTGCCCACGGCGCATAACCTTAAATTTGGATTATATCACCTTCTGTGCCTATACAGGCAAGCCCCCTTTAAGGGTTGATTAAAAGCCAGAACAACTTCAACTATCCCCGCGCATCAAAACCAGCACAGATTTTGAAACCTTTTCTTTCCCCACCCGTAGATATAGATAGCTAAAGAGCAGGAGGAGAGATCAATGAAGCGACGACAGGGTTGTTTGGCAGGATTGCTGGAGCTTTTCCTAGTGGACAGGCTTTTTCACTGGCTGCAGCGGCGGTTCGGGTTCGGCCGGGGATGCTCCTGCACCGGGATAGGGTGCGGTGTGATTCTTTTCATCCTCTTTATCGCGCTCAGCTGTCGTATCGTGACATACACCAACTGGCTGAAATTAGGATTCTAAGAATTCACACTGGCTTACAAGAGGGGTTCCCGTTCCCGGCCCGGGAACGGTTTGTTGTTAGGATCCGGCCCCTGCACAGGACAACCCTCGACCTCTCCCCTTGTCCGAACGAAACTGGCCCCTTCCTCTATTTCGTAATCACAAATTTATCCCCGGCGCTGGTCGCCTGCTTGTCCGGGAAGTATACCTGCCAGGCATGAGCGGGGAGGACCTGATACTCGCCCGGGATATTTAATGCCAGCGTATAGGTCAGGTGGTACGTGCCTGCGGGAACGAAATCGGAGGTCCAGGTGATGTGATCGTCGTATACCTGGGGGGCATTGAAAAACCATCCTCCCCACCCTTCCCGGAAAGGGGAAGACACTTTAAAAACAGCTTCTGACTGCTGGGTGGTTTTCAAACGCGTATCCAGGATTTCTGCCCCGGCAGGAATGGTGTCTTTTACTTCTAGATAATATGTGTCCTGCTCCACAACCAGGGTGAGATGAACGGTGACCAATTCTGTCTGGGCGCCATGCCGGGTATAGGTGAGTTCATCCCCGCTCTCGGCATAAGAATACGCCCGGGATAAACGCAGCCCCTTGCCAGAGGCTTCGACACCAGCCGCAGGGCGATAGAGCGTGAGGTGGGATCGATAGTAAAGCCGCCCTTCTCCGGGACCCCGTTCTATTTCCAGCGCATTGGGGCGATCCGGGAGCAGTTCTGCCAGCGGCACATCAGCCCGCACCGAGGAGGGTTGAGAGAGCCCATTGGCTTCACCGGAGATAATCTCTTTTCCATTCACAGCAGCCTGATACGCATATCCGGTTTCCATGTCGTCCGTGGAGGATAGGATTTGGGACAGGGCCAGCACGGACCAGGCTGTTTCATAGTCCGAACGCCAGACACCATCTCGGCCGCGAGCGGCGAGCAGGAAACGGACTGCATCGGGTAAACTTTCCGATTCCGGGTTATGGCGGGACAAAGCATATGTGACCATAGCCGTCGTCGTCACCGTACTGTTCAAGCGGCACTCACAATCTTCCTCTTCCCAGTGCAACCCCGCCGCGCTGCGCAGCGGACCGGATTCCAGATCCGAGAACAGGGTTTGTACCCGCTGGGGACCCAGCTCTTGGTCCTCCATCACCAGGGCCAATAAGGCTCGGGACCACGGCGCAAGCTGGGTGCGGTACTCAAACAGATTGGCCGCCCCAGACAGGCCTTTCGCCCCCGACTCACTGAGGGCAAAATATTGAAATACGAGGCGATCGTACTGCCAGTCCCGGGTAAGCATGTCCGGGGAAGGTAATGCAGCCATGAGGTAGGACTGAGCCTGATCTATCACCGCAATGTCCACAAATACCCCCGCCTGTTCAGCCTGGGACAAACCAAATAGAACATACGCCGTTATGGTGCGGTCGCTTTCATCCCCCGGCCACCATCCCCATCCACCATCTAAGTTTTGCGTGGATTTTAGTTTTTCCATGGCCTGGGGATATCGTTCATCCAGGCGGGCCTTAATGTCCGGCTGATCCTGAGCGCTCAAAATGGAATTAAGGGCCAGATCAGGAAGAAGTTGAGCCACCACGCTGAGCGGGCTGTGGAACTCTTCCTCATCGACCTGCACGACCTGCAGCACCGCCGCCGCCAGAGAGGGTGAGAGTTCTACCTGCAGGGATCCGCTGCTGGGATCATATGTACGGGGCAAATCAACCGATTCTAACCATGTCTGATTTCCCTCCAGTTCTCCCGCGGTACTGTACGTTTTGGGCACCGTATAGCGGAGCACAGGCAGAGCTCCCTGAGCTGGACGGACCCGATCTGTAAACTCTCCTGCGGAAGCCGAGAAAACCACATCCACGCTATCTACATCGTCGACACGGGCCCTCCATTCAACCCGCGTCCTGCCACCAGACGGCACCGCCACCAACTGGGTGGTACGCGCCGGGTCATCTAGTGATATCCCCTGGCTTTGAAGAGATACCACCGCTTCCAGGTCCTGTTGCGTGTTGTTATGTACTACTGCCGCAAATCCCAGATGATCACCCGCCACCAGGAATCTAGGGGTTACCGGCCTCACCAATAACTCTTTTGTGGTCACGACTTCGGAAACCGCTTGTCCTACCTCGGTGTCCTGTGTGACCCCACGAACCATAACCCGCCAGGTCGTGAGATTATCCGGCAGGATTACGTTCACCTGCGCTTCACCATTTTCATCCGTGACAATGTCCGCTTTCCAGTATGCGGTGTCAGAAAATTGGCTCCGTACAGGCGGAATCATGGCTCCATCTCCTCCGCCACCTATGCCGCCGGGGAGCTCCATTTGCCTTCCTGCATGCAGGCTCATGGGAAGGCCCAGCTGGACTGCAAGGGGACGATTACCATAAAATGCGTCCTGGATATCTTCCACAAAGGGATCGACCAGATCAAGGACAGCTTGATCCACGACCGCCAGGGAGAATTCACCCTGGACCGGTTTTCCGCCGGCATCTGTGACCTGCAGGGTAAGATCTACGTCCCCGCGAGGCGTGGTGCGCCGGGGTTTGCCAATCACCTCCACGTTGAGCAGATGGCTGGTCGGTTCTACAGGCAGATTGAGATACCCTTGACGGAAATCAGGTCGGCCCCCTTCATCTCGCCCCAGCAAGGTAACCGAGAGGTACACATTAGGGGATTCATCTTCCGTAATCGGAAGGGAAATCGTCCGGCCAGAATCAGCAATCTCCACCACCCGGGAATCATGGATATGATCCCTTTCCAGCGTGATCAAGGCCTGTCCGCCTTCCGGGAAGGGGTTGGGGATAAAGACCCGGGCCTGCTGGCCTACCTGGTAGGTTTCCTGATCCGGGACCAAATTCAGTTTCTGATTGCCCAGAGAGGGCCATGTGATTTGTCCCGCACCCCCCACCCACAGTAATATTTCAGTGCGGGCTTTCTTTCCAAAAACGTCCAACTGATACGTGCCAGGTTCTGGTGGGATAAATGTCAATTGTGCCTGGCCACCGGTATCGGTCTGGAAGATGGTGGCGTCCACCGTTTCGTACGTCCGCTGGTAATGGACGTTATAGGGATCCTGACTGACGCGCTCCCAGGTCACTTTCCTGAACTCGGCCTGGAGACTGCGAACGCCATCCGGGTTGTTCTCCCAATCAACTACCTGGATATCGAACTCCGTGTGCTGCCCGGCTTTCGATATCCATTCCTCAGGCTTGACCCCGATATAAAAAGAGCTGGGATGGACCATCGTTTCCGCCCGGTCGCTGACCGGGAATCCGCTTTCATCCTGCACGGTGACTTCCAACACGTATTCAGCCGGAAGGGTGACCTCTGAATCGGGGGCAGGGTCATCCGGTATGGGGAGCTGCGTGGCCCATGTCCCATCCCGGGTCGTTTGCCCTGTTCCTTTATCCAGGCCTACCGGGAAATATCTCCCAAACACAGGAGAGGGGAACCCAAACCCGCGGTTTTCCAACAAACCAACCTGGTAACCCGGGAGGGAGAAAGGGGCGTGTCGGGCCGAGAGCGACCAATCCAGGTTAACCCGGCCGGCAGGAGCGCCAAAATAATAACGGGCATCCACCCCGGCTTGCAGGGTTGCACCGCTTTCCACTATGGGGGGAGAAAGGTCTGCCTCGAGATCAATTTCCGGTTTGCGGTACTCGGCCACCTGGAAGGTAATTGAGCCCTGGTCAGAGACCAACCGGTAGTATCCCGGCTCGGCAAACTCCGACAGGGTATACTCACCATTTGCCGTGCCGTATGATGAAAGGGAATGTTCGAAGGTAGCCAACTCTCCACCTGGTCCCATTATCCGGCCTTCCACCCGCTCCTCTTCCGGCAGGACGAACGATCCTTGCGACCAGTCGCGCTTGACAAGCCGATAATGCACCGTCTGCCCGGGCCGGTAAATTGGGCGCTCCGTATAAATATAGGTCTGTGAAGGCTGGAGGGTGTAACGGGCGGGAAGGCCAAAAAGGTAAGGGGTCGTTCCCTGCTGCCAGGAGGAGGAACTCACCGCAAAGCTCTCCTCACCGGGTGTCCCCAGGACCGCATAGTACGTTTCATTCACGGTGCTCTGCGGGGTGACAAACTCAGCAGAGAACAAGCCATCTTGATCCGTTTTTCCGCTGAAAATTCTCCGGCCGGATTGGTTAAAAATTTCTATGGTCGCATCTCGCACAGGATCTCCGCTGCGCAGATCCGCTGCCCAGGCCAGGACATCATGGGGGCTGACCTTTATCGAGAGGTGATTATGGCTGACAGCCAATAAGTACGGGGCTGGATTGTAGGCCAGCTGTTTGGACGTAATCTCAAAGCGGTACAAACCCGGGGAAAGCGCGGATCCATCCGGAGCCACAGGAATCTCAAAGCGGTGGCTTTCATCGCCCGAAAGATTCACGCCGTAGCTCCAGGTCCGGTTATCGACAGGGGTGAAGTTCTGTAAGGCCTGGTAACGGTCCGGACCGAGGACTTCCGGGAAGCGCTCAGCCGGAATCGTGCCCAGAGAGATTAAGACAGAGTACAGATTTGTGCCCTGGGCAGGAATGGCGTTTTCCTCTCCGGTTAGAAACAGGTCATGTGTTCCCTGGGTGATGACCAGGTTGGGGGAGAAGGCACGGGTTGAAAAATTAAACAAAATCTGTTGAGAGAGGGAACTATCCCATTTGTCGGACAGGGTTTCATCCAGCCTCAATACATAGTCTTCCAGGGCCGCAAAATCACCCGTGATGCGCAGGGCGTAATCAGATTCCACCCATGATGTGCGCAGGTTGCTGACCTCCGGCTTGATGCTGATTTTTTCATCCAGATTTTCCCGGTTCAACGGGCTGTTGAAATACAAAATGACACCCTGATACACAGATGTACTGAACCCTTCCCGCGGGGTGGAACTCAGCAAACTCAGGTTTCCTACCGTTTTAAAGCGCCATGAGATATCGGCGCCAAGTGTCGTTCCGCCTGCGGTTAAAGTTTCCTCCGCCAAGAAAACGGTATAGGTCCGGTTTCGATCCAGAAGAGAGCGGGGTTGGAACGTGGCCGATGTGGCATCATCCGACCAATCTGTGTCACCCGGGATGACGTTTCCTTGGCTGTCGCGCAGAGTAAGATGAAACCGGAAACTGTCCGCATCCATGGCCTGGTTGAAGCGGAAGGTAAGGGTTGTGTCCAGCGCAACAGATTCAGCCTGGTCAGAAGGGGAAAAGTCAACCAGCGCCGGCTCCAGCGTAGAAAAGGACCAGGTTGTGGGGGCATTTTCTTCCAGCGGGGCCCCCCAGGTGCTGGTCAAATCAGGATTTAACTGCGCGGTATAACCGCTTCCTCCCGCCAGGGCCGGTTGTGGGTAGTAGGTATAGGTACTGGTGTTAATCCATTCCCCGCTGCCAGGCACAGAAGGGGTCAGGGAAAATGCCGGGAGAGGATCAACTTCATTATCGCCCAGGGACACAACCGGCTGATTGAAGGTGACCATGACGGCGGAAGAGGGATCAATGTCTTCCCCTCCGGGAGCCGGTAAAAACTGAGCCGGACTTAAGTGCCCGGGAGAGGAATAGCGATAAGCGACGGGGGAGGGCAACGTCAGCCCGTTAGCAGCCCGGGCTGTGGTTTCCAGATGAAGGACAATATCGCTGCCCGGCTTCAGGGACTGATGAGGGATAAACTCCATCGTGCGGGAATCCCGCCACTCCACACGCCCGGTCACATCCGGATCAATATGGAGCGCCTCCTCCACCGATGAGCGGTCCATAAACTGGTTGAAATATAAGGTGATGGTACCCGAGAGGGGGATTTGTTCTCCCTGTTCCGGGCTGGCCTCGATCACAGCCGGGGGCAGCGGCCGGGGGGTGACCGTCGGTATGGGAACTTGAGTCGGCGTGGCTGTAGGTTTCTTCAAGCTTGACCGCAGCACGGGCGGGAGATTACAGGCCAAGGTAGCTGCCAGCAATAAAAAAAAGATCAGCCAGAGCCTGCGTGGAAAAGAGGAGAGCCTATTTCCGGTCATGGTAAATGCCTTCTCCTGGAAGAACGTATCAAAATCAAAATTTGATCCAGTACCTACCGCCATTATACCTGGAAGGGACTCTTAAAAAATAATCCCCCCTTCTCAGGGGAAAATACACAGGGGGGCAAGAAAAAAAACGACAAACGCCTGAGTGAGGGGGGCACCCAGACGTTCATCGCAACCTTAATCATAAGGGATGGAGGAAGGATGAATACTACAAATCCATTACAATTTCAATTCGCGCCATGTGCCCCGGTTGAGGGCCAGAACATGGATACCCCAGCGATCCGGCGGCTGGGGATCACCCTGGGTCCCAGGGAACATACATCACATGGTGTACATTTGCGCTTCCCGTGGCGGGAAAGAGGCCGTGGGAATAACTGGTCCGACAGATATCATTCTTGAACAGGTATCTTGCGGTCCAGCATTTGCATCTGGGAAGCGATCACCTTGGTGTAATAGCGCGTCTCCCCATCTGCTTCATAGGTATCCGTCTGAAGCCGTCCTTCCAAAAAGATCAGGCTTCCCTTCTTGAGATATTCCCCGCACACCTCTCCCAACCGGCCCCAAGCTTCGACATTGAACCAGTCTGTGGCCTCCTGTGTTTCTCCCATGGAGTCCTTCCAGCGCCGGTTGACCGCCATACTGAACACGCAGACCTGTTTGCCGCTCGGGGTCTCCTTCAGCTCCGGATCGCGGCCCAGGTTGCCGATTAACTGGATCCGATTTAGTCCAACCATGTCACCCTCCTGAATAAGATATAATTGTGTGGAATGGATAATTCCAGTGTAGCGCACCCAGAAACCATTTGTCAAGCAACTGTTGCAGCTTCATTAAATTTTTGGTATCATCCAACCGGCCCAAACCGTTACGGTCCACACAACACACGCAAAGGGGTTCTATGTACATAGCCATTGAAGGCGCCATCGGCGTGGGGAAGACAACCCTGGCCCGCCTGATTTCACCGCGATTCGAGGCCAGCATGCTCCTGGAAGTTTTTGAAGAAAACCCTTTCCTGGAAGATTTTTACGCTGATCGGGAAGCATACGCCTTTCAAACTCAGATTTTCTTTTTATTAAGCCGCTACCACCAACAACGGGAGATTACCACACTGCTGGAAGATGACGACCACCTGGTATCTGACTACACGTTTGCAAAGGATGCCCTTTTTGCCGGGCTCAACCTGGAGGGAGACGAGCTGGACACCTATCAACAGGTCCACGAAGCCCTGGCCGAAAAAATTCCCCTCCCGGATTTGATCGTCTATTTGCAGGCTGAGACGGACGTCCTCATGCAGCGCATTGCTCACCGGGACCGGCCCTATGAGCGGAATATGGACCGCAATTATATCGATCATCTAAACCTGGCATACGAAACATTTTTCGCCCGGGATTACCACAAAACCGCGCCTGTTCTGAAAATTGACACGAACAATCTCAATTTTGTGGCCTCCCAGGAGGATCTGGACTGGGTAGAAAAACGGATCCGGCAGCGGTTAAAGATGGCCCCGTACCAGCAGGAATTGCCCCTGGACGAGCAAGCGTGAGGAAGTGAGGGAGGGATGGACTTTTCTCCTGAGGTATTGCGGGAACAGGCACAAAACCGGGCTGAGCAGGAACTCAAGCACACGGCCGGCATCATCGGTGCGTACCTGCGGGGCTCATTAACCTATGGTTCCCCGCTGTTGGGCGGAGCGGGGGACATTGATCTGGTGTTCATCCACAGCGCACCACCGCAAAAATCCCGGGAAATAGAACCCTTGACGCCAAACATCCACTTCGACCTGGTCCACCACGACCAGAATCGGTACCGGGAACCCTCGTCCCTGCGGCTCGACCCCTGGCTGGGACCCACACTACACGACGCTGTTCCCCTGCATGACCCGCGCCACTTTATAGACTATACGCAATCCGGCGTGCGGAGCAATTATTCCAACCCTGAAAACATCTTGAAGCGCTGCGCCATCGGCCTGGAAGAGGCGCGGGGATTCTGGTTCCAGCACCAGCTCAATCCGCCCTCCGCAACCCTGCAGGAAATATCCGGTCTTCTAACTGCCACTCAAAGAGCTGTCAACGCCCTGGCTCAACTCGGCGGGCCCCCGCTTTCCACACGCCGCCTGGCCCATGACCTGTACCAGCGGGCAGAAGCCGCTGGCAATCCGGACATCTATTTCACCTTCATGCGCCTGCTGGGAGCAGATACCCTTGATCCCGACGCTATCCGGGCCTGGCTTCCTTCATGGGAGGAAACGCTGCAGGACATGGAACCCACCGGCCTCCCCCAGGGTCCCCTGCCCCCACAAATTTCTTATTTCAAGGCAGCCATCCAGGCGTTACTGGAGAGTGAACGCCCCGTGAGTGCCCTGTGGCCTTTCCTGTATACCGGAACGACAGCCGCGGCTCACAACCCATCCCATCAACGCCAGCTGGCAACGTGGCAGGAAATCTGGCAGATTGCAGGATGGTGGGGAGATGATTTCGCTCAAGCACTGGACGCCTTCGATGCCCTGCTGGACGACATCAAGAACACCCTCTCGTCCTGGGCCGAAGAGAAAGGCGCCCCCTTACCCTGAGTAGGAAGGATGCACTTTGGGAAGGACGACATGAAAGGCGGACCCTTTGCCCACGCCCTCGCTCTCAGCCCAGATCTTTCCCCCATGCAACTGCACCAGTTCCCGGGCAATAGACAGCCCTAGCCCCAGCCCTTCATAGCGCCGGGTCATGTGGTCCTCGTTTTGATAGAAAACCTCAAAGATCTTTTCCAGGTCCGATTCAGATATACCCTGCCCCGTGTCGGTGACGGTGACGTGTACTTTCCCCCCCTTCTCTTCCGCCGAGACGCGAATGTCCCCCTCCGGGGGGGTGAAGCGAATGGCATTTTCCAACAAATTGATAAAGACTACGCTGAGCTTAGGCAGATCTATAAACATCTCTATTGGTTCTGCTGGGAGATGGAACTGGATCTCCTGATAATCATCATGGAACGTGTTGTGAACTTCATCATCGGCGATGTTTAGCACGGCGGACAGCGTCGTGGGCATGAGATCCAAATCGGCCTCGCCGGTATAAAGCAAATTCATGTTGGCCATGTCATCCAGCACCGCCCGCAGGCGGGTGGAGGCCTTAAGGATCGACTCCGCCAGAGGCTTGGTGGCTTGCGAAGCCTCTTCATGCAGCAGCGTGGCGTATCCCAGAATGTTGCCCAGGGGCGTGCGTAGTTCATGGGAGGCCACAGACATCAAGTCCCGCTTTAATTTGTCCGCCTGATTGAGCTCCACGTTGGCTTTTTGCAGGGCCTGGATCAACTGGGCGTTATGGATGGAGATAGCCGCCTGAGAGGCAACCACCAGCAGCAAAGAAACATCAAATTCTGTAAACTCTCCCCCCTTTTTGTTGAGCGCCTCAATCACCCCTGTCACGCGGTCTTTAATGCGCATGGGGACCCCCAGCAGGGAATCCACCTGATATTGGATCTGTTCTCCCACCTGGTCATAGTGGCGCGGGTCCTGCTCAACATTATTGATCACCAGATGTCTGTTTTCGGTGAAGATCGTGCCAGCAATACTGCTGTCGAGGGGAACAGGAATTTCTTCCAGTTGTTCCCGGTTCGCACCGGTGGCCGCCGCAAACCGCAGCTGCTCCGCGTTTTCGTCGTATAAAAGAATGGAAACATCGCTGCATTCCAGAAGCTCCGCCGCTGTGTCAAGGATGGTTTGCAGCAGCAGGTCCGGTTTCAAGGTGGAGTTGAGAATACCGCTGATTTCCACCAACCGGGTGATTTTTTTGATGTTGGACTGCAGGCGTTGATCGGCAATCGTAGAAGCAAGATAATTAAACATAGTCTTCCGTTCTTTGACAGGGCTGTTGAACACTCCCCAGCGGGACAGGAACATCCTGTCCATAGGCGATCAGATGAAGGAACTTTCCTCTCCTTACAAACACTTACCGCTCCTGCCCTCCCCTTCTGGACCACGTTTCACGTGAAACAATGGTGTCCACCTGTTTGAAATGTTTCACGTGAAACGTTCCTCTCACGACAACACCGGTAACTGCCTGGTGAGGTACAGAATGATCACGAATATGCCCAGGATGATCAAACCAGCCGCGCTGGTCAGGCTGCCGCCCAACAGCGGGGCAGGGACATCGAAAAATACCACAGGCAGGGCGGCAGCGGCATTCACCGTCCCGTGCGCCAATGCCGGGGCCCACGGGCTCCGGGTTTGGAAATACAGCCAGGACAGCAGGAACCCCAGCAAGGTCGTAAAGACCACCATCATGAATATCCCCAGCACCGGGCGTCCGGGATAATTATGTCCCTGGGCAATGACCGGTACGTGCCACACGCCCCACACAATCCCGCTGACCAGAATGGCCCGGGTCTGGCCTAAGGGGAGCAGGCGTGGTAGAAAAAATCCGCGCCACCCCACCTCTTCACCCACGGCAAAGAGGCTGTTAATGAGGGGTCCCACAATCAGCCCCGATCCGATCTGCAGCGCCAGCAGCTGCCGTGGAGGAAGGAGGGTCGTCCCTGACAATTGCGGGGCTTGTTCTTCCAGCCAGCTCATGCCGGTATCCAGCGTGCCCCACCCTGCCGCCCAGGTCAGGCCGGCGGTAAGCAAAATTAGGATCAGGGGAATTGCCCAGGCCCACAGGTAAACCACAGGCCTGCCCAGGTGACCCAGGCGCAGGGTGCTAAGGGGCTTTTTCTCCGTCCAGGCGGTGGTGGCTATGGCTGCCAGTCCAGGGGCCCACATGGCCACACTCCAGGCAACGAGGCGCACAACGGCCGGCAAAATACCCTCCCCGGAACGGAACAGCACAGGAACAAGGAACAGAAGCCAGCCCAAAAGAAAGGAGGCCGCCAGGTAGGTAATGACCGCTGGAGTGAACACTTTGAAAAAATTTTGTGTGCGTTTCATGCCTGTTCCTTTCCTGGTACAGCCGGAAGCCCTACAGGTTGTGCGGTCCGCTCCACCTGTTTGATGAAGGCCTTTGTGTATTGTATGCGATTTTTAAAAAAGGTGAAGGGTGCCTATCATATTCAGCTTGAGCAGGACCTCACATCGCGGCAGGTACGCGCCGCTATGTACCCGCACAATCGCCGGGCAGGAAACTTGATGCTGACCGGGCGCTGCAATGGTGGCGTCTTGACCCCGGGATTATTCTTAGGTATACTAGGAACGGCCCAGCCGGAGTGGCGGAACTGGCAGACGCGCGCGACTCAAACTCGCGTTCCCTTGAGGATTGTGGGTTCGACTCCCACCTCCGGCATTCAGTACCCGACCAAAACAGGCTGCCATGAACAACTCCCACAACTTCACCTTACAGCCCTCACCCTCCTCCAGATGGGGAGGGTTTTCTGCTTTTATCCTTTCCCACGAGACCAAGGAGTGCATTTATGCCGTCCACGAATGACATTCTGAGTATTATTATGGGGGGAGGTCGTGGAACACGGCTATTTCCGCTGACGAAGGTGCGGGCTAAACCGGCTGTCCCCATAGCGGGAAAATATCGTTTGATTGATATCCCGATCAGCAACTGTATCAACAGCGATATCAACCGCATTGCCGTCCTGACCCAATTCAACTCCGTCTCCCTGCACCGCCATATCACCCGCACCTATAACTTTGATCCCTTTCACCGCGGGTGGGTCCAGATCTGGGCCGCAGAACAGACCATCCGTAATGAGTCCTGGTACCAGGGCACAGCCGATGCCGTCCGTCAGCAGCTGTTTGAAATCCAGGCCACCGGCGCGAACTACACCCTTATCCTGGCCGGGGATCACCTGTACCGCATGGATTACGGCAAAATGGCGGAAGATTTCTGGGAAAAAGAGGCCGACATTTCGATTGCCGTCCAACCGGTATCTGCCCATCAATCCTCACGACTTGGGATTCTGAAGCGCATGAAAGACGGTACAATCACCGATTTCATTGAAAAACCCCAGGATCCCGACAAGCTGTCCCGTTTTGTAAGCCGAGACGACGAGGCCCGTCCTTACCTGGGATCCATGGGGATTTATCTTTTCAAAACGAGCGTGTTACAGGAACTTCTTGACTCCCTGGACGTTGACGATTTCGGGGGGGAAGTCATCCCCCGGGCGATCCACACCAACAAGGTGGTGGGGTACAGTTTTGACGGGTATTGGAAAGATGTGGGGACCATCCGGGCCTTCTACGAGGCAAATTTAAAACTGACCAACCCGGATCCTCCCTTTAATTTCCACGACGTCCATCATCCCATCTATACCCATGCCCGCTTTCTGCCAGGGACCATCGTGTCCGGGGCCACCCTGGAAAAGGTCTCTCTGGCCGACGGCTGTTACATTGGACAGGCGCTGATCCACAACTCAGTCATCGGGCTGCGAAGCCAGATTAAACACGGGGCAGAGGTGGAAAACACCGTGCTGATGGGGGCAGATTATTATGAAGAAAACGCCACACGCCCGCATGATATCCCCATCGGGGTCGGTCCCGAGAGCAGAATTTCAGGAGCCATTATCGATAAAAATGCCCGCATCGGGGCTGGCGTTCACATCCAGCCCTTTCCAAGGGGGACAGAGGCGTCTCACGAACAGTGGTCCGTGCGGGACGGTATCGTGGTCATTCCCAAGAGCACTGTGATTCCTCCCGGAGCAAAGATCACCCCGGAAGAACAAAACTTCCCAGGAGACTAGCTGCTTTTTCTTTCAAACTTGGCCCCGCTTTAACGTTGCGCTTTAATCAGAGGGGAATTACAAATGCCAGGGTACAGGATCCTGTCTGTGGATAAGTGGCTATTAACTGTGGAAAACCCTCTTTTTATGGGGATAACTGCCCTTTTTTATCAACAAACCTTGTGGGGAGTTAATCCATATATGGGGAGCAAACCTTAACCAACCCCATATATGGAATTCGCCCCGGGACTGTCCTCCCTTCCTTGAAGTCATGCACCGTTTTCCAGAACAGGTTGTGGATAATTAAATCCCGATCTTGATCGCCTTCTCCCCCTATATATTGACCACTCTATCTTGTCAATCCTCTCTATGGGGGGACAGCACCCCATCTCTGACAGCATTGGTTGGGAAAGGTCTTTTTTCCACTTTTCCACAATCCCTACTAAGACTACTAGTTAGATAAACATACATACCTATGTGGATAGAAAAGACACCAGCTATCTTTATCCCCCAAATTGTGTATTATGCATGTAAAGAAACTCAATTTTTCCCGCTTTCATGCCCCCGGGCCCGGACTGATGCGCAGCGCAGGCAGTGTTCTTGATCACAAAGCAATGCGAGTGGATTTTCGTCCAGCACGGTTTGTACTTGGCCCATAATCGCTCGCAGGGGTATGGCCTGCCAGGAAAGATTGTCTTTGACGGTATGGCGGGTATGCTCTTGAAGGAGGGGCGTGAGGGACGTAAAGCCATCCGCACAACCTGGAAAGTGGGGACAGCGTTTTATGCCAGCTGAGGTCAAGGCCCAGCGGGTGAAAAGTTTTCTCCCGCCTTCTTTAAGGGCATAATGGATGCTGAAGTTATGGGTGTGATCCACATCCAAGAGCAGCACCCATCCATCCTGCTGGCGCAGGTATGACAAAGGGGCATAGGGGGTAGAGAGGGATTGGGACTGTAATGCAGTGTCTGCCTGCTGTCCACTGAAGGAAAGGATAGGGTGAGTGGAGCGCTTCGTTTCCGGGAGGGTGCGAAAGGCTTCGACAACGGATCCAAACTCCGGGGAAACCGGCAGGTGATCCTCAAAAAATACCGCGTCTTGATTGTTGATAGGCGGATTGTTATACTCCACGCCATTTAAGCGAGGGCCCTTTTTGGGATATACCATGGTGTGGTATGTGAAGGCGGGCATCAGAAGGGTGGAAAAGATTTCCTGCAGCGCCCCCAGGATCGTTTTTTCCCCCCCCTGGATCCTGTCTTCGATGTCAGGAGAGGGATGCACCAGGACAGGACGGTCCCGGGGAATGTTAAAGGTTCGGATAATGCGTATCAGGTCTCGATATTGAATCATGTTCCACCTCGATGCGGGTGTAACAAATTCACTTTCCTTGCCATGAGGGGGATCGTTTTTCAAGGAAGGCCTGCATACCTTCCTCTTGATCCTGGGTGGAAAAGAGGAGGTAAAACGCCCTCCGTTCTTCCTGTAAACCCTGGGAAAGGGAAGTTTCAAAGGATAGGTTGACCATCTCTTTACCCAAGGCCACAGCCAATGGAGCCCGGGCGGCGATGTCTTGCGCCAGAGAAAGGGCTTTATCCACGCATTCTTCAACCGGAACGACGTAGTTCACCAGGCCTAAGTCCAGCGCTTCCTCAGCGGATAAAGTACGATTGTTGAGGACCATTTCCATGGCAATGTGTTTTCCAACAGCTGCTGCCAGGCGCTGGGTGCCCCCCGCGCCGGGGATAACTCCCAAATTAATTTCCGGTTGACCGAAACGGGCGGATTCACTGGCCACGATCATGTCACAGGACATGGCCAATTCGTTTCCTCCTCCCAGACAATGTCCAGACACGGCAGCGATGAGGGGCTTTTTGATGGTTTGTACCCGTGAGAACTGGGGGATGAATTCATTTTTAAGCATGTCCGCCGCATTGGACGAAGCCATATCTTTGATATCCGCCCCTGCAGCAAATGCTTTCTCATGTCCGGTAATGACCATGGCCCCGACATCTTCTTGACGGTCATATTTTTCCAGCGCGTCCATGAGCGCGCGCAGCAGGGGTTCATTCAGGGCATTTAATGCCTGGGGACGGTTGAGTGTAATTAATCCTGCTTTGTCGATGGTTTCAGTGCGGACCAGCTGTGTGTCATTCATAGGGAAGTCTCCTTTCCTGTTTCCCGCTCAGGGAAAAGTACACATTGGTGAACCTGCATTCAAGGGGTTACTTCGATTATAACTGACATTTAGAAAGGGATGGCTTGGAGGGGAAAGGGCTCCCCGGCTGTGATCAATTCCCCGCTGGGGGAGGATGATGGATCAGCGCATAAGCGATAGATGGTTTGCAGCAGGGGGTTTTCCTCAAACCCGGAGGAGGCAATGGCATTGGCAGCCACATCCCGGGCAGCTCCTTCCCTGGCGGCAGCAGCGGTCAACCCCAGCAACCCGTGCTTCATGATCTCTAATCCGGATTGAGCCTGATCCGGAAGTATGGTGATGATGTGTTTCCGGGAAAGGGTTTCCCCCGCGATGCGCAGATAGGACTGGATGGTGTAAAAGGCCCCGCTGAGGTTGACATCCAGGGAGTGCTGCCAATCCCAGTCATCCAGGTTTTCCAGGGTTCCTTCCGGATTCAGGAAATGGGCCAGAATCAGGATGTCGGGGATGCCCAGTTCGGTCTGGATATCCGCTATGGTGCCCTGGATGAAGTGTTTTTTGGACATGTCGTGATCGTACGTATGGCAGGTCCCCGATCCGCCACGGATGATGTTCGCGGTTTGTGACAGATGGAGAGGGGAAACATCACTGGCCGCAATGTGGGCTCCTTGTCGCGCAAAGCCTACAGCGAGTTTCCTGCCCAGCCCTTGTCCTGCACCACGAATTAAGACGACCTTATCTTGAAAGAGAGTCATGGCTAGATCCTTTGTCCTCTCGACAGCGGGGGATTTCTTTTCCCAATGTATTTGCGTTTAACTTCATGCCAAAATAAGGGGAGGGATCCAGGGTATTGGTGATCTGGAGTTCATTGCGGAAGTTTCCTTGCCCGTCGTCCTTCACGATGGAAAAGTGTAAATGGGTTCCCACGGGCGAATCTGGATTTCCGGAGTAGTTTCCCTGGTACCCTAGAAGCGTTCCCTGATTGACATAAACGTCTCTTGTGCCGGGTGGAAAACGGGATGAGATGTAAGAATGGCCCTGAGCGTCAGCCATGTGGGTGTAGTACGTCCAGATCTGGCGCCCGGGCTGGAGCGGATCCCGCGGGATACGGATGATGAGGGAGGAGGTCCAATCTTCCAGACGGGACACATATCCCGGATAGGCAGTCTGTACGGGTGTGATGCCGGGGTCTTCGCGGCTAAAGATGTCAATGCCCTGGTGGATGTGACCGGGACGGAAGGAGTCCCGCCACACAAAACCAATATAGCCATCGGTTGGGAACATAAAAGGCGCGTCCTGGCAGCGCTCACCGCCTGATTGGTACCAGGAGGGGTGCCGTTCCGGATGGCGCAGCCAGGCAAGCAGACGGCGGGTGCGAAATCCTTTCCTTTGATACCAGCGCAGGAAGAACACGCCGCCCAGAATGAGGGTCAACGCCAGCGCAAACAGGGATCCCTGGAGGAAGGGAGACAGGCCCTGTTTATTCATGGCTGTCCGGTGCGTCCTGCTGCAAGTGCCGGAGATGCTCAATATCTTCCCGGCGGTGATGCGCGATGAGGATCGTCACCTGTCCATCTGTACAGTGGTGGATCAATTTTCCAGCCTTTTCCCCGGAAGGTGAGGCAAGGGCATCCTGGAGAGTGTCCCGGTCGGGGAATGTAAAGGTGGCGATGCGGCTGATGCGGGAAGGTCCATACAAAGAAGCCTGGACATCGTTGATCGCTTCGTGGATAAGCCCGGGCATGTGTTCGGCGTGGTGTAAAAACGCTGGCCACAGATCATGAAAACGGTTTTCATCAATCCCGTGGGGGATGAGGAGGATGAGCTGATACATGGGCGGGGGTCACGTCGGCGAATATTGGTGGTACACATTTCCCCCTTTATCTTTGGCCTGGTACATGGCCCGGTCTGCTGACTTGGTGATGGAGGCGATGTCCTGGCCGTGATCGGGATAGATCGAAATACCGATGCTGAAGCTGATAGAGATGGAGTGGGTGTCACACTTAAAGGGTTTATTCATCACCTCAAGCACCCGGTCCGCTGTGATCTGAGCTGCGCGGATAGCATCCATTTCCGGGAGGAGAATAATGAATTCGTCCCCGCCCATTCTGGCCACCGTGTCGCTTTTACGCAGCACGCCGGTCAGGCGCTGGGCGATTTCCTGCTGCAAGGTATCCCCGGTGCTGTGCCCGTAGGTGTCGTTTACTTCTTTGAAGTTATCCAGATCCAGCCACAGCACCCCCAGGCGCTCATCATTCCGCTCTGCATGCGCCATCTCTAACTGGATCCGTTCGTTAAACAAGCGCCGGTTGGGCAAACCGGTCAGAACATCGTGGGTGGCCATGTGTTTGATTTCTTTTTCGAGTTCTTTCTGCTTGCTGATGTCGGTATAGGATGCTACGATACCCACCAGTTCATCGTTGACCTGGATCGGTGCACCGGTCAGGACGACCGGAACGGGATTGCCCCATTTATCGTAGCGCACCGTTTCTGTGGGGGAGATCACTTCCTGGGATAACACTTTTGCTGTCAACTCAGCTGCCTCTGGAAGGGTTTCTCCTTCCGGGCTGGCGATAAATTTGTCTAGATTCTTCCCTTGCACTTCTTCCCGCTTGTAGCCAAACAGCTTTTCTGCCCCGGAGTTCCATTCCAGGATGTGGTGGTTATTATCCAATGTGATCAGCGCGCTGAGAGTGGATTCCAACACCCCTTCCAGATACAGGCGGCGCTCTTCTACTTCGCGCTGCAGATTGACGCGGTCTGTGATATCCACCAGGCTCCCCTGGTAGTAAAGCACGTTCCCGTTTTCGTCTTTCACGACGCGGGATGAATCTTTGGCCCACAATTCACTTCCGTCATAACACTGCAGCCGGATCTCGTAATCCGGCACAACCTGTTCTTCGTCCAGCAGAGTGAGCTGCTCCCGGCGGGCCTTTCCGCGCACAAAAATCTCAGAGACATTTACGCCCAACAGCGAATTCAGGTCGGGATATCCCAGCATGTCCACCAGGGCGGGGTTGGCGTCCAAAATTTCTCCCTCTGGGGTGGTTTGGTACAGTCCGATCGGGACGCGCTCAAACAGGGAGCGGTACTTTTCTTCGCTTTCTTTGAGGGATCGTTCTGTCTCTTTGCGCTCAGTGATGTCGCGCACGGTAGCCTGTAAAAATTGTTTATCCGCCAGGTCAACGCGCGTGAGCAGGACCGTAGCCGGAAAGACTTCGCCGTTCATGCGTTGATGGTACCATTCAAAAAAGTTGGAGCCTTCTTCCATGGCCGTGGCGATCTTTTCCCGCGCCTTTTCTTTGGAAAGCCGCCCATCTGGTTGGCGCTTTGGAGACAAGTCCCCCGGCCCATGGGAGGTGAACTCAGCCATATCCTCGACTTTAAACATATCCAGGATGGCGTTGTTTCCCGAAGTGAACTGCCAGGAGGGCGGTTCCAGGGTCATAATGGCGTCTTTGGAGGAGTCAAACAACTTCCGGTAGCGCTTCTCGCTTTCCCGCAGGGCCTCTTCCGCCCGTTTCCGAACCCTGATTTCCTCCTGAGCTTTTTCGTATAGCCGCGCATTGTGGATGGCGATGGCGGCCTGGTCGGCCAGGAGTTCAAGCGCTCGCTGCTCTTCCACTGTGAAGGTGTGCGGGCGCTGAAAGGCCAGATTCATCACGCCCTGTACCTCGGATTTAATTTTCAATGGGATACTGATAATGGCGCCGTCCCAGCGCCGCCCTGCAAAAATGGGATGGGTCATGACATCATTGACAACGATGGTTTCCCCGCTGCGGGCAACGCTGGCTGTTATTCCATCCTCTCTGGGATCCTGGAAAGGCTTTTTTTGTTGATTGCCTTCAAAAAGGGCCGAACCAAACAGGAGTTTCCCGTCCTGGTAGAGGAAAATATGGGCATCATCCGCAGAGACCAGATGAAGTCCTTCTTCCAGAATGGCGTCAAGGGCGGGTTCTAATTCCAGGGACGAAGTCAGGTTGAGGCTGGCCCTACGAATGGTTTTAAATTCTTTCAAACGTTGATCGAGCTTTTGACGGGCGGAGGCCAGTTGATGGGAAAGGAGTCGTTTTTGGACAGCGTCCTGCACCGCATGGGCTAATCCAGCGGGGGTCCAATCACGGTGGCTGATCAAGGTGTCGAAAAGGTTCGTTTCAGGGGCTGGAGCGGGATGGTCTGTGGACCCGAACCCGACCAGGGCTATCTCCGGGTACCGGGCACGAATACGGGATAAAAATGCGTCATCCACTAAATCTGGCTCCAGCAGCAGGGCGTCACATGATATGCTGGAAAGGCTTTCCAGTACATTTTCCGGAGAACGGGCAGATGTGACTGCGATGGATGGCAACCCTGTCCAGTCCTCCTCCGCTGCGGAAAGCAGGATTTCAGCCGGGATGCGGTCTTCATTTCCCAGGGTTAAGATGTGAAGCAAGTCAACCATACTAATTTACTCCCCTCGCGGCCAGGCCGGAATGTTTTCGGGAGAAGGTATCACATCTAAAAGAAGGCATACAGAGTCGTGGTGTACTGTGTGGCGAAGCGAACCTTCTTGGATCAAGCGAGAGACAATTTCTGCCCGTATTATACTTGAAAAAGAAGGGCTTTGCCTGCAAGGGGCGGTTATGGAAACGGCAGCATTGATGGACATTAAAACGCTGTAAGGACGCATGGGGGGAGAGGGCCATTTACTGTGTGTTCAAATATGGTATGATACCGATAGATTCCGAAGTGCTTGGTTTTGTGAGACACATATGAGTGAAAAAATTACCATTGTTGAAGGGCCAACACCTGAATTCCGCGAGGTTAATGGTTTATGGATTCAAGGCGTGACCGAGAGCGCACAACAGTTTGACACCTATTTCACGGAATTGCGTGCTTTTGATGGCGCGGCGCTGGTGGATCGCTGCCGGGACGCATGGGGGAAACGGGAGATGATCATCCTGGAATATCGCACGGAGTCAGGATTGACGGATGAAATTCCGATCATTGCAGCCCATTACGACGAAACGGATAAAGGGGATATCCTGCAGCTGTGGGTGCGAGAAGTCCGGGAAGACGTGGAATTTGAAATTAAGTTTGATGACAGCGATGATGAAGAAGACCTGTTTTAATTGCAGGGTATATGAAAATGAACTCCCCGAGAGGCGTCGGGGAGCATTGCTTTAATGAATGATTGACCGGTTTTGTTGATCTCACTCTTCCCAATACTCACCCTCAATGATTTTATCTTGTCCGGATTTATGTTCCTGGATAATGTCATCCGGGATCAAAGCCAGGAAAAATTGCACGAAGAGGGCGATGACAACCGCGTCATCGAGCGGTCCCGGCACTAGATCTGGAAAGACCAGATACAGCAGGGATAAAAAGGGAAATAACTTTAACAGAGGATGGACCCTGTCATCTTTGAGCAGCCGGAAGATTAATTGAATTTGTTTCATTCTTTTTACATACCGCCTATGGTGAAGTATAGAAATTATACTATGCGGACAATAGTTACATACGAGAGGACAATCCCGCGAGAACAGACATGACCCAAGCACAGATTCAAGGTTTGATTTTTGATTTTGATGGACTGATCCTGGACTCCGAAACCCCCATTTTTCAAGCCTGGAAACGTTTGTACCGGGAGTATGATCAGCATCTGGCGATGGCGGACTGGGCCGAGATCATCGGTGTTTCTCCGGATGATCACCATCCCATTCAGGACTTGCACGCATTGGTGGGGGATAGATTGGACACTGAAGCGGCCCGAAAGAAAGTAAGTCAATGGGAGCAGGAACTGGTCCAGCAGCAGCCGGTGCTGCCCGGCGTGGAGGACACCATCGCTGCTGCGGAAGCCGCCGGTCTAAAGCGGGGCGTGGCTTCAAGTTCCTCTCACAGCTGGGTGGATGGTCACCTGGAACGCCTGGATCTGATTGATCGATTCCACGCTATTTGCTGCTCTGATGATGTCCGGCGATCGAAACCGGACCCGGAAGTCTATCATCTTATCCTGCAGCGGTTGGGATTATCACCCCAGCAGGCCGTGGTATTGGAAGATTCACCGAACGGCGTGCTGGCGGCAAAACGGGCAGGAGTGTATTGTGTGGCCGTTCCCAACGCCATGACCAAAGGTCTATCCTTTGAAAAAGAGGGTTACCAACCGGATTTGATCATCGAATCGCTTGAGGAATTTCCACTGGAGAACCTCCTGTCATAACCCGTCAACGAGGAGGCGGGATGAGGTCATTTTTAACCTGGATTTCCAGGGCGCTGGGCCTATTTTTTGCCGTGATGGTTGTGATCACGATCCCGTTCACGATGGGTGTGTTTCACGCGGGAAGGGTTCTTTTTAACCCTGAACTGATGAAAAAGACCTCAGTGGGAGTGGTCACAGAAGCGGATTTCCTTCCCGGGTTTGTCGATGATGTCATGCAGCGCGGGGAGGAGGGTGAGGGAAAAGCGGAGGGTGACCCTGTTTTGAAAGAGCTCTTACTCCGCTTAAATCGGGCTGAATGGGAGCGGGTGACCGCCGTTCTGCTTCCGGATGAGGTGCTGGCCGAGTATATAGAAGGCGTGATTGATGGGTTCTACAACTGGCTGGACAGCACCCAGCAGGTGCCGCAGGTCACGCTGGATCTATCCCTGGTGCGGGAGCGGATGAAAGGGCCTCAGGGGGAAATACTGGCCCAGATTCTATTTGAGTCCCTGCCTCCCTGCGACCAGGAAGAAGTGGATGCGTTTATCAGGGATCCTGCCGCTTTCCAATCTCCATCGGATGTCTTCCAGCTGTCGTGTAAGATGCCGGGACTGCCCCGCGAGCAGCAGGTTGAGGTGTATGAGTTGGTTCTGGCCCGCCTGGCGGGAGAAATTCCCTCCCGGGTGCAGGTCGCGGAGGAGCTTGGAGGGGGAGATATGGGCAGTACGGAAAACATCACCACGGTAAAGCGTTTCCTGCGCGTCATTCGTTGGGGGGGCCGGTGGAGCTGGGTTTTACCCCTGGCTTGTCTGTTTCTCATTGCCCTCTTTGCAGTGCGGTCCTTGGGCGGGCTGGGGGGATGGTGGGGTATTCCCATCACCATAGGCAGCGGCATCAGCCTCGGTGCGTCCTGGGTTTTACCCTCCGTCTTGTTCCAGCTTTTCGCTGATCGGGTTGCTTCTCGTTTCCCGGCCTATATGGAGCAGGTGGGGATGGAGGTCATGTTGCGCGTGACGCGGGATGTTTTCCACCCGCTACGGCGGCAGGCTTTGTTAGGGGTGATCCTGGGATTGCTGTTGGTCAGCCTGCCGGTGATGTGGGATTGGCGGGGGAAGAACAGCCCCGGCTACGGCTCAGGCACGGAACAAATTTTTTAACAGACAGGGTATCAAGGGAAAATTCCCCCCACCCTGTTCCCGCCTTGCCGGGGCATATTGATTTTTAAGAACGTTTATTCACGGCTGTTGTAGATGTCAATCGCGCGCTTGATCACATCCTGGATGTTCGCGTCAGGGATGTGGTCCGCGTTGGTATAAGTTTCTCCCTCAAAATGGTACTCAATCCCCCCGTCAGGAGCAGTCCCTAAGTCCAGGCTGAGTGACCTTAAGTCAGGGTCTTTCTCCATCAAGTGGTGGATGATGTCCTCAATCTGTTCAGCGAAAGCTGCAGCCAGATCTTCCCCGGGGTCGAAGTCATACAGGGATATTTTTTCGCCGTCTTTTTTCGTTTCGGCCACCGTCTCGGGGGGAGGATCGGTCTTCAACCATTCCGGTTTTTCTCCTTCCGGGGTGTCCGTCAGGTTGATGTTCTGGCTGATCCTGAAGATGCGGATCATAAAAATGCCGACAATGATCAGGATTCCAGCCCCGAGCAGGCCAAGAAGAAGGGGGGTGCTCATCGATTTCTCCTAAGATTCCTGTGTCAGGAATCGTGAACCGGGATGTAATGGGGTACAGCTCTCATTGTATCAGGGAATGAACCCGGTGAAGACTGGAAGGGGATTGAAAGTTTTGATAAGCGTGGGCTCCGGCAGGCCAGGGTGGAGGGGAACAAAAAATTGGAGCCGGCCCGGGTGTGTGTTTTGAAAGCGGAGGGGGTGGGATTCGAACCCACGGTGGCCCAAAAAGACCACAACGGTTTTCGAGACCGCCCCGATAAGCCACTCTGGCACCCCTCCGAATCCAAGCCCGATTATACCAAATAGCGATCCAGTCCCGCCGGTCCGGACAGAGGTGCTTTCAGGGTTGAAATTCTTCATCCCGGGAGGGATATTTCACGGTTGGAAAACCCACTTCACGCAGTCGGTTCCGGAGGGGTTCTGCGCCGCGGGGCTCTCCATGTTCGAGATAAATGTCTTGCGGTGTGGCCCTGGAAGCCGGGGCACAGTTGGATAGCAGTTATTGTCTGGCGGAGGGGGAAAACCCGTTGATGGTTGCCACCTGAGCCCGTCGTGTGTACGCTTCGCCGCAGATCTTGTTGTGCTTGACTCGCTCGGCAGGCCGCCTGCCCGAAGCATGAGGGGTTTGCCGGGAAACGATCAGCACGTTGTTTTTCAGGTGGTGAAGAATGCGGCCGGCTTCCGCCATGCCGGAGGCGGAGAGGATCACCGCCAGGTCCTCCATGGGGTTAATGGCCTTGGATTCCTCAGCCTCCTGACAGTTACAGGGAAAATTCCGGTTGCGGGGCAAGTCACTTTTCGCCTGCCCTGAAACAGATCGCATTCCAGGAGCAGTTTCTTTCCGTTGATTTCCAGAAGGCGCATTGATCCTGTCAACGGTTGTGCTGCGCCATGAATATCCATTTTCATGGCGGGTCTCAGTGAGTTACCCTCTGTAAAGTTTCCAGGATTTCCACCCCGTAATGTTCAAAGCGGAGCGGGACCTCCTGCAGGATGTCCTGCAGCTCACCCGGGGATGACGGATTGGCCCGGGCTACGGCGGCTACTAGATAGCGGGGGAGAATGACGGCCGAGTTCACGCCCACACTGCGCGCCTTTTTTTTGCGCCAGTTTTTGAGGGTGTGGAGACGATCAAGGTAATCGTCATCCGGGCGTCCTCTTTCAGGGGGAAGGAGAGGGCTGGCTTCCCAGCCGTCCTGGATGGCGCCCCACAGCGCATCCTTGTAGCGTTTGACCTGGGGCTTGTGGGTGACCGGCAGCGATTCGAAGCCTTCCCGGGTCTGCGGTGCGGCCTGGGCTAGAGTCAGGAGCGTTTTGTTCCCCAATACTTTAAACAGCGGCTGATCTTTTTCCTGGGCCATCTCATCCCGCAGCTGGCATAATTTTTCCAGGATGGCCGCCTTCTGTGGGGGCAGATCTTGGGCGCCGGAAATCCGCCAGCAGGGAGGGAGCTTTTCTTTCCGGGGCCAGGAATAAGCCTGGCTGGCGCGGGAGAAATCTTCCTGGGCGATCGCCCAGCGTCCCGCCCGGCGAAGTTCATCCGCCAGGGCGTTTCTGATCTCGATCAGGTAATGGGTGTCCTTCTGGGCATAGCGAATCATATCCTCAGGTAAAGGCCGTTTACCCCAGTCCGCCCGCTGGTAGCGCTTATTGCTTTTAACACCGGCGATTTGCTTTAAGAGGGCATCCAGGCCCAGTTTCTTACGTCCCAGGATACGGGCTGCCAGCATGGTATCAAACAGATTCTGGAATTGGAACTTGAAATCATCGTACAGGATGTTGATGTCATATTCTGAGGCATGGAAGATTTTTTCGATGTCGGGATCGTGGAAGACTTCCCCCAGGGGATCCAGGTCCGGGATGGACAACGGGTCCACGATGAAATCCCGGGTTGGCGTGGAAAGTTGGATTAGACACACCTGGGGCTGATACGCGTAGAGGCTGTTGGCCTCTGTGTCCACGGCCAGCTGGGATTCATCCGCCAGGGCGTTCACAAGCCTGGACAGTTCTTGTTGATCGTCGATATAGGTAGGATCAGGCAGCGTATGTTGGCTCATAAATTTCTATTATAGCAGGGGGAGAGGCTGCCTATAATCCGCAGGACACGCGGGCGTTTTACACAATAGATCCCTCCGCAGGTTGGGGACAGGATCGGTGGTGGAGCTCATGCTCTGTTTACAGTGTGTTTCTCCAGAATGAGGGCATCCTCTTTTCCCTGGTAGTAGTCCGGCCAGATTTCCGCCTGCTGGTAGCCGAACTTGCGGTACAGGGCCAGGGCGGATTGGTTGGAACGCCGCACGCTGAGTTTGATGACCGGAAGAGGAATACGCTCCTCACAATGTTCCAGCAGGCGCGTCCCGATTCCCTGTCGTTGATAGGCGGGGAGGACGCCAAAGGTGACAATCCAGGCATGACGGCGGAAATGACGCAAGTCTGCGCCTACGAACCCCACTAACTTGCCCCCGACTTCCGCCTTCAAGCGGATAATATCCGGTAAGGTCAACACGCCAAGCACATCCCAGATCGGCCAGGCATCCCGGCCAAAACATTCTTTTTCCAGGATTTGTACCCCCCTTAAGTCGAGCCAGGTAGCGTCGGTGATTTGTATGTCGCTACCTGGCTGGTCTTGCTTTGGATTCATAGATGGCGGTTATTTTTCTTGATCCTTCATGAAGTTTTCCAGCAGACTGGTGAACTCCATGGGGAATATGTATTTGGTGGACTCTCCTTGTGCCATGTCTTTCAAGGTCTCAAAGTACTGCAGGGTGACCGCTTTGGGATCGAGGGTCTCTGCCACTTCCGTGATTTTTTCCAGGGCCAGGGCATATCCTTCAGCCCGCAGCCGCTGCGCTTCCCGGTCGCCTTCCGCGGCCAGCACTTGGGACTGTTTTTCGCCTTCCGCGCGCAGGATGGCAGCCTCTTTTTCACCCTCGGCTACGTTGATAGTGGCCTGCTTTTCCCCTGTGGATTCGGTGACCTGCGCTCGCCGGGTGCGTTCGGCGGACATCTGCTTGTTCATGGCGTCCTGCACCTCTTGGGGGGGGATGATCTCCCGGATTTCAACATTGGTCACTTTCACGCCCCAGCGCTCGGTGACCTCATCCAGCCGGGTGCGGAGCATATTGTTGATGTGCTCCCGTTCGGTCAGCACCTGGTCCAGCTCGATGCCGCCCACAACCGCGCGCAGGGTGGTGGTGGCAATCCCCTGGGCAGCGCTTTCAAAGTTTCCGACCTGAAGAACGCTTTCTACGGCATCCAGGACTTTGTAATACCAGATAAAGTCCAATGAGATGCCGGCGTTATCAGCAGTAATCACCGTCTGGTGGGGAATTTCCCGCACCTGCTCCCGCAGATCAACACTGACGCCTTTATCGATGATGGGAATCAGGATGGTAAATCCCGGCCCCCAGGCCCCCAGGCAGCGGCCCAGGCGGAAAACGACCAGGCGCTGATACTCGGGGACAACTTTGATGGCACTTGCCAGGAGGAAGAGTACGATGATGATCACCGCTCCCAGCAGGAAGACCGGAGTGTTGGCGCCTGATACGCTCTGCGCTACAATGGAAAAGTACATGGTCAGACCTCCTTGTTGTGTGTCATAAATTATCCTTCATTCAGCGGCTCAACTTCCAGCACGAATCCCATGCGATCCACAACCCGGACCATGGTTCCTTCTTCCAGGGTGGTGGAACTGCGGGCGGTCCACAGTTCTCCCAGGACCTGAATGGACCCCTCTTCGCCTGCCGGTATACGGGACCGCACCTCCCCTTCCTTGCCAATCAAACGCCCCAGGTCATGGGAGGGGGGAGCGGACTCTGCTTGCAAAACGCGCACGGTTACCAGCCAGAAAAATCCTCCCACCAAACCGGAAACCACTACCCCCAGCAGGGGATGTACAGCCGGTTTCCACCATGTCCCGGATTTGAAGAGAAAGGTGGATCCTATCACCAGGGAGGCGATGGAAATCCCCAGGTAGATCATGCGGGTTGAGACACGCACAGCGATCAAGAAGGGGATCACACCCAAAATGAGGATGATCAGGGCCCAGTTGTTTATGGGGAGCATGGAAATGCCCCATCCGGCGAGGATGAGGGACAGGATGGCTCCAATTTCTAACACGCCGGTTCCCGGAGTGAGAATGGCGGTTCCTGCCAGAAAGAAAAATGAAACCAGAAAAATATAGGCCAGATTTGGATCGAGAAAGGTGACATCCATAGGTTTCCCTTTACCGCTTGTGATTCAAAGAGCGGCGTTATTGTTCAGAGCGTTTTTTCATAAAATCGATAAGTCTTATACACCTCTCCCCCCATGGTTTGAATGGGTTTATTCATCTCTGCGTTATCTTCCAGGACCCAGCTCATTTCGCCAAATTTGATCCCTTTCTGGATGGCCGCTTGAGCTGTTTTGTAGTAAAAGACGGCATCAATGCCCAGGCTGCGAAATTCATCAATCACTCCCAGCGCAAAGACCCGCACCCAATCCACCCTGCCCATCACTTTCCAGTTCCAGATTAATTTGGCCATCACCCACCATTCGGGCTTTTGCGGGGTGGGAGATGCCAGGCGGAGCGGTTGATTTAGGTCGAGCAGGGACAGGCTGAATCCCACCGGCCTACCCTCTTTCGTGGCGACAAATACCAGATCCGGATCGATGATCTGGCGCAGCTGCTCAGCGAGATGGTCAAACTCGGCATCATCCATGGGCACAAAGCCCCAGTTTTTGGACCAGGCGCTGTTATAAAGATCCTTGACCAGCTCCACTTCTGACTCGAAATTGTGCATTTCGATGTTGCGGACCGTGATATTGCGGCGGGTGAGAATTTTGTTAGTGATACGGTCCAAACGATCGCTGATATTCTCGATAAATTTTTGGGTGGCGAGTTTATAGGCCCACAGATCCCGGGCTTTCTGGTAGCCATTATCTTCCAGGTAGTCCATGTAGTAGCGCGGGTTATAGGTCATCAGGATGCGGGGGCTGTCATCGAAACCGTCCACCAGTAACCCGCACTCATCGTTGGTGTCAAATTGAGCGGGCCCCCGCAGGGCTGTGTGGCCCCGGTCGCGGGCCCAATCCTCGGCTTTGGTGAACAGGGCCCGGGCTGCCTCGGGGTCCTGCAGCACCTCGAAAAATCCGAAAAACCCGATGTTTTCATCGTGGTATTCGTTGTGGCGGTGATTGCTGAAGGCAGCGATGGTCCCCACCATGTCCTCTCCACGCCGGGCGGTAAAGAGAGTCACATCCGCATGGTTGTAAAAGGGATTTTTGTTCGGATTTGTGAAGTCTAACCGTTCTGAAAATATGGGTGGAACCCAGTAAGGATCGTCCCGGTACACAGTCCACGGGAAGCGCAGGAAGGCCTTTCTTTCCTCCAGGGAGTCAACTTGGCTGATGGTGACAGGCTTCATAGAACAGTCCTTTAGCTCGGTGCGGAGGATGGACATCCTCCTTCCCTGTATGAGGGATTTTGACTTATAAGGAGCGGGTTATTTGAGAATTGTCTCCATGTACCATGATTATACTTGAAAGACTCCCCTATGGTATGATTCTAGCGTGAATACTTGGCTTCTATTTCAGACCTTGAGTTCTCCCTTTTCCCTCTTAATTTCAGTGGGTGCGGTCCTGGGTTTGGCCGTTGTTGTGTGGGACCTTCCGGACCGGAAACTATCCCGCGGGTGGGACGGCATGGCGCTCCTGGCGTTCAGCGTGGTGGGGGCCCGATTGGATCACGTTGTGCTGCACGGACCCTATTTCTTGTCTCATCTGTGGGAGATCCCGCAGCTGTGGTTGGGAGGGTTGGGCTGGGTAGGCGGGGTGGTGGGGGGGCTGCTTGGTCTGCTTGCCATCAGCCGTGTCCGGGAACAGCCTCTATTTCCTGCGCTGGATATCTATCTGCCGCTCCTGGGTATGCTGGCTATTGCCGTGGGTGTGGCTTCCCTGTTCGGGGGGATGGGGTACGGGCCCCGGACATCAGCCTGGTGGGGGGTGCCCATAGCGGACGAGTTGGGCGTTTATCATACCCGCTGGCCGATTCACCTCTTGGGCGGGGTCATCAGCGGAGGGCTTGTGCTGCTGATCACGCTGGCCGGTCCGGAGAAAGGGTGGTTCGCTCGAGCAGGCCGGAAAGGAAGTCTGGGTTTATGGATCAGCATGTTGACCTTTACCGGGGTTTCAGCACTGCGGGTCGATCCGGGCGTGTTTTTCTGGGGGGTTCGCCTGCAAACCTGGGGCGGCGTGTTTCTGACCTTGGTGGCTTCGGTTTTCATCCTTCATACTACGAGGTTTTTTTATGAACATTAATGTACCTCTTGATCGAGAAGATGCTGTAGATCTGTTAAGTGATTTTATCCGGGATCGGGTGACCGGGGCTGGTAAGTCACATGCCGTGCTGGGCGTTTCCGGCGGCGTGGATTCAGCCCTCAGCACCTACCTGGCTGCCCGGGCCCTGGGTTCTGAGAATGTCCTTGCCCTGCGCTTGCCATATGAGACGTCGACCGAGGACACGATGGAAGATGCCCGGGCCGTGATTGACGATACAGGGGTGCGGTCGAAAACGTTTTCCATCACGGAAGGGGTGGACGCTGTCCTGGCAGACCTTCCGGATGCGGATAAAATCCGCCGGGGCAACGTAATGGCCCGGGTGCGGATGATTTACCTTTATGACCAGGCCAAAGATTTTGAAGGCCTTGTTGTCGGCACGGGGAATAAAACGGAGGTTCTGTTGGGATACAGCACACTGCATGGAGATGGGGCCTTTGACCTCAACCCGCTGGGCGATCTGTATAAAACCCAGGTCTGGAATCTGGCCCGCCACCTGGGTGTGCCGGAACAAATTATCACCAAGCCCCCCAGTGCCGGTCTGTGGGCGGGACAGACAGATGAAGAGGAACTGGGATTCAGCTATCAGGACGTGGATCAGGTCTTGTATATGCTGGTCGAAATGGGTAAAGACGTGGCGGCATGTGTGGAGGAAGGCTTCTCCCGGGATTTTGTCACCGAGGTGATCGAGCGCGTGAAACGGTTCCGCTTCAAAAGCCTGCAACCGCCGGTCGGTTCCATCGGCCAGCAGCCATTGTCGATCCTGGACCAACGGTCGACCTTTCGCGATGGGTAAGGCTTGCGGGTGATTGAATCGGGAAAAGACCTATGAAAAAATGGAACATGATCAGCCTACTTTTATTTGTCCTGCTTTTGGCAGGGTGTGGGGGGGACTCCATGGGGGATACACTCCCCGGAGATGACATTATCGATCCATCCCGTGGCATGCCGGAAGCGCCTGATACTGACCCGCCTCCCAGCCAGACTTCACAGGATCAGGCCACGCAAACCCCGGCTGAACCGGCGGGGAAGGGAAACGCCGATGTCCTGCATGTGCGCGCGGTGCAGGAGGATGAAAACATATGGACGTTTCACGTCACCGTGCGGCATCCGGATCAGGGATGGGAGGATTACGCCGACGGCTGGAATGTCGTTACGCCCCGGGGAGAGGTTTTGAAATCGGACCCTGAGGACCCGTTCACCCGCCTTTTGCTACATCCTCATGTTGATGAACAGCCCTTCACCCGCTCCCAGAGTGGGATCGAAGTGCCGCCCGGGGTCACGAAACTCACGGTCAAGGCCCACGACATGGTGGACGGGTATGGAGGACAGGAGGTGGTGGTAGATCTATCACAGCCCTCTGGTGAAAACTATGAAGTAGAACGCTGACGTGTCCTGAACATACAGCACAGCCAGGGCAGGGTAGTCAGAATTCCCCTTCTGGCCCTGGCCGAGTCATCCAATTGGGAGTGAAACCATGATAAGCAGCTCAACCCTTCCCGGACGACAGGAAGTGCCGCCGGAAAAAACCTGGGATTTAGAAAGTTTTTTCTCCAGCCCGGAAGCCTGGCAAAAAGCTTACCAGGAAGTCAAAAGCAGTTTGCCAGAGATCAAAGCATACCAGGGCACCCTGGATCAGGGCCCCCGGCAGCTGCTGGAGTGCCTGACGACGGTGGAAGACACCATGCAGCAGGCCGGAAAAGTGGCCATGTACGGCCTGCTGGACAGCGCAGTGGATATTTCGAATCAGGAGGCGGCAGCCCGGGCGGGGCAGGGCAGGAGCCTGGCGGCGGAAGTTAAAGCCGCGGCGTCATTCTTAAAACCGGAACTGGCAGCCATTGGCTTTGACAAGCTCTACCAATGGCTGGAGGATGAACCTGGATTGAGCCACTATAAACATTATTTGCGGAACCTGGAACGTTTGTCGGAACATATGCGGTCCCGGGAAGTGGAACAGGTGCTGGCGTTAGCCTCCGACCCCCTTCCTGACAACAGACCGCTGCAGGCTTACACCGCACTGGTGAACGCGGACTTGACCTTTGAGCCGGCACTGGATTCCGAAGGACAGGAGCATGAAATCGGCCAGAGCAGCATTGGGTCGCTGAAAACGAATGAAGACCGCCACCTGCGCAAGACAAGCTGGGAGCATTACGCGGATGGATATCTGGCCTTTCAGAATACCCTGGCTGGCATCCAGACCACGGCGTTCAAACGCGATTGGTTCAATGCCCGCGTCCGCAATTACCCCTCTTCTCTCCAAGCGTCACTGGATGAATACAATATCCCGCAAGAGGTATTTTATACCTTAGTTGAGGTCTTTAAAGAACATCTTCCCCTCTGGCAGCGCTATTGGAATTTAAAACGCAGGGCGCATGGCTACGACAAATTTCACGAATATGACATCAAAGCGCCTCTAGCTGAGGAACGACCTGTGATTCCCTTCCAGCAGGCGGTGGATTGGATCTGTGAAGGTATGGCTCCCCTGGGGGAGGAATACGTGGCGGCACTGCGGGCGGGATGCGAAGATGAGCGTTGGATAGATCGAGCCCGGAACCGGGGGAAACGCCAGGGTGCATTTTCAGCCGGTGTGTACGGCACCAAACCCTATATCCTGATGAGCTACAGCGATGACATATTCAGTCTCAGCACCCTGGCTCATGAGCTGGGTCACTCCCTTCATAAATACTACACCCACCGGCACCAGCCCTATGTGTATGGACGGTATTCCTTATTTGTGGCAGAAGTGGCATCGAATTTTAACCAGGCCATGGTCCGGCAGCATCTCTTCCAGAGCAGGGATGATCCGGATTTCCAATTGGCGCTGATTGAGGAAACCATGTCTAACTTTCACCGCTATTTCTTCATCATGCCCACTTTAGCCCGCTTTGAAGCGGAAATGCACCGCCGGGTGGAAAAAGGGGAACCGGTCAACGCCCAGACCATGATTCAATTAATGGCGGACCTTTTCAAAGAGGGGTATGGTGAAGAGGTGGAATTCGACCGGGACCGGATCGGGATCACCTGGGCCCAGTTCAGCCACCTGTATATGAATTTTTATGTCTACCAGTATGCCACAGGGATTGCCGGAGCCCACGCGCTGGCGGACCGGGTGCTGGCGGGAGAGGACGGCGCGGCAGAAAAGTACCTCAGTTTTCTGAAAGCGGGTAGTTCTACCTATCCTCTACATGCGCTGAAAACCGCCGGTGTGGACCTTACGGATCCTCGTCCTGTGGAAAAGGCCTTCCAGGTACTGGCAGAGACCATCGACCGCCTGGAGCGCTTGGTCCGGCGGTCGAAAATATAAACCTTCAATCTGGGATATCAATCAGACGAAGAAAGCAGCTCTTCCCATTCCCCCATCAGGTCCTGCAGCTCTTCTTCAGCCGCGTCATATGTCTTGCCGAGCTGATGGACCTGGCCAGCATCCCGGGGGGGATCCGCCAGGCGGGCGGATAGTTCCTTGAGTTCTTCTTCCAGTTCCGTGATGCGCTGTTCTACTTCCTGCAGGCGCGCTTTCCGGCGCCGTTCGCGTGCCAGAGCGCGGTTTTTGGCCCGCTTTTGGGCCTGGTATTGTGCGGCGCTGGCCTCCTCATCCTCCTCATGATTGGCGTCTGATCCGGCATCCCGGGCTACCTGATATTTCTTGTAGGATCCCTGGAAAACCTCCAGGCCCTCTTCCTGAACATCAATTTCCCAGATCTGGGTCGCCAGGGCATTGATCAAATACCGGTCGTGGGACACGAGCAGGATTGTACCGGCATATCCGGACAGGACAGCCTGCAGCGCTTCCTGGGAAGGGATATCGAGGTGGTTGGTGGGTTCGTCGAGCAGGAGCAAGTTGGCGTCACTTAAGGCCAGTTTCGCCAGAGCCAATCGTCCCCGCTCACCGCCGCTCAGCACGCTGACCGGCTTAAAGACCTCTTCCCCCGTGAAGAGGTAGCGGGCCAGATACCCGCGCAGTTCTTCATCGCGCCCGTGCCCCACAATTTTCCGTAATTCTTCCAGAACGGTCTTTTGAGGGTCAAGGTCTTGATGGGCCTGGGCGAAATAGCCAATGTCCAGATTGGCTCCCAGCTTTGCCTGACCTCGGAGGGGAGGTAAAGCCCCCAGAATCGTTTTCAGGAAGGTCGTTTTTCCCGCTCCGTTAGGGCCAATCAAAGCGGCACATTCCCCCCGGGTGAGGGTGATATCGGGAACGGAAAACAGGGCATGTTCCGCATCGTCATATCCAATTTCAAGATCTTCTGTGCGCAGCACCAGGTCCCCGCCCCGTTGGGCGGTGTCGAGGTCCATGTTCAGGCGCGGGGGCTGTTGAATGGGGTTGTTCAGGGCCTGGATGCGCTGATGAGCTTCCTCAACGCTCATGGGACTGGTTGCTGTGTGGACGTCCTGGCTGATTTCAGCCCAGGATTGATCCTGGATGGCTTGCACGCCGAGCTGTTCGATGGCCTGTATCCGTCTACTTAAACGGCGCAGTTTCCCTTTGGCCTGCGAAGTGCGCTGGCTGGCGATGTTCCGTTTTACGTAGTCCAGCTCATTCTCAAGGCGTTTTTTTTCTGCCTGGAACAACTCCTGCCTGCGCTGCCATCGTTCCTGGCGCTGGGTAAGATATGCACTGTAATTCCCGCGGTAAGTTTCAAATCCGCCCAGGCTCATTTCCCAGATATGGTCACACACCTCATCGATAAAGTACCGGTCATGGGATACGATAATCATGCCGCCCTCAAAACTGGATAAATACCCTTCCAGCCATTGAATGGCCTGGATATCGAGGTGGTTGGTGGGTTCGTCCAGAAAAAGCAGGTCGGGGTCTTCGAGGAGGAGCCGAGCTAAAAAGGTCCGCGTGCGCTGGCCCCCGGAAAGCTGGGTGAGGGGTTTATGGAAGTCGGATTGCTTAAAGCCCAGACCGCCCAGTACCCGGCTGATGCGGGACGGGTAAGTGTATCCACCTTTTCGTTGAAACAATTCCTGAAGTTTCCCATACCGGTCCACGAGGTCTGGGTCTGGATCCTCTTCCTGTCCCATTTCCTGTTCCATTCTCTCAAGCTTCTTTTCCTGTTCCAGCAACGGGCTCAGAGCAGAGAGGGCTTCTTCCCACAGGGTGTGGGAGGCATTTAGTTGTGCCTCCTGGGGCAAAAAACCGGTCTTGAGGTCCCTGGAGGTCTGGATTTTGCCCCGGCTGGGGGATTCTTTTCCAGCCAGAACGCGCAACAGGGTGGTTTTGCCTATTCCGTTTTCACCCACAAGGGCGATGCGGGCTCCCGGCGGGACTTGGAGGGACAGACCGGCAAAGATATCCAGCGCCCCGTAGCGTTTAGAAATGTTATACGTGGTGATCAATGACATACCTGTCACTCCGGCAACCGGGTCCCAGTTTTCGTCCCAGGGTAGACTTTACTGGTGGGGTGGAGATGACTGTGTGGATCCGGTATCCAGCTCCCCATCTTGAAATCCGAACCCCATTACCATGTTATAATCGCTGTATTGAAAAAGGGTCACTCATACCTGTTTAAAATCTACCAGGGATTATTATAAAACCCTGGCGCTGTTTACGGCAGGGTGAATGTTCTTCATGGATTTTTTCCTGTAGTCTACCCCGTGCTCATGGATGACAATACCCCCCCACAAAAAAACGCACCTGACTGGATCAATAGAGTATTATGGGCGGCTTTTTTAATTTCGGCCGGGATCAGTATCCTGCTCTTTCTCAGAGGCCAGCAAAGCCAATCGGATCCTGGCCCGGTTGTGGAAGCTACCCTATCTACGTCCCAGGCCGGTGAGACTACCCGGGAGGTCCTTCCTACCCTGGAAGAGGACCGGGTTTTTCAGGAGCGGTCCAACCGGCCCCAGAACGTGAAGCTGGATCTTGAAGAGCCGGTGGTGGTCTTACTGACCGGGGTGGATACCCGGGATTGGGAAGGCCAGGAGGGACCTGGGCTGACCGATGTCATCATTGTTGCGGTTTTGGACACCCAGAATCAGACGGCGGGCATTCTCTCCATCCCGCGAGATACATGGGTCGATGTGCCCGGGTTTGACCACCGGAAGATCAACCAGGTATTTCCCCTGGGGGAGGGATATGGATACCGGGGCGGAGGACCCAAGCTGTTGATGGAGACAGTGTCTGCCCTGCTTGACACCGAGATCCCCTATTATGTCCAGGTGGATTTTCAAGCTTTTGTGACTTTGGTGGATGCGGTGGAAGGGGTAAAAGTAAACGCCCACGAGCGATTGATCGTCGACCCCGACCCTTCCACAGACGGGAATATGAAACGGATTGAACCCGGCTTGCAGGTTTTGCCGGGGGACCTGGCCCTGGGGTATATCCGGACCCGGAGCACGGGAGAAGGGGACTTCGGGCGGGCGGAAAGGCAGCAGCAGGTGCTGGTTTCTCTGCAGGAAAAAATCGTCACCTATGAAATCCTCCCCAGTTTAATCAGGAAGGCCCCCTATCTGTACCGCGAATTATCGTCCCACGTTGAGACCAATTTGACCCTGGGACAGATCACAAAGCTGGCCTGGGCACTGAAAGATGTCGACCCGGAGAACGTCATGAACCGCGTCGTCGCTCCCCCCATGGTCGAAGCGTCTTTTAATACGTTGGGACAATATATCCTGGTACCGGACCACAAAAAAATACGAAAAGTGTGGGACAGTATCTATAATCAGCAGCCCAAGGAGATTGCTTCACCGACGGATGTGCCCAGTGCTGAAGAGCTTGTGACCATAGAAAACGCCCAGATTGCGGTGCTGAACGGTACACCCCGGGCCGGATTAGCGGGAGAAACGGCTGATTTTTTCACATCCCAGGGCTTACAGGTGACCCGGGTCGATAACGCAGATTCCTTCGCGGATAGAACGAGTATTTATGATTACACCGGAAATCCAGCCACCATCCAGCGCGTATTGCGGGTGATGGAGCTGTCAGAAAGTCACGTTTTTCACCGGCCCAGTTCTGGAACCGACCACGATGTGGTGGTCGTCCTGGGTTCCGATTGGGCCCGCGAAAATACACTGCCGTGATACCCGTGTTTGACGGGTTGAGTGAAACCCGATAGACTATAATCAATATTCACGGTGGTGCAATTCAGTCAAGGAGGAACAATGGGAGAGAGTGATCACGTCCTCAAGGTTGTGAAAGGATTTGAAGAGGGAAAAACCATTCCTCTTGCCGGGGATGAAATGACCTTGGGCAGATCGGACGAGAACGATATTGTGATCCGGGTTGCCGAGGTGTCCCGCCGGCATGCGATCCTCAATAGGCAGGAGGACAGATATTTACTGCGCGATTTGGGATCCACCAACGGCACGTTTGTAGACCGGAAGCGCATCGGCGGGAAATATCTATTAAAACCTGGCGATACCATCATGCTCGGTGATGCTGTGCACCTGGTATATGAAACTGAGTTCGATGAAGTGGATCCCCTGCAAGACACGCCCCCATCTCCCATGGCTGTTCCGGAGCCACCTCCGCCCCCGCCGCAGCCCCCGGTTGACGCCGGTGAAGATGCGGCACCTGAGAAGCAGGCCCCGCGACCTGCTGCCCGGGCTGAAGCTGTTCCTGATGGCCCGGTGGAGGAGGAAGAAGAACAGGAGGAGGGCGGCAATACCTGGTTGTGGGCTGGCATAGGCTGCCTGGTTGTTGTACTCTTCTTTGCTGTGGTGGGACTGATCTTCTTTGATTACTTCAATCTGTGGTGCACGCCACCTTTTGATTCGCTCCTGAGTATCTTTTACACCTGCCCCCCGTAGAGCAGGGAAGTCGCCAGTATCCAGGAAGAGAAGTACCATACCCGGGGATCTCCCCGGGCTGGACGTTATGTCATGAAACCGAGGATGAACCAAGAAGAAAACACTTTTCAAGTGGAATTGACCACCTTCACATACGGCGGGGAGGCCTTGGGCCGGCTTCCGGATGGGCGGGCCGTGTTTGTGCCTTACGCCATCCCGGGGGAAAAGGTCCGGATCCGTCTTACGGAGGACAAAGAGCGCTATGCCCGGGGGGAAATTGTGGAGGTTCTGCAGGCGTCTCCCCACCGGATAGAAGCCAGATGCAAACATTTCGGGGTGTGCGGCGGCTGCCATTACCAGCATCTGCCCTATGATGAACAGCTGAAAGCCAAACGGGCCATTCTGGAGGATCAACTGCAGCGTATCGGGAACCTCACAGATCCTCCCGTAGCTGAGACGGTCCCCTCCCCGCAGCCCTGGATGTACCGCAACCGGATGCAGTTTCACCTCACAGATGACGGCCAGCTCGGATTTAAAAAGTTCCGCTCTGATGATGTGTTTGCGATTGATGAGTGTCACCTGCCGGAAGAGGTGCTGAGTTTGATCTGGCCCGTGTTAGATCTGGAGGTACTGCCCGGGTTAAACCGCATCAGGCTGCGGTCGGGGGAAAAGGAAGAAGATGTCCTGCTTGTCCTGGAAAGTGAGGAACCTGAGCCCATTCAATTCGAACTGGACCTGCCCATCTCCGCTGTCCATCGCGGTCCCGGGGGACAGATCGTTCTCTCCGGAGATGAGTTCACCATCAACGATATCCATGGATTTCCCTTTGTGGTTTCAGCCGGGTCCTTTTTTCAGACCAACAGCGATGTAACGGAAGTTATGCTAGACCATATCTTTGATGAGGTTGAACTGAGGGAAGATATGGTGGTTGTGGACGCTTACTGCGGGGTGGGATTGTTCAGTGTGTTTTTTGCCCGGGAGGTGGAGCGGGTGGTTGGCGTGGAAGCCTCTCCCAGCGCGGCAGAAGACTACATGCACAACCTGTCCGCATTTGAAGGCGTTGAGTTGTACGAAGCCAGGGTGGAGGATGTCCTTCCCCATATCACACTGGACCCTGATCTCATCCTGGTCGATCCTCCCCGGGCCGGATTGGAAGGGGAGGTTGTGGATGCGATCCTTAATCTGGCGCCCGGGCAGCTGGTATATGTTTCCTGTGATCCGGCCACCCTGGCCCGGGACTCGAAACGGTTAAGGCAAGGGGGAATGCAGCTGCAAAAGAGCATCCCCATTGACATGTTTCCACAAACTTATCATATCGAAAGCGTAAATTATTTCCGGCCTGCATAACTACCCCGGTACTATCGTTCCTGATCCGGGGTTGTAGGGCGCTGAGGGTTGTTGTCCGTCCATATTTCTTGTCTTTCCCTGTCTGGAAGATCCACAACGAGCCTCTGCCGGCCACAGTTTTTGTGTCAGGTATTTATCTGGTGTTGTATAATCCGATCAGATGAGGTTTTGTCTCACAGGTAGATCCGCTAGGGTCAGGACACAGGCATGAACGCCGCTCGGGTTTGGATTTCGAAGAGGACTGTTTCTGGCAGCTTTGATTGTGAAATATTGGTTTTAAATCGTCTATTCCGGTTCCACTGGATCCGGAATAGATTTTTAGTTTAAGCACAGGACAGAAGGTAGAAAAGTCACTGGTAAAAACCTGAAGGTTGGTTCAGAATTAAGGTCTACTCGCTGTTTGCTGCATCTACTACCTGGAGGTAAGGGATGGATCTAAACTTTGATATGGATCGTGATATTCCCGAATTAGATTGGGAGCCGTTTCTGGCCCAGCGGACAAGCCACATGGAGAGTTCCGCCATCCGGGAGTTATTAAAGCTGACAGGGAATCCGGATATTATCTCCTTTGCGGGGGGGCTTCCTGCACCCGATTTTTTTCCCATGCGGGAAATGGAAGAAGCCTGTTATTATGTGACCCAGAATGTGGGAGAGGAGGCTTTGCAGTACAGCGCTACTGAGGGATATCCTCCTTTGAAGAAGTATCTGGCGGAGTCCATGCACAAGTATGGAGTACCTGCCACAGGAAAAAATGTGCTCCTGACCAATGGATCCCAGCAGGGATTGGACCTATTGGGAAAAATTTTTATTGATCCCGGGCAGTATGTCCTCACTGCCCGCCCGACATATTTGGGTGCCATTCAAGCCTGGAATGCGTATCAAGCGAATTTCCACACCATGAATCTGGATGACGACGGGATGATTGTGGATGAGTTGGAACATGCCTATGAAAAAGTCCTTCAGGACAGCGGCCAACCCCCGGCATTCATCTATGTTTTGCCCAACTTCCATAATCCGGCCGGCACAACGCTATCGCTGGAACGCAGGAAGCAGCTGGCGGAATGGGCCACCAAGCTAAACCTGCCCGTGGTGGAGGATGATCCTTACGGGGAGCTGCGCTATGAAGGCGAGGATATCCCCCCCATCTGCAACATGATCCCGGAGCGCACCATCTATTTGGGGACCTTCTCAAAAACCCTCACCCCCGGGCTGCGTCTGGGATGGATTGTTTGTCCTGAGGATCTGATGAAACGCTTTGTGCAGGCCAAACAGGGGTGTGATCTGCACACGGGCACTTTCGTGCAGCACGTGGCCAATGACATCTGCCAGCGCGGATTTCTGAAACCGCATGTAAAGCGACTCCGCAAGGAATACCGCCTCCGCCGCAATACCATGCTGGATGCCTTAGAGGAGTATTGGCCTGACAGCTGCAGTTGGACGCGACCGCTGGGGGGCTTGTTCCTGTGGGCCCAGGTGCCAGATGACATTAACACCCTGCAATTTCTGCGCGAACATGCCATTCAGGAACAGGTGGCGTATGTCCCTGGAGTGCATTTTTTTCCCAATCAGGATGGCGGAGAGCATGCTATGCGCTTGAACTTTTCTTATTCCCCTCCGGAGACCATTGTGGAGGGCATCCGCCGGCTGGGGGTGGCTCTGAAAAAAGCTTGACTGCATAGCGAGCAGCAGTCCGGCGTGGTTTTTTTGGAGTGGTCAATCGTTGCCAGGTGACTGCTTGCCAAAGGGAATGCCACTCCCTCCTTTTAGCCGTTTTGACGTTTTCTCATTATTTGTACGCAAATTTGTGGGATCAATCCCTCTGGTTCCCGTCCGGGCCGGGGGAGGTTTCAGCCATATCCAGATTCTACCAGCACGGGCAGTCAGCACCCCCCGTTGCTTTTCCTGACGGGTCCCGGCTGGTGCCAGAACTCAAGGAGGAAAAAATATGTCGCTCATCCAGAACGTGATTGCCAAAGCCAAAGCCAAGGACCCCGCCCAACCGGAGTTTCATCAAGCGGTGGAAGAGGTGCTCGCTTCCCTTGAACCCACGGTGGACAAGCACCCCGAATTCGTTCAGGCAAAAATCTATGAACGCATCGTCGAACCTGACCGTGTCATCATGTTCCGGGTGCCGTGGATGGATGATGAGGGGGAGGTGCACGTCAACCGGGGTTTCCGGGTTCAGTTCAATAACGCCATCGGTCCTTACAAAGGGGGCCTGCGTTTTCATCCTTCAGTCAATCTGGGCATCATCAAATTCCTGGGGTTTGAACAAATCTTCAAGAATTCCCTCACCACGCTGCCCATGGGCGGCGGGAAGGGAGGATCTGATTTTGACCCCAAGGGAAAGACAGATAATGAAGTCATGAGATTTTGTTATTCCTTCATGCGCGAACTGTACCGGCATATCGGAGAGAACACGGATGTCCCGGCGGGTGATATTGGCGTCGGGGGGCGGGAGATCGGTTATCTGTACGGGTTCTACAAAAAAATTAAGAACGATCACACAGGTGTTTTCACCGGAAAGGGGTTGGAATATGGCGGCAGCCTGATCCGACCTGAAGCGACAGGGTTCGGGGCGGTGTATTTCGCCGGGGAGATGATGGCCACGCGCAGCATTGACTTCAAGGGAAAAGTCGGAGTGGTCAGCGGGTCCGGAAATGTAGCCCAGTACACGACGGAAAAACTGCTTGATCTGGGTGCAAAAGTGATCACCCTGTCTGATTCCAGCGGAAGCATCGTCGACCAGGAAGGGATCGACCGCGAAAAACTGGATTATGTCATGGAGCTGAAAAACATTCGCCGGGGCAGGATCCGCGAATATGCTGAAAAATTCGATGTGCCCTATTTTCCTGAAGACAGCGTGTGGGATGTGGTCCGGGACGAAGGCCTCAAGCTCGATCTGGCTTTCCCCTCGGCCACCGAAAATGAAATTCATCAGGATCATGCCCGGGCCCTGGTTGATCAGGGTTGCTTGTGTGTCTCCGAAGGGGCCAACATGCCCTCCACGATTGGGGCCATTGAAATCTTCCAGGAGAATGACATCCTGTACGGCCCCGGCAAGGCCGCCAATGCTGGCGGGGTCGCAACTTCTGGCCTGGAAATGTGCCAGAACAGCATGCGCTTATCCTGGACACGGGAGGAAGTGGACAGCAGGCTGCACCAGATCATGAAGAACATCCACCGCACCTCTCTGGAGGCGGCGGAATCATATGGCCGCCGGGGGGATTATGTGATGGGCGCAAACATCGCTGGGTTTCTGAAAGTGGCCAAAGCCATGCTGGCATACGGCGTGGTGTGATCGGTTATTGGGTATCTGTTTCGGAACTCCAGCCGGACAGCGCGGCACAGGTTCCCGACTGGAGCAAGTCTGCCGTGGGGCCGGAAAGGTTTTGAAAATGGAACAGGTTTTGGAGATACGGGAAGCGGTGGAGGGCATCGTCGAGCGTGCTCTGACCTCATGCGCTGCAGAATATCAAAATGGGAATGTCCCTACCACGCTGAAAAATTTACAGCGCGGCCGGCGTGACCTGTGGCACACTTTCATGGAGCACGTCGCTCAAGATGTGGCTGCCCTGATCGGGGATGGGGTGGATATGGTGCAGGCGGTGTACAGATTTGTCGTTGATCCCGCCCTGCTGAGGGCTCAACAGGAATCGTTCGACCAACCGCAGAAAACGTGTCTCAACCTGGTGGTGTGGGGAAATCCGGAAAACACAGACCTGAATGATTTTCTCCAGGAACTGAAGCATGCCCTGGCGGATCAGCTCCAAAACCTGGGATTGGAGGATGAGTTCTGCCTGCTGAATACAGCAGTTGTGGGGGACCAGGAAGTGCGCGAGTGCCGTGGCTTGGGCATGGTCCCTGGTTCTGAGGTCATCCGTACTTCCCAGGTCTGGCCGCCCCCGGAAGGGTATCCCCGCTCGACTATTGAGGAACATCAGCAAGAGGAGCAGGAAAATCTACTGGACACCCTGGCTTCCTTTGATCCCAAACTGGCTCCTGAAAACCGGATCCTGAAACACGCCCAGGCCATTGAGGATGTGCCTCCCCGGCAGCGGGGCACCCTGGCTTATCACCTCATGGAACTCAAGGTCAACCTGATCCGTAAAATCATCAGCGACCAGCTGACCTACATCAACATCGCCAAGAACTGGTTTACAACCCAGGATCTGGCCGATCTCCTCCGGCGGCGCATTGGCCACGGTCGGATCGGGGGCAAGGCAGCGGGGATGATTCTGGCCGCGCGTATCCTGGAAGAGGAGGCGGGGGAAGAGATCTGCCGCGCGGTCAAGGTCCCGGATTCCTATTTTCTGGGTTCTGATCTGATTTATATTTTCATGGCCATGAACGGGCTGATGCACTGGAACGATCAGAAATATAAGCCGGAAAAGGCCATCCGGAAAGAGCATCAACAGATCGTGAAAGAGTTCCGGAAGGGAGAATTTCCACCGGAGGTGCTGAACGAGCTGCGGGGAATCCTGGCTGAAATCAAGGAGCAGCCTTTGATTGTCAGATCTTCCAGTCAGTTGGAGGACAACTTTGGGACCGTGTTTGCCGGTAAGTATGACAGCTTTTTTTGCCCCAACCAGGGGACCCCGGAAGAAAACCTGTCTGCCTTGACGGATGCCATTGCCCGCACCTATGCCAGCACCCTGAAACCGGAGGCGTTGCTGTACCGCCGCCGAAAGGGACTCCAGGATTATGATGAGCGCATGGCTGTGCTCATTCAAGCCGTGCAGGGAGAGCGTTTCGGGCGGTATTTTCTGCCCCATGCGGCGGGCGTGGCTTTCAGCCGGAATCTGTACCGCTGGTCCCCGGATATATGTCGGGAAGACGGCTTTGTACGGTTGGTGTGGGGGCTGGGGACACGGGCTGTGAACCGCATGGAAGACAATTATCCGCGGCTGGTGGCTTTAAGTCATCCCCAATTGGTGCCGGACGATTCCGCACAGGCCATCCGGCGCTATTCCCAGCATTATGTAGATGTGATTGATCTGCAGGATAACGCATTGAAATCTCTCCCCATCCAGGAGGTGCTCACACCTGTCTATGAACCTCTCAAATACCTGGGTCAGGTTGAACGGGATGGATACTTTGTCACGCCGCGCATGCGAATCAAGGAAGAAGAGCTTCCTTCTGTGGCCTTAACTTTTGATAAATTTCTAAATCAAACTCCCTTTGTGGATGTAATCCGCAGGATGCTGGATATCCTGGAAAGGCATTACCATAAGACAGTGGATGTGGAGTTCACGGCTCACATCACACCGGCCCCGGGTGACAAACCCCAGGTGGAAATTGCACTGCTGCAGTGCCGGCAGCAGCCCCATCTGGAAGATGTGTATGCGGTTAGTTTTCCCCATGGCGTACCGGAAGCGGACATCGTTTTCGCTACGAGTTATATGGTGCCCCGCGGGGTGCTGCAGGATGTACGGTATGTGGTTTTTGTCCAGCCGGAGGAATATTTTTCTCTGGCCACAGCAGGGGAACGGCATGCGGTTGCCAGGACAGTAGGAGCGTTAAACAGCGCGCTGCCGGCTAAAGGTTTCATTTGTGTGGGTCCAGGGCGGTGGGGCAGCGTCAATACCGACCTGGGGGTGTTTGTGTCTTATGCAGATATCCATCATTGTGGAGCCCTGGTGGAACTCTCCGGCGAGGGCATTGGTCCTGCCCCTGAGCCTTCCCTGGGAACACACTTTTTTCAGGACTTGATGGAAGCCAATATTTACCCTCTGGCGCTGGACCTGGACCGTCCGGAAACGGTCTTTAACCGGGAATTCTTTTATCACACGCCGAGCTGCCTCAAGCACTTGGTCAAGTCGGACCCCGGCATGGAGCGATGTGTGCGCGTGATCGAGGTCGATGCCTACCGGCCGGGGCATCACCTGGATCTGATTATGGATGATGAGAAAGGGAAAGCCATGGCCCATGTGGTGCAGGGGTAAAAGGCACCGGGGCGTGAGTGGCGCCCATCCCTCAACCTGGACCTGTTTGAGTGGAATTGTGGCGCCCGACTCACGGGTGTCATGGTAGATCTTTGGGGATGAGTCCCCGCCGCCTATCGGGGGTGTTCCATTTCCTGGGAGGTGAAAACCACTTCTTCTTTCCCGGTCAGCTTTTCCTGGACTTTGCGGATGATGAGATCCATATGCGCCCCGTTGGCCACAAAATCCAGCTGGTCACCGGGGATGGTCAGGACAGGGCTGAGCCGATAATCTTCGATCCATTCTTCGTACAGGATGTTGATTTGTTCCAGGTACGCGGGCTGGATTTCCTCTTCATAATCCCGGCCCCGCTTCCGGATGCGCTCCACCAGGGTCGGGACGGAGGCCCGGATGTATATCACCAGGTCAGGGGGAGGGAGGAATTCTACCAGGACCCGGTACAGGTCCTGATAGGTCTGATAATCACGATCTGCAATCTGCCCTTGGCGGTACAGGTTATGGGCAAATATTTCCGCGTCTTCATAAACCGTGCGGTCCTGTACGACATATCCGTCATGGGCCAGGAGTTTTTTATGCGCCCGCAGCCGCCGGGTGAGAAAAAAGATCTGGGAATGAAAAGCCCAGGCCTGCATATCTTTGTAAAAATCAGCCAGATAGGGATTTTCCACTTCCGGTTCAAAAAAGGGCGTCCACCCTAAATCGTGACAGATTTTTTCGACCAGGGTGGTTTTCCCCACGCCGATATTTCCGGCAACTGCGACAAATTTTTCCATACTATGCGCTTACTCCTCGGTCGATTGGGTTGGTTTCAAATAAGCCAGGGCTTCTTTTTGAGAGTCAGACATCACAAGTTCGAGACGGTGGCCGGGTTGAACATCGCTGACATCGATTAGATGGAGGGTATCCTGGAAACGCGCTTCATCGGAAAGCACATCGGACAGCGCATTCCGGGATTGATAGAAAAAGTCCTCTTTAAAGATGGTTTGTTCATCATCCAGAAAAACTGCCAGGGGGAAAATATTCGACTCGACCAGGTCCTGGAAAAAGTGAGTGCCGAAGGACGGGTCGGGTTCGTTGCTGATCTCCTGGCCTGAAAGCTCGATCAGGGCCTGGGTGTGGTAGATATCGGAATATCCAACATGGATCCCGAGATCCGGGTTATTGGTCCCCCATCGACCGGGACCGACGCAGATAAAGCGCTCCTTTTCCAGCCGGGCGTTAACGCGTCCGACGGCTCGGCCCAGGGCCAGGCGTTCCTGTTTGGTGGGCAGGGCGTAATATTTCTGGGGCGGGATGAACAACACATAGCGGATGTTTTCCACTTTTCCACGGGGAATCATGCGGTGTGAACTCAAGATAATCTTTTCCCGCGGGATGTCATCCGGGATCTCCACTTCTGCCATTTCGGAATGGCTTTGGGGCCGGCACTGCAGGATGGTAATTTTCAACTCTCCGTTTTTGGCAATACTGAGGGTAAATTCTGTGTCCACCGGACCCTGATAGTGTGTTTCCAGGGTGGTGAGGATGGTGCCCATGCGCTGACTGAAGTCCGTCCGGCGCAGCAGGCCATCGAAGGTAAGGACGAAGTTCTCGGGGTCTTTGCCGAGCGGCAGACTGCGAATGGGAGAAAAGTAATCCCCTTCGTCGATCTGGGCCAGGTACCGCAGCGGGGGATAGCGCGGGGTGAGCATATCCGTTACGGCCCGTGTTTCCATACGGTTTTCCGCCATATTGATCACATCGACCTGGTGCTGGGTGTAGCGCCGGATCTCATGAGCTGATGTCTCGGGCCGCAGAAGGGGGTGGCTGAGGGCTACCAGACGGGGATAGTCATCCCCGACTCTGTCCACAGCCCTCGTTCCCAGTCCCCACACCAGGCGCAGGAAGCCGGCTTTACGGTCGATCTTGGGGGTCCAACGGTACAGGTTGCGGCTGAAGCCTACCCCGGAAGTGTGGGGTAAATACGAATCCCCGAAACGTTCTCCTTGTACAACCTGGATCAAGATCGCCAAGCGTTCATCATAATCCAGCAAACCTTGTTTGCGGCGGTAAATCAGGGCATCCGGGTTCAGGCCGCTGGCGTAGACATGGGCGATGGCCTTGATCAGATCCTGGAAGTTTTCTTCCGGTGTACCCTGGTTGGGGCAGAAGACGCTTTCATATTTTCCAGCAAAGGAGGTCCCGAAGTTGTCTTCCAAAAGGCTGGAGGAGCGGACAATGATGGGCTTATTTCCCACCTTGGCGAGCAGCTTCCGGAGCCGTTCTTCGATATCCGGGGGAAAATCGCCCTCTTTGTACTCCTCCACGATCGTAGGATAATCTTCGTAAATTTCTTCGGTGGGTTTATATTTCTGGTTGTTCCAGTGCATGAGGTTGTTGTACGACATGAAGGTGTACATCACCCCTGCGCCTAAATAGTAGGAGTTGGGGATGTCAATGGAGGATTGGATTTCCTTGGAGCCCACAGATTGTAAAATACGAAATGCGAGGAGCATCCCGGCTGCTTTGCCCCCGATTTTTCCGTAGCCGATCTTCCGGCGCTGAATGTCAATCAGGTCCTGTATTTCGAACCATTCCTTGGCAATATTGATGTAGGCCAGGTGGTCGCTGATCATCTTGCGGATGAGAACAACGATGATCTCCTGCAGGCGGGGTGTTTGCTCTTTGGCTTTACTGGGCGGGAGTTTGGCAATGGCCTGGGCGTGATCGAACAACATCTCGATCGGAGCCAGTTCGGGGTTAAAGGAAACCGAAATGTCTTTCAGGCTGGATTTATTATCCGAAAGCGTCTGTTTAGCTATTTTTTCAAAGCGTTCGTACGGCAGGTTGTACCCAAAGTAGAAGTCTGTCAAGTAATCCCGGACGCGGGACAGGCGCACCTCCCAGGTTTCTGCCGTTTCTTCCCCGAAGGGATCCTCCAACCCTTCCCTTTTCTGGGATTCAAGGGCTTGTTTTCGGACCTCGGCTTCAAATTTTTTGGGGGTGATCACACCGGCGTCAAACATGGCCTGCCGCATGCGCTCCCGGATGGGTGTTTGCAGGATGGGATATTGCGCCAGGGCCAGGTAAATGCGGGTGGCCTGGTCGGAACGAGGGGTGGGGAAGGTCATAAAAGCACTTCAACGGTCATGTGGGTTTTGATATTAAGAACCCGGTTTCGAACTTTGAAACCGGGACCTGTCTTCAATGGGAAGGTAAGTGCGGTGTTAGTTTCCCAGGTGCATGGGCATGATCACATGGAGGAATTCTTCCTCTCCGACGGGCCGGATCACACCGGGGCTGGTGGGTTTGGTCGTTTCCAGAGCGACGTTGGGGGTGGAGATAACATCCAGTACCTCGCGTAGATAACGGACGTTGAAGGCGATGATCAGGTCTTCCCCTTCGATAGTGGCATCCAGCACCGATTGGCTGGACCCGGTTTCTTCCGACTGCCCGGAAATTTCCACTTCGCCGGGTTCCATGTCTTCGCTGCCGGGGGTGATGTTGATCTGGGCGATTAAAGACCCCTCCCGGGCGAAAATTTCTGCCTGTTTGCAAGCTTTCAAAAACGCAGCGGTGGAGAGCAGGGTGCGGGTTTGGTGTCCCTTGGGAATGATTTGTTTGTAGTCCGGGAATGTACCTTCAATTAACTGGGATATCACTTCCGTGTTCTGGGTGCGGAAAATGACCTGCCCCCGTCCAGGGGGGAGGGACATAGTGATCACTTCGCTTCCGTCCTCACTGATCCGGGCCAGCTCGCTTAAGGCGCGGGCGGGGATGACGGCTTTGATCGGTTTGCCGATGGGATTGGATAGGCTGGCAGTGCGCACGGAGAGCCGGAAGCCGTCCGCGGCGGCCATGGTCAGCTCTTCTTTTTCCGCTGTGAGAAGCACTCCGGTGAGAATGGGCCGGGCCTCATCCTTGGAAGCGGCAAACACGACCTGCTGGATCATTTCTTTCAGATCCGCCACGTTAAGTTCGACCTCCGGTTCCTGGTCCGGGGATGGCATGGGCGGGAATTCTTGGGCGTCAATGCATTTGATGTCCGTGTTCAGTTTTCCGCTGCGCACGTTCAGGGTTTGATTGCTGGCGTTGAGGGAGATATCCGTTTTGTCCGGCGGCATGGTGCTCACCAGGTCGGTGAAGGTCCGAGCAGGGACTGTTGTTGATCCCTCTTCCTCGATATTGGCGTTGATCCAGGAAGTGATCCCCAGTTCTAGATTGGTGGCGGATAAACGGAGCCGGCCGCCGTCCGTGGCGACCAGGATATTGGAAAGCACGGGCAGTGTGCTGCGGGGGGATACCGCCCGGGACACGATGCCCAGGCCCCGGGTTAATTCTTCTTGCAAGACGGAGAACTTCATAATAGCAACCCTCGTTTCGTTGTCATATATCACGCTGCGATTCTATATAGAGTATACAATGATCCCATAAAAATTACCACCCGCGCCGGGGATGGCTGACGGTGCCAGGATGCCCGGAAGTGCGAAAATAAAAGTTCTGTGAGTCTGTGGGAGAAAGGTTTGACATCCTGTGGTGCGGATGTTATCATCCGTCCTAGCTGAATTCAATACATGCCTCTAGGCACTCTTATCCAGAGAGGTGGAGGGACCGGCCCAGTGAAACCTCGGCAACCGGTCAGCGTTTCGGCGCTGAAGATGGTGCTAACTCCGACAGACGAGTTCTGGAAGATGAGAGGGCAAATCGAGTCTGGTGCCCTTTCAAAATTATCCGAAGGGGCATTTCTTTTTAACCAGTGCACGTTCGATGTGGAGGATGTATGGATACCACCCTGAATAATGTTCCTCATTTGTTATTCACCTCAGAATCCGTTACTGAGGGTCACCCGGATAAAATGTGTGACCAGATTAGCGATGCGGTTTTGGATGCCTGTTTGAAACAGGATCCCAAATCCCGCGTGGCATGTGAAGTAGCCACCAAGACCGGCTATGTCATGCTGCTGGGGGAGATCACCACGGATGCGGATATCAACTACGACACCCTGGCCAGAAATGTGATCACGGATATCGGCTACGACCGGGCCAAGAAGGGCTTTGACGGCCACACGTGCGGCGTGCTGGTGGCCATCTCCCAGCAGTCGGGAGATATTGCCATGGGTGTGGATGAGGCCATGGAATCCAAGTCGGGTCAGATGACGGAGGCGGAGATTGAGGCTGTAGGGGCCGGCGACCAGGGCATGATGTTCGGATACGCTTGCAATGAGACCCCGGAATTGATGCCCCTTCCTATCTCCCTGGCGCATCGGCTGGCCAGGCGTCTGGCAGCTGTGCGCAAGTCCGGTACCCTGGACTGGATCCGGCCGGATGGAAAAACCCAGGTCACGGTGGAGTATGAATACGGCGTGCCCAAGCGTGTGGATACAGCCTTGATCAGCACACAGCATGCCCCGGAGGTGTCTCAGGATGAAATCAGGGAAGCGATGATCGAGTATGTCTTCCGGCCGGTGATTCCGGAGGAGATCATGGATGATGGCCTGAAATACCTGGTCAACCCCACAGGGCGATTTGTGACCGGCGGCCCGATGGGCGATGCGGGCATGACAGGCCGCAAGATTATGGTCGATACCTATGGCAGCATGGGACGGCATGGAGGCGGCGCCTTCAGCGGCAAGGATGCCACCAAAGTGGACAGGTCCGCGGCGTACGCTGCCCGCTGGGCGGCAAAAAATGTGGTCGCGGCCGGCCTGGCAGACCGCTGTGAAATCCAGGTGGCGTATGCTATTGGCGTGGCCCAGCCCTTGAGCTTGAACGTGGAAACCTTCGGCACCGGACATGTGGAGGATACCCTGCTCAACGAACTGGTCCGGGAACATTTTGATCTCCGGCCGGGCGCCATCATCCGCGATCTGGGCTTGCGGCGTCCGATCTTCCAGCAGCTGGCGGTCTACGGCCACTTTGGCCGTGATGACCTCGATCTGCCCTGGGAGCGCACGGACAAAGCCGACGCCCTGCGGTCCGACGCGGGATTATAGGCGAACGCTGTCCTTTTTATTGATGGAAAAACCGGCCTGGAGAGGCCGGTTTTTTTCTTAACAGGAGGGAGGTTTTCAAACACAGTTTCTTCAGGCCGCGGATTTCTGCAACAGCCCTCTACTGCCGTCCGGGTCCGAAAAGGTCGCGTTATGACCCAGGGGGATTCTTCATTGTCTGAGATCTCCAGGCTCTATTCCACAAACCGCAGGTGGTCTGCCGGGTGATCCCCGCTTGAGTGCCTTGCCCTCCACGCTGCTCGAGGTCTATCTACCAGCCATGGCACCCGGGTAAGGGAAGTTTCCGCCCCGGGGCTGCAAACCCAGCGGCTGCCATTTCCCATGGAGCTAGCACGCCCCATTTCAATCCCCGCCATATCGCTATACAAGGATCGGGCAGTGTCTTGATCGGAGACAAGGACAGGCACAATCAATGTGCGCTGGATGGGCATGTCGCCCTCCTTGATCAACATATGTGGAGGGCGTGGAAAAAACTTGACCCGCCCTTGCTGAATGCCGGACGCCAGATCAGGAAAACGTGGGAAGTCACCAAGGGTGGCGCCCTGCTGACGGCGCCCGAAGGTGTTTATAGTGATCTGCTGGTACTAGAGATGCCGTGGAAGTTCTACTCTATGTTATGAGATTCATCACTTGTTTAAGCGTGCGTGACCTACAATAATACCAAAAGAGGTCAGACGATTGCCAACTTAAGGGGTTGTAAACGTTTCCGGGGGAGGAAAACATGAAATTACAGCAGCATGATTCACTAGCCAAGCGCCTGGCCAGGCTGCTGCGCAAACAACTGCGTACAGAACTTTCTTTGGGTGGGAAACTCCCTGCGGAAAAGAAACTGGCCCAAGAATACGATGTCAGCCGGGCTACTGTGCGCCAGGCCCTCACCATGTTGGAACGGGAAGGTATGATCATCCGCCGCCACGGCTCGGGCACGTTTGCCAACAAATATGCCCTGCAAACCCAGGCCCGGGTAGAAATCGCTTATGAGTTTACTGAACTGCTGGACCGGGCGGGTTACACACCGTCCATTAGCTTGACCAGGATTGAACAGGCCAGCCTGTCCCTGGAAACTGCGGAAAAGCTGGAGCTTGAGAGCGATGAACAAGCGGTATGGATCGAAAAGTTGTTCCTGGCGGACGGGCATCCCGCGATCCTGTGCCTCGATATCTTACCGGAAAAATATATCACAACTGTCTATCCCGGCGGGGCACTGAAAAAACCCATTTTTAACTTCCTGGAACAATACTGCCAGGTAAATGTAGCCCATATACTGGCCGATATGATCCCGGATGTGGCGGATGAGCGCGTGGCTCGTAAGCTTGAGCTTGAGGAACAAGAACCGCTGCTGCGGTTTGAAGAAGTGTCCTATGATGACAATAACCGTCCAGTTTTATATTCCCGCATTCATTACAACGATCGATATGTCCGGTTTTCTGTGCTGCGCACCAAGGTGTAATGGTGCCCAAAGAGGAGTGCAATCATGGTAGACCCGCAGGTGAGGAAAAAGTTGGTCCAGGCGGCTTTAGGACGAATCTCGCTGGATCTGGTCCTGGAAAACTTGAACATCGTAAACGTGTATACAGGCGAAATATTTCAGGGGGGGATAGGCATCCTGGACGGCTGGGTGGTCTCCCTCAATCCGGAGGGCCTGGAACGCCGGGAGACCTTTGATGGAAATGGCAAGTACGCCATGCCGGGGTTTATCGATTCCCACGTCCACCTGGATTCTTCGCTGATCACGCCGGAAATGCTCTCTTCCCTGATTGTCCCGCGCGGGACGACAGTGATGTTGGCCGACCCTATGGAGAGCATTAATGTCGGTGGGTTTCGGGGTTTAGAGGCCCTGTTGACCGCCAGGGAAAAACTGCCCTATCATCTCTACATCGAAGTTTCTTCCCGGGTCCCTACCGCCCCCGGGCTGGAAACCACCGGAGGCGAATTAGATTTGGACGCTGTAAAAGATGTCCTGACCTGGGATTCCGCTATCAGCCTCGGGGAGCTGGACCCCTCAAAGATTTTGGGCCTGGGCGATGAATATTTTGGAAAGGTTGCTGCCGCCCATGCTCTGGGGAAGATTGCCAATGGCCATGCTGCCGGTTTAAGCGGCCAGGAATTGGAAGCCTATCTGTGCGGGGGTTTATCTGACGATCACGAGTGTGTGGATTATGAGGAGGCTTTCGAACGCCTCCATCTCGGCTTGCCTATTTTTGTGCGCGAGGGCAGCACGGAACGCAATCTGGAACCCATTATCCAGGGCGTGGTGGAAAATGACCTCGATACCCGACACCTCATGTTTTGCACCGATGACAAACACCCTGATGACATCCTGGAAGAGGGACATATTGACTACATGGTGAACCGGTCCATCGAAATGGGCCTGGATCCAGTGACAGCTATCCAGATGGCCACCATCAACGCCGCAGTCCATTTCCGGGTAGATGGTATTCTGGGCAGCCTGACGCCTGGTCGCTCAGCGGATATTGTCCTGTCTGAAAATCTGGATCACATCGAACCCAGCCATGTCTTCTATCGGGGTGAGCTGGTTGCCACGGAAGGGGCTTTAACTCAGCCTGTGATTGATGTGGAGTATCCGGACTGGTTCAGTTCCACGGTGGAGGTGACGTCGGGGACGATCCCTGAAGATTTCAGGCTGGACCACGCGGAGCCAACCGTAGAAGTCAAGGTCATTGACCTGTACCCGGTGCAGATCATCAATGAGGTCGAGCAGGCCACCCTTCCTGTGGTGGACGGCAATGTGGTCGGGGATCCCGGACAGGATGTGCTCAAAATCGCTGTGGTGGAGCGGTATGGCAAGAACGGCAACATTGGAATTGGTTTTGTTAAGGGGTTCGGGTTGGAGAAGGGGGCCATCGCATCTTCTGTGGCCCATGACCATCACAATATCATCGTGGTGGGAACCAATGAAACTGACATGGCGCGCTGTGTGCAGGCCGTGCAGGACATGCAGGGTGGGTTGGTGGTGGCCGCCGATGATCAAATCCTGGGTCAGATGCCCCTGCCCCTGGGTGGGCTAATGGCCAAAATAAGTGCTCCGGATGCGATTGCGATTTTAGATGAAATTACAGATCTGTATCACGTGTTAGGTGGAAGCCTGCCTGCTCCTTTTATGACCCTTTCCTTTATTTCGTTGCCGACGGTCCCGGAATTTGGATTAACAGACAAGGGTCTGGTTAATGTTCGGGAACATCGTTTGACCAGTCCGTTTGTAGAAGAATAAGGAGGATGACTATCGAAGGATGAAATGCAGTTTATTGACCCAATGTTACGTTTGATTTCAATCCTATTGAGGAGGAAGAACATGAAGGATCATAAAAGATTTAAGTTGATTCTGGCGCTGATTATGGTCGTGGCCCTGCTGGCTGCCTGCACCCCCGCAGCCACAGAGGAACCCGTCCAGGAAGAACCCACGCCGGAAGAGGCTGTGGAAGAAGAAGCGAGCGATGAGGAGATGGCGGAAGAAGAAACCCTGAAAGTTGCTCTCATCCTGCCCGGCCGGGCGGACGATGTGTCCTGGAATCAGGCTTCCTACACCGGCATGAACAAAGCGGTGGAAGAAGTGGATGTTCCTGTGGATCTGACCGTGGTGGAGGAAGTCTATGACCCGGTAGACATCGAGCCGGCGCTTCTGGACTATGCCCAGCAGGGCTTTGACCTGATTGTGGGCCACGGATTCCAGTTCCAGGAGCCCATCATCAAAATAGCATCGGATTATCCGGGCACCAACTTCGCTATCGGCACCGGCTTCAAACTGCAACCCAATGTCGGGGTGTATGATGTCAGGCTGGAACAGGGCGGCTATGTAATGGGCATCATATCCGGCCACCTGACCGAAAGCGGTGTGGTAGGCGCGGTAGGGGGTGTGGATGTCTCGGAGATCCACCGCGGTCACGTAGCCTACGTCCTGGGCGCAGAAGAAGTCAATCCGGATGCCACTGTTTTGACCACCTTCGTGGGTGATTTCAACGATCTGGCCGGTGCCAAAGAAGCCGCGCTCAGCCATGTAGAAGCCGGTGCGGATGTGTTGTGGCAGTCTGGTGACGGGGTTGGCATTGCCGTCTTGGGGGCCTGTGAAGAGGCCGATGTGTACTGCATGGGTAATGTCGCTAATCAGTCAGAGTTGGCGCCCGGACATGTTGTGGCCAACTATGTGTATGACTGGTCAGCGATTTATTCCACGATGATCCAGGAAACGGCGGAAGGGACCTTCGGTGATCAGTTCTATTGGATCGAGTTTGCCAATGACGGCGTGCGGTTGGAATACAACGACGCTGTCGCGGATGAGATCCTCACGGAAGAAATCCGCCAGGATGTGGATGAAGCCATTCAGGGCTTTATTGACGGCACCCTGGATTTGGGTGACCTGGATGCCTTCGAACTTGAAGAAGCAGATCAATAAACTCATCCGAATGCGATTCCGGGGGGATGAGAGTCCCCCCGGAGTGAGGTGAACCTTATGCCTGTGATTGAAATGCGGGGGATTACCAAACGCTTTCCCGGCGTGGTCGCCAATGACCATGTGGATCTGGTCCTGGAACAGGGGAAAGTGCACGGACTGCTGGGAGAGAATGGGGCCGGGAAAACTACATTGATGAACATTCTCTTTGGCCTGTACCAGGCGGATGAAGGCACAATCCGGGTCCGGGGGGAAGAGGTGAAGATTGCTTCTCCGGCGGATGCCATTTCCTTGGGCATCGGTATGGTCCATCAGCATTACAAACTCGTTCGGCCTCTGACGGTGGCTGAAAATATTATCCTGGGTTTGGGGGAGTCGACTTTTGTCGATCTCAGCCGGGCGAAAAAGGAGATCGCAGCCCTGGCCAATCAATACGGTCTGGATGTTGATCCCTCCGCCCGGGTGCAGGCATTGACCGTCAGCCAGCAGCAGCGGGTGGAAATTCTTTCCAGCCTGTACCGGGGGGCAGATGTCCTCATTCTGGATGAACCTACCGCCGTGCTCACCCCGCAGGAACGGCAAAGCCTGGGGAAGGTACTGCGGGAGATGGCCGGAGATGGCAAGGCGCTGGTCTTTATCAGCCATAAATTGGAAGAGGTCATGCAGGTTACGGATGAAGTAACTGTGCTGCGGGGAGGAAAAGTTGTCTTTTCTTCGCCCACCGCAGAGACTGATAAATCCCAGCTTTCCCAGGAGATGATTGGACGGGAGATTGATGCCCTGCACAATGAGAAGAGGGAGCATTTTTTAGCCCTGGCCGGCGCGGAAGATGCCAAGGAGGCCCGTCTGGATGAAGAGTCAAACGTGGAAGGCGACCATCTGCTGGAAGTGGATGACCTGCAGGTACTGGATGACCGCGGCTTACCGGCTGTGCGGGGATTGAGCTTTACCCTTCGCGCCGGAGAAATACTGGGCATCGCCGGGGTAGACGGCAACGGTCAGCATGAGCTGGTGGAAGCCATTGTCCGCCAGCGGGACATCCAATCTGGGTCCCTGGTTCTGAATGGGCAACGGGCCAATGATTGGTCGGTGCATGATTTTATTGAACATGGAGAAGCCTACATCACGGATGACCGCCATGGAGAGGGTCTGGTTCTGGGTTTTGATCTGGGCAGAAATGCGGTTTTGAAAACATTTCAGAACCGGCCGTTTGCCCGGTTTGGATTGTTGGATGATACGTCCATCCGGAAATATGTAAACAAGCTGATTGCGGATTATGATATCCGTACGCCGGGCCCTGAGGTGCCGGCTGGCAAGCTATCCGGAGGAAACCAACAAAAATTAATTTTGGCCCGGGAGATCAGCCGTGAGCCGAATTTGATTGTCGCCAATAAAGCCACCCGGGGGCTGGATATCGGGGCGGCAGCCTATATCCATCAAAAATTATTTGAAGAGCGAAAACGAGGCACAGGGATATTGCTCAACTCCACCGACATCGATGAGGTGCTTTTGCTGAGTGATCGTGTGTTGGTGATGTACAATGGGCGGTCCATGGGCATCCTGGATATAGAGGAAACGGACAGCCAGACCCTGGGTTTAATGATGGCCGGAACACCTATGAATGAGATTGATGCCAAGAAGGGTAATTCATGAATGAAGGTACACTTGAGGAACGCCGGGGGTCGCTCCCCTGGCAAAAAGTTTGGGAAGTAGTAGGACAGTCTTTCCTGTCCGTCGCCCTGGCCCTGGCCGTGGGCGGTCTGCTGCTGTGGGCCAGCGGCAGGAATCCCTTTACTGCCTATGCCAGCTTGTTCTACGGGGCCTTTGGTACGGTGGACCGCTTTGCGGAGACGCTGGTGCGGGCCACGCCGATCCTGTTGATTGCCATCTCAGTTTCCATATCCTTTCGCTGTCAGGTATGGAATATCGGTGCTGAGGGCCAGTTTATCCTGGGAGCGATCGCCTCAGCGTTTGTGGCCCTGAACTTCACGGGGCTGCCCACTGGCGTGTTGATGCCTCTTACGTTTATTGCCGGTGCTGTGGGAGGCGCGGTGTGGAGCGCTATTGCCGGTGCTCTTAAGGCCTATGTTCGGGCCAATGAAGTGATCACCACCACCATGTTGAACTATATTGCTGGTTACTTGCTGTCCTATCTGGTCCACGGCCCCATGATGGATCCTGAAGGCTTTAATTTTCCCCAGACTCCTTTGATCGCGGAATCCCTGGAGCTGCCGCGCCTGATTCCAGGCACCCGTCTGAACGTAGCGTTTTTGGTGGCGCTGGCCATGGTGGGTTTGGCGCTGCTTTTCTGGCGCAGCACACTGGGGCTGAGAACAGAAATTGTCGGTGCCAGCCGTCGGGTGGCCAAGCATGTCGGTCTCAGTGTGGGAGGAACCATTATTTTGATCACCGCCATCAGCGGCGGCATCGCCGGCATTGCCGGCTGGGGAGATATTTTCGGCCTGCATTTCCGGCTCATCGAAGTCATCTCCCAGGGGTTGGGTACGATGGGGATTGTATCTGCCCTGCTGGGTGAGCTGCACCCCATCGGGATGGTGGTGTCTTCCATCCTGTTCGGTGCCCTGGTGGTGGGAGGAAATGCCATGGAGCGCAATGCGGGAGTGCCCTTTGCCCTGGTTGATGTCATCCAGGGTGTGATTATCCTGCTGATTTTGGCCCGGTCGTACTTCTTTCAACAGAGGAAAAAACAATCATGAGGACGGAATTAATCACGATTTCCCTGGTTATCGGCTGGTTGGCTGCTGCCATGCGGCTGGCGGTGCCCATCATGTTTGCTGCCCTGGGTGAACTGTTTACAGAGCGGGCGGGCGTGCTCAATCTGGGGCTGGAAGGCATCATGCTGGTGGGCGCCCTGACCGGTTTTGTGGTTGCCTTTAACTCCGGCAGCCTGTGGTTCGGCGTGTTGGTGGCTGCTATTTGCGGGATGTTGATGGGTTTGTTAATGGGGTTTATGAGCGTGACAGCGAAAGTCAATCAGGTGGTGGCAGGTCTGGGGATCACCATTCTGGGTGGGGGCCTGTCCACCCTGCTCTTCCGCCTTTTTTTCGGGCTGCGATCCACCCCGCCGAAAGTGACGACTTTTCCCCGTTATCCCATTCCTGTGCTGAGTGAAATTCCCGGCCTGGGCAGGATCTTTTTCAATCACAATGTGATGGTGTATCTGGCTCTGATCCTGGTCGCCGTGGCCTGGGTGGTTCTGTACCGTACGGAGTTTGGCCTCTCCATCCGCGCTGTGGGAGAAAACCCGGACGCGGTGGATACCCGCGGACTGAGCGTCAGGAAACTGCGCTATATAAGTCTGTTAATCGGCGGTGCCCTGGCAGGCATTGGCGGCGCCTATCTGCCCCTGGCCAATCTGGGGTTGTTCTGGTCAGACATGACCGCAGGTCGGGGATTTATCGCCATCGCTGTGGTGGTCTTTGCGCGCTGGGATCCGCTGGGTGTGCTGCTGGGATCGCTGGTCTTCGGCGGGGCCCATGCCCTGCAGCTGACGATGCAGACCTTGAAGGTCCCCATCCGGTCCGAACTGCTCTTGATGCTGCCCTATGTGATCACCATCCTGGTCCTGGTCAGTGTTTCACGCCGGGCCGAGTTTCCCGGGGCATTCGCCACCCCGTATACACGCGGGGAGGAAGGCTAGGGTGCAAGGGGCAGCACAAGGCTTATTTCAGGAGAACGTACTATGCAGGAATTTGATTTTATCCGCGCATCATCTGTCGAGGAAGCCGGTCAACTGCTGACTGAGCCCGGCAGCCGTTTGATCGCCGGGGGGACGGATGTCCTGCCCCAACTGCAGAGAGACCAGTTTCCCTGCCAGCGCTTGATCGATATCAGCGGCGTGGATGAACTGCGCTTTATTGAGGAGAGGGAAGGATGGATAGAGGTAGGAGCCCTGACGTCCTTTTCGGATTTATTAGATTCGGCCTATTTACAGCGTTCCGCGCCGTCCCTCCTGCAAGCGGCGCTTACTGTGGGCTGCCCCCAGACCCGCAACCGGGCTACTCTTGGTGGGAACATCGCCAATGCCTCACCGGCAGGAGACACCTTGCCGCCCTTACTGAGCTGTGAAGGACGAGCTCATATCCTGCGCCAGGGGGAGCGGGTCGTTGTTCCCCTGAAGGATTTCTTTACCGGCCCCGGGGAGACGGTTTTGGAGCCAGGTGATGTGCTGTACAGTGTATCCTTCCGACCGCTGGATGACCGGGAAGAAGCCACTTTCCTGAAACTGGGCAACCGGAAAGGGATGAATATTGCTGTCGCCAGTGTGGCTCTGCGGATGATGTTCTCCCCTGGAGGCATTATCCAGGAGGCCAGGGTCGCGGTGGGATCAGTGGCGCCTACGCCCATCCGCAGCCCGCGCACAGAAAATGTGCTGCGAGGTGCGGAGGCCAATCAGCAAACACTGACGATGGCGGCGGAAGCATTAAAGCGGGATATTCACCCCATCTCCGATGTAAGAGCCAGCGCTGAACGCAGAAGAGTGTCAACTGCCGCCCTATTGAAGAGAGCATTACGAATACAATTTGAGAGAAGGATCCCTTCATGAAAGAGATCATGATTAACTTAACCGTTAACGGTGATAGGAAAACGGTGCAAAGCGCACCAAACCGCACCCTGCTGGAGGTTCTGCGGGAGGATTTAGGCTTGACAGGCGCCAAGGACGGCTGCGGTGGAGAAGGGGAGTGCGGAGCCTGCTCTGTTTTATTGGATGGTGAGCCTGTCAACGCCTGTCTCGTCCTGGTCGGCCAGGCTGAAGACCTAGAAATAGTGACGATTGAAGGCCTGGCAGGAGAGAGCGGTCCCCACCCTCTGCAAACGGCCTTTGTGGAATTTGGGGCTGTGCAGTGTGGATTTTGCACCCCGGGGGCCGTAATTTCTGCAGCTGGATTGTTACAAAAAACTAAGCGACCGACCGAAGAACAAATCCGGGAAGCGTTGTCCGGTAATTTATGCCGCTGCACCGGGTACTCTAAAATGGTCTCTGCGGTGAAGGAAGCTGCAAAGGAGGTCGCCCATGGTTAAGGAAATGGAATTGATCGGTGCTCCCAAGGCAAGAAAAGACGCCTGGGGGAAGGTGACCGGTGAGACCGCGTATGTCGGTGATCTGGACATGCAAACACTGGTGGGTAGATTGGTTCGTTCCCCCCACCATCATGCCCGGATTTTGGGCGTGGATACCCGTCAGGCAGAGAAGGTCCCCGGCGTAGTCCGGGTATTAACCGTGGAAGATGTACCTGGCAAGTGCACCTTTGGACCCTTGATTCCGGATCGACAGGTGCTGGCGGATCAAGTGGTGCGCCACATGGGAGAGCCCGTGGTCCTGGTCATCGCGAACAGTAAGGCAGCTGCAGAGCGGGGTGTGGAAAAGGTGAGGGTCAAGTATGAGCCGCAGCCGGCTGTGTTTGACGCCCGGGAAGCCCTGCAGGAAAGAGCCCCTCAGGTACATGATGAAGGTAACCTGGCCGCGGAGTACGATGTCAGCCGTGGAGATGTTGAGGCCGGCATGGCGGAAGCCGATATCCTCCTGGAAGAGAGTTTTAAACTGCCGAGGATATCCCCCGCCTATCTGGAACCGGAAGCCTCCCAGGCATACTGGGATGATGAAGGGTGCCTGACGATTATCGTCAGTTCTCAAAAACCCTTTGAAGACCGGTCCCATATCGCTGAAGTTCTGGACATTGCGGAGGAAGATCTCAGGGTGCGCACGGTGGCGATTGGCGGGGCCTTTGGCGGCAAAGAGGATTCCGGGCTGGCCATCCTGGCGGCTTTAGGCGCGTGGGCCACGAAAAAGAACGTGCGCCTGGTCAATGACCGCCAGGAATCTTTTGTAGCCCATCCTAAACGCCATCCCGCTGAATTGGTGTACCGCCTGGGAGCCAAAGAAGATGGCACGCTGCTGGCGCTGGATGCAGAAGTGTTCATGGACACCGGTGCTTACGCTTCATACGGACCGGCGGTGGGCGGATTGCTGACAGAAATGGTGCCCGGGTCTTACCGTACGCCTCATGTGCGCTGCAAAACCCGGGTGGCCTATACCCATGCCCCCTTTTCCGGGGCCATGCGCGGCTTCGGCAGCCCCCAGGCTCATTTCGCCATGGAATGCATGCTGGATATGCTGGCGGAGCATCTGGGGATGGACCCGGTCACCCTGCGCCGATTAAATGTACTGCGACCGGGGGATGAAATGTATACCCGCGTCGCTGTGGAAGATTCCGCCCGGAGCCTGCCGCTCATCCTCGATCACCTGGAAGAAGAGCGGGAGCGCCTGCGGAACAAGCCCCCCGCACCGGGGAAGGTGACCGGTGTGGGCATGGCGTTGGGCGTGCAGAGCATGGGGCTGGGCTACCGCGTGCCGGATGATTCCACCAATGGCGTGGAATGGCAGCTGGACGGCAGCGTGCGGGTGCTGCTGGGCTCCCCGGACCTGGGCCAGGGCCTGCAGCCCGTCACGGAACAGCTGGTGGCGGCGGAGCTGGGGCTGCCGTACGAGGCGGTGACCGCCGCTGACGTCGACAGCAGGATCAGCCCGGACGGCGGGGTGACCTGTGCTTCACGGATGACGTATCTGACCGGCCGGTCCGTGCGGGAGGCAGCCAGGAAGGCCACGGAGATCCTCCTGGCGTATGCCGCTGATTCCCTGGAGGTATCGCGCGATGAACTGGCCTATGAAAATGGGGAGGTCATCCTGTCGGGAGACAGGCGCATCCCGGTGACTGAATTTATCCACCGTGCGGAGGAAGATGGCGTCAGCCTGAAAGCGGAAGCCACAGTGAGTTTTCCTTATCCGGAAGAAACCACGCCCAAACACCTCCCGGTGGGGATGCCCCATGTCATGATGTGTTTTGGGGGACAGATGGCCCGTGTGGAAGTAGATCCCGAACTGGGATTGGTGGAGGTGACCGATATGGTGGCCGTACATGATGTGGGACGGGTCATCAACCAGATCGGGGTGGAAGGTCAAATAGAAGGTGGTGTGGCGCAGGGCATTGGATATGCTGTATTGGAGGATGTGCAGTATAAAGGCGATCAGGGCTGGGTAGATGGCTTTGTGGAGTATTTGCTGCCCACCAGCGAGGATATGCCAGCAGAGATTAAGACCATTATTCTGGAAATTCCCGAACCGTCCGGTCCGCATGGGGCAAAAGGGGTGGCGGAAATTGCTCTTGTCCCCACGGCGCCGGCCATCACCAATGCGGTTGCCGATGCGGTCGGGAAGCGCATCACTGAGCTTCCCATCCGGCCCGAAGCGGTGCTGGGATTACAGGGTGAATAGGGGGAAGGGATAAGGTTTATTCCTGAAAAATGTCTTTTACCGGGATGCAGTAGGACTGATAACCCTGCCAGTCGCGGCGGTAATAGGGGGTGAGGATGGCCCGTTGTGACCGTGTGGGTGAGAGGCTGATGCGCTGTACAGTGTGATCGGCATGCACCTCCCCTGAGCGGCGCTGGTAGGTGACGACTTCCATGTCAAAGTTTTCGTAGACCAGGCGCAGCACATCGCACTGAGGATCCTGGTGATCCGGAGAACGGCGGGGATGGGGGAGAGTGATGTGCAGGTACGTTGGTTCACCTATTTTTTCTACCAGGCTTTCGACGGCATAGGTGGATTCCGGGAAGCGCAGGCTGATGGCAGCGGCTGCATCCTCTTTGATTAGAATGCGCCCTTCAATGCTGTCTCCTTCTATCCATGTCAAGAACCCTTTCCCGTCAGTGACGCTTAATACATCGCGGTCATTCCGCAGGAGGCGATAGGCTTCCTCCTGGGTTGTTTCCCTGGGGCTGATCCCGCGGTAACAGGGTAATGGACAATCAACGTTAAGGGGGACAGCGACCTCGCCCCGGAAGATGTATAAAGCGGTCGTGTTCTGTGAGCATCCGCTAAAAACCACAGGAAACACAAACATTACAAAGACGATCACCATCAAGGGTTTGATGGTCTGTGTTTTATGGGATTGGGCAGGGAGGTACTCGTTCACAGTATTGGGTTCCTGGTTGCGTAGTGGGCTGGTGCGACCTATGCTGATGTATTAAACCATAAAATGGCAGAAGGGATTGTTCCCTGCCTCTTCCGCGGTCCTGGAATATTTTTAAGGGGGAGGGGTTATAAGTCGTATTTTTAAGGCCCCTACGGCTGTTCCAAACCGTGGGCCTGCAGTAAATCGGGATCCCCCAGCAGGTCCCGGGTGGGGCCATCAGCCACCACCTGGCCCTGATCCATGATCACCATGCGGGGAAAGATTTCCTGCACAAAGCGCATGTCGTGGCTGGAGACAAACATGGTCAGGTCCATATCCTCCAGCAGCTCGATCAATGACCGGCGGGCGCGGGGGTCCAACCCACCGGTTGGTTCGTCGAAGACCAGGATGTCGGGCTGCATGGAAAGCACGGTAGCAATGGCGATGCGCTTCTTTTCCCCCAGGCTAAGATGATAGGACAGCCTGGCCGCGTAATCAGACATGCCGACTTTTTGTAAGGCTTCCTCCACGCGGGCCTTGATTTCCCCCTCGTCTAATCCCATATGCAGCGGACCAAAGGCCACGTCTTCGAAGACCGTGGGGGAGAAAAGCTGGTCATCCGGGTTTTGAAACACCATGCCGACCCGGGAGCGAACCAGGGGCAGGTTGTCTTCCTGGACCGGCACGCCCATCACCTCGATCTGTCCCTCCCCCCGGTAGATGCCGTTGAGCTGCAGCATGAGGGTGCTCTTCCCGGCGCCGTTGGGGCCCACCAGGGCCACCTTTTCGCACAGGTCGATGTCCAGGGAAACATCTTTCACGGCGCGGTGACCATCCGGATAAGAGAAGCTGACCCCCCGCAGGGTGAGGGCTCTATCCCCACATTCCTGGGGTGCTGATAGCGGCCGGTCTTCTTGATGCTGAATAGGCATAACGTATTTTTATTCCCTGATGTTAGGCTTACAGGTGAAATGTTTTCCTTCAGTGTACCCAGACTTGAATGGCGGCCAGCAGCAGCGCTCCGGTCCCCAGGATGACCCAGTCCCGGCGCTTCATGACGTGGGGATTGAGAGTCAAGAGGTGACCGCGGTACCCCCGGTCCTGCATGGCGTGGTAGATGCGCTCGCTGCGTTCGATGCTGCGCAGGAAGAGCTGGCCCACCATGCTGCCCCCGATTTTTACATTTCGCGCCAGGGATGTGCCGCTTTTTCTCCCGGGAAGTTGGGCGCTGCGGGCGGAGCGGGCCCGGATCAATCGCCGGGCTTCATCGACCAGTACAAAGAGGTAGCGGTACATGAAGGAAATTGTGGAGACCAAAATGGAAGGGATTTTGAGATGGCGCAAAGCATGGATCAGGTCCGGAAACTTGGTGGTTGCCGAAAGCAGGATGGCGGTCTGCACTGAAAGCCAGCTGCGGAACATGATGCTCGTAAAGCGGATCAAGCCCTGGTCGGTGACAGCCGCTCTCGGGTAGGGCAGCACAACGAGGGTTTCCCCCGGTGTGGAAAAGGTGGTGGTGACCGCAGCCAGGGCAAAGGGCAGCACAATCACCGCCCGGGTCATGAGGAAGCGGATACTGATCCGGGACAGAGCAGCAATCCCCAGCAGTCCGGCCCAGGTGAGGATCAGGGCAAGCCAGGCCCCGTCCGGGAGCAGGACATTGGACAGGATTACCAGCAGGGTCAGGATCACTTTCACCCGCGGCTCCAGGCTGTGGACGGGGCTGTTTTTGGCCTGGTACAGGTTCAGAGTGGTGCTTTTCACGTTTCCTTGGCTGGGGTGCGTTTAATCGATTGGCTGATTAGGAAAAGTATACCACCGACCAGGATCAAACCCACAACGCCGGCGGCGATGGTGGACAGGGAGGTTTCTCCCAGGAAGGGCAGGGTATAATCCGGCAAAATCTGGTAGGGGGCATCCGTCCCTTTCTGGATAAAGCCCAGGTCGATGGCTACCCGCTCCAGACCGTCCGGAGAAGCGGAGGCCAGCGGGGAAATTAAAACTACAGCCAGCGAGATCAGAGCCCCGACTACCACCCAGCCCCGGCCGTGTTCGCGGGCCTGGCCGGTCAACAAATCAGGGCGGGTCTGGTAAATAAAGGCCAGGGCTGCTACTGTGATCAGCGCTTCCCCGATGCCGATCAGGGCGTGTACCCCCAGCATGGCGGGCAGGACGACATTGAGGGTAGAGGTGCCGCTCAACCACAACTGCAGGGCTGTGGCCAGCGCCCCGGCCAGGACGGATAACCAGGCTGCGATCCCGGCCACAAGATACTGCAGCGGTTTCTGCCGTTCCTGCACACCTCTGAATAAGCCGTAACCAATCAAGGTGGTCAGGATGCCCATGTTGAAGATGTTGGCGCCCATTACAATCAGCCCGCCGTCCTGGAAGAACAGGGCCTGAACGCCTACGACCGTGGTCATGACCAGCATGCCCGTCCAGGGCCCGAGCACAATGGCCACCAGGGCACCGCCCAGCAGGTGACCGGAGGTCCCTCCAGCGATGGGAAAGTTGATCATCTGGGCCGCGAAAATAAAGGCCGCCATCACTCCCATAAGCGGAACGAGGCGCTCCCCCACTTCTTTCTGGGTGCGGCGTACGGCCAGTCCGACGAAAATGATGGTCAGGGCCCAGAAAAAGATGGCGATGGGCAGAGAGAGAAAGCCGTCGGGGATGTGAAGGGGTTCGGGGGCGAAGAGGTTTTTAAAAATCATGGTGCGCTTTCTCCTTTTTGACATGTGATACATAAACCAAAGGCTGCCAGATGGTGCAGGTTGAGATCAAATTGGTACCGCTCCTGAAGCTGTTCTTTCAACGGCAGGGCTAAAGATGCATCGGCATCCAACACCTCGCCGCACTGGCGGCAAATTAAGTGGATGTGGGGTCCGTGATCTTCCGGCGCATAGACGACATGACCCTGTCCAAAATCGGATCGGCTCACCAGCCCTTCTTCAACCAGCACCTCCAGGGTGCGGTACACGGTGGCCAGGTTCAGGGACCGGGTTTGTTTCTGGACCCTGGTATGGATCTCATCAGCTGTAAAATGGGCGGGGTTGCCGGCAATGGCTTCGATGATCATCTCCCGCTGGGGGGTGATGCGGTAACCGCGTTTTCTCAGCGTGGACAGGTAGTCAAGGTCGTGGGGCATAATATGTCCCTCATGTATAATTATTGCAAATATTCGCTGTTACAACAATTATACATAAGATGGTGGGGATGTCAACGGCCGGAGTCGAACCAGGCGGCTGTGGTGGACCAAGCAGTGGTTCGTTTAAACGAAAGAAAAGGAGAGGACCATCCAGGCCCCTCCTTTCTGGGTTCTCTTTGTGCTGAATGGGTGCTGTGTGGTCAGTTTTTCAGGTAAGGCCCAAATTTTTTCTTGAGCTGCTTTTTGGGTTGGAAGCCGGTGATGCGTTCTGCGACTTCCCCGTTTTCAAACAGCATCAGGGTGGGTACGCCCATCACGCCCAGTTCCTGGGGTGTTTTGTTGTTCTCATCCACGTCCAGCTTGCGGACTTTGATTTTTCCTTCCCATTCCTGGGCCAGTTCACTGATGATGGGATTCAACATTTTGCAGGGGCCACACCAGGTGGCGGTAAAGTCGATCAACACCGGCCCGTCTGCCTGCAGGACTTCTTTTTCAAATGTGTCATCCGTAATGTGTTTTAGGTCACTCATACTTTCTCCTAAGCTGTGTCGATTTTACAATCACGTTGTACTATTACTGCGAATTCAATCATGTGACAGGAATGCTCTTTCCATCGCAGGGATATAGATGCATTCTCATCCTGTGATCTTACCTGATCCCATCTCGCCCGGTCATTAAATCATGGTGACCTGAGATCCCTGGGGGGTTTTTTCAACATAAAGCTGGGTGGAAAACATATCTTTCATGTGCTCGATGTGGGTAATGACCAGGATTTTCTTAAAGTCATCCCGGATGAGGTTAATGGCTTCAATCAGCCGCTGTCTGCCCACCTCGTCCTGGCTGCCGAAGCCTTCGTCAATCACCAGGGTTTGCAGGCGGGCTCCGGCCCGCTGGGCCAGAATGTGGGACAGCGCCAGGCGGATGGCAAAATTGACGCGGAAGGATTCGCCCCCGGAATACATCTCGTAATCCCGCACGCCGACCTGGTCCTGGATCTGGATGTCCAGGGTTTCCTTGAGATCTTCCCTGCTGCTGTCCTTGTATTCCCGCTGGGTGAGGAAGCGCACCGACATGCCGCCACCACTTAATCGTTCCAGGATCTGGTTGGCTTTAGATTCAATTTGGGGCAGGGCCTGTTCGATCAGCAGGGCAGGGACGCCGTTCTTGCCAAAAGCTTCCTCAAGCTGTTTATATTGGCTGACCTTGTGCTGCAAGGCCTCTCTCTCCTCCTGCAGTTCGGCCTGGCGCTGCTTTTGTTTTTCTAAGATGTGAACTTTTTGTTGGGCAGCGCCAACTTCCCGTTGGAGCACATTTTCCCGTTCTTTCATTGCCAGGAGTTCTTTTTCAGCCTGTTCTTTGTCCGGCGCATCTTCCCGGGCTTCAAGCAGGGACTGCCGGGCTTGGGCCAGCTCTGCTTTTGCGCTTTTCAGTTCTTCCTCTTCCACCGCGACCTGGGCAGTGAGGTCCTCGATTTCGCGCTCCAGGGGAGAAAGGGCGGCACGGGCTTTTTCCAATTTTTGCAGCCGCTCCTGGATGGCAGCGCCCTGTTCGACCTTTTCCCGCACCCGGTCGTGCTGTGCGGCGTCGTATCCGATCTCTTTCAATTTGGCGTTTATATCCTGCAGCGCTTTTCGTGCCCGGGGTGCAAAGCTCTCCTCATCCAGGATGGTTTGGATCTCTTCCATGCGAGAAGCCTGCTGTTCTTGCCACTCCTCCCGGCGCTCTTCAATTTGTCTTAGGCGGTGGTTAACACGGTCCAGTTTGTTGTTGTGCTCCCGCAGATTCTTTTCAGCCGTACTGAGCTGCGTAATCTGCAGCTGTAAATCTTTGACAACCTGGTCCGCCCGGGACAGAATATCCCGGTTCTCGCGGTATCGATCCCCCAGCTCCTTCCCTTCGGCCTTGAGGCGGTTGATGAGGTCATCCCGTTCCTCCGTGGACAGCGCCTGCCCACACAGCGGGCAGGCGGCACCCTCTGTCTCGCTGAGTTCCTGGATGCGTTTCTTCAGGTCATTCATGTCTTTATAAAGGCGGGGGTTTTCTGCTTTGGCATCAGCCTGTTTCTGGCGGGCGTCCTCCAGCTCCTCTTTGAGTCGATCCCGCTCGGCAAGCTGCTTCTCCGTTTCCCGGATGAGCTCCCGCTGGTGGGCGGCCTCCTTCTCCAGGCGGGGGATGTCCTGCAGGGTGTGCTGCAGCTTGTCGTGCTGCTGTGACAGGGAGTCCAGTTCCTGGGTCAGGCGCGCTTTTTCAGTGGCGATTGTGGTCAATGGTTCCTGGCGGAGCTTTTCCTGTTCCCGGAACTGCTGGGCGATCTTTTCCCATTCGGCCAGGTCTTTCTGGGCCTGCTGCCATGCCTGGTGGTCGCTTTCGATTTCATCAGCCCGGTCGATAATTTCCGCCAGGGTATCTTTTTCCTCTTGCCGGTCCCTGATCCGCTCCTGGAGGGTGTGGAGTTTTTGTTCCCCTTTTTCCACCTGTTGGGTCAGGGTTCGTACAAATTTGTCCTGCTCCTGCAGGGAGGCTTCAATGGCCCGGATGTGTTCCATGCTGGCTTCCTGAGCCTGGCGGGCTTTGACGGCTTGCTTCAGGTCGCTTTCCAGCTCGGCCAGGCGTTCCCTGCGGGCACCTTCTTCCTGCAATTCCTGGATGATTTCCTGCAGGCGCCCGTCGAGCTGGTCAATGTCCGATTCCACCTCTTTGCGGGCCTGGAAGGCGCGCTTGCGATAGGTTTCCCACACTTCCAGTCCCAGAATTTGAGCCAGAATCCTCTTGCGATCGCTGGGACTGAGCTGGGTAAACTGGTCTGCCTCGCCCTGCAAAAAGAAAGCAGCATTGGTAAAGGTCTCGTAATCCAGGCGCAGCACGTCTTCGATACGCTGGTCGGTATCCCGCAGGGTGCGCTCTGTCAGCGGTTTCCAGCCAGCGGGCTGACCGTCCCCTCTCTGCTGCTGGAGCTGAAATTCGACTGTTTTGGTCTCTCCGCGGGGGTTTGTACGGGTGATGCGGTACACGTTCCCTTCATACATAAAGGTAAAGCTGACCACGGCTTGCTGGGATTGGATATTGATGACCGATTCGTCATGCTTGCGGGCCCGACCGAACAGGGCCCAGGTCATGGCGTCCAGGATGGATGATTTCCCCGCTCCGTTGCGTCCCGCGATGCAGGCCAGGTCAAAGGACGTAAAGTCAATCTCAACCTTCTCTTTATATGACAAAAAACCGGACAGGGTGAGTGAGATAGGAATCATGAGCGGCGCGCACAGCAGATGTGGTGCGGATGGCGAACGGAGGTCATTCTCTCATTTCTCCCTTCACAGTCTGGACCAATTTTTCAGCGTGCAGGTCTTCCAGGTTGTAATAGGATGCCTTAAGGTGTTTCGATATTTTCCGGGCTAATCCCTTATCGAATTCCTGGTGCTCCATGTTGATCACCACGCTTGGAATATCGTCTTCCGCTATCTGGTCCGCAATCTTATAGGCTTCCTGCTGGGGAGACATGCTGGTCATGGACACATTTCCCACGCCGTCGGTCAGGAGGATCATCAAGGGCTGTGTATCCGGGCGGGATATGTGTTCCTTTTTCATCACTTTATGGGCCATGGATAACCCCGCTGAGAGGGGCGTTTTTCCGCCGATGGGGATATCCGCCAGCGCCTTTTTCGCCAGTTCGGTTGAGTTAGTGGGCGGAAGGATCAGCGCTGCCCGGTCTTTCTGGAAAACCACCAGACCCACCCGGTCGCGGCGCTGGTAGGCGTCGTTCAACAGGGAGAGGATGGCCCCTTTGGTGGCCCGCATGCGCTCGGCCACGGCCATGGACCAGGAGGCATCTACTACAAAGAGGATCAGGTTGCCGGTTTTTGTAACCCGCACCTTGCGCTGCAAATCGTGATCCCGGATGGCAAAGGCCAGGTTTTCCTTTATGCCCCGGCGCTGATTCTGGTAGGGGGCCGCTGCGCGGATGGTGGCGTCGAAGGCAATGTCACTGTAATCCCCTTTGGCTGGGCGGGACTGGATATACCGGCCCCGTTTGCGGTCTGAGCGGGTCTCTGATCGTCTCCCGCTTTCTTTTCTCGTCAGCTGGTCCAGGGGGGATTCAATGTGGTCCGGGTCAAAGGATTTTCCGATTTCAACTTCTTCTCCCCCTTCCCACCAATCGCTATCGCTGGCCTGGAACACTTCTCCCGACCCCGGTTCTGCGGATGGCGGCAGCGGACCTTCCTTTTCCCTAACGGAGTCTACGACCTCCTTTTTTTTTACCGTATCCTCTTGGGGGGATCCCGAAGGGCTGTGTTTTTCTTCTTCCTGTGTGCCTTGCCCTTCGCGGCCTTCCGCCTGTCTTCCTTTCAGTTCCTCCAAACGCTGGGCCAGTTCCTCCGCGCTGATCTCTGCTTCCTGGAAAGGGCCGCGTTTCAGGCGGTGCGGGTAGGCCAGCTCGGCGGCCAGAGCAATGTCGCGGCCGGTAATTTTTGTCCTTCCTTCAAAAGCGGCATGGGCCCGGGCGGTTTTCAATATCACCAGATCAGCCCGGTGGCCATCCACGTGCAAGGAGGTGCTGAGGTTAGCGATGGATATCAGGTTTTTTGTGGCGTAGGTCACTTCCGGCAGCAGCTCGCGGGCCTGTTTGATCTTGGCAGACAGTTCGCGCTCCCTGGGCATCCATTCTTCCCGGAACCCTTCCGGATCCCGTTCATAGTTGAGGTGGCGCTCCATGATCAGCACCCGTTCCCGGGTATCGCGGATGCCGCGGATGTTGACGGACAGCGCAAAGCGGTCTAAGAGCTGGGGCCGAAGATCACCTTCTTCCGGGTTCATGGTACCCACCAGGATAAAGCGCGCCGGATGGCTGAAAGAGATCCCTTCCCGTTCCACAATGTTCATACCCATGGCAGCCGAATCAAGCAGTAAATCAACCACATGGTCATCAAGCAGGTTGACCTCATCAATATATAACAGGCCGCGGTTGGCGTCTGCCAGCACGCCGGGTTCGAAGTCTCTCTCCCCCTCCTGAATGGCTTTTTCAATGTCCAGGGTGCCTACAACCCGGTCTTCCGTGGCAGAGACGGGTAAATTGACGAAGGGTGTAGGCAGCATTTCGATTTTTCGGTTGGCATCAATCTGTGCTTTTTCGTTGCATTCCGTACACCAGGTGGTGGGTTGATCGGGGTGGCAGCCGAAGCGACAGTCCGCGAATGTTTTCACCTTGGGAAGCAGCGCCGCCAGAGCCCGGGCCGCTGTCGATTTTGCGGTTCCCCGCTCCCCGCGGATCAGCACACCGCCAATTCGCGTGTTGACTGCGTTGAGCACCAGGGCCCGTTTCATTCGTTCTTGCCCTACAACGGCTGTGAAGGGGTAAATGGCCGTCATGTTTTACCTTTAATCGGGTGAGTTGTATTCGTTGTAAAGCGTGATCAAATAAGTAGAAGCGGAGCGTCTTGCTCCGTTCCTTTTTATTCCGTGTCTATCTTACCATAAAGGTTGTCAAGTTTAAATTTGCACTGTATAATTGGCTCACCTTTTTAACTTAGGAGTAACATGTTCCATGGAAGAGAAGAAAGAACCCCACCAGAGGGAAGAGACACAGACTGTCACTGAGGAGATACAGGAAGACCAGATGGACATGGAAACCCTTCTGGCCCAGGAAGGGTTAGGATTGGCCACCATCCCTCAGAAAGGGGAAATACGGACGGGGGAAATCACCGCCATCCGGCGCCATGAAATCTTGATCGATGTGCAGTCCAAGGCGGATGGAATCATCGCCGGCTATGAACTGGACCAGATCAAGAAAGAAACCCTGGAGTCTTTTCAGGAAGGGGACAAGATTTCCGTGTATGTTGTGGAACCTGAAGACCCCAATGGAAATGTCGTCCTGTCTTATACCCGGGCCCAGGAAGAAAAGGACTGGCAGCGCGTGGAAGAGATGATGGAAAGCGAAGAAACCCTGGATACCGTGGTGGAAGGGTTCAACAAGGGCGGCCTGCTGGTCCCTGTAGGGCAGCTGCGCGGGTTTGTCCCCGGGTCCCTGGTCAGCGTCTTTCGCGAGCAGGAAGGGGAGACCCCGGAGGAGCGCTGGGAGGAAGCGGTCGGGGAATCCATCACCCTGCAGGTGATCGAAGTGGACCGGTCGCGGCAGCGTTTAATCCTTTCGGAACGGGATGCGATCGGCGAAACCCGGGAAGCGATCAAAGACCAACTGATCGAGGAATTGGAAGTTGGAGACCGTGTCACCGGCCATGTCAGCAGTCTGGCTGATTTTGGCGCCTTTGTCAACATTCAGGGCGTTGACGGCCTGGTTCACCTCTCGGAACTGTCCTGGGAACACGTTGATCACCCCAGTGATGTGGTGAAAGTGGGCCAAGAAGTGGAAGTGGAAGTCATCAGCATCGATAAAGAGCGCCGGCGGATTGGCCTCTCGTTAAGCAGGCTGGATGATGACCCCTGGTTGGATAAAATCGGGGGCATCGAGGAAGGCCAGCTGGTGCAGGGTACGGTGACAAATTTGACTGATTTTGGCGCCTTTGCCCGCATTGCTGATACTGACCTGGAGGGGCTGATCCATATTTCCGAGCTCAGCTCACAGCGCATCGGGCATCCCTCTGAGATCGTCAAAGTGGGCCAGGAGCTGACCCTGCGGATCATCAACCTCGATGAGGAGCGCCGCCGCATTGGCCTCAGTCTGGATAAAGTGGATTCGGACCAATACGCCTCGGTAGATCTGGAGCAGCTGGCCGGTGAGCTGGCAGATGATCCCGGATTGAATGTGGTGGGTGATGAGGGCACCTCCTCTGAGGAAGGCCCGGATGAGGAAGAAGAGGTTTCTGCAGAGGAAGATCAGGAAGGCGAAGAAGGTGCTGGAGAGGATGAAGTAGATAAGACGGGTCAGGATTTCGAAGGTGAGGTTGAAATGGTTGCTGCAGAAGACCCTCCCCAAGAAGAGGCCTAGAAAAGAATGCACAGAGCGCACTGAAAGGTGCGCTTTTTTTGTATAGATAGCTTGGAAAAGGGCAGATCATGGGGGGTTTTTTAACCGCTGGGCGGCTGGTCGACGGGCATCTGGGTTGAATATTATATTTTTATTAAAATAGGCATTAGCCTAAAAATCATGGCCTTTCTTTGGTAGAATGTTTTTACCCAAAAGAGAAAAAAACTGATTTTCTTTCTCTCTTTTCGACAAACGCAACTGAAAATCGGGGGTAACCCCGGTTTGTTGCAGGAGGTTGCATTTTGGCTAGCATGGAAAGATTTACCCAACGTGCTCGACGTGTACTCAGTCTGGCACATAAAGAAGCAGAGCGCATGCACCATGCCCAAATCGGCACGGAGCACTTGCTTCTGGGTCTGTTGAGGGATCAGGGCGGCATTGCCGGACGGGTCCTTCGTGACCTGGGTTTGGACATCGAAAGTGTTTTAACAGTAACGGAAGGGATCACCGGATACGGTGATTATCGTGGAGATGCTCTGGCGTTATCCCCTGGCACCCAGCGTGTGCTGGAATTAGCGGTGGAAGAAGCCCGGAAACTGGGGCATCACTATATTGGTGTGGAACACATTCTTCTCGGACTCATTGAACATGGCAAAGGGGTAGCGCAAGATGTCTTAGGTCAATTAGGCCTGACCTCGGAACAAATTCGGCGCCAGACCCTGCGTGTCATTGAAGAAACCAAAGATAAGAACAAATTACAGCGGGAACAAAAACGTTCCCGTCGGTCGAAGCGATCCAAGAGCAAAAGCTCGACCCCCATGGTTGATCAGCTGGCTGTGGACCTGACCGAAATGGCAGAGGAAGGAAAACTGGATCCTGTCATCGGACGCGAGACGGAAATCGAGCGTGTGGTCCAGGTTCTGGCCCGCAGGACGAAAAACAATCCAGCCCTGATCGGTGAACCCGGTGTTGGCAAGACAGCCATTGTGGAGGGACTCACCCAGCGTATTGCGGATGGCGAGGTCCCCGCTCCCCTGCTTGGAAAACGGGTGCTGCAGCTGGATCTGGGCTCGGTGGTTGCCGGCACCATGTACCGCGGCCAGTTTGAGGAACGTCTGAAACGGGTCATATCTGAGCTGAAATCTTCAGATGCCATCCTTTTCATCGATGAGGTACATATGCTGGTAGGCGCGGGTTCCGCCGGTTCCGCCATGGACGCGGCCAACATTCTCAAGCCGGCCTTGTCCCGCGGCGAATTGCAGGTGGTAGGCGCGACAACCATGGATGAATACCGCAAGCATATTGAAAGCGATGCGGCCTTAGAGCGCCGCTTCCAACCCATCATAGTCGATGAGCCCACAGAAGAAGAAACGGTAGAAATTCTGCGCGGCATCCGTTCTGCCTATGAGGATCACCATCAGCTGCAAATTTCTGATGAGGCCCTGCAGGCAGCCACGGACCTGTCCGCCCGATATATTTCAGACCGTTTCCTGCCTGATAAAGCCATCGATCTGATCGATGAAGCATCTTCCCGCGTGCGGATGTACAAGAACCCGATTGGCGACTCCGCCAAGGAAGTGGTTTCCAAACTGCGCAATGTGCGCCAGGAGATCAAAGGCGTCGAGGAAAGCGGTTTGGGATCCATTGAGGATCTGGAAGACCGCGAAGCGACATTAGAGGATGAGCTGGAGGAGCTGAAAGCAGCCTGGGACCGCGACAGCAGCCCTACGGTTTCCACCACAGATATCGCTGAGGTAGTTGCCATGTGGACGGGTATTCCCGTCATGGAGCTGGAGCAGGAAGAGTCAGACCGGCTGCTGGAAATGGAAGAATCCATCCACGATTACATTGTGGGTCAGGATGAAGCCATCGACAAGATTTCGAAAGCCGTCCGGCGCGCCCGGGCAGGGTTGAAAGATCCCAACCGGCCAGTTGGTTCCTTTATCTTCCTGGGTCCGACTGGAGTGGGAAAGACTGAACTGACCAAAGCGCTGGCCCGCTTCCTGTTTGGAAGTGAAGAGTCCTTGATCCATCTCGATATGTCCGAATTTATGGAACGGCACAGCGTCAGCCGTCTGGTAGGCGCACCACCTGGATATATCGGCTATGATGAGTCAGGGCAGCTCACGGAAGCTATCCGCCGCCGGCCTTATTCCATCGTTGTCTTTGACGAAATTGAGAAAGCCCACCATGAGGCCTACAATATGCTCCTGCAGATCATGGAAGAGGGGCACATCACGGACGCCAAAGGTAGAAAGGTGGACTTCCGGAATGCGATCATCATTATGACCTCCAACGTCGGCGCGGAACTGATCCAGAATCAGACCTCGATTGGCTTTGAGCTGACCCAGGATGAAGAAGAAGCCCGCGAGCGGGAGTATGAGGAAATGCGCAGCAAGCTGCTCAAGGAACTCAAGAAGACTTTCCGCCCCGAATTCATCAACCGTGTGGATTCCGTGGTGGTCTTCCACTCTCTGACCAAAGAAAACATCCGGGACATCGTTTCCCTCGAGCTGGAGAAGGTCAGAAAGCGGCTGCATGAAAAGAACCTGACGCTGGAAATCACCGATGACGGTGTCGATCTGCTGGCAGATCTGGGTTATAACCCCGAGATGGGTGCCCGGCCCCTGCGCCGCGTCATCCAGCAAAAGATCGAGAACCAGCTGTCCGATGCTCTGTTGTCGGGCGACTTTGAAGAAGGGGATGCAGTCCTTGTAGATGCGGAATACCCCGATGATGTAGATGAAGATGAAGAAGGGGACATCGTCCTCAAGAAAGGCGATCCTTCCCAGAACAACGGAGACGTAGAAACGGAGGATGCCGAAGAGCCGGTTCCGGTCGGATAGACGGATTTCACCTGAAAATCAAACAGCGTGCGGGTTACCCGCACGCTGTTTTAATTTAATCCCACCAGGTTAGGATAGGAGGGGATTGTGGGTCCCCTGCAAACCTAGCTTAACTGTTGAAGCCTTTCCAGTACTTCGGCGCTGTGCTCTTCCGGCTTGACGTTCTGAAAGGTTTCCAGGATTTTGCCTTCCGGACCGATCAGGTAGGTGGTGCGGAAAACGCCCTCGTATTCATTCCCAAACATCTTTTTTGTGCCCCACACATCATAAGCTTCGCACAGGCTGTGGTCCGTATCCGCCAATAATGTAAAGGGCAGGTCATATTTGTCCCTGAACTTGGCGTGGGATTCCTGGGAGTCAGGGCTCACCCCCAGGATGGTGACCCCGGTTTCCTGGTAATCGCCGTAGTCATCCCGGAAATTGCAGGCTTCTGTTGTGCATCCTGACGTGTCATCCTTGGGATAAAAATACAGCAAAACATACTGGCCCCGGTAATCTGAAAGCCGGTGGATCTTTCCGGACTGGTCGGGGCGTTTGAAATCTGGGGCAGATTGTCCCGCTTCGAGGGCCATAATCTTCTCCTGGTTGTGCCTGGGTATCCTCCCCGGGGGAGGATTTAAGGGGTTGGGTCCACTAGCCTTGCGTGGGGGGAGATGCGGCGTAGGCCTGGGCCGTGTCGATCCGCTTTTGAAGGGCGGGATGGGAATACAACAAAAATTCCACCCACGGTTCCGGATCGGCCTCAGCCAGATTCTGGTTTGCCAGACGGACCAGGGCGGAGGCGTAGGCTGCTCCTTTCTGTGTGGTTTCCAGGGCGTAGCGGTCGGCCAGCCTTTCACGCCACCGGCTGTAGGCGTTGCCCAGCGGCATGGTGATCAACCCGTACAGGCCCATGGCTAACCCGAACAGGGGAAGGGCAGCGATATCTGACAGGCTTTGAAACTGGAAGACACCCACACCCCATTCCAGCAGGAGGGAAGCGAGGTACAGTCCTCCCAGCGTCAGAGCTGATTGAATGGCGATGCCCAGCGGGATGTCATGATGAACGTGATGTCCCAGTTCGTGGGCCAGGACGGTTTCGATCTCTTCATCCTGGAATTCATCCAGCAGGGTGTCTCCCAGGATGATACGGCGCGTGCTGCCCAGGCCGGTCAAGGCCGCGTTGGCATCCTTGGTGCGGCGGCTCATATCAAACTTAAAGACGCCTGTGACCCGGGTTCCAGCCTCCTCGGCCAGTTCAATCAGGCGCTCTTTTAGGTCCTGGTATTCCTCGCCCAGGGGAGAGAAATCAAAGAAAATGGGGAAGATCAGGACGGGTGCCAGGTTGGCCAGGATGACATTGAAAAGCAGCAGGACCCCGCCGGCCCACAGCCACCAGGTGTCCGGCGCCACCCGGAGCACAAAATAGATGATTTCGATCAGGATACCGCCCAAAACCGCACCCAGGGCCAGGCTCTTGACCTGGTCGGTGATCCATCCGGATAGATCCTGATTGGATTGGTCGAAACGGTGGGGAAGTACATATCCGGAATAATAGGAAAGGGGTAAATCGATCAGGTAAAAGATGCCTCCGAAAATGCCGGCAAAGGCAGGTACGGCCACCCACACGTTTTGCGTCCAGGAGTAGATCCAGTCCCGGAGGTCTGCCGACCACCCTGTCACCAGCCACAGGAGTAAAAGCGCGGCTCCCAGAAGCAAATCGAGCAGCATCAACCGGCGGCGAATGCGGGCGTATTCCTTGGCTTGTTCCTGGCGTTGGGGATCTATGGTTTGCATGTCTGTGTTCTCTGTCATGGGTTCGATTATAACATTTGGAGGGGTGGATGCCCGGCCTGTGCTGAAGACGTGTGGGGTACCACTTGGATATAATGAGGGTGAAATGAATCCCGGGGGAGGAACCATGTCAGAAACGATGCGGTTGTTTTTGTGCGGCGATGTGATGACCGGCAGGGGCATCGACCAGATCCTGCCCCATCCTTCTCAACCGCAGCTTTACGAACGGCATGTCAAAGATGCCCGGGGGTATGTGCGCCTGGCGGACCGTGCCCATGGACGCATCCCCCGGCCTGTCGATTACGGGTATATCTGGGGAGACGCCCGGGAAGCCCTTCACAGTTTTCAGCCAGCAGCTAACATTATCAATTTGGAAACTGCGGTCACCCGCAGTGACGACCATTGGCCCGGCAAGGGCATCCACTACCGCATGCATCCGGATAACCTGCCCTGTTTGACACAAGCCGGTGTGGATGTCTGTTCCCTGGCTAACAACCACGTTCTGGATTGGGGATATGGGGGATTGGAGGAAACGCAGACAGTGCTGGAGGAAAGTGGCATCCGGGTCGCCGGGGCGGGGAGGGATCTGGACCAGGCACAGCGACCGGCTGCATTGAAAATCACTGATGGACAGCGGTTATCCGTCTTCGGCCTCGGCCTGCCCACCAGCGGCGTTTCCCAGGATTGGGCAGCTGCGGAGACCCGGGCCGGCGTCCATCTGCTCCCTGATTATTCCCCGGATTCCGTCCAGGGTCTGCTTTCTCTGATACAGAGGCAGGCGGCGGAAGGGGATCTGGTGGTGGTCTCGATCCACTGGGGTGGAAACTGGGGTTTCCACATCCCGGGAAAACAACGTAGACTGGCCCACCGGCTGATTGAAGAGGCCGGTGTCGATGTGGTCCATGGTCATTCTTCCCATCACGTCAAAGGGATCGAAGTCCACCGGGAGCGGTTGATTTTGTACGGCTGCGGGGATTTCATCAACGATTATGAGGGCATCAAAGGCCGGGAGCGTTTCCGCGGAGATTTAACTTTGATGTATTTCCCGGCGCTGGATCCGGAATCTGGCCGGCTGATCAAGCTGAGCATGGTGCCGCTTAAACGCCGGAACCTACAGCTCCAGAAAGCGGGGGAAGGGGACGCGCGCTGGCTGCTGGACCTCCTGAATCGGGAAGGGGCAGAGCGGAGAACAAGGTTTTCAATCAATGAGGATATGCTGATTGAATTGTCAGGGACAACGTGATTCCCGGAGTAGGAATTCACACCGCTGTTTTCCAGTCAGCCAATCCTTTGCGCAGAAGGAGAACCAGGACCCCGCTTATCTTGAGGGCCATGACGATAAAGAATATCTCGGTCCCGGATGCGGCCGGGGGGAGAATGGGTAAAAACATGGCGCCAAGGTTGTTGGTGGCATGCAGGATTAAGGCCAGAAGCAGGCTGCCTTTGGTATTGACAAAGATCCAGGTATAGATGAATGACATGGAAAGGATGTCTACCAGGAACCAGCCCAGCGGCAAATGGGTGATGCCTGCTCGCAGCGAGGGGGCCCATGCCAGGGGTAGGTGCCAGATGCCCCACACCAGCCCCAGGATCAGGCTGGCACGAAATTCGTCCTGGGATTGCAGCAGACGGGGGAGGGCATATCCACGCCACCCGAGTTCTTCCCCGAGCAGCGTGATCATCAAATATAAAAATGCAGGAAGGATCAGAATCCACGGATTCCCACCTTGCCCCCCGATCTGGGAGTTGATGGGCGGATGGGTGAGATCCACATTGACACCCGCAGCCACGCCCAGCCCCAAAGCAAACAGAAATAGAACAGGGGGGCCGAAAAAAGCGATCCCATACCAGATCCAGCCAATATTGACGATCCCCAATCTCCCCAGCAGTCCGCGGATGCCCTGCCGGCCACCCTGCAGGGCGCTGACGATCAGCGCGGAAAGGGCTGGGCCGTAGCCGACCAGCACCAGCCAGGGCGTAGGGATTTGAAATTGCGTTTCCAGAATCTCCGGGATCAAAGGCCCCCAGGAAAGGATGAGAGACAATACGAAAAAGGTCCCTAATCCCGGGATGAGCCTGGTTGCCCATGCAGGTTGGTTCTTTTTGACCATGTGCGCACTCCTGGGTTGATGATTGGGCCCTGCCGGGCTCAACCGGAATTTTCGATGGCGCTTACCAGCTCGCGGCAGAAGTTGGGGATGTCCTTCACCACCCGTCCCCAGACAATGTTTCCATCCCGGAAGGCGGATTCATCCTCCCAGGTGGCGCCGGCATTCTCCATATCATCTTTGATCCCAACGGAACCCGTGGCTTTGTGTCCTTCCAGGATGCCGGCAGAGGCCAGGACCCATCCCCCGTGGCAGATGCTGCCGAGAATCTTTCCCTGGCGGTAGGTTTCACGGACGAGGTCTTTTACGGCCTCAAAGCGGCGCAGCTTGTCCGGCGCCCAACCGCCGGGGACGATTACGGCGTCAAAATCTTCCGCCTTCACCGCGTCTGCTGTGGCATCAGCCCTGGCGGTCAGCCCGTGCTTACCCTGAAAAGATTCTATCCGCCCCGTACCGATCACCGTTACTTTCGCCCCTTCCTCACGCAGGCGCATCATCGGGACCCAGAATTCCAGGTCCTCGAATTGATCCTCTACCAGATAAGCGACTTTCTTTCCTTGCAGCCTCATTTGATGTCCTCCTTGGGTGGGTGCCGTCGATTTGTCTTCGAGATCATTATATCGAAGGGTGCCGGTCTCTGTCCGGAACAGGACGATTAATTGCTCAGGTCTGGTGTTGTGGGGAGGGTGGGAATCGGGTCAAAATTCCCCAGTGTTCCCCGGGAAGAGGATGGTCTTCACTTCAGGGGGACCAGGTTTGGACTTGGTTGCGCCCCTCTTGTTTGGCGCGGTAAAGAGCGGCGTCAAAGTTGGGTTGAAACCAGGATGATATTCCTGCGGGAGGTTTGAGGTGCCGGGACAGGTGGGGGATTCCCTTGATTTGTCCTTCCCTCCATACCAAACCATTAGGAGCGGGATTGATTATAATAGGAGGGGTTGTGTTCGATCCGCAGCCCGGTGTCAGGGAAAGTGTGTTTCGGACTGCCGGCGCTCAAATTCAGGCACCTGTATCGGGGGCTGATTTGCTGCTGTCGAGGCCGAATTCCCGTGGGTAACGCGCGATGAAGTTCGTTTGGGTTCTCCGGAGTGATCTTTCCTCGCCTTATCCGGAATTACTGTACAGAGTGTGGGAGTGGGATCATGAAAAGCCACGAGCAGGCCAAAAAGCGCATCCAGGAACTGCGGCAGGAGATTCGCCAGCATGATTATTTGTATTATGTCAAAAATGACCCGCAGGTCTCGGATGCAGCTTATGATGAGTTGTTTCGGGAGTTATTGGAATTAGAAGAAAAGTATCCAGAACTGCAGTCGGAAAATTCGCCTACACAACGGGTAGGGGCACCGCCGCTGGATGAACTTCCAGATGTGGAACACCTCTCGCCCATGCTCAGCCTGCAGTCCAGCCATGAGGAAGAAGAAGCCTGGAACTTTCACGATCGGGTGGTTAGAGGATTGGGGTCAGAATTCGATATCGTGTATGTGGTGGAACCCAAGTTTGACGGCGCATCGGTGGAACTGGTGTATCAAGAAGGGACGCTGAACCGGGCTGCTACACGGGGGGATGGCCAGGTAGGGGATGAGATCACTGAAAATGTGCGTACCATCGGTTCTGTACCCTTGATGCTGCGGAGAGAGAGGCGCCCAGTGCCGGATGTGCTGGCTGTACGCGGTGAGGTGCTGATCTCTATTCAGGATTTTGAAACTTTGAATGAGCGCCTGATCAACGAAGGAAAGGATCCCTTTGCCAATCCACGCAATGCGGCAGCGGGGTCCCTGCGCCAGCTGGATCCAAGTTTGACTGCCCGGCGACCGCTGGATGTCTTCGTCTTTGACATCTTACATATCGAGGGTGAGGGGCCCGGCACCCAGTGGGAGGTTCAGTCCGCGCTCCGCGACTGGGGGTTTAAGGTGAGTGATGTACCGCAGCGATTGGAGACCTTTGAGGGCGTGGTGGCCTATCACGATCGGATAGAGGGCCAACGCGATGAACTGCCGTATGAAATTGATGGCGTGGTGATCAAGTTGGATGACCTTGCCGCCCGGGAACGGTTGGGCACAACCGCCCATCATCCCCGATGGGCATACGCCTTTAAATTTCCGCCACGAAAGGAGATCACCCGGGTGGAGCGCATCATCCCCAGTGTGGGACGCACCGGCATCGTCACCCCCATTGCCTTGCTGCGGCCGGTGCAAATCGGGGGGGTGACCATCAGCCGTGCCAACTTACATAATATTGAACAGATCCGTGAAAAGGATATCCGTGAAGGGGACAAAGTGCGCGTGCAGCGGGCGGGGGATGTCATTCCCCAGGTGGTGGAGCGCATCGCACAGGATGACGAAACGCGCCAGCCGCCCTTCCAGATGCCGGAGCGGTGTCCTTCCTGTGATACCCACCTGCGGCGGCGGGGCCCGTTTCTGGTGTGCCCTAACAGCTTTGGTTGTCCGGCCCAGCTGGCGGGACGCATCCAGCATTTCGCCTCCCGCAATGCCCTGGATATTGAAGGGATCGGCGAGGAAACCGCCCAGCTTCTCGTAGAAAAAGAACTGGTGGAGGATGTCCCGGATCTGTTTGACCTGACCCAGCAAGATCTTCTGGCGCTGGAAGGTTTTGCCGAGAAGTCTTCCCGCCAGTTGGTTGACGCTATCCGCGGGGCGCGGGAGGTAGAACTGCGCCGGTTCCTGTATGGGCTGGGGATCCCCGAAGTAGGACAAACCGTGGCCCGCGATCTGGCTCACCACTTCAGATCACTGGATGTGCTGAGAAATGCGGGCATCCCTGAGCTGGAAGAGGTGCCGGGAATAGCCAGCAAGATGGCGACCGCCATCCACGATTTTTTGAGTCATGAAGGCACAGCACAAATGCTGGACCGTATGCTGGAAGAGATACAGCTTATCAACCCTGACCTGCCTGACAAGCGACCGCTGGATGGCCTGCGTTTTGTGTTTACCGGCGGGTTGGATACCTGGACCCGAGGCGAAGCCCAGGAACTGGTGGAGCGCTACGGTGGGAAGGCCACTTCTTCTGTCAGCGGCGCGACCGATTATCTCGTGGCCGGGGAGAACCCGGGGTCCAAGCTGGACCAGGCCCGGGATCGCGGAGTAGACATTCTGGATGAAGAGGGGTTCCGGGCCCTGCTGTCCTCGCGGGGAATCGCATTTTAGATTACTTCTGCACGGAACAAACGCAGGTTTCCCGGAAATGTATCCCTTGACGGATGGAGGGGAGCCCCCTATAATCATCGCAATTCTTATGAAACATATACAGTCTCAGTCCACCGCTTATAGTGCTGCCTATTATTACGGCTATCCCCAGACCTCGATAGCCGTTGGTGCTCCTTAAGCGACCCTGAGATCCAAACCCTCAACCCGGCGCGGGACCAACGGTCCCGCGCTTTTTCGTTTAACAGGAGGTAGTAACGATGATGTTGCGAGGAATACGGGGTGCGACGGTGTGCGGCAAAGATGAGCCGGAGGCGATTCTCACAGCGACCCGGGAATTGCTGCGGGAAATTATGCGTGCCAACCCGGCCTTATCTGCGCCGGATATCGCCAGCGCGGTGTTCACCACCACGCCGGATTTGACAGCAGCCTTCCCGGCCTGGGCGGCCCGGGAACTGGGGTGGGAGGGGGTGCCCACCCTGTGTGCCCGAGAAATACCGGTCCCGGAGGGACTGCCGCGCTGCATCCGTTTGCTTATCCATTGGAATACAGATCTCTCTCAGGATGATGTGCGCCATGTGTATCTTGGTCAGGCCGGGCAGCTCCGTCCGGATCGGGCCTGGGAATCCCGGGAAGGGAGTGAGCAGTCATGATGATTATCATGCGTGCTCACGCCACCCAGGATCAGATTGATGACGTGGTCCACAAGATTGAAGAGCGCGGCTTACAAGCTCATCCTTCCACCGGTTCGGAGCGGACGGTGATCGGCGCCATCGGCGACATCCGCGAGGTACACCAGGATCATTTTGTGGTCCTGCCTGGGGTGGACCGGGTCATGCCCATTTCTCCGCCCTACAAACTGGCATCCCGGGAGTTTCACCCCCAGGACTCATCCTTTCCGATCAATGGTATCCAAGTAAAACGGGGCCAGGTGCTGCTGATCGCCGGTCCTTGTTCGGTGGAGAGCAGGACCCAGATCCTGGAGACGGCCCAGGCCGTGAAGGAGGCCGGTGCCCATGCCCTGCGGGGTGGGGCATTCAAACCGCGGACGTCGCCTTACACCTTTCAGGGTCTGGAGGAGGAAGGCTTGCGGTACCTGGCTGAGGCCCGTGAGGCAACCGGTTTGCCGGTGGTCACCGAAGTCATGTCCCCTGACGATGTTTCCCTGGTCGGTCACTACGGGGACGTATTGCAAATCGGGGCCCGGAATATGCAGAATTATCCCCTTTTGAAAGCAGCCGGAGAAAGCGGACACCCGGTGCTGTTGAAGCGGGGCATGATGGCCAGCATCGAAGAACTGCTGCTGGCGGCGGAGTACATCCTGTCCCAGGGCAACCCCCGGGTTATGGTTTGCGAGCGCGGTATCCGGTCCTTCGGGCAGGAGACGCGCTACACAGCCGATATCAACGCCCTGCCGGTGTTGAAATCTGAAACCCATTTGCCGGTTATCTTTGACCCCAGTCACAGCACGGGTCACTGGGAGTATGTGCCTCCGGTGGCGCTGGCCGGGGTGGCAGCGGGCGCGGATGGGCTGTTGATTGAGGTTCATCCCCGGCCCGGTGAGGCTTTATCGGATGGGCAGCAATCGCTCAAACCGGAACGGTTTTATGACCTGGTGCAGCAGGTCATAAAAGTGGCCGCTGCGGTGGGCGGCAAACTGGTTGATCCCCAGGAGGGATCATGAAAGAGCTGCGAGTGGCTATCCTGGGGATGGGATTGATGGGCGGATCCCTGGCTTGGGCCCTGGCGGATCATGTGGGCACGCTGGTGGCTGTCGATCCGGATGCGGCAACCCGGGAGCGGGTGAGGGCATCCGGCCTTGTGGCGCGCATCTCGTCCCGGCCGGAAAAGATTTTGCCCGGGGCAGATGTGGTCATCCTGGCGGCTCCGGTCACAGCGATCCTGGAACTCATCCCCCGGCTATCGGACTGGCACCCCGGCCGCCCGCTGGTGCTGGACCTGGGATCCACCAAAGGCGACATTTGCAAAAGGATGGCCGATCTCCCACCAAGATTTGATGTGCTGGGTGGGCATCCCATGTGCGGTAAAGCGGTAGGCGGCTTCCAGTATGCGGATCCCCAGCTTTTCCGGGACGCTCCCTTTGCGTTTTGTGCTCTGGAGCGCACTTCGGGCCGGGCCCGGTCCTTTGCCGGGCAGCTGTGCCGGACCATTGGAAGTCAGCCGCTGTGGGTGGAGCCCTCACGGCATGATGAATGGGTGGGCGCTACCAGCCATGTGCCATATTTGATGTCCGCCGCGCAGGTTCTCACCACGCCCCGGGAGGCAGCACCTCTGATCGGGACAGGATTCCAAAGCGCCACTCGGCTGGCATGCACCCCGCGGGAGATGATGCTGGATGTGCTGCGCACCAACCGGGAAGCGCTGTTGGGATATCTGGAGGACATGGGCCGCACGATCCAGGAGATGGAGAGTTTGATTCAGAGAAACGATTTCCAGACTCTACAGGCAATACTGGACCAGGCGGCGGAAAAGAAGGATCACATGCAAGGACAGCGATCATGACTGAGATTCAGGCGGCACGCATGGAGGCTCTGCCTGCCAACTATTTCACCACCCTGGCCGACAGCATTGCCGCCCTGGAAAGAGAAGGCAAGCACGTCATCCGGCTAGATGTGGGCTCTCCGGACCTCTCTCCTCCGGAGGTTGTGATCGAAAAATTACAGCACTCCGCAGCGGATTCCGAGAGTCACGGCTACCAGTCACACCGCGGCATTCCGGCCTTACGCCGGGCCTGGGCGGAGTACTATCAAGAGCGGCACAGCGTGAAGCTTGATCCCGAAAGCCAGGTGCTGCCTTTGATCGGCTCCAAGGAGGGCATTTTTCATCTATCTCTGGCGCTGGTTGATCCGGGTCAGGTAGTTCTGGTCCCGGACCCCGGGTATCAGACCTACGCGGCCGGGGCTCGCTTTTGCGGGGGAGAACCCATTTCTGTTTCCTGTCAATCCGCTGAGGATTATGTGCGTGCTCTCAAGCGGCTTCCGGACCAGGTGCTTGAAAAGGCGAAATTGTTGTGGGTCAATTTCCCCCATAATCCCACCGGGGCCACGGCAGACGTTGGACATCTGCACCGGATCCTTAACCTGGCCCGGAAATATGACATCCTACTCTGCCATGATGGTGCCTACACCCAGGTCACTTACAAAGACTATTCTGCCCCCAGCCTGATGGAAATGGAAGATGCGCACAGGGACTGTATCGAGTTTAACTCTCTGTCCAAATCCCACAACATGGCTGGATGGCGGCTGGGGGTTGTGGTCGGAAATCCCGGCGTGCTGGATGCGCTGTATAGGTTGAAAACCCATGCGGACAGCGGACAGTTCTTGCCGATGATGGACGCGGCGGTGACCGCGCTGAAAAACCGGCAGCACTGGATGGAAGAACGAAATCGCCGCTATTGTGCCCGGCGAGATCTGGTACTGGATGCCCTACACACGGCTGGCATTGAGACTGCTGTCCCGCGGGGCGGGATTTATGTCTGGTTCCCGGTTCCGCCCAGGATGTCCTCCGAAGAATGGGCCCGGATTCTACTGGATACGGTCCAGGTGTCCCTCACCCCGGGGACTGTGTTTGGCGCTAGGGGAGAAGGCTACCTGCGGCTGTCCCTGACGTCATCCCTGGAAAATCTGCGACAGGGGATGGAAAGGCTCAGGAGAGGACTTAAACATGGCAGGTAGAAATGCTGAAAACAAGGCCGGGCAGGGAGAGGTAGTGGTGACCGACACCCGTCAGTTGGAGAAGGAATCAAAGGATAATGTGTTATGGAAATGATCGTAACCCCCAGTGGGCCTCTACGAGGGACGGTATCGCTGCCGGGTGATAAATCTATCTCCCACCGGGCCATCCTGTTTGCCTCCCTGGCAGGAGGCACCAGCCGGGTGGAAAACCTGCTTGGGGCCGGGGTGACCGAAAGCATGCTGTCCGCTGTGGAGAAGCTGGGGGTACCCCTTACTTTGGACGGAAACACACTCACAGTCCACGGCCAGGGTCTATGCGGTTTTAAAGCCCCCCTGGAGCCGCTCGACTGCGGCCATTCCGCCACCACCATGCGTTTGCTGGCGGGGGCCTGTGCGGCCGCGGGCATCCCGGTTGTGCTGGACGGGTCTCCGGGGCTGCGCGCGCGGCCCATGTCGCGGGTGGTGGACCCGCTGTGGGAAATGGGGGTTCCTATCAAAGCTGTCGGTGAAGGCGGCACAGCGCCGATACAAATCGCGGCCGTGAGGAAAACCAGGCCCCTTCAGGCCCTGACATATTCCGCTCCCGTAGCCAGCGCCCAGGTCAAGTCTTGCCTGCTGCTGGCCGGATTGGCGGCTGAAAATAAAACCGAATATGTTGAACCCGCCCCTTCCCGTGACCACACCGAGCGCATGTTCGGTCATATGGGCGTGGATTTGGAGCGGGAGGTACGGGAGGATGGATCCGTACGGGTGGTGATGGAACCGCTCGGAAACCGCTCCCTTGCCCCTTTAAACATGACCGTTCCAGGGGATATCTCCTCCGCGGGTTTTCTAATTGTGGCCGGATTGATCACGCCCGGTTCTGATGTCGTGCTTTCCGGTGTCGGGTTGAATCCGACCCGTACCGGCCTGTTAGATGCCTTGCGGCAAATGGGGGCTCATATGGAAGTCTCCAACCGGGAACAAGTTTCAGGTGAGCCAGTGGGTGATATCCGGGTCAGACATAGTTCCCTGCAGGGCATCATTGTCGATGATCCTCTCGTGGTGCGGATGATTGATGAGTTGCCCATCTTTGCAGTGGCAGCGGCCTCTGCTGAAGGAGAGACGGTGGTGCGGGACGCGGCGGAACTGCGCCTGAAAGAAACCGACCGCATTGCTGCCCTGTGTGAGGAGCTTGTTGCGCTGGGTGTGCAGATTGAAGAGCGGGAGGATGGTTTCCGCATCGAGGGGGGAACCCCGCTGCGGGGGGGGCAGGTCAAGTCTCACGGCGATCACCGCATGGCCATGGCTCTGGCGGTGGCGGGTATGGCCGCAACAGGACCGGTCCAGGTACGGGGCGCGGAGATGGTGGAAGAATCTTTTCCCCGCTTTGGACACACCCTGCGGTCCCTGGGCGCCACCCTGGAAAGGGGAAGGTAAGCCATGATCCGCCTGGGCTTGGTCGGTCATCCGCTGGATCACAGCTATTCCCGGGTCCTGCATGAACGGGCTCTGGCTGTGCTGGATATGGATGGAACCTACCAATTGTGGGAAATTCCTCCCTCCCCGCATGTCAGTGAGCTGCTGCAGGCCCGGGTACATACCCTGCGGGAAGGCATAATCCAGGGATTGAATGTGACCATTCCTTATAAAGAAAGGGTCCTTCCCCACCTGGATAGCCTGACACCCCGGGCGCAGTCTATCGGAGCTGTCAACACCCTCTTCCGGGATAAGAAGGGGAGGGTGGTGGGAGATAACACCGACAGTCCGGGATTCTGGCAGGATGTACGCCGGCTGCTGCCCGCTGACGGTGAGAGATCTCAGCCCAAAGCCTTGATCCTGGGCGCCGGCGGAGGGGCGCGGGCTGTGGCCCATGCTGTGCTCAGTCAGGGCTGGAAGGTGGCTGTGGCTGCCCGCCGGATCACCCAGGCAAATGAACTGTCCGACCAGTTTGAGGATACCTATGGTCCATTGCAGACCTGCTCTCTTTCCCCATACATACCTCGCCCTGTGGGAAGGGTGGCATTGATCGTCAACGCCACCCCGGTGGGTATGGCTCCGGCCAGGGATGCCTCTCCCTGGCCTGAAGGTTGGCGCTTTCCACCCGGCGCTGCGGTGTATGACCTGGTGTATAATCCGCCCCGGACTCGCTTTCTGGAACAGGCCCGGGATCGCGGGTTAAAAACCAGAAACGGTATGGGGATGCTTATCGAACAGGCTGCCCTGGCCTTCAGACGCTGGACGGGTACGGAGCCCCCGCGGGAGGAAATGCGCTGTGCGGTCGAAAAGAATATCAACGGATCACAAACATAGACAAGGAAGATAAGGTATGCGCAGATTGCGGTTTTTGACAGCCGGTGAATCCCATGGACCGGAGCTGCTGGTGATTTTGGAAGGTGTGCCAGCGGGTCTCCCTTTGTGCGAAGAAGACATCAACAAACACCTGATCCGGCGCCAGATGGGGTACGGATCCGGGGGCCGGATGAACATTGAAGAAGACCGGGCCCAGATTGTGAGCGGGGTGCTGGAAGGTCAGACCATCGGTTCCCCGATCGGGATGCGCATCGTCAACAAAAATCACCGCCAGTGGCGGGGAAAGGCCATTCCCCCCTTTACCCGCCCTCGCCCCGGACATGCCGATTTGACCGGGGCCTTGAAGTACGGGTACCATGATCTGCGGCCTGCTAGCGAACGCGCGTCGGCCCGGGAAACGGCGGCCCGCGTGGCGGCCGGAGCGGTTTGCGTTCATCTCCTGGAGCAGTTCGACATCCGGGTCGGGGGCTGGGTGGCTGCCGTCGGTGGGATACCCGCGCCACGCTATGAACCATCATGGGAGACTATTGCGGACCACATTGCACGCGTGGAAGCTTCACAGGTGCGATGTGCCGATAAGGAAACCTCACAGTCCATACGGGAAGCCATTCATCAAGCCAAAATGGATCAACAAACCCTGGGAGGAGTGATAGAAGTCGCGGTATTGGGGTTGCCGCCAGGTCTGGGGGCCTTCGCTCAGTGGGACCGGAGGCTGGATACCCGCATCGGCGCCGCAGTGCTCAGCGTGCAGGCCATGAAAGGGGTGGAATTTGGCTATGGTTTTGAAAACGCAGGCATGAGGGGGACGGAAGCCCAGGATCCAATCCGGGCCCAGGGTGATCGACTCACCCGGCCTACCAATCGGGCCGGGGGATTGGAAGGAGGGGTGACCAACGGTAATCCCCTCCTGGTGCGGACGGCCATGAAGCCCATCGCCACCACCCTCACCCCGCAGCCCACGGTGGATTTGCTGACGGGAGAGGAAACGGAAACGGATTATGAACGGTCGGATTTTTGCCCTGTGCCGCGCACCGTGCCGATCCTGGAAGCCGTGGTGGCGACTGTGACGGCGGATGCCCTGCTGGAAAAACTGGGCGGAGATTCTCTGTCCGAGATGATGGCCCGCTTCCCTGATTTAGCCCGGAGCCGTTTTTCAGATCTCGATCTGGATGGTGAGGATCACACCTGGTGGCCCGATGAGTAAAAAAGACTTGATATTTATTTACGGCCCTCCCCTGGTGGGAAAATCCACCCTGGGACACTCGTTTGCCCGCCATCTATCTCTCCCTTTCTGGGATCTGGATGAGATCATTGTCGAGCAGGCCGGCAAAAGCATTCCCGATATTTTCTCGGAGGATGGGGAATCCACATTCCGGGCCTGGGAGTATAAGCTGCTGCAGGAAATCTGCCAGCGTGAACGCGGGGTGGTGGCTCTGGGGGGCGGGGCGCTGACTCAGCCCGCGGCACGGGATCTGGTGGAAGAAGAGGGGGATGTCGTCTTCCTGCGCGCTTCCCGGGATACACTGCTGGATAGATGCCAGACCCGGTCCGCCTCCCGTCCTTTATTGCAGAAGGCACCGGTCCAGAAGCTACGGGGCCTGCTCGAAAATCGTGCAGCCCATTATGCTTCTTTTAGGAGGTGGGTAAATATTGAAGGTTTAGCTGAATCCGAGATCCTATCTGCTCTGGAACGGGCTCTGGGCCGGTTCCGGGTAGAGGGTATGGGAGAGGGCTATGATGTCCGGGTCCGCCCCGGAGGCCTGGATGATGTCGGGGAGGCCCTGCAGCCCTACACCCGCGCCGGGGTTCTGGCGCTGGTGACGGACAACCGGGTGGGTGAATTCTACGCGGCCCGGGTCATGGATGCCCTGCAGCAGGCAGGCTACCGGGTCAACCTGTATTCTTTCCCGGCGGGCGAGGCGTCGAAAACCATGCGGACGGTCCGCGGCCTGTGGGACCGCTTCCTGCAGGATGAAATGGAGCGGGGCAGCACCGTGGTTTCTCTGGGAGGCGGGGTGGTGGGGGATGTAGCGGGATTTGCAGCCGCTGTTTATCACCGCGGCATCCCCTGGGTCAATCTGCCCACGTCCCTGCTGGCCATGGTGGATGCCAGCCTGGGCGGGAAAACGGGGGTGGATTTGCCCCAGGGAAAAAATCTGGTGGGAGCCTTTCATCCTCCCGCTGTGGTGTGGGTGGACCCCGAGGTGCTGGACACCCTGGCGGAGGAGGAGCTGTGGAGCGGGATGGCGGAGGTCATCAAACACGGGGTGATCGCCGACCCCGATTTGTTTGCCCGGATCGAGAAGGGCAGCGGTCTTTTTCTGGCACATAGGGAAGAAATCATTCGCCGGGCCATGGCGGTCAAAATCGGATTGGTGCGGGAGGATCCCTTTGACCGCGGCAGGCGGCGAGTATTGAATTTCGGCCATACGGTGGGACACGGTGTGGAACATGCCTCCGGATTCAACATGCGTCACGGAGAGGCGGTTGCGGTGGGGATGGTGATTGAAAGCTGCATTGCGGAAAAAATGGGCCTGGCTGCGCCGGGGTTAACCCGCAAGGTGCGTGACGCTCTGCGGGCCTGGCAGCTCCCGGCAGATATCCCCCCTTCGATTTCTACAGAAAGGATCATTTCTTCCATGATGCGCGATAAAAAAAAGGAAGATGGGCGACTGCAATTTTCTCTGCCGGTTGACCTGGGTGAAGTCAAAACAGGAGTTGATGTGCCGCAGGACATGTGGCAGTCGGCATTACATAGTAAGGGAGAATGGGATGGATAAAATCTTAATTCTGCACGGGCCCAATTTGAACCTGCTGGGGCAGCGGGATCCGGAGCAGTACGGCAGCCAGACGCTGGAGGACATCAACCAGCGTTTGAAGGCCTACGCGACGGATAAGGGTGTAGCGGTGGAAACGGTCCAATCTAACTCAGAGGGAGAGCTGGTGACCTCCATCCAGGAAGCGGCCCACCAATACCGCGGGGTGGTCTTGAATCCCGGAGGGTACTCGCACACCTCGGTTGCCATCCGGGACGCGGTGGACGCGGTCGACGTCCCGGTCATCGAGGTCCATCTGAGCAACATCCTCGGCCGGGAAGACTTCCGCCGTCGTTCGCTCATCGCGCCGGTATGCCGGGGATTGATCGCCGGGTTTGGCGTCCAATCCTACCTGCTGGGGGTGGATGCCCTCCTTCGGGAAGATTCCTGAAGGGGTTGGACTTTTGGGCAACGTGCGTCCGGTCTTATTCCCATCCCCGGACACTGCTGAGGATCCTGCGAATGGCATTCAAACCCGACACCTCGTGGCGGCGGACCAGCAGCACTGAGCACGGAGCCTGGTCTGCAACGGCATCAGGGATGGACCCAACCAGCAAACTTTTTACGGCCCACTCGTCTGAGGCTCCAATCACAAGCAGGTCATACGCTTGTTCTTTTGCTTCTTGGATAATCGCGGACACCACATCTTTTTTGACCACGACCTTGGTCTTAACCCGAGGATGAGGATCGTCATTCAGGACCTCTTCAGCCATGTGATCCAGGGCGCGCTTTTCGGCTTCCAGCTCAATCTCCGGGGAAGGGTGTACAATCCGGAATACCGTCAATTCAGCCTCATCGCTGTGGGTGATCTCCGCTGCCAGCCGCAGGCCAAGGCGGGCGTGGGGCCCACCCCCCGCGGGGATCAGGATCCGGTTCAGGGTTTCCGGCACATCCCGGGGGCGAAGGATGGCTACATCCGCTTTTGCTTTTTGGAGAATGGTCTTCTCTGGGCTGCCGTAGATATTGGCGGCTGAGGTTGATTTGTTCCAGCTCAACAGGATCAATTCCGTGTTCGCCCTGGATTCCACGAGTGAGATGATCCCGGAATCCCAACTGTGGGCTGCGCGCAGCATGGGCCGGACCGGCACGCCTAAGTCAGCGCCCAATTCAGTGATACGCTTCAGTCTGGGGTTTTTCTGGATCTTTTTCTTTGCGATCTGTTTGCTGCTTTCTATGTCCTGGGGGGAGATCTGGGGAGGAATTTCCTGGAAGTCAAGGGCCACCACAGATCGTTGGTTATTAAAGAAGATCAAATCGTCGGCGATGTACATCAAGGAGTGGATATCCGAATTGGGCAGGAGAGGGATGATGATCTCATTCTTCTCAGGAGTGGCTGCCTCCTGGGCTTTTTCGATGATGTCTTCCAGAGGGCGCTCGCGTTCCCAGAGGGGGCCAAACTCACCGCCTACTTTCGCGTGATCTTTCACCCACACGAAAAACCACGCCAGACCGCCGGCAGCCAGGCCAAGACCCGCTAACCGGGATTGAGGAGACATGGTAACGATCACGGATAAAGACAGTATGCCGGCGAAGAGGGGAATAGTTGGAAAGAGTGGCGTTTTAAAGGATGGTTGGTACCAGGAAGGGCGGGAACTGCGCATGATGATCACGGAGAATGATAACAAAGCATAGGAAACCATGAACAGCGTGCTGGAAATTTCGGCCAGCACTTCCGCCTTCCCGGATAAGGAGAGGAGGATGCTCAACACACTGGTTGCCAGGACAGCGTTTCCCGGCGTTTTAAATGCCGGGTGAATTTGCCCAAACCAGCCCGGGAGGACTAAATCGCGGCCCATGCCGTAGCTGATCCGGGAGGAAGCCATAATGGCAGCGTTGGCGGACGAAAGCGTAGCCAGGAGGGCAGCGCCCAGCATGGCGATATACCCGGGTTGGCCGGCAAATACTTGCGCTGCTTCAACCAGGGGGGCTTCGCGCTGGCTGATCCCCTGGTAAGAAAAGGTCCCCGCCAGGACAAAGACGATCAGCGTGTAAAATATGGTGGCCAGGACGACGGAGCCAGCAATCGCCAAGGGCAGATTCCTGTCCGGGTTTTGAAGTTCCCCGGAAATGGTGGAAATTTTTTCAAATCCGGTATAGGAGACGATGATCAAGCCGATGACGCCCACCATGGCGCCCCAGCCATTGGGTGCTATGGTTTCATAGAGATGAGGCTGTACGTTGAAAAATCCCACCCCGACGAAAAGCAAGAGGATGATGACCAGGATCAGGACGATCGTGTTTTGCACGCTGCCTGTGAGTTTCGCTCCCCGGTAATTGAGAAAGGCGAAAAGCAGGCCCGCTGCCACGGAGCCCACCTGGGCCGGGATGGGGATGAATAGCGCCAGATACTCCCCGAAAGCCAGCAGATAAAACCCGGTCGCGAAGGCAAGCCCTAGCCAGTTCCCAGGACCGACAATTGATCCGGGCAGCGGACCTAAAGCTTCTGTGATGAAGGTGTAGCTTCCCCCTGCTTTGGGCATCCCCGTCGCCAATTCCGAGATCACCAGGGCGATCAGAAAACAGATCGTGCCGGCGATGAGATAGGAAATCGTAGCTGCAGGGCCGGTGTCTTCCACAGCAAAAGCGGAGAGAACGAATATTCCCGCTCCCAACATGGTCCCCAGCCCGATGGCCAGGGCTTGAGTTAAACTCAGTTCACGGATGAGTGATTCTTCTTCTTGGGTGTTCATTAACTACAATCCTTTTCGTTTATGGTGTCAGGAGTGCTTGAAACCGAGACAGCGTTGATGTTGATCAAGAACGTTTCGAGCCATGCGCACTTCCACCAGATCCGGAATGTCGGCCAGTATATGAACTACTTTGATAGGGCAGTATTGGTCCTGGAAGTCAAAAATGGGTTTATTCAGCTCCCCGCCAGGAAAATGAAAGGGACGCGGAAGAAGGTCCAGCGACCGCCGGAGACCCGGTTCCGTCAAATGGCGCCTGACAGGGCAATTATTATCCCCCCTGAATTCGGGGAGAGGATGCAAGTCAGTGCTTTCATTCTCGCCTTTTTGCAATGCAGGCAGATCCAGACTTCGAGCAGGGAATAGTTCTCTTCACGGGAATGTATATGGTCTCCTTTCCAACTTTCAGTTGTGCTCAACCATCTCGTGTTTGCATTGAGGTCAGCGAAGCTGGGTTTCCCGGTCAACCTCTTTTCTATAAAACTGTATCATAACATAGGGATCGTTCGGTTCTCACGTGCGGAATTAGGTGTTGTTGGTGGGGGGTGGTTCAGAAAGTTCTCAGTTTTATGTAAAAAAATGAAGTATTCCGTAAATATTCAGGAAATCCGGGTCTGACCAGGGGGGTATCCGATAAAAGTAGGAAAAAGCGAGGAACGTTTCTGTTCCTCGCTTTTGATGGTTTAGGTAGGTGCTAATTCAGTGTCGAGGTATCGTCCGGTCTGGGCGCCAGCTGGACCGATACCTGCTGCTTTTCACCATTGCGGAGCAGGGTCAACTTCACCTCGGCGTCCGGAGTTTGTTTGGAAATCTGGATCAAAAGATCGTTGAAGTTATCCACCGGTTGTCCCTCAATTGCCGTGATTACATCCCCGCCGGTGGGCGCTTGCAGACCGGACACGGATGTGGATTGCGCTCCGCCCTGCAGTCCGGCGTCCGCTGCCGGGCTGTCCGGGACGACCTCCACAATATAGGCACCTTTTTGATCCGGCAGCTCATTGGCCTGCTGGATAAAGAGGTTGACGCTGGTGCCGCGGATACCCAGCCAGGGCCATTGATAGGCCCCGTCTTCGATCAGATTGGGGACGACCTGTTTCACGGTGCTGACGGGAATGGCGAAGGCCACGCCGGCGTTGGCCCGCGTGCCGCTGCTGGCGATCTGGGCGTTGACACCCACCACCCTGCCGTCCAATGTCAGCAGCGGTCCACCGGAGTTGCCGGGATTGACCGCAGCATCGACCTGGATGGCTTCCGGGATGGAAAAGGGGGTGGCGCCGGAGGGGATGGCCCGTCCTTTGGCGCTGGTGATGCCCAGGGTCATGCTGGTGTTGAGGCCAAAGGGGTTACCGATGGCTACCACCCACTGACCCACGTCCACATCCTGCACCCGGCCCAGCGGCAGGGGATGGGCTTCCTGGGGCACTTGATCCGCTTTGATAACTGCCAGGTCGCTGTCATCGTCCCTGCCGATCAATTCCGCTGTGGATTGGAAGCCGTTCGCGAAATCCACCACAATCAGATCCGCCCCCCTGACAACATGGTTGTTAGTTACGATGTGCCCCTGCTGGTCGTAAATGAAACCGGACCCGGCCCCGGATTGGCTCTGCACACCGGCCTGGTTGACATAGATGCTGACCACGCCCGGGCTGGCGGTTGTGTACAACTGGCGTAATTGCTGGGAATCAAACAGGCTGGACCTCGATTCCACCGGTTCTTCCAATAAAGGCGTAGGGGAAACCAGGGGTGTCGCAGTCCCTTCCTGGATAAGTGTCTGGCTGGCAGATGTTCCTGCATCAGGTACCCAGCCCATGGCCTGGCTGAGCCGGGGGCCGGCGAAGACCAGCCCCAGACCCAGCACTAGGGCGCCAAGTATAAAACCTAACAATCCTGACCACAGATTTTTGATTTTCATTTTCCTCTCCTGCGCATGAGCCATTCTCAGCTTTTGTTATTGTACACACACTGTAGCACACAGCACCGGTCGCGTGGATAGATCCCGGGCTGGGGAGGGATATAGATTCCGATATGTTTCGACTCTATATCGTTATTAACAAAAAATCCACTGACCGTTAGAAAGGACAGCGGATTTTGGTACTGATTGTGGTCCGTGTTTAGGGCTCGGCGCGAAGGAAATCAACCAGCGTGTTGATTTCTTCATCAGTAAGTTTGTCGCCCCAGGATGGCATACCGCCCTGCCCGTCGGCGATAATGTCATAGTAAACGACGTCCGATTCATTCAGATCCGCGGGCAGCAGGGCGGGGCCCACATCGCCTTCCCGTTCCGTTCCGTGGCAGGTGGCGCAGTTGGCTTGATAGTAATCTGCCACCGGCTGGCCCTGGACGGTAGCTCCTCCACCGCCTCCACAGGCCGCCAATAACAGGCCCAAGAGGGTGACGAGAAGGAAACCTGTTCTCAACCCGATTTTCATATCAACCTCCAAGTGCAATATGATTACAATGAACTAACGTTACTATTATACATTAAAGTATGGCTGTGTATAGCGGTGCAGAAAGATCGTCCTCCGATTCCCTTTCGCCGCTTTGAAACAACACCTTGCAGGAAATGCATGTGGCGGGAGTTTCAGATCGATAGAGTGGAACCTATGTCTGCTGTAAATCTTTTGTGAAACCCCAGGCAAAGGCCAGGGTCATCATCAGCAGTAGGGGAGCGAGGATGGTGAGCACGAATTGCTGGCTGAAGAACAGCAGCTGGCTTCCGGTTGATAGGAAAGCCAGGGCAATCCCTCCCAGTCCAATCAACGCTCCGCCGATGCCCACCCAGAAAAATCCCTCCGGAGCCCGATTCTGGATGTTGGCAGCGATAGGGCCCAGGAAAATGACCAGCCCGGCTGTGCCGTGAAAGAGAGGAACAGCGATTTTGCGCGCGGTGTCCCACCCCGCGATGCTGGTGGTGGCAATGACTAAAAAGCCAAGCAGGGTGAACCAGGCGTAGGTCTTTTTCCAGCCTTGGTAGTACTGGTTGGCGATGCCCAAAGAGATGCCCAGGGGAATGAGGGAGGCCACGGTCAGGACATAGGGCGAGGATAGGATCCCATATCCGAAGACGATCAGCAGCAGCCCGGACACCAGAAGCATGGCAAACCCCATCATGTAATACATGTCATGGAGCTCCTGTTTCTGCCTGTAGCGAAGGTAAAATTGGCTCATCAGATACAGGGCGGTTAGACCCGTCAATAAGAGGACGGCTTTATCCAGCATGATTTTCCTCCTTGGGGAAGGTAAAGAGAGGATAGGGGGCCTGCTGATGCGGATCCCTTGATTGGCGAGACAGATTTGCCCAGCAGGGACAGCTCTGGAGGCTGCAAATACCCGGCGAGGAAAATGATTTTGATTTTCCTATCTTGCGGCTGGCGGAACCGGAAAAGGTCACTCGCTGGATGCTGGCAGTCATTGCAGCAAGTGCGGCGTGGAAAGTGTGGAAATCCACACGCCGGACAAAGAGAGCCGATCAGGCGGTAGCGCTGTTTCTGCAAACGCCAATGGGGAACGGCGCAAAATGGGTTCATGAGCGTTCCTTACGCTCCGCGTTTTGGAATTCGATACTGGGTGGGCGATATTTCTTCCAGAGATGGAGATAGTAATGGATGCTTGATGAGAATAACCCTCCACCTATGCCGATATACATCGATCCCAGAAGCGGTTTTGGAACAGGGGAGAATTTTCTGAGGTAGATCCCCAGGGAAACAAAAAAGACCACCAGGGGATAACTCGTCCAGCGTTGAAAGCGGAACAGGGAAGGTCTTTCGGCAGGCAGTTCCTCGATGCGCTGGATGTTGTTTTTCACAAGACGGGAAAATCCGGACAGGTAGATTAAGGCTGCCAATACGATCCCCCCACTGAGATACCACAGGGTGGTTCGCCAGGCTAGAGGGAGGAGCCAGTCGTATGCGTAAGCCCCCAGCACATAACCCACACCGCTCCATATTAAGCCGGCACTGATGTGAAGCCACGGTTTTTTGACAGGAAATATTGTCCGCTGAGCGATCGCCATATCCACTGCCTCTCTTGTCAAACAGCTGAGAAACCGATCACAAAACAAACAGTCATCAAAAGGAGTAATCCAGGGAGCAGGGTGAGGATGGTGTCCTGATCCAAAATGGGGTTGCCTGTTTTCAGGAAAGAAAGCAGCAAGCCGCCGATCCCGATCAAACCCCCGCCCAGGCCCACAAAAGCAAACCGCCCCGGCGTGAGGCCCTGCAGGCTGAGCCAGAGGGGTAGCGCAACTATAACCAACCCGGAGATGCCGTGGAAAAAAGATAATACGGTTACCCCAATCCTTTCGGGGCCGGTATATCTGGTGGCGAGGATCGCGAGGAAGCCAAGGATGGTATATACCAGGTAGGCCTCTTTCCCCTGTGGCATATGCTCCGCCACCAACCCCAGGGATAAGCCAAGGGGGATGAGGGAGGCGATGACGGCTATGGAGGGAGCATCGAGCACGCTGAATCCCATGATGATGATCAACAGCCCTGCCACCAGCAGCACACCGAAGGCCACAGTGTAGGCCGCAAGGGCCAGGGGCGGTTTACCGGCAATCCCGGCCATAAGCTGGTAGGCTGCCAGCAGGCCGGTGATCAGCAGTAGCGTGCGGTCAAGCACGGTGATGTCTTTCATGATCCCTCCTTTCAGATCATATCGGCGATCATCAGCAGCATGGCGCTGAGCATGTAGAGGCTGGCGTATTTGAACAGCCCGTAGTTCAATCGGTCGGAAGGGCGGGACGTGCTGCTGACGGCCAGATACAGCAAGCCGGCAGAGAGGACGACGAGAATTCTAAGATACCCCACCTTCATCCCGATGCCGTAAGCAGCGGCGCCCATGGTCAGGGCAGCCATGATGCTGGAGAGGGCGATGACCAGTCTGGTCGTTTGATTTCCGTACACGGCCGGAAAGGTGGGGATGCCTGCTCGCTGGTAGTCGTCGAAATAGCGCATGTTGAAGGTCATAATATGGGTCGGGATCCACAGTAGAACCCCCGTTGCGAGGGCGAGGCCTACCCAATCGATAGATCCCACCCCCAATGCCCTGCCAGCCAGGATGGGCATCCCGCCGGAAATGCCTCCCCAGATGATGGACCAGGCGGTGCGGCGTTTCAACCACATGGTGTAGACAACCACATCGAAGAACAAACCCGCGAAAACCACCATCCCGTACAGGGGATCGACAGCCAGGGCCCAGCCCACGCCCAACGCTGAGAGGAGCAATCCCAGGTGAAGCGCTTCCTGCGGACTGACCTGCCCGCCGGGGAGGGGGCGTCCTTTGGTGCGCTCCATTTTTGCGTCCAGGTCGCGGTCGTACCACATGTTCAGGGTTGTGCTGCCGCTGATGGCCAGAAGCAGGCTCCCGCTGACCGCAAGTAGCGTGTGCCAATTGGTCACCGGGCATTTCGCGCTCATGTACCCCGCCAGCCCGGTGATCACCAGCAGTCCTGTTTGCAGGGACTTAATCAGCGGCAGATATTTATTTTTGATGTCTTGCAGACCATTTTGGAAATCCGCGCGCATGATGACCTCATTCTCCTTTGTTCAGCGGCTGGTTTTCTATAGGTAAAGATCAGTTTCCTGCGTCCCTGGCGCAGCGGAACCCGACGTCCGAGGCATAATAAGTCGGCCCGGCGCTGTTCCGTTTCCAGACCCGGAGATCTACCTCGAAGCTGTAGAAGCTGCCCCCGCGCAGGTAGCGGTAGTGCTGCTTGTCATACACATCGCCCGTCCACTGCCACACGTTCCCGGCCATGTCATACAGGCCGTAGGGGCTGGCCTGGTCCAAAGTCTCGTAGCCGTTGTAGGTCTGCCCGTTGTACATGCCTACCGGTGTGGTGTTGCCCAGCTTGCCATACATTTTTTCAAACAGATCAAAGGATGAATAGTAGTTGGCGTGATTTCTGTCGATCTCGGTCCCCCAGGGGAAAGGCAGGCCGTGGCCCTCGATGATCTCCGTGCCCCGGGCCGCCTTTTCCCATTCCAGCTCGGTGGGCAGCCGCCACCCGTAATACTGGCAGTAGGCCTGGGCGCCGAACCAGGTCACCATGGTCATGGGATGGTTGGCGTACTCGGGGACTGCGCTGAATCGATCACCCTCCTGGATCAAGCGCAGTCCGTTTTCCTGGAGCGGGATGTGCAATTTTTGGCCGGGAGAAATTTGTACCTCATGCTTGTATCCGTGGAAAGGGTCCCCGGGATAAAACCCGTGGATCCCGAAGGCCGTCAGGGTGCTTTCTTCACTCTCCTTGACGGCCACCTCTCCCTTGCGGATGCTTCCATCCGCCAAAGCCTGATTCAGGTAGTCAGTATACTGCCCGGTGGTGACATCGGTGACCATAATTTCGTAATCGTAGTCCATGTCCGTGATATGATCGTGCTGCCCCTGTGGAAATTCACCCGCGGGAACCCGGACCCAGCTGTCCGGATCGACGCCGGTTTCGATGTATTCAGGGGGCGTCACCGCGGCGATGTCCGGCGCGGGGCCGCAGGCGCTGAAAAGCAATATGATCGGGAAGAGCAGAGGGATGAAACGCTTCATGCTGATTTCTCCTCGAGGGTTGATTGCAGTTCTTCCAGTTGTCTCTTTTTCTCTTCGATTTCTTCGCGGGTCATCTCCGCTTTCTCCTCTCGCAGTTCATCTGCCCAGCGTCCACTTTGCAGGAAGAGATCGTACAACCGCCATCCCATGAAGATAGCCAGGACAATCAGCACACCGGCTAACCCCAGATCAGTTAACAACATGGTCCAATTGACGACCGGCTGCTGGGCAGAACGTTCCACAAAGAGACGCTTCATGGAAAATACGATCACCGCCCCGAAGGCGAGATCAGAGCCTAAAATGATCGACCAACCAAACCATTGGCGGATCTTTCCTTTCAGTCCAGAAAGATCCGCAAAATAAAACAGGATTATGGTGGCGATCAACCCGGAAAGGATATGCCAGTGCCCGGTGAGGATGATGCGTTCTTCGCGGTGCGGCCAGACCCGGAAGATTTCGTCCAGTTTGGCAGCCATGAAGATCCCCACCCCGCTGACCGTGAAGTTCATGTACACCATCTGCCACCCGGAGCCAAATTTCAGCGGGTCATGCAGAAGCGCTGTGAACTTCTGCCAGGGGTTTGGATTATCAAGCCCGAGCTCAGCAACCCGGTCTTTGATCAATTTATCCCAGGAGAAAATGACATACATCAGAGCGGCCAGCATGATAAAGGTGGATCCAATATAGATCGTGGTGTGGGCCCATGGCAGCCAGACTACAGACAGACATCCCGCGGTGGTCAAGATAATGCCCACGATCATCATGGGCATGGCAATCTTATGGTAAATGCCTTTGAAATCCATCCAGCGCCCGACAATGAGGGTGATGGCCACCGCGATCAGGGTGAGCATGATATGCAGGTGGCCGATGATGGCTTTCTGGAGCAGGGTCTTATTGGGGCTGCGGATGAGATCCTCGGCCAGAAAGGTTTCATGTCCGTTGCCCCAGTATGAACCGGTCACCGCGCCCCAGGAGGCGGAAACCAGGGTGGCCACCACCATCACAAAAAAAGCTGCCCTTTCCAGGTCGATTCCCCGCCATTGGGCGTAGGGCGAATCCTCCGGTAGATGGTATTCTTTTTGCCAGGGCCAGAGGGCAACGGCCAGGAGGATGCCAGCGAAGAAAACCAGGGTTTGCCCGACCAGAAACAGGCCGTGATAGACGAAATTGTGCCCGAAATACCCGAAAACCAGCCCGAAAAGTAAGGAGGTCATATAGCCCACCGTGATGGTGGCGTTGATCATCACCTGCTGGTGCCGCTTCATGTCCAGCAGATCGGTAATGAAGTACACCTCGACAGCGATCACGGACATGGCGATGGTGTGGTAGAGCATGATGATCCGGCCCTCGCGCTCGGCCTGTACCAGATCCATGCCCAGCCATCGAACGGTGATGTCCTTCACGCCCCATTCCACCATGGGCCCGGAGAGGGTGCCCCAGATGGCGGTCACCAGCGAGATGAGGGCAATGGCTACCAGCGCCAATCCTCTTGTGGATCCGAAAAAGTAGTCAAGCCGCTTTTTGATCACTTCCATGAAAGCCTCCATGCTGCGGTAAGACACCGGCCAAGGACCTTGTGCCATTTTCTACAAGGTAGCATAGCTGGGTTGTTTTGTCTTTGATAAAAAGCAAATCTTCGAACAATGTTTATGTCCTGGATCTCACCTTCCAGGCCGGTGGGCTGAATCAGGATTACGGCCCCTCCTCCTCCGCCTCAAGCTCGCGAAGGATATCCCTTCCCCTGGGATGGTGATAAATGCGTTTAAAATATTCTTGCCCGAAAAAGGCCTCTTGCTTTTGGGGAGGGAGGCTCATCACCGGAGAGTGGGCGATTTGAGAGCGGTGGCAGTGGATGGCTGCCATTTTTTTGTCCCACACGGGATGGACGTCGATGCTCAACGACACCTCGCGGAACGGGACGGTGTCTAAATTAGAGAGGCCGACTTCCTCCGCCACAGGGTGGGGGAGGACAAGATAATACAGCGCGGAAACGGTATGGGCCGGCAAAGTGCTCTCCCCATAGCTGGGGTTGGCTGCCTGCAGAAAGGCTTTTCGCGTCCAGCGGCTGATGGTCTGGTGGTCGCTGTGGCCGGAGATCCCGCCGGGCGGCCAGGTCAGCAAGGCATCCGGGCGATGCTTGCGGATGAGGTTCACCAGTCGGGCGATGGCATTTACCTCGGGTACAGAAGATAGCCTGCCGTCCTCGTAATCCAAAAAGTGAGCTTCCGGTATCCCCCCTAATGCCTGGCAGGCACACGCTAATTCTTGCTCCCTTACCTCTCGCGCTTGATGGAAGGGCAGCTTTGGAATCCCCCACTCGCCCCGGGTGGCGCACAGCAGCTGGACACGCACCCCGGCTTGAGCGAGGAGGGCCAATGTCCCCCCGGCGCGGTAGCTTTCATCATCAGGATGAGCGAAGACCGCCAGGAGGGAGCCGCTCATGCCCATGCCGCCATCAAACCGCTGATGAGCAGCACGCCCGTACCCAAAATGAGGTTGGCCATCAATAATTGCGCACTCCGTTTTTTCTGAGCGGGCGATGAAGGGCCCCCACCGCGGCCCGTAACCAGGCTGCGGTAGAGGGAGAGGCCGATCATCCCTAAGACCAGGATGTGTTTCAGAGAAAGGGCGGTGGTGTAAGGGGTCTGGAAGGTGAACAGCCCACGGAAAGCGTCGCTGCGGTTTGACATCAACAGGCCGGTCAAAACCAGCCCCGCCATGCTGATGTAAACCCACAGGCTGTGCCTTTTTTGTATCGTTCCGCTCACCTTTTTGGTTTCCGGCCCGGCTCCCATCACCTTTTTCAAGGCCGGAAACACGCTCAACGCCAGTGTGAACATACCCCCGATCCACACCGCGGTGAACAGGTTGTGGGCAAAGATTATCAATCCAAAAACAACAGTATTCATGGCTCATTCTCCTCCCAGCGCTTTTTGTGCGCGAAGTGATTTTTTCTCGGGCCCCCTCCATCGCCGGATTTCGGGCATAAACGGTTGTGTCCGGTCGTCCCTCGGAAATCTTGACCGCTGGACCTTTTTTCAGTTGTTTGCGCCCCTTACGATCGACGATGAAGAACAATGGGAGCGCATATTTCCATTTTAGGGTTGTGTTCAATCTTTGTCTTTGACTTTTGTCGATAAAGCCGGGCGACCTCACCGAGTGTGAGAGGCGGCCAGCGTTTCCCCTGATCAGGGTCGCAGGTTGGCAAAACGGTAAGCTTCGTTGATGTCATCGCTGCGCAGCATACCCAACAGCTTTCCATCCTTGTCAACCACAGGTACGGCCTGAGCGCGGGCGGAGCGCATCCGGCTCTGGACCTCAAACAACAGCTCCTGCGGCCGGGCGGTGGGAAAGGAAGTGCGCATCGCGCTCCGCACAGATTCAGTCTCCCCTTTCAGGGTGAGCTGTTTCAAGAGGTCGGTTTCCGTCAGCAGCCCTTCCAGCTCTTTCGAGCCCCACTTCACCACTGGAAAGGTGGATTGGTAGCTCGAGAGGGTGAGGTCCACGGCTGTGGATAGGGTGTCGCTGCCGTGCAGGGTCTGGGTTGAGGCCGTCATTGCTTCCCGAACGGTGATCTTGCCCAGACCCTTTTTGACCTGAACCTCTTTGTTCTCCCCGCCTGCGCCCATCCAAACGAAAATGGCGATCAGGACCAGGATATAGCTGCCGCTCATGAAGCCCCACAGGCCCATCAGGAAAGCCAGGCCCTGGCCAATTTTGCTGGCGATTTGCGTGGCCCTGGCGTATTCCATTCTCCCGGCCAAAAAGGCTCGCAAGATCCTGCCGCCGTCCATGGGGAAAGCGGGGATCAAATTGAAGGCTCCCAGCAGCAGGTTGGTCATCGTCAGGTAGGACAGCAAACCCTGCCAGCTGACCTGCCCCAAGGAGCGGTACAGTTCTCCCAGGGAAACCACCGCCTGTTGATTTAAAACAAGGCCAACACCAACCAGGACCGCCGCGATCAAAACGTTGACCACGGGACCGGCGATGGCGATCTTAAATTCCTGCCGGGGGTTTTCGGGGATTTCCTCCATGCGGGCCATGCCGCCCATGGGAAGGAGGGTGATATCCTGCACGGGGACGTTGAATTTTAACGCCTGCAGGCTGTGCCCGATTTCGTGGAGGGTGACGCTGGCAAAGAGCAGCAAAGTGGCCACAACGCCGAAGACCCCGCCCTGGAAGCCTTCCCCGGTGCTCACGCTCCAGCGATAGGCAGCCCAGATCAGGATTAAGACAAAGGTGAGGTGGATTTTGATCTCAATCCCTTTGACGCGAAACAGCGATATCGACCAATTCATGACCCTTTTCTCCTTTGAAAATGATTCCCTGCCAGGGTTATTTCCCGTCAGGTTGTTTTCCGTGTAATACTTTTCTGGGGACAAGGATGAGGGCGGAGATGACCCCCCAGGCCAGCAGTCTCACCGTCATGGCCGGATGCTTTCCGGAGCCACCACATCGCGGTAGGCCGTTTGTAAGACCAGCATGACCAGGGCATGCAGGCTGAGGACAGCCAGCGCTGTGGGGGAAGAGAGCCTGGTCTCTTTCCAGATCATGACCGCTGCCAGGGAGGCGGAGAGGACGCCGACGGCGAAGTTGTAAGGGGGAAGCCAGCCGATGACATAGTAATCCGGGAGGTTACCCAGCAGCACCTGACCCCCGGCAAAAATCGCCATGGCGCCGATCACGAAAGCCAGGCTGGCGGCTATTTTCGAGTAGTGTGTGTTCATCTTCAGATCCTTGTCGATTGTGTTGTCCATGGCTTGCGTGGGAGGGCGGATAGGTTCAGTTTGTGCCTTTTCCGTCCTCAACTGTTCTCAGAATATCGCTGGCGGGGTTGGTTGTCATCGACTTTAGTCGAATTTGGGAGCTGGATTTCTTGTGGGCAGGCGCACCGTCCCGCTGACTGGCCGGTAAATCGACATAAGTCGTATACAGCCTCGAAAAGGGTAAGTACACTGGATGTGCGAGTTTGGAATGAATGAGCCAGAAAAGGAGATGGAGAAATGAAAACAGAGAATAAACTCGGCATCGTTTTTGGCGTGATTGGCATCGTGGCCGGGCTGGCTGCCCTGTATATCTTCGCTGGCAGCTACAACACCATGATCCAGGTGGAGATGGCTGCCGGCAGGCCTGATGAGGCCAACGTGGTCAAGCTGGTCTTCCCTATCCTCGGGTATATCGCCACAGCAGGCACAGCCCTGTGGGGGGTGTCCTTGTTCGGTTATGCCAGCGACCAGAAGTGGGCCTGGATGGTGGGTGTAACGGCCGGCACGTTGCATCTGTTGGCAGGTTTCTTCCCCTCCATCCCCGCCATGAGCAGGGGGGAAACGCCCCTGATGCTGGCTTTATTTGCCCCCGGCTTGGTGCTGTGGGTGGGGATGATGTTTGTGGGAAAGGTCCCCTGGAAGATAGCCGGCCTGGCCTTTACCGCCGGGCTGGCCATGGAGCTGACCTTCATGAACGGCGTGGCCACCATCGATAAAATCCAGTTGACCGCGCTGGCCATGCGTGGGAAACCGCTCTTTGAAATCCCCCAACTTCCCATGAGCGTAGATGTCCTTAACGGGATGTACGTCATGGTCCAGCAGATCAACTGGTGGTCGGCGGCTGCCTGGGCTGCCTTCATCTATGCCCTGCTGGGGAGAAAGGCCTGGACCCTCCAGGCTGGCCTTTTTGCGGGGCTGATGGGCCTGATCGGCGGGCTGCCCCTGACGGTGTCCAACATGCTGGAGGTCAAGCGCTTTTCGATGTTCCTTCCCGGGCCGGCCCTCAGCCTTCTGCTGGTCATCCTCCTGGCCACCCCTGCGGTCCGGGTGCTCATCCGTGGTTGGACGGATGGGGGCAGGGAGGATCAGATCCCGGCTTCTACCACAGAATCGTCAGCGGTGGCGAAGGCCAGCTCCTGAGCCATACGGTTGAAAAGTCGGTGTAAAAGAAAACGTCCCTCCGGGTTTGCCGGGAGGGACGTTTCTTATTTAAGTTCTCTTTAAGTTCGCTGCCGGGAAATATTGGTTCTTGTTTCCGGGGTGCTGCTATTCTCTCTGCAATCGGGCACCCTATGCTGCCCTCTTTCGAAATCTCTCAGTCAAGGATGATCCGCACCGAACGATCATAAGTGAGATAGTTCCAGATCCAGTTAACCATCACGACCACTTTGTTGCGGAAGCCGATCAGGCTGACCAGGTGAAACCCCAGCCAGGCCAACCAGGCGATGTGCCCCCGTAAGGGGATGCGGTTATAAATCCAGGCCACAGCCCGGCTGCGCCCGATGGTGGCCATGATGCCTTTATCGAAGTACTCAAATGCCCGCTGCTCCTGTCCGCGAAGATCGCGCAGGATGTTGTCCGCGGCCAACCGCGCCTGCTGCATGGCCACCGGGATCATCATTGGATAGGGTTTCCCCTCCGAATTGGTGAGATACGCCACATCTCCCACTGCATAGATAGCATCATGCCCCGGCACCTGGGTGGTGCGGCGAATGGGGATGCGGTGATTGTGGTCCTGCTGCTGGGAAAAAGGGCCGGGTGTGGAGATGCCCTTCACGCCGGCGGACCAGATCACTGTCCGGGAAGGGATACGGGTGCCGTCCCTCAGGACCACTTCCCGGGGGGTGATTTCTTCCACCGGGTTTTCCAGGATGACGTTCACGCCCAAAGATTCAATTTGCTCCAGGGCGGCCTGCCGGAGTCGTTCCGGGTAAGGATCCAGCAGATGGGGCAGCATCTCAATCAGGTATACATCCGTGTGCAGCCGCCGGTCTCCCGCAAATTCCCTATCCAGTACATGGTTATATAATTCGTATAAGGCACCTGCGGTTTCCAGGCCTGTGGGCCCGCCGCCGATGACCACATGGGTGGTCAGTGCGCGCCGCGCATCGGGATCCGCTATCCAGGCCGCTTTTTCAAACAGCCCCAGGATATGGTTACGAAGCTTGACGGCATCTTCGAGCGTGCGGAGGTCGAGGGTGTGCTCACGATACTCTTCCTGCCCGAAGTAGTTTGGGGAACTGCCCGTGGCCAGGATCAGGTAATCAAAGGCCTCCTTACGTTCACCACCGTCCATCTCTACAGTCACTGTCTGGTCTTGGGGATTGATCCCGGTCACATCGCCCATCAGGCAGTGAATGTTTCCATCCTCGCTGAAAATGGCGCGGATGGGGTGCGCAATCTGGCTGGGATCCAGAGCGCTTGTGGCTACCTGGTACAGCAGGGGTGTAAAGGTGTGGTAATTATTGCGGTCGATGAGCAGCACGTCGACGGGTTTGCCGCGCAGGGCCCGGGCCGCAAATAATCCCCCAAACCCGGCGCCAAGGATGATGATTCTGGGGTGGCGCTTCTGTGTCTTCATGAACCCATTATAACTTCATCAGCCGCATGGCGTTCAAAATGACAATCATGACCGATCGTTCATGGATGAGCATGCCGCCCGCCATGTGGATCCTGCCCAGGATCTCCGGCTGCAGGTGCAGGGAACACTGGTGGCTGGGGATCCAATCTTCGTTAAGGAGGGATTCGCGACGTGTATTCATTTCCTGCACCTCATTCCACCAGGGCCCGTTTTTTTAACGCCGGGGGATCCAGAATCCGGATCTGCTCCCGGGAGACCTGGATGAGCTCCTCTTCTACCATGTTGCGCAGGGCGCGGTTGAGGACATCGGTCACCGTGCCCATATGCGCTGCCATTTCGGTCTGGGTAGCCCAGCGTTTGCGGTAGACGATGTCTTCCTCGGCTTCCTCCAGCAGCTTGTGGGCCAACCGGGATTCCACGGTGCGCAGGGACAGGTCTTCCACCAGCCCCAGCAGATGCTGGGCGCGGTCGGCAAGGATGTGGATCACAGCTCTGGACAGTGGCGGGTAGCGGTCGATCAGGGATAGAAAGGTGTCTTGGGGTAGGGACCAGGTGACAGTTTCTTCCAGAGCCTCAATAGTAGCCGGAGCCTGCCCGGCGTTAAAGACGCTGATGGTGTTGAAAATCTCTCCCGGGCCCAGGATGTTCAGTATCTGCTCTTTCCCCTCCGAGCTGATTTTAATCGCCTTTACCCACCCTGATTCAATCAAATATAGCCCCTGTGTGCGTTGTCCTTCAATCTGGATGATCTGCCCGTGGGTGTAAGACCGGGGGGTGAGGGCCCGGGCGATGTCCTCCAGAACCTGTTCCCCGAGATCAGAAAAATAGGGCACGGATTGCAGCAAGTTCAGGGTGGGTGCGCTCATGTGCTTGTCCTCAGGGCTGTGCCGCTGGATGTCGACCGATAATGGTATGGATATTATATCCAAAAAAGGGCTCCTTTCCTGTGGGGGGAGGAAGGGAGCGCCTTTTCGGAGGGTTAGGAATATGACAAGGGCTGCGGGTCTAACCAAGCTGCAGCGTCATGGTTTCCTCTTTGGCACAGGTTTCCATGCACTCCAGGC
>CAZIFI010000001.1:2454-175441 GCA_964539105.1 uncultured Anaerolineales bacterium | reverse complement strand
CGTTCAAGTGCGGTTTCGTTCGTTCAAATTTTTCCTTAGCCATAAATGCTCTCCTTAGAATGCGTTATTCACCAGGATTATATCAGCCATCAACAGAGCCCCCGATGGGATTTGAACCCATGTCCTCATTCTTACCAAGAATGCGCTCTACCCCTGAGCTACGAGGGCTGGCTTTTTCCATGGCTACGCGCTGACGGTTCGCATACTCTTGTCAACGTGTAGAAAAGTGGGCGGTGAAGGATTCGAACCTCCGTAGGCGTATGCCAGCTGATTTACAGTCAGCCCCGTTTGGCCACTTCGGTAACCGCCCATTTTTGTGGCTTTTTTGAACCGTTCCCAAGCCAATTTCAGGAGCCGACGACGGGACTTGAACCCGTAACCTGCCGCTTACAAGGCGGCTGCTCTGCCGGGTTGAGCTACGTCGGCGAATACCTCAAGTACTACTTACCGAAGCGCTGGCATTATAACAGAACCACCAAGTCACTGCAAGGTTTCAACCCTGGGTCATCGGCAATGAACAAGTCTATCAAATATGCCATCAATCGTCAATACTAGCGGTCCTCAGTGGACTCCTGTGAGCCCCGGGTTTGGCTGACCAGGTACAGCGCAATGGACCCTGCTACAGCTGCATTGAGGGAATCTATTTTTCCGCGCATGGGAAGCGCCATCAAAAAGTCGCAGGATGATTTCACCAAACGCCGCATGCCGCTGCCTTCACTGCCCACTACAACAGCCATCGGTCCGGAAAGATCGACTTCCTCCGGCGGCTGGGCCTGGGGATCCGCTTCCAATCCCACCACCCAGGCACCCTCCTCCTTTAATAAAGCTATGGTCTGGGCCAGATTAGCCTGAGTGACAAACATGTGCTCGCAGGCTCCGGAGGAAGCGCTGACAACCGCTGGAGTGACTGTCGCTGTCCGCCGGTAGGGAAGCACAATCCCATGCACGCCTACCGCTTCCGCGGTGCGGATCAGCGTTCCTACATTCTGGGGGTCTTTCAAGACATCCAGCAGGAGTATGAACAGCGCTTCCTTTGCGTCTTCCGCCCGGGTCAGAATATCCTCCACTTCCACATACGGGTAAGGGCTGACGCTAAGGGCCACACCCTGATGATTCTCACCGCGGGCGTCCAGGGCAGCCCGGTCTTCCCGTTGCACGGGGAGACGACGCTTATCCGCCAGAGTGAGTATGTCCTGCACGCGATCGCTGTCCTCCATACCCCGGGCCAGGAGCAGCTCAAAACACTCTCGGCGGTCCGCTTTTAACACCTCATAGACCGGATTCCGACCTACTATCCATTCACTCATTGACTGATATCCATTTTGCTACCCCGCCGTCCATACCGGACCGGATCCTGATGCGCGCCCCCGTTTTCCTATTCCCAGTGCCAGCGCGTCCCGGCTGGGCTATCTTCCAGAATCACACCCCGCTCCTTCAAATGGTCCCGGATGGTGTCGGACAGTTGCCACAATTCCTGTTCTCGCAGTTGGTCCCGCACCGAGACCAACAGCTCGATAAAGGGCTCTGCATCTCCCCCCTTATGGTCTTCCCGCTCCAGCTTCACACCCAGCACGCCGGTCAGATCCTGCAGCGCTTCCTGGCCCACAGCCAGGCTGCTGTCACCGGCTCCCTGGTTCCGGGCCTGGTTGATGGCACGCACCAGGTCAAATAAACCCGCCATGGCTTCCGATGTGTTGAAATCATCATCCATGGCCTGCTCAAAGCGCTCCCGGGCCCGTTCCACGTCCTTCTCAAGGCTGCCAACATACTCCTCCCCTTCAGATTGGGCCGGGCGCAAAGCGGACCGCAGGCGTTTGAGCGCTTTCCTGGCATGGTCAATGGTTTCCTCATTAAACGTGATCGGGCTGCGGTAGCTGGAGTTAAGGACCATCATACGCAGCACATTACCCTCATGCTCCTGGAGGAAATCCTCCACCGTCACCAGGTTTCCAATCGATTTGGACATTTTGGCGCCGGACAGCTGCATCATCCCGTTATGCACCCAATAGGTGGCAAACTTCTTTCCGGTGATGGCTTCGCTCTGGGCGATTTCATTTTCATGGTGCGGGAAAACCAGGTCATTCCCACCCCCGTGAATGTCAATCCGCTCCCCGAGGTGGGTCAGACTCATCACTGAACATTCAATGTGCCACCCCGGCCTACCCTTGCCCCACGGGCTGTCCCAACTGGGTTCATTCGGCTTGGCTCCCTTCCAGAGGGCAAAATCCATGGGATGTTCTTTTTTGCTGTCCACATCAACCCGGGAACCGGCTTCCATGTCCCCAATCTTCCTGCCGGATAGTTTTCCGTAGTCATCAAACTTTTCCACCCGATAGAAAACATCTCCGTTGGCCTGGTAGGCGTAACTCTTATCCACCAGGGATTGCACTGATTGGATGATGTGGTCAATTTCCTGTGTGGCGCGGGGAAAGTTGGACGCCGGCAGAATATTGAGGTCCTTCAGATGTTGATCAAACTCCTCAATGTACCGCTCAGCAATCTCCATCTCATCCACCCCCTCCACAGCCGCGCGCTGAATGATTTTGTCATCCACATCGGTGTAGTTCATGACATGCAGCACCTCATATCCGCGGTACTCCAGATAGCGGCGGATGATATCAAACACAAGCACCGACATGGCGTGCCCCACATGGGCTTTATCATACACGGTCGGACCACAAACATACATCCGGACCCTTCCCGGTTCGATGGTTTCAAAGGGTTCTTTCTTTCGTGTCAGCGTATTGTAAATTTTTAAACTCATTCTCAAACTCCCATTCATCCCCTACCCTATCCTGTATCAGGACGGGCAAATATCATCCTCCCGGCTGCAGTCTGCAGCACTTTGGTCACCACTGCGTTGATTTCCTCGTTCATGTAATCTTTACCGTCCTCAACGACGACCATGGTCCCATCCGAAAGGTACCCCACACCCTGGCCCCTCTCTTTCCCTTCCTGGATGATCTTCACATCCACATCCTCGCCGGGTAGCAGAACCGCTTTCACCGCGTTGGCTAGCTCATTGATGTTCAAAACCGGCACGCCCTGCAGCTCCGCAACACGGTTCAGGTTGTAGTCATTGGTCAGGATAGGACAGCTCAATTGGCGGGCCAGGATGACCAGCTTGCTGTCCACTTCCCGGGTGCCCTCCACATCGATGTCACTGATCCGCACAGGGATGGTGTTGGACTCCTGCAGGTCTGACAGGATTTCCATCCCCCGCCGCCCCCGCTGGCGCCGCAGGCCGTCGGCAGAATCCGCAATGTGCTGCAATTCGTCGAGCACAAAGCGCGGGATTAGCAGTTCGCCGCTCAAAAACCCTGTGTGAGCAATATCTGCAATGCGCCCGTCAATGATCACGCTGGTATCGACCAGAATAACCCGCTTGCGATCCTCGCCCCCTTCATCACGTTTATTGGACAGGGTGAAGACGCGCCCGCCAAAGATGGAAAAGATGTCATTCTTGCGCATCACGAAGATGGCAATTCCCAGATAAGCAAACAGCAATACCCCGATAAATGGCAGGACTTCTCCAAAGGGCGAGGGCAGGAGGGAAAGGGGAAAGGCCAGCAGGGCAGCGATCACCAGCCCCACAGTCAACCCCAACAATCCGGAAGACAGAGTCCGGGTATCCAACCGGGCCAGTAAAGACCGGAGTCTCCTTAAAGGTCGCGTGGTCAAGAAAGGTGTTAGAACAAGTCCAAACAGTGCCCCCACCAGCCCCAGGATGACGGCCCCCGTTTCAGTGGTGATCGTCGTCACCTTGCTGATATCCACACCGAGATAACCGCCCAGAAGGCCAAATAAGATCATGCCAATAATGCGAAAAATAAATTCTATACTCATATTACACCTTCTTACATTAAGAACACAAAACGAACACGTTTCACCCGTGCCCGCTTGATAGAAGATCTGCGATATTTTGGAGGTTTTATCCTGCCAGATTTATGATGTTAGACTGCCGGGAAATAGACAATGACGGGTATAAATTTTCATGCGAAATGATGGATGGCAGATAACAAAATAATGGCAATCACAACCTCGCTGCAACACAAGCGAGAGAAAACACGGGATGATGGGTAATAAATTCTCCTTAAGATAATAGCATGACGATTTTGCCCCGTCAATGTATCGTTTCTCGGGCCAGAACCACGCCCCCGCACCAAACCCTGCATACCAGGACATGCAGCCTGCAGTTCGGGTAATCTATCCCTTCCAGACATGTATAAATCAGGGTAGACAGGGTGAAAACTGTAATATAATCAAGCGGTAGGACCGTAGACTCCCCCGAGGTGCACGCATGGAAATCAAAGAATACCGCAAAGTGATCAATTCGTGGGCCATGTACGATTGGGCCAACTCCGCTTTTGCCACAACCATCATGGCAGCCGTTTTACCCATTTACTATTCCGCCATCGCCGAACCGGTCCTCACCAAGACCCAATCCACGGCTTACTGGGGATACACAAATTCCATCGCCCTTTTACTGGTTGCATTAATCAGCCCTATCCTGGGAGCAGTGGCGGACTATAAAGGAAGAAAGAAACACTATCTGACCTACTTCGCGGTCCTGGGGATTGCTGCCACGGCGCTGATGTTCTTCCTCACTACCGGGGATTGGGTCCTTGCTTCCGTGTTGTTCATCGTGGGCAACATCGGCTTTGCCGGCGCCAATGTCTTTTATGACTCCCTCCTTCCCCACATCGCCAGCAAAGATGATATCGACCAGATTTCGACCCGGGGTTATGCCCTGGGATACCTGGGGGGCGGCATCCTGCTGGCAGTCAACCTGGGGATGATCATGTTTGCCCCTGACCACCTGACCGGACTGATGACCCGTCTCTCCCTGGCCAGTGTGGCAGTGTGGTGGCTGTTCTTTTCCTTCCCCCTGTGGCGCAATGTACCCGAACCCCCCCGCAGCATTCTGCCCTATGAAGAAGGGGTCAACCCCATCCGTTCCGGTTTCAAGCGCCTGTACAAAACATTTAAAGAGGTCACAAAATACAGCGAGCTTTTTAAATTCCTGCTGGCCTTCTGGCTTTATAACGACGGCATCGGCACCATCATCAAGATGGCCACCAAATATGGAGACGAAATTGGCATCGGACAGACAGACCTGATCGGCGCCTTGCTTATGGTGCAGTTTGTCGGCATCCCTTTTTCTTTTGCCTTTGGCTGGCTGGCAAAACGGCTGGGCACAAAAAATTCCATTTACCTTGCTCTGAGTGTGTACACCTTGATCTCCATCGGGGGTTACTTCATGAGCAATGCGCTCCACTTCTGGATCCTGGGATTTGCGGTAGCCCTGGTCCAGGGCGGAAGCCAGGCCCTGAGCCGCTCTCTGTACGGCCGGATGGTCCCTAAAGCCCAGTCGGCGGAATTTTTCAGCTTCTACAGCGTGAGCGGCAAGTTCGCCGGAATCTTTGGACCGCTGGTATTCGGTCTGGTCAGCCAGGCCATGGGTAACAGCCGCCTGGGTATCATTTCCTTGATCGTGTTCTTCATCGCCGGAGCTGTGCTCCTGACCCGGGTGGACGAAGAAGAAGGTATCCGGGTCGCACAGCAAGCGGACGCTCAAGCCACATTGAAATAGCCCCACCATGCCATCCCGCACCAGAAAAGAAACCGAAAATGACATCCGGGACATGTTTTCGAACATCGCACCCCGCTATGAACTGCTCAATCATCTCATGACCGGCTGGCAGGACAACCGCTGGCGCCATTTTGTCGTCCAGCAGGCAAAGCTGCCAGAACAGGGACGGTTCCTGGATGTAGGAACGGGGACAGGGGACCTGATGCGCGACATGAAGCAGCAGTATGCGCAAAGCCAGCCTCACGGCCTGGATTTCACATTGGAAATGATGCGCTGGGGGCGGTCCCACCATGATCACAAGCTTGCCACCTGGACAGCGGGGAACGCCCTCCTTCTGCCATTCCCCAACAACACCTTCGATGCTGTCATCTCCGGCTTTCTGCTGCGCAACGTAACGGATCTGGAGCGCTGTCTGCGCGAGGGGTACCGGGTGCTGAAGCCCGGAGGGCGGTTTGTAGCCCTGGACACCACCCAGCCCCCCCACAATCTCCTCACCCCGCTGATCCGCTTTCATCTCCACACGGTGATCCCTTTCCTGGGGAAAATGTTGGCTGGCAGTAAAGACGCTTATACCTATCTGCCCCGCTCCACGGAAGGATTTGTGCGCGCTGAACGACTCCTGGCCTATCTGGCCACAGTCGGTTTTACAAAAGTGGAATTCAAACGTTTTATGTTCGATACCATCGCTGTACACTGGGGGGTGAAATGACGAAACACGCGCCTTCCAGCCATGCTGCCAGCCATGGCGAACCCTCTTATGTGTGGCGCCAGGGACAGGAGCGACGCCTGGCCATGATCCAGGACGCTGCCGGGGAACTGTTGGGGGGAAGCTTCCTGGAAGTGGGCTGCGGCATCGGTCTTTACCTGCAAAAAATCGGCCCTGTGGCGCAGGTGGCAGTGGGACTGGAATACGAAGCGGGACGAGCCCGGATGGCAGCCCAGCGCAGCGAATTGATCATCCAGGGAGCAGGGGAACATCTGCCCCTGCCCACCAATGCCTTCGACGTGGTGCTCAGCCACGAGGTCATCGAGCATGTATCAAATGACCGGGCCGTGGTGCAGGAGATGGTTCGCAGCCTGAAACCCGGTGGGCGGCTGATCCTATTTTGCCCCAACCGCTGGTATCCCTTTGAAACCCACGGCATGTACTGGCGGGGCAATTATGTCTTCGGCAATATCCCCCTCCTCAACTACCTGCCGCGTCCCTGGCGCGACAACCTTGCCCCCCACGTCCGTGCCTACACCGCACAGGATGTAGAACAGCTTTTTGCTGATCTACCGGTTGATATCCGCCAGCGCTCGGTCATATTTGGCGCGTATGATAACATCATAGCGAAAAAGCCTCACCTGGGGCGGATAATCCGCACCATTCTGCAGTCCCTGGAAGGGACCCCGCTCCGGGTCTTTGGGCTTTCACACTTCTGGGTTGTGGAAAAAACCAGTTATGGATGAACAGCGTCTTGCGCAGCGAATCGGACAGGAACTACGCGACCGCGGGTGGACCATCGCCACAGCAGAATCCTGCACGGGTGGATTATTCAGCCATTACATCACCAACATACCCGGTTCCTCGGATTATTTTGCAGGCGGCATCGTGGCCTATGCCTATCAGGCAAAAGTAGATCTGTTGAATGTGTCCTGGGAAACTCTGGAAGCTCACGGAGCAGTCAGCGAGCCCACGGTGTTAGAAATGGCACGGGGAGCGCGGCACGCCTTCGATGCCGACGTGGCCCTTTCCATCAGCGGCATCGCCGGGCCCGGGGGAGGCACGCCTGAAAAGCCAGTCGGCACGGTCTATTTCGGGCTCAGCTCCCGCTTAGGTGAGGACACCCTTCCTTACCATTCCCGGGGCAGCCGGCGGGACAATAAACACAACTTTGCCCTTCAAGCCTTACAATATATATGGGAGCACCTGACGCAAAATGGATAAGATCCAGGTCACAGCACGGTTCACCCTCCAGGGTAAGATCATCCCCACCGAGTTCATCTCAGATGAAGTGGCCATTGCTGTGCATGACATCGGGCGCCAGTGGGAAGACGAAGCCGGGAAGCATATCCTGGTCATGGACGCTCAACACAACACGTATCATTTATTATTCAAGAGAGATGAATTCACCTGGTATCGGGTGCGGGATATATCCTCTCCCCCGATGCCCTCATAAAAAAGGAGAAACTGTGACGAAGAAAGTTGAAGATGAAATGGTTGTCAGTCTGGATTACACCCTGGTTGTCGATGACGATGAGTTGGAAAGCACGGATGACGGTCAGCCCATCCAGTTCATTCAAGGATTGGGCCAGATTATCCCCGGATTGGAAGAAGAACTGTATGGGATGGAAGTCGGAGACTCCAAAACAGTTAAAGTCCTGTCGGAAGAAGGGTACGGAGAAGTCGATCCCGATGCCCGCCAAAAGGTAAAACAGGAAGAGTTCAGCGAAGATGTCCCCCTTGAAGTGGGCACCTTCTTAGATTTGAGGGATTCCGAGGACAACGTGCTCAGCGCCCAAATCGTGGAAAAGGACGAGGAAACCGTCACCCTCGATTTTAATCATCCCCTGGCTGGAAAAGATCTCATGTTCGAGATTACCATCGCTGAAATCCGGCCCGCCACGGAAGAAGAGTTGGACCACGGCCATGTCCACGACAACGGGCATTAGAACCGCTGACAGATAAAATAAATCAGCCAGGCCCAGAAGTGTACCCCGGAGCCTGGCTGCTGCTTTTTTAAGGTATGCCCTTCAGGCACTGACCACTTCCCCGCTGGAGACAGATTCAAAGGTCAGCCCTTCTCCATCATAATCGACTTTGATCGTGTCCCCCACATTGAAGGTGCCGCCAATCACATCCAGCGCCAGCGGATCCTGAATCTCACGCTGGATTGTGCGCTTCAGAGGACGGGCTCCGTAATCCGGATCATAGCCCACCCCGGCCAGGTATTTCTTGGCTTCATCTGTAACTTTCAAGGAGTATCCCTGGCCCTGCACCAGCGTCTTGACCCGGTCCAGCTGGATGTCGACAATATCCAGCAGGTGGTCCATGGTCAGCGGGTGGAAGGTGACGATTTCATCAATCCGGTTCAAGAATTCAGGGCGGAACGTGTCCCGCAGCGCCTGCTGGGTATATTCCCGGGCCTCTTCCGGGTCCCAACCCTCATCCTGTCCGGTCCAGGCTTCCGTACCCACGTTGCTGGTCATGATCACCACCGTGTTGCGGAAATCAACCGTCCTGCCGTGACCGTCGGTCAACCGGCCGTCATCCAGCAGCTGCAGCAGTGTGTTGAACACCTCGGTGTGGGCCTTCTCGATCTCATCAAACAAGACCACACTGTACGGACGCCGGCGTACGGCTTCCGTCAGCTGGCCGCCTTCCTCATAGCCCACATAGCCCGGGGGTGACCCGATCAAGCGGGCCACATTATGTTTTTCCTGATACTCGCTCATGTCAATCCGCACCATGGCGTCTTCATCATCAAACAGGAAATGAGCCAGGGCGCGGGCTAACTCGGTTTTTCCCACCCCTGTTGGGCCCACAAATATGAAAGAGCCGATAGGACGGTTCGGATCCTGCAAGCCCGCCCGGGAGCGGCGCACGGCGTTGGACACCGCCTGAACGGCCTGGTCCTGTCCGATCACACGCTGGTGGAGGCGCTCCTCCATATTCATCAACTTCTGGGTTTCACTTTCCATCAAGCGTGAAACAGGGATGCCTGTCCAGCGCGAGACCACGCCCGCGATTTCTTCCGCATCCACTTCCTCTTTGAGCAAGGCGCCTTCTTTCTGAACTTCTTCCAGGCGCTGTTCCTTTTCTTTTAATTCTTCCTTCAACTCCGGCAGCTTCCCGTATTGCAAGCGGGCCGTGCGCTCCAGGTCCGCCTTTCGTTCCGCGCGCTCAATCTCAAGACGGGTCTCATCAATCTCCTTTTTAATGGACCGCACCTCGCTGATGATATCCTTCTCCGTGGACCACTGCGTTTGGAGTTGTTTTTGCTCTTCGTTAAGGTTAGCCAGCTCCTCCTGAAGATGCTCCAGCCGGTCCTGGGAGGCCTGATCTTCTTCCTTCCGGAGCGCTTCGCGCTCAATCTCCAGCTGCATGATCTGCCGGTCCACCATGTCCAGTTCACGCGGTTTGGAGTCGATCTCCGTCCGCAGCCGTGCGGCGGCTTCATCAATCAGGTCAATGGCCTTGTCCGGCAGGTGCCGGTCGGAGATATAGCGGTCGGACAGGTTGGCGGCAGCAATGGTAGCCGGATCTGTGATCCGTACACCGTGGTGGATCTCATAGCGTTCTTTCAAACCCCGCAGAATGCTTACTGTATCCTCCACACTGGGCTCTTCGATCAACAGGGGCTGGAAGCGGCGTTCCAGAGCGGCGTCCTTTTCGATGTGTTCCCGGTATTCATCCAGCGTGGTAGCCCCGACCATATGCAGTTCGCCGCGGGCCAGAAGGGGTTTGAGCATATTCCCGGCATCCACTGCGCCTTCTGCTGCTCCGGCGCCGACCACCGTGTGCATCTCATCCACAAAGAGCAGGATCTCGCCCGCTGAGGAGGTGATTTCGTTCAAAACGGCTTTCAAACGCTCCTCAAACTCACCCCGGTACTTGGCGCCTGCCACCAGTGCACCCATGTCCAGCTGCACCAGACGTTTGCGCTTCAATCCGTCGGGGACATCACCGTTGACGATGCGCTGGGCCAGGCCCTCCACAATGGCCGTCTTGCCCACCCCGGGTTCTCCGATCAAGGCCGGGTTGTTTTTTGTCCTGCGGGATAGAATCTGGATCAGGCGCCGGGTTTCTTCATCCCGGCCGATGACCGGATCCAGCTTCCCACGCCGGGCCTGATCGGTCAGATCCCGCCCGTACTTTTTGAGGGCCTCATACGTCGCTTCCGGGTTTTGCGTGGTCACCTGCTGTGTGCCGCGCACCTGGCGCATGGCATCCAGTATGGCATCTTTCTCCAGTCCATACTCCGCCAGCAATTCTCCCAGCGGGCTTTCCGTCATACCCAACAACAGGTGCTCGGTGGAGACATATTCATCCTGCATGCCTTTTGCATACCGCTCTCCGGCTTGCAGCACATCCCGGGCCTGTTTTGTAAAACCGGCCTGGATATTGCTGCCGTAGACCTTGGACTGTTTCTCCAGCTCTTGTTTCGCTGCCGATTTCAAACCGGAAACGCTTCCGGCCACTTTGGTGACGATAGCAGGGACAACGCCGTCCGACTGATCCAGCAAAGAAAGCAGGATGTGGGCGCTGTCAATACCCTGGTGGTTCATGTCTTCGGCCATCCGTTGTGCCTCCAGGATAGCCTGCTGTGATTTTTTCGTAAAATTCTCTAAGTTCATCATATCCTCCATACCATGTTTCATTACCCGCCATACATCTCCCCCTCCTCTCGAGCATGGTATGGAAATTATAAAAACGAAATGTATAAGGAAAATAAACGAAATGTTAAAGAAAAGTTTAAATAACTCAGGCCGAAATAGGGATGTTCGGGTCGGTTAAACCGGTTTCATGGGTTAATTGTCCTTGACGACAACGTGAAAGCGACCGTCGGACACCCGCGCTTCCAGGACATCTCCCCCTTCCACTTGCTGGACCCGGTACACCACCGTCCCATCCGCCTCCGTCAGCACCGCATAGCCCCGTTTCAGGATAGATTCCGGGCTGAGGGCAGCCAGATGTTCGGCGAGAGATTTCAACCGCTGGCGGGCATTGGCAATCGCCCTCACCACCCCGTTTTCCAAGCGGCTGCTGAGCTCGTCCAGACGCTGTTTTCCGGTCCTGATTTCATATTGAGGCGAAAAGCGCTTGATCTGGGAGCGGAGATTCGTGATCTCCCACCGCCTCTCGGACAGGTCATTCAGATAGGATCTCCTTAACTGAGTCAGGACATCCTCCGTCAGGGCCCGCAGCTCCACGCGGTCGGGCACGGCAAGTTCTGCCGCTGCGGTCGGGGTCGGGGCCCGCACATCAGCCACAAAATCCACAATGGTGAAATCGGTCTCATGGCCCACACCGCTGATGACGGGGACTTCACAGGCAAAGACCGTGCGCGCTACATCCTCATCATTGAAAGCCCACAGGTCCTCAATGCTTCCGCCTCCCCGGCTGAGGATGATCAAGTCAACTTCCCCCCGCCCTTCCAAGCGCTGGAGGGCTTTGACAATCTCCCGGGGCGCCTTTTCTCCCTGAACAGCGCTGGGAGAAAGCAAGACCTCTACCACAGGATACCGGCGCCGGAGGGTATTGAGGATATCCTGCAAAGCCGCCGCGCTGGGAGATGTCACTACCCCGATTCGCTTCGGCCAAGCGGGAAGAGACGCCTTATGCTCCTCCGCAAACAGTCCTTCTTTCTCCAGTTTGTCTTTCAGGCGCAAATATTCCTGGTACAGACGGCCTTCCCCCCGCGGGCGGAGAACATCGACATACAGCTGATACTGGCCCCGCCGTTCATAAACGCTGACGCTGCCGTGGGCTTCGACCGCATCCCCGTCCTGCATGCGAAAATCCTGTGAGGAGGCGATATTCTTCCACATCACACAACGCAAAGCGCTTTCCTCATCTTTGAGGGTGAAATACACATGGCCCGACTGGGGGCGGGATACGTTCGAGACTTCCCCTTCCACCCACAGGTCCTGCAAGTTGGCATCACTCTCCATCAGGTCCCGGACATAGGTATTAACGTCCGAAACCGACCAGGTGCGGGAAAAATCAAATAAACCGGGCTGGGATCCGTCCAAAGCTGGCATACTGCAAGTATACAAAGAAGAAAGAAGGAGAACAAGGTGCGGAAAGCACCCCGAGAGGGGAATAATCTCCTGTCTCTCCCGCCCCGGATGGGCTCCCGGAATTAGCTGACTGTGCCGGAAAGGCCCGGGGAGCCTGCCTGCAGCTGGATATAGAGCGGCCGTACCGGGTCCGACCTGGCAGAAACCTACCTCAGCCGGGATGTGATAAAATTTTTTCACTATGGACGTTTCTGCCCATCTTCAGGATATTCTGGATTCGGTCCCCAACAAAACAGGCTGCTACATCATGAAGGACGGGGAAGGCGATGTGCTGTATGTCGGCAAAGCCGTCAATCTCCGCAGCCGGGTCCGGTCCTACTTCCATGCCAGCGCCCAGAAAAACCCCCGCACCATGCAGCTGGTGCGGCGCATCGAGGACCTGGAATGGATCATCGTCAACTCGGAGCTGGAAGCCCTTATCCTGGAGATGAACTTAATCAAAGAATACCGGCCGCACTTCAACGTGCGCCTCAAGGACGATAAGCGCTACCCGTACATCAAAATCCACTGGCATGACCCCTTCCCCAAGGTGTCCGTCACCCGCCAGGTCAAAAAAGACGGGTCGCGCTACTTTGGCCCCTACACCAGCGTGTGGGCTGTGGACCAGACCCTGGATGTGCTGCGCCGGATTTTCCCTTATCTGACCTGCAACCGGACCATCACCGGGGAGGACCAACGGGCCTGCCTGTATTACGACATCAACTTGTGCACCGCCCCCTGCATCGGCGAAATCAACCAGGAAGATTACCGGGCTATGATTGGAAAGTTGGCAGATTTCCTGGACGGGCGCACGGATCCCATCGTCCAACAGCTGCAGCAGGAAATGGAACAGGCATCTGATGAGTTGCGGTATGAAGAAGCGGCCCAGATCCGGGACCAGTTGATGGCCATTGAACGCATTGTGGAAGAGCAACGGATCATTTCCACTGAATACCAGGATTCGGATGTCCTGGCCATCGTCAGCGAGGAGGGAGAAGCCTGCGTGCAGGTCTTCTTCATCCGGGGCGGAAAGCTGACCGGGCGGGAATATTTCCTGGTGGAAGGCACGGAGGATACCCCGGACAAGGATGTGCTGGCAGAGGTCATCAAGCAGTTTTACGACCAGGCGCCCAGCGTCCCTCCCCACATCCTGCTGCCCCGCGAGGTCGAGGAAGCCCGCATCATCCAGAAGTGGCTCAACAGTCAGCGGGACGGCCAGAAAGTGAAGCTGCGCATTCCCCAGGTCGACGAAGAACAGAACCTGATTGAAATGGCCGCTGAAAATGCGGCTGACATGCTGCACGCCCACCGCAATCAGGAACAGTCGGTGCGGGAACGGAGTGGCCAGGCCCTGGATGACCTGCAAACCATATTCGAGCTGCGGGCACCACCGGAGCGCATCGAATGCTACGATATCTCCAACACCCAGGGCGCAGCCCAGGTGGGGAGCATGGTTGTCTTCCATGACGGCAGTCCCCATAAAAGCCATTACCGTAAATTTAACATCCGCACCGTGAGCGGGCCAGACGATTATGCCAGCATGGAAGAAGTGCTGTCCCGGCGCTTCAAACGCTGGCGGTCCATCCAGGAAGGCCGGGCCCAGCCCGGTCATAACCCTGACCCTTCCTTTTCCACCCTGCCGGATTTGCTGCTGGTGGATGGCGGTAAAGGACAGTTGAACCGGGCTGTGGAAGTCATCGAAGGCTTTGACCTGCAGGATGCCTTTGCGGTTGTCGGCCTGGCCAAGGAACATGAAATCGTGTATGTGCCGGGCCAGCCTACCCCCGTTCACTTCGAGAAGAACGCCCCCGGGCTGCATTTACTGCAGCGCGTGCGGGATGAAGCTCACCGCTTCGCCATTTCCTCCCACCGCAAGCGCCGCACGAGCACCGGGCTGCAGTCCAGCCTGGAAAAAATCCCCGGTATCGGACCAGCCCGCCGCCGGTCTTTGCTAAACAAATTCCGTACCGTGCAAAATATCCGCCAGGCCAGCCTGGAAGAACTGGAATCCACCCCCAAGATCCACGCCAAGCTGGCCCAAACCATCAAGGAACACTTGGGATAAGAGTGACGTCATGTTAGAATATGTCCCGAGTGAAGCAGTCAGTGTTCAAAGGAGAATTATGCGTAGAGGTCGAAAAGTGCAGCGAATCGTGATGGCCGTCGTTGGTATCCTGATCGTGCTCTCGATGGTGGTCTCCCTGTTCGCCAGGTTTTAGACCCCGCGAGACCTTTCCCAGGGGGAAACGACAGCCATACATCCTTGTCCTCACAACGGACCACCAACGCCGCTCCTATGTATCAGAGTTCAACGCAAGTTTCTGATACAACCTGCGGTATTTAACACCCCCTTCATAAGCGCCTCCTCCCCCTACCCTGAAGGCCGGGGGGCTGCCCGGGGGTAGCATCCTGTGGCAGCCAGATCGGGCGTCCTTTGTTTTCGGGGCGAACTCGAAGCTCAAACCCGATCCGCACCTCTCAAAACATCCCAGGCCCTATCATTCCCTCTCAATATCCCGCCATCTCCTCTCGTCATCTTTCTCCCGACCCGCATCTCCCCCGCAAACTGCTACAATCGGAGAAGCTCTCCTGCGGCACACCACATGTATCGATCCCTGCAGTCGCAGGTCAGCACCTGTAAGACATCTTTTACGCTGGATCCAGGTTCCCCTCCCGGTCCCGCTGCCTGATTGAGGCGTTTCCAGAACAGCGGCCGGGAGGAAAGGATGGAAGACATGATCAAGAACAAACAGCTCCTGTGGATGGCCGCACTTATCGTGGGATGGGGATTTGACTTTTTTTACTGGGAAAAGTCCTTGGGCATCTCTTTTTCCATCCATGTCGCCCTGGCCTTGACAGCCCTACTCTTCGTGGCCCGCAAGGAGGATCTCCATCCGGCAAAGACCAGCCTGTGGATCCTGATCCCGCTTGTTCTGTTTTCAGTCCTGACCTTTATCCGGCAGGAACCTTTCACACGTTTTCTGAATCACGCCATGACCCTGGCCCTGGGGGCGGTGTTTTTGATCACCTTCCGGAATGGCCGGTATCCGCAATACCATATGGTGGACTACATCGAGGGAGGACTAAAGCTCCTCTTTAATACCTTCATCCTGCCCTTCCAACACCTCATCATCAAAGAGGAGGAGGATCCGGAGCACAAGGCGGCTGATCCCCAGCAGACCCTGACCTGGAAGGATATCCTACCTTATCTGCGGGGCGTGCTGCTGGCCATCCCCGTGCTGGCCCTGTTTCTAGCCCTCTTCTCCGCGGCAGACCCTATCTTTGCGAACCGCGTGGAAAGCGTGATGGAATTTTTACACCTGGAAGATCTGCCCGAGTACATCGGCCGCATGGTGTTGATCGCCATCTGGACCTTTCTGGTAGCCGGATTGATGCTGTACGGGCTGTTGAAAAGCAAAGAGGAGTCTTTTCTGGGGGATGAGGCCACATGGCCCCCCAGATTCCTGGGGTTCAAAGAGGCTGCTGTTGTTATGGGCAGCGTAAATCTACTCTTCTTTTCCTTTGTGGTGATTCAGTTCCGCTACTTTTTCGGAGGGAGCAAAAACATCTCTGTCCAGGGATACACGTATGCCGAGTATGCCCGGCGGGGATTTGGCGAACTGCTGGCAGTGGCTTTTTTCTCCCTGCTGTTGTTCCTCGTCCTCAGCGCCATCACCCACCGCCCCACCCGCCGCCACAATAGGATTTTTACCGCGTCAACCGTATCCCTCACCCTGTTTGTGGGGATCATTTTGGCCTCCTCCCTGTTCCGGCTGCGGCTGTACGAAATGGCGTACGGTTTTACCCGCCTGCGGACCTATTCGCACATCTGCATCCTGTGGATCGGCGCCCTGTTTGCTGCCCTCCTGGTGCTGGAACTTTTCCACCGCTGGCGCTATTTCACCCTGGCAGGGATCCTGGCCGTACTGGGATTTGTGTTCACCCTCAATGTCCTGAATGTGGATGGCTTTATCACTCGCATGAATTTCAAGCGGGCAGCGCAGGAGGAGGAGCTGGACACGGATTATCTGGCCACATTATCGAATGATGCCGTGCCGCACCTGATCCGATTTGCGGACAGCCCCTGGGCCACGCTTGATCAGCAGGCCGAGATCAAATCCTCTCTGGCCTGCCGGGAGGCCCTCCTTCGCGACCGGCCCACCTCCTGGCACGGGTTCCTGTGGTCCCGCTACCGGGCAAAGCAAGTTCTTAAAGACCACCGGGAGATGTGGGAAGCGTACAGACCTTTCCAGAAAGACGGCTACTGGCATGTGCATGTTGAAGGGCAAATCGAACGCTGTCGGCCGTGAGAATAGCGTAAGGGGCCCCGGTGGTCGATCCGACCACTACAACATCCTCACAGTATCAGGAATCCCCCGCGGTCAGTTCGTTAAATAAAAACAGAGAAAGGGCACTACTCCCTCTCTCCTCCTCTGCTGACAACAGCGGGGCAGGGGGTAGTCACCCCGATCCTCACCAATCTAATTCCCCCGCAGGCAGGACGGTCTCTACCCCTATTTGGTGTCCGACACGGTTACCGCCAAACCACGTTTATCTTTCTTATATTTTTCAATCCATGGATCCCGTCTGTTTTTCAGGAAGCGCTGGTGGCCGTCGTTCAGGCACACCCAGCCCTCCTTTTCACGATCATGATAAGTGTGAACCATGCACACCGCACACCACAGAAACCTTTTTGTCCTGGCCATCTTTGCTCCTTGGCTTGGTTTTTGGCGTTGACCGATTCCCCGGCTTTCCGCCCAGATTGCGTTGCGTATGGGAAGTGATCCAGCGACCATTCTTGACGTAGAAGCTTTGCTTGGGTCCCCACCGCAGCTCCTTTTGTGACCTACTACCCCACCTGTCAGAAACTCTGTTCTCTTTAATTGCAACTTGTGTGCCAAAATGACAAAATCCCCCTATATCTTGGGGTTTGACAGTATAAAACCCCCACTCCTGTGTGTCCAGGTTGGGGACGAATCGGCGGGGCTTAATATCTCCAAACGACCCGGTAAGTCCCGGTCATGATCCATCCGGCCCTGTCAGCTGCGGACCCGAAGTAGAACAGGTCCTCCACTACGCTCATGCCAGTAGCCCCGCCGGTACCAGGGCCGTTGTATCCATTAAATAAGATAAAACCAATATTAATCCAGGGTTCGCAGAGTCTCGAGCCTTTCCTAAAATACGATGCAGAGAGGAAACATAAACTGAAAACCTGTTTTTCTGTTGAAATCATATCTTGGAAGGAGAGAAATGTTCATGCATAATCGTGTTGCTCGCGAGTTGATACACGGGATCCACAGACGTATACGGGGGATTTCGCTTTTGTCTGTCGTTCTGATCATGATCTTTTTATCGTCTTGCAGCCTGCCGCTGGATGAAGTCCTGGGAGAGTCCGGTGAACAGGTAGGAACCAGCGTGGCCCAGACGGTAGATGCGCAGTCCAAAGGAGGGGAACCGGATCCGGATTCACAGTCGACGACAGACACCAACACCCCCTCGCCTGTGCCTTCAGCCACCGCCACCCAGGGACCGACGGATACGGCCACCCAGCCGCCTACTGCCACCCTGACGCCCACACCGGAAGCTGTCATGGTGGGGGTAACGGGGGACACTTTCTGCCGCAGCGGTCCGGGCAGCGTGTATGATCAGCAATCCATTCTCAATACCGACCAGACAGCAGAAATCGTGGCCCAGGACCCCACAGGCAGCTTCTGGTACATCTCAGATCCGGATGGGGAAGGGGAATGCTGGATCTGGGGCAACTACGCCACTCCGGAAGGACCCACAGACCAGCTTCCCGTATATACGCCGCCCCCATCCCCCACCCCCAGCCTGAACTTTTCGGCTGATCTTCACAGCTGGGACGGTGTGGCTGGCGGCGTTTACCTGTGGTTTGTGATCAAGAACACCGGCGGGGTTGCCCTGGAATCGGTCACCACGACCGTCAAATCGGAGTGGACCACCGGGGGCGGAACGGTCAAGAACCAGACCGTGACCAGCACCTACAATAAATTCGCTGATAAGAGCCTGCCGGTGCCGCCCAACTTGAATAACGCCGCGCCGGGCGCCACAGTCTATACCGTCAGCGACCGCAACAACACCATCACCAGCAGCACAGTCCAGGTGACCATGACCATCTGTTCCCAGGATAACCTGAATGGGGAGTGCCTGACCCGGAACTTTAACGTCAACTACCCGTAAATTCGGAGTCGGCCAAGGACTGCTGCCGGACGGGACGAGGTGGCAGCATTGCTGGTTGACGGGTGACAACGGGCATGATAGAATTTTGGCGCAGTGGGCGTGTAGCTCAATGGTAGAGCAGTGGCCTTTTAAGCCATTGGTTGGGGGTTCGATTCCCTCCACGCTCACCTGCATCTTTTAAGGGGGAATATTACTTCCTTTACTCTCCAAGATCATTACCAGGTGCAGCACGGACTATCTCCTGCTCCACCTGGCTTGCTTTCTGTATCCGTTCCTTTCTCTTATCCCGGGGGTTGATCCGTTCTTGTGATCTGGTTGCTCTTTGATACCAATCCCATCAAAACACATCCCGCCAGGTACTTGAAAAGTCTCTTCCTTTCTTGTATGATGAAAGAAGTTTAGTTCGCTTTGAACGAAAACGAACCCCCTTCCTTACCGGTACATTATTGTTTTCCCCTGAGTCCATACCCTCATCCAACGATCCTCGAGGAGGAAAACATGTTCCGGAAACCTGCCCTGATCAGCCTGTGGTTGATCATCCCATTAGTGTGGCTCATTGGCTGCACCATGACCACACCCACCTGTGACCCCGGAAACCTGGAAGCACCGGAGTTGCTCAGCCCGGACTGGCGCGAAGTAATGTCGGGCAGCGCCGTCGTCCTGGAATGGGCATACCCCAGCACCGATTGCCAACCCGAAAGTTATGAAGTCATCCTTTCCAAGGAGCGGGACTACGCAGTTCTGGAGATCACGGAAGATACCGGAAATCCGGACACCACCTGGTCTCCTTCCAGCGCCCTGGATCCGGCTGAAGAATATTTCTGGCGGGTGGCGGCTAAGGTGGGTACGACCAAAAGCGACTATTCTCACGAACGGCGCTCCTTCTTCACCGAACCGGTGTGCGATTCTAGTGACCTGGTTGCCCCCTCGCTCACGCTTCCTCCCAACGGCGGCATTTTCGAGCGCAATGTGGACTCGCTGGAATGGGAATGGCCCCTGTCCTCCTGCATCCCGGAAAGCTACCGTGTCGAACTCTCACCCACGGCGGATTTTTCAGACACCTCTCTGTTTGGCGCCACCGGCACACCGGGCACCCGCTGGGGGCCGGGCAGCCCGCTGGACCCGGCTACACAGTACTGGTGGCGGATTTACGGTTTTGTAGGAACGACTCTCGGTCCACCCTCCGCAACCTGGACCTTTGTGACCGACCCTGTATGCGACAGCGCATCCCTGGTTGCGCCCTATCTGTCCACCCCGGGAAGCTGGGAGATCCTGACCACCACCACGCCGGAATTCTCCTGGACCTATCCGGATCCAAACTGCACCCCGGAGGGGTTCCACCTCCAGGTTGCTACCGACCCTGATATGATCGATATGGTGCTGGACGCGAACAACCCCACCACAGCTTCCAGCAGCTTCCAGGCTGGCGCCCCCCTGGACGACTGCCAGAGTTACTTCTTCCGGGTGGCGGTGGTGGCAGACGGCATGGAAGGCCCCTTTACCGACGTGCGGCGCTTCACCATCGACACCGGGACCTGCGCCTGCGACCCGGGGAGCATCCCCCAGCCTTCCCTGGTGTGGCCGGATTATTTCGAGATCGTCCCCGGCAATTCTCCCACATTGGAGTGGAGCAATCCCGGGGACTGCGATCCGGAAGGATACACCGTTCGCCTATCACCCATCCATGATCTGTCAGACTCCAGCCTGTTTGGCGGCACCGGAGATGCCAGCACCACCTGGGCTCCCGGATCCCCGCTGGATCCCGCCACCCAGTACTGGTGGGAGGTAGCGGGCATGGTGGGCCCCGACAGCGGCCCGGCCAGCAGCAAGCGCAGCTTTTTCACCGGTCCGGAATGCAACTATGTGGGCACCACCGGCGCGCCCCAGCTTCTGGCCCCTATTGATGGAGATGTCATCTCCACCCTGTTACCCTACCTGCGCTACCGGGCCGGGGACTGCATCCCGGACGGGTACCTGGTCAACCTGCAGACCGATCCAGAACTGGGCGGTACCAACCTACTCACCGAATACGACATGCCCAGCACCACCGTCCTGCTCACCGATCCCCTCACCGACTGCACGCGCTACTACTGGCAGGTCACACCAGTGCAGGACGGATCCTATGGACAACTTTCCACGCTGGAATGGTTCTTCACCAATCAATCCGGGGCCTGCGCCCTGCCGGGTTTGCCGGGGTTCTTCAGGCGGAATGCCTTCTGCCGGTCCGGCACCTATCCCGAGCACTTCCCCGCCCTGCATACCTTCCTGGAAGGGGGCTATGTCGAAGCTGATGCCCGCAACCCCTCAAGTTCTTACCTGCTGGTGCGGGTTCCGGGGCCGAACTCCCCCATCCCTCCTGAGTCCTACAAGACGTGCTGGGTTCCCCGGGATTATGTCGAGCTGTGGGGCAATGTCGAGGATCTCCCTGTCGAGAATCCGCCTCCCAAACCGGAAGCAGAACAGGAAACCCTGACCTGCAGAGAGGACCTCTCCCAGGAAGATTGCGAAGCAGCCGGGGGCGTGTGGACTATGCCGGTTACAGGAGGAAATTACTACTGTCAATGCCCCTGATACGTTGAGACAATATCAAGACAAAACCGGCTCCCAGCCCCCTGTGGAGCCGGTTTTGTTTCTCCGGACAGCGCCTGCTCTTTCCTCGGAAACTCAAGCCAGGGGATTTCCAATGGGCTCATTGGGAGGAGGGAAAAAACCCTTATCCTCCCCCGGGCAGGAAATAGAATTTAAAGATGGCCCACGAGCCAAACAGGAATTCCTGAAAAGAAGGATACAGCTTAGTAGCCGCGGCCAGGGAGGAGGTGATGGTCTGCAGCAGGCCCAGGGGATACTCCCGGCCCGCGATCCAGTTGGCGCACAACTCGTCATCCTGGCATGGGTCCGCAGCGCCGAAGTGCTGAAAGGCGTGCTCCAGCTCGTGACGGGCCACGTAATACCGGGCCGGGCCCGGCAGGCGGCTGCTGACAAAGATCAGCTCGCTGCAGTACACGCCGTTGATGCCCCGCATCTCCTCCTGTTTGATGACGATCATAGCCCGGTCCAGGTCGGTCCGGGTGATGGGCTCCCCGGCCCGGCGCTTCTCCACCAGATGGTCGATGGCAGCCTGCTTATCCGGGTCCACCGCATAGCGCGCTGTGTCGCACACCGCGATGGGCCCCCGGGCCCGGACCGGCATGTCCCGCGTGTAGCGCTGGCTGCCGATCTCCAGGTAGGACACAAATCCCACCACCAGGAGCAGCCCTGCGAGGAGAAAAACCCCGGCACAATTCCAGATTTTTTTCATGGCTTATCAATAATTAAAACGACGAAAACCCAGTGGGGGGACCGTCACATACATCAGACCGATTCCCAGAATATAATTCCCAACCAGAATAAATTAAAAAAAACCACAAAAAGATCACTGGCCAGGGCAGTTAGTTCCAATTTCTCCACCCCGGATGCTCCCCGACTGAAAACAGAAGTCCCGATCAACGTGAATAAAAGCCATCCTAACCCAGCCCATAATGCGACGATCTGCGTTGGAAAGGTGAAGAACGATACCCCGATCCATCCCATCAGGTAAAGAACCGTGATTGGAAAGAGGTACATACCCGCTTGAGAAAGCTGGCTTCCAGACCAAGACCCCCACAGCAGAGCAATCATAAAACCCACAGCCAGTGAACCCCAAACTTTGCCCTGGTTGACCCCTATCGCCAGTCCCTGCAACAGCATACCTCCCAGTAACGAAAAACCCACCAACAGAAAAAAGTTCCATGTGGGATCTTTATCAAGGATAAACATCCCAATCAATAAACTCCAGGCGATGATAATGAGATACGGCCGGATGCCGGAGGGAACCCACCGTCCTAAAAAAAACCCTCCACATGCCGCCAACACGGCAGCCCCCAACACAGGCACAATACTAATCAGCACCCCGAATAGTTGAAATTCATCGCTGGGGGAGGCTTTGTTTTGATTCGCCACTGATTTCTCCCTCATCCATCCCCAACAGGGAACCAAAAATAATCTGCACTTTGCGCCGGATGCGAACATGGATTTTTATTCCATTATCTTCCGCATGATATTGATATGGATAGTCCACTTCAAAGTGCAGGATATCGGGATGTGATAGCCCCACACCATTCTGATCGGCATATGCCAGAGAATGGGTTGTTACCAAAGTTCTCATAGGGGGCGCGACCAGAGTCTTCCGGTGATCATCATCTAACCAACCGTAAAAATCACTCTGATCAGGTGTCTCCGTTGCGGTGGGACCGGGTGTCCTGGTGTGTCCAGTCGGCGTTCCCATCCGGGCAGCAGCTGTTGTCTGGGCAGCCACCACCTGGGTGACCATATGGTCTGCAACAGGAATTAGCCCTGCCTTGCCGGAACCATCCGCTATCCTCTCTAGCGTTTGCCTTTCCATCATCATCCTTGCACCATCAATGACAACCGCCAGGATCAGGAGAAGGAGCATAAGAAGGATGGCGGCAATCACGATCACTTGGGCATCTTCTCGCTTTTTCATGGGTTCTGATACTCCATCATAGTGACCGCCCGCCCGGTGAGAGGGACAACAATCTCGGGAAAGGCAAGGTCCAAATCATACACGACGGTCACCGTAAGGGGTTCCCCGCGCGGAGCGGGAAAGGGTTGATTCCGGGGGTTTTCCTCCTGTTCAGGGTCAATGTCGACAGTAATCTGGCTGGTATCTAAACCATATGCTGCCTGGTGGACAGCTGCGATTATTTCCTGATCTCCTTGAGCAGGATCAACAATCGTTGCCCCTGCCCGTGCCCCTTCCCAGGCAGCGTTGCTGACTGCCATCTGAGTGTATAGAAGAATACCCAGATCAATTAACACCACCATTAACAGCAATAAGATTGGCAGTACGAATGCAAATTCTACCAATGCCTGGCCATTTTTAGAGCGGGAGTGGATCCATTGCAGGGACATAATCGCTGATCCAAATCAATTACCGGAATAAGAAATTGATGATGGGCGGAGCGAGATACACCAACAATAAACTGGGCAAAAAGAAAAAAACCAGGGCAGGGATAATCCGGATCGGTGCTGTTTGTGCTTTTGCTTCCGCCCGCTGGCGCCGCCGGGTGCGGAGCAGATTAGCCTGCACGCGAAGCGTCCTTGCCAGTGAGGTGCCTAACTGCTCAGAGAGAATGATCGCTTCCACAAAATGCTCTACATCGGATGATGGTAGTCGGATTTTTAGCTCCTCCAGCGCCTGACGTTTTGAAAAACCCAGCTCCATTCGCACCAGAACTCGACTCAGTTCCTGCCCCAGGAGACTTGAATACCCGTCACAAACTCTACGCAGGGCAGGTACAAACCCCAGGCCGGCTTCCACTGTGAAGGTTAAAATATCCAGAAAATCCGGCAGTTCCCGGGCTATTGCTCGCTCCCGCTCGCGAATGCGCCACTCCAGGAACAGATAGGGAACGACAGCAGGAAGCAGGATTAAGGCTGTCCCCAAAAGCATACCGGGCACGGACAACGAGCCCCGGATCATCACCCCAGCTGCCAGCAAAATACCGCCCAGAATAAATAGCCACCACAACGCCAGATATTGGCTCCTGGTGTATCTTAATCCGGCTTGGAGGACATCGTACTCATCCAGAAAGGGATCCATAAAGGACGGTGTACGAACCACCTGCAGCAGTGAAGAAAGGCGGTCTTTCCCGGGCCGGGAATCAGAAACTCGATGCTCTCCCAATTGCAGCCGGTGCCTGGCCCTGATCACTGCCTGTTGGTCCTTCAATGTCCTCAAGGCAAGCAAGACCACAAATATTAACCCAAAAAAAACAATGGTCAGCAAATATAGCAGGATCACGTTTACACCTCAATCCGGATTAGACGGGCGACGATCACAGCACCGATCATCTCCAGCACTCCAGCAATAATTAACACCATATTGCCTACTGTGCTGTTAAATAAGACATCAATATAACCCGGAAACATGGACAGCAGAGCCACAGAAACCGGAACCAAAAGGGCGATCACCACTGCCGAGAGCCGGCCCTGGGCCGTCATGGTGCGGACTTCATTTTCCAATTCCACACGCTTTCGAACGACATCAGCCATATCCCGCATCATGGCTGACATGTTTCCACCCACTTGCCGCTGCAGCATTAATCCCTCCACCAACAGGCGGACATCTTCATTGGGATAGCGCTTATACAGACCCTGCAGGGCCTGGTCCACAGAAAACCCCATCTCGATCTGGTTGGAGATTCGCCGCATCTCCCACGAACTAGGCTGGGACAAATTCGGAACTACGAAAGCAAAGGCCTGGGTCAATGAAAAACCAGCCTGGAGGGAATCCGCCAGTCTGTCCAGAACGCCCGGAAACTGATCCTGAAAAAGTCGGCGGTGCATCCGGGCCCGGGAATAGATCAGGGTCAAAACCCCCAATAAAAATAAACTGGCGATAAACCCGCTCAATAATGATCTCCCACTCAGGAGCAAACCCAGTAGAAACCCGCTGCTGGAGGAGCCTACCAGACTGATAATCAGGAGCAACGGCTGGTTTCCAAATCCAGCATCCCGCCACCACCCCAGGAGTACTGCACCCATCCCTCGTCTAAACCAGGGCTCTAGGAAGTGATTTATTGAAGAGAGGAGGGATAATAGAGCAATATCCATCCTCCCGGTGCGTGGGAATCCCTCGCGCTCCTCAAGACGCTGCCTCCAGGAACGCTTGTATTCCAGACGCCTAACGACATCCAACACCGGAAGCAACACCGCAAAAAGAAAGAAACCGGCGCTCACCCCCATCAAAATAGGCAAATGATCGGCGCTCAATGCATAAAGCCTGCCGCGGAAAAACCAGGCTGTAATCAAGATCAGAATATATACTGCGATACTCAAACCTCGAAATGGCACAAACGCTCCTATCCCGCCCGCAGGAGGTAACTAAACTGTTTGATAGCTTTTACACATCGGGGTTGATAGCCTGTAGCGACAAACTGTCCCTGCATCCGGCCTTGATCATCCACCCCAGCCCGTTCAAAGGCAAAGATTTCTTTCGTCTCCACCTGCAGGCTGTTCCAACTGTCCTCCTGAACAGCCCCCACCTCTGCAATAGAAACCACCTTTCTTTTTCCTCCCGGAAGTCTCTCCTGCTGCAAAATCAAATCCACTGCGCTGGAAATTTGCTCCCGGATGGCCGGCTGGGGCAGCTCCATTCCCGCCATAAGCACCATGGACTCAATCCGTCGAATGGCATCCCGGGGAGAATTGGCATGAACAGTTGTCAGTGAACCAGGATGTCCCGTGTTCATGGCCTGCAACATATCAAAGGCCTCAGATCCCCGGACTTCTCCGACAATGATCCGATCTGGCCGCATACGGAGGGCATTGCGGACTAAGGTCCGGATGGTCACTTCCCCGCTACCTTCGATATTCGGTGGGCGCGATTCCAGAGACACCAGGTTTTCGGACACCAGCTGCAGTTCAGCCGTATCCTCGATGGTGACCAAACGTTCACCATCCGGGATGGAGCGAGCCAGGGCATTCAGGGTGGACGTTTTGCCAGAACCCGTCCCACCCGAAATTAGAATATTCAACCTGGACCGGACACAAGCCTGGAGGAAACGGCTCATAGCCCGGTTCAGCGTGTCAAGTTTTACCAGGTGGGGGAGGGTAAAGGGTTCAGCGGAGAAACGGCGAATGGTGAGAGCTGGAGCACGTACTGCCAGGGGAGGGATGATGGCATTGACACGGGATCCATCCGGAAGACGGGCGTCAACAAACGGCATGGATTCATCAACCCGTCTGCCGATAGGTGCCACAATTCGGTCAATGACATTGAGAATATGCTGTTCATCCCGGAAAGAAGCCGGAACCCGCTCCAATTCCCCGTTTCGTTCCACAAAAATTTCATCCGGTGCATTCACCATAATCTCCGTAACAAGAGGATCATGGAGGTAAGGCTCAATCGGACCCAGCCCAATCACCCGGTTTACAACCGCCTCTATCAACATTTTTTCTGTACTGCGCGGCAGGATCTCTTCCTGATCCTGAAGGAGTTTCCGCACGATATCCGTCAGAGCCTGTCGATTTTCTGTCACAGCCTTTCGTTCATCTTCATCCGAAGTATGAGACTCAATGAACTCACTGGTCAAACGGTGTAAAGCATCTTCAAGTTGCATTTGAGATGGCTGATCCATGGCTGTCCTACTTTTCAGGGGATAGATCCTCCCCGGTAGATTCTTCCAAACTTTTGACCAACCGGGTGGAGAGCTGGCGGAGTGACCTTCCGAAAGGACTCTTTTTTCGCAGCACACAGGGTTCGCCATAACTGACATTTGCCCACACACTACTGGGATCCATGGGAAGCACACCCCATATTTGGTGGTTCAGGTGATCCTGGATTTCTTGAGGATCGATCGCTGAACCTGAGCTGTGCTGATTGATCACCAGACCCGTTCGTTGATCCGAATTGGACCAGGACTGAACATAGCGAGATGTGGACCGCAAAGCAGGGGCATCCGGCGTGAGAATCACCAGGCGCAAATTAGCAAACTCGTACGCTGACTGGGACATCTCATCCAAGCCAGTGTGTGTATCAATCACAACCAGGTCATACTCATTTCGCAAGGCAGTAAACAGAGAGCGAAGTTGGACTTTTTTTATATTCTTATCAAAGACCGTTTCAGAAGGACAGGCCAAGATATCCAGCCCATGACGGAAAGGGGTTGTTGAAAGCTGGAAATGTTTAGGCCGCAGCTCACTCACAACCGGGATCAGATCTGCCCATGAGCGTTCCGGTTCCAGGTCCAACAATAAATCCACTGTTCCGGTGCCCGGTGTCAGGTCAAGGATAACGGTCCGTTGCTTGTGACCAGCACGAAATGCTACGCCCAGATTAGAGGCGATCAGGCTTTTTCCCACACCGCCTTTGGCGGAAAATATCCCGATGACCCTGCCCATTTATTGTCCTCCCCCGGGCCGCAACAGCACCAGCAGTTTAAACTCATTGGCACGGGCATAAAGCAGCGACAGCGCCTCCTGATCATCAACAGAAAAGATGTACGCGGGCAATTCCTCATTGTGCGGCAAGGCCACCACTTGCACTTCAGTGGCGATGAACCCTGCTTTTTCAATACTTTCCCCGGGAAAAACGGAAGCAATTTCCAACCGGTCCCCTTCAGCCATATCCGGTGGAGCGGCGATAAACCAATCAACGGGGATCCGCACACACCACCTTTCCGAGGGACAGCGTTGGGCGATGGCCCCACCCCCCTCGCCTGAAAGTTTTTCAGGTAATATGACTTCCCCTTCCAGTAAAGGGTACAGGCTTATCTGCCCCACTGCCTGTTCTTTGTATCTATAATGGGAGGGTGGAATCGCTGCCTGTGGAACTTCGCGTACCTCAAGCATATCGCCGGTCAATGTCGATCCAATCTCGATATCCTCCGCAGCATACAACGCCGGGGTTAACTCGCCTGGAGAATACCGTTGTTGGTCGGAAAAGAATTGAAAGACGAGAACACCAAACAGAACAGCCAGCAGAAAAGCAACCAGAACATAGAATTGTGTTCTGCGGCGAACAGCAGCCTGCCAATCAGGGGTAGTCGTGGGGGCTTGTTTTTCAACCATAAAATTACCCGTTACTGTCAGCGGCATGCCCGTGTGGACAAAAAACCAACCAGCGCCTGGATGCCTGTCTGACATAAATACACCAGGAGACGGAAGAGCTGATTATCGAACCCAGCCTGTTTGATTCTTTTGATGCTGAAGAATATCACTAACTCCCGAAATAAAGATCCTGCCGTGTATCATCGCCTTTTGAGGGAATGGAAGTAGTTCTTTTGATCCATTTCTTAGTCCGTATCGGAGATTCTCAGCCAGGATACTCGTCGTCGTGATGGATTGAGAAAAACTCACCCTGTACCATGGGCTCACCTCGCAATTGGGGGATGATTTCAGTGTACACAACCCCTTCAGGCATGTCAAGTACCTAACATGAATATTGCGCGCCTGAAACACATCGGGGGTCGGATCCTAATGGTAATCGAAAAACAAGTTCTGTTTTGATAGATGTAAAATCTTTTTTGAAACCCTTCTGGTTCTGGGTTTGATAAAAATGGATCCCCTTGCATGTTAAGGGCTTCGGTCCTGATTGGCTTACCTGGATCCACCCCGTACGTTCTACCCTCCTCAAGCCTCGAACATTGAAAACCCCACCAGTCATAAATCCATCCGGTACAATGAATGGCAGGCATGAGACACCTTACACGACCGGACCACTACACTTAACATGACCCCAATCCCCACCCTGGAACTCGAACGACTGCGGCTGCGGCCCTTCCGGATCAGCGATGCCCCCACCGTGCAGGAATTGGCCGGGGCGTACGAGATCGCAGAAACAACCGTCAACATCCCCCACCCCTACCCGGACGGCGTGGCCGAAGAATGGATCGCCACCCACCCTGAGACCTTTGAGGAAGGCCAGGGCGTGGCCTTTGCCCTCGAGCGCCGGTCCGACCACAGTCTGGTAGGCGCCATCGGCCTCACCATCAACAAAAAACACCGCCTGGCCGAAATGGGATACTGGATTGGAAAACCGTATTGGAACCAGGGCTATGCCACTGAGGCAGCCCGGGAAGTGGTCCGCTTTGGTTTTGAGGACATGAACCTGAACCGCATCCAGGCCCGGTACATGAACAAAAATCCGGCTTCGGGGCAGGTGATGGAAAAAATCGGCATGAAATATGAGGGCACTCTGCGGCAGGCCTTGCACCGCTTCGACGAATTCGAAGACGCCCATATCTACGCCATATTGCGGGAAAATTATCCTCCAGATCAGGAGGGTAGTCTATGTATTACAGAAGCCACAAAGGACTGAAACTGTCAGAGATCGGGATAGGCTGCTACAGCCTCAGCGGAGCTTACGGTCAAAAAGACCCCGGCGAATTCCAGAATATGCTCCTCCGCGCCTACGAGCTGGGAGTGACCTTTTTCGACACCGCAGATGCTTACGGTGACGCGGAGAAGATTTTAGGGGACACGGTGCAGCCCTTCCGGGAAGAGGTCTTCATCGCCACCAAGGTGGGCGTCAAAGAAAAAACCCGGCCGGTTTTATCCCAGGCCTACCTACAGTCTGCTTGCGAGGACAGCCTGGACCGTTTGGGGACCGACTACATCGATCTGTACCAGATCCACTTCGATGATCCCAACACACCGGTAGAGGAAACCATTGCAGCTCTGGAATCTTTAATCGACCAAGGGAAGATTCGAAATTACGGTCTGGGCCACCTTTCCCTGGAACGCGCGGAGACCTACTTGCAGCAGGGCGATGTCTTTTCTGTGTTGATGGAACTGAGTGCCGTGGCGCAGGACAGTTATCAAGAACTGCAGCCGCTATGCCATGATCAACAGGCTGCGATCATCGCCTTCAGCATCACCGGGCGGGGCCTGCTGGCCGGGAAATTTAAGGAACCCCCCACCTTTGAAGAAGATGACATCAGGAACATTGATCCTCTCTTTCAGCGGGAGCGTTTTGAATTTGGCATGCGGGTGATGGAGAAACTGGCCCGGGTGGGAAAACGTCATAATAAAACTCCCGCTCAGACTGCCATCAGCTGGGTGCTGTCTCAAGAGGATGTGATCTGCGCTCTGACCGGCCCTTCCACTGTGTCCCACCTGGAGGAAAATCTCGGGGGCAGCGGCTGGCAATTTAATCCGGACGAGCTGGAGGAGATCAACAGCGTCATCACCAGGGAAGAGATGACTGCCAACCGCAAAGCCCGCAGTAATGTGGATCGCATTCTCGCCAATCCTCTCCTTGAGGATAGTCACAACGCCTTTACAGATCTGATTTATGCCATCGAAACAGCTATCCGTTTGGACCTGGTGGATGAGTCTCAAGTTCTGACCATCTTTTATGATCTATATGACCTGCGTAAAAAACTTGACCGTGGAATTGGTCCACATTTAAAATCGATCCAAAAAAACATTCTGAGGGTAATTGATCGCTAGATCAGGCAGCAACAAGCAGCCACGCAAAACATACCCCCCATATCTTTCCATCTGCCCCATTGGCGTATGTTATAGATGGAAGCCCTTCCTGCTCCCTTGAATTCCCCATATCAATTTACGGGGAACAAATCTGTATGGGCTGCATGATAAAATAGCCCCATGGATCTCTTTGACCACGCCATGGAAGAACGCATGAAAAAGAAGGCACCGCTGGCCGCACGCATGCGCCCGGAAACCCTGGACCACTTTGTCGGCCAGGAGCACATCGTGGGCGAAGGCCGGCTGCTGTACCGCGCCATCAAGGCCGACCGCCTGTTTTCTTCCCTCATTTTCTGGGGCCCACCCGGCACCGGGAAAACCACCCTGGCCATGATCATCGCCAACCAGACGGAGTCCCACTTTGAGACCCTGTCGGCGGTGATGGCCGGCAAGGCAGACCTGCGCCAGGTCATCAAAGGAGCCCGCGAGCGGCGCAAGATGTACCACAGGCGCACTATCCTCTTCGTAGACGAGGTACACCGCTGGAACAAGGCCCAGCAGGACGCGCTGCTGCCCCATGTCGAAAACGGCACCATCACCCTCATCGGAGCCACCACTGAAAACCCCTATTTTGAAGTCATCGGCGCTCTGGTCTCCCGCTCGCGCATCTTTCAACTCAAATCGCTGCAGGATGAGGACATCCGCTCCCTGCTGCACCGCGCCCTGCAAGAGGAAGAACGCGGCTACGGCAGCCTGGACGTGATCCTGGACGACGATGCCGAGGACCATCTGATCCGCGTCGCCGGGGGAGATGCCCGCAACGCCCTCAACGCCCTGGAGCTGGCCGTGGAGTCCACCCCGCAAAACGAGGAGGGCGCCATTCACATCACCCTGGAAGTGGCCCAGGATTCCATCCAGCGCCGGGCGGTGTTATACGACAAGGACGGCGACGCGCACTATGACACCATTTCCGCGTTCATTAAATCCATCCGCGGCTCGGACCCCGACGCGGCCCTGTACTGGCTGGCCAAGATGCTGTATGCAGGGGAAGACCCGCGCTTCATCGTCCGCCGTCTGCTGATCTCCGCCGGGGAAGATATCGGGCTGGCAGATCCCATGGGGCTGGTGGTGGCCAACGCCGCCGCCCAGGCCTTTGATTTTGTGGGCCTGCCGGAAGGCGTATACCCCATTGTGGAAGCCACCCTGTACCTGGCCACCGCGCCCAAGTCCAACTCCACCGGGGCCTATTTCAAAGCCTTCGACCTCATCGAACGCGCCAGCCGCACCCAGGTCCCCACCCACCTCAAGGACGCCGCCCGGGACCGGGAAGCGCTGGGGCACGGGAAGGGCTACGAATACCCCCACAGCCACCCGGACCATTTCCACCCCCAGCAATACCTTCCTGAAGAGCTGCTGGGCACCTACTTCTACCAGCCCACCGGGCAGGGCTACGAAAAGGAAGTGGGAGACCGGCTGGAGCGCTGGCGGGAAGCGCAGCGAAAAGCCCTGGGTATCGAGGACACGGAAGATGTGCCGGACCTGAGCGAGGAGGAAATTAAATCCATCAAGGGCCGGCATAAGAAAGGCACAAAATAGTTTTCAATCAGGCCGGGAGGGACATCCCTTCCGGTCCATTTTTTAAGGAGCACCAATCATGGGCGACCGCTATAAGCTGGCTTTGCTGGGGTTCGGGAATGTGGGGCAGGCCTTTGCCCGCCTGCTGCAGGACAAACAGGCCCGGCTGGAGAAAGAATACGACCTCACCTGGCAGGTGACGGGCATCGCCACCGCCAGCCATGGTATCGCCCTTGATCCGCAAGGGATCAATGTGGGTCGAGCGCTGGAGCTGGTAGAATCCGGGGGAAATCTGGGAATCTTGAGTACAAATCCAGTCTCCGACAGCGAGACCTTCACCCGCGAGTGCGACGCGGACGTGCTGTTCGAAACCATCCCGGTCAATTACGACAGCGGTCAACCGGCTCTGGACTTCCTGCGTCTGGCGCTGGAAAACGGGATGCACGCCGTCACCGCCAACAAGGGACCGGTGGTGCACGGCTACCGGGAACTCATAGAACTGGCCCGCCTGCGGGAACGCGCCTTCCTGTTTGAATCCGCGGTGATGGACGGGGCGCCGGTGTTTTCCATCCACCGCTGCGGCCTGCCCGGGGCGCAGGTCACCGCTCTACAGGGCATCTTGAACTCCACCACGAACTTTATCCTGGGCAGGATGGAAGCCGGGGACCCCCAGAAACAGGCCCTCCGCCGCGCCCAGGAGATGGGCATCGCCGAGACAGATCCCAGCGGGGATGTGGACGGCTGGGACGCCGCGGTCAAAATCGCCGCCCTGGTCACAGTGCTGATGGACATCCCCCTCACCCCGCAGCAGGTCGAGCGCCAGGGCATCCACGGTATCGACCTGGATGACATCAACCAGGCCCGGGAAGAAGGAAAACGCTGGAAACTGGTGTGCTCCGCGCAGAGGGATGAAACCAATCAAGAGCAGGTAAAGGCCCGTGTCGCCCCGCGCATGGTGGGTCGTGATTCTCCCCTGTACGGGGTGTCCGGGACCTCGGCCGTGCTGCAAATTGAAAGTGATGTGCTGGGAAAATTGACCCTGGCCCAGGAGGACCCCACGCCCGTGACCACCGCTTACGGCCTGCTGGCTGACTTTCTAAACGCGGTCAGGGGCTGACGAAGGTATGCCCCCTCAACTCAATTCATCAACCACAAGCCGCACCTCATCCAGCACCTGATCCAGGTGCGGGAGCCGCGTGCGGTGGGATACAAAACAGGCCCGGAGGCCTGCCTGGCCCTGGACCTCGACCCGGGACAGGTACGCCTTTCCACGCCTGTGTAATCGATCCACGACCTGCTTCTGAAGCCGGTTCAACACATCCTGCCCGGCCATTCCCGGCGGCAGGCAGCGAAAGGCCACCACGCCCAATTCCGGCTCTACCATGAGTTCAAACTCCTCCGCGGCCCGGATTCTGTCCGCAAACTTTCCCGCCAGGCGATATTGGCGCTGGATCTCCCCAGCGATGGCCTGCACGCCGTACAGCTTCAGCGAGAGATAGATCTTCAAGGCCCGGAAGGATCTGGATAGCTGCGGGCCGTAATCCCGGAAATGGCGCCGGCTGCGGGCTTCGTCCCTTCTTCCATCTTCCGAATTGGGCAGATAATCCGTCACCACCCCGAAGGTATCCCGTAAATGATCAGGGTTCCGGACCAGCAAACACCCGGCTTCAAAGGGCATGAATAGATTCTTATGGGGGTCGAGGACAAAGGAATCCACACCCCGGATGCCCTGTAGCACCTGCTCCCGGTCCGGGACCAGGGCCGCAAACCCGCCGTAGGCCCCGTCAACATGCAGCCACACGTCTTCTTCGCGGCACACGCGGCTGATTTTCCGCAGGTCATCGCAGGTTCCCGTGGAGGTCGTACCCACTGTGGCCACCACGGCCATGGGCCGCACACCAGCCCGCCGGTCCCGCCGGATGCGGTCCTGGAGAGCATCGGGGTCCATCTTAAGATTCTCATCAATAGAGACGATGCGGGTTGCCTCCCGGCCCAGGCCCATCATTTCCAGCGCTTTGTGCACGCTGTAGTGGGTCTGGGAGGTGAGATATACTGCCAGCGGTGGACCATCACGAAGACCCTGCTGGCGCACGGCGGGAAAGACCGCGGACCGCGCGGCCAGCAGCCCGGAAAAGTTGGCCATGGACCCTCCGGAAGTCAAAATGCCGCCCCCCTGTGGATCGTACCCGCTGATTTCGATCAGCCAGTGAATGACCTGTTTTTCGACCTCGGTGGCTGCCGGCGCCCCGTCCCACACAGCCACGGACTGATTCAGGGCCGCGGCCAGGGCTTCAGCATACACAGCCCCCGCCAGGGGTGAGGTCCGGATCCAGGCTAAAAATCGGGGATGGCCCACACGCACAGACTGTCCGACCACCCCCCGCAAGAAGTCCTGCCAGACGCGGCCCACATCCTGACCCCTGTCGGGCAGGGCTTCAGACAGGTTTTCTCCCACCTCAAACGCGGACAGGTTTCGGGGACTGACCGGACCGTGATCCATTTCTTCAAAATAAGACAGGATGAACGCTTTGACCAACTCTCCCAGTCGATCCAAGGTTGAACTTGACAATTCCAAACCGTCATTCATATCTCAATCTACCTCTAAACTCATATACACACCACATACTGAATCGGACCCGGTCAACACAGGAATCAGACGACGCTAACTACACATACCCGGGCCGTAGGCTGTAAAAATACTCATCTCACCACTGGGTCAACCACATCCAGCAGCATTCCAGCTGCCCGCTCCACCAGCACCGCACAGGGCTCCTCGCCCCCGGATCCATAGGATTCCTCCCGCAGTTCACGGCAGATGACGGATCCCAGCCTGGTATGGAACGCCTCCCGGAAGTTTCGCACTTTTTTCTGGCACAACTCATCCGCCATTTCCGAATCTGTGCGGCCATAACGGGCCCCAATCAACAACACACCTGCAGAGAAGGCCCCGCACACATGCTCATGAGTCGATCCAATCCCACCTCCCAGGCCTGTAGCGATTTTTATCATACGGTCATTCATGTCCGGCAGCACGTGTTCGCCCACGGCGAGCATGACCGCTTCCGATCAATGATAGCCGCTGTGGAGCAAACTTCCCGCTTTTATGGCGACATCCTGATGTGAGGTCATTGTCGTGTCTTCCTTTTCAAATTAGCTTCATTCTGTACCCCGACCCCGTTCAGGACATGAGGTCGATCACCTTCCCGACCCCGGCTTCGATGCAATCCGGTCCGAATTCCTACCCAAAATGCCGGCGCGCGTTATCACCGGAACAATGGCAGGGGGCGACATATTTCACATCCAGCCTGCGAAATTCCTTCATAATGGTTTTCAACCGGGATGGGTCAGCACTCCCCAGGTGTAAGCCTCCCACCACAAGGTAAGGCTGTTCATGAAATATCCGTCTTGCCGTTTCATTCATTGTGACAATTCCCGGATGAGCGCAGCCAGTGATGATCACCACTTCCCCTGCGTGTCCAAAACTAGAGCCTGTTCCGGCGGGTCTCCGGCAATCTCGCCGGTGGTATAGATGCGGGGAGCGATTTGTTGAGCGGGTTCCACCTCCATGGCTTCCGTGCGCTGGCGCAGGCGCGCTTTTTGTCCCGCGGAAAAAGACGGTAAGAGGTACACATCCGGTCGTATGCCGTGATCCAGAAGGGTCTGCAGCCCGCCGGTGTGATCGCCGTGGGCGTGGGAAAGGGGAACAGCATCAATGGATTCCAGGTCATAGTCCAGGGTCCGCAAATCGGACAGTAAAATAGAGCCGCGTTTTTCTGTATCAAAGAGAACGGTATCCGGGCCGGTTTGTACCAGCGCGGAAAAGCCCCAATCCGTTTCCAGGCCCGGGCGGTCAGGATTATTGTCATATACAATCGTCAGGCTCATTGTCGCCGGCTCCAGCGCCTTCGTGGTCATCACCTGAGGCGTGTTCTCAATCGCCCGGACCTCATCCAATTGTGTCGGCTGCGGCCGGAGGGTTGGCAGGCCGGGGGATGTTGTAGGACAGGGCCAGGGGATTCCTGTCTGGTAATCCTTCACACGACCGATCAACCCGGAACAGCCCACCAGACCTGCACCCACGGCAAGGACCATCCACAACCAGACGCCTCCCAGCCTTTCACAACCTGCCTGACGACATTGCCGATGATGTTTGGCCCCTCTCCCACCTCTCCCTGATTCACTCACCGCGTTCATTATCTCCCAGCTTCTGGAAACAAGACATCATCGCCCGCAAACCCTTTCACACCACACAGACGCAAGTTAGGATTCCATTAAACCAACAAAAGTGAAAATTATTTCTTCCTTCCTGTGAGTATAATACATAAGACGAAATCGAGACCGACAGCAATCTTCCTTTCATCGGGCCAGACAAAGTGGGACCTATGCCTGACAGGGACAATCAGCCCCCGATACGCAGCCAACGCATCGATCACCCTTCCCCCCAGGAATACGGGTTTTCCTCCCTGGGAGCCATACTGGGGGCCAATGTGATCATCATCGGCGGGTTTCTGGTCATGCTCTTGAGCAATTTTCGTGTAACCTTGCCGGCGCAGAGCCCCTCGCCCCCCGTGGAGTCAAGCCCCACAGCAACCCGCACCCCCACACCGACCAAAACCCCCTTTCAGGCCTCACCGCTGACAAGCACCCCGACGGCCTCCATCACCCCTTCCAACACGCCCTCTCCCACGGCAACGAACACACCCACTCCCGTTCCACCCCAAGCAAGCCGCATCCGGGGCATCGTGGGATACCCCCAATCCATGCCGTTGAGCTGTGAATCCCGCTCCGCAGTGGATTGGGCCCGTTATTTCGGGAAATCCATCAACGAATACACCTTTTTCAACGGGCTGCCCAAGAGCGACAATCCCGACCGCGGTTTTGTGGGCAGCGTGTATGGCAGCTGGGGACAGATTCCCCCCAATCCCTACGGCGTACATGCCCGGCCTGTCGCCCAGCGTTTGCGTGAGTACGGACTGAATGCCAAAGCAGTGCGGGGCATGAGCCTTGCGGAATTAAAAGCTGAAATTGCCCAAGGACAGCCGGTGATCGTGTGGGTCATCGGCCATGTCGGCCGCGGCACCCCCATCCCGTACACGGCATCCAACGGCCACAAGACCACCGTGGCGCAATTTGAACACACGGTAATCGTCATCGGCTATGACAAAAATAAAATCACCTTCCTGGATGGGGGAACTGTTTACCAGCGCTATAAAAAGGAATTCCTGAGATCATGGGGGGTATTAGGAAATATGGCCGTAATCTGGATCGATTGATCACCCCTTGCCCGCAACGTGACTCTCAAAGGCCAGCAGCCAGGCCTTGGTATTGACATCTCCCGAACCCCCGTAGCCCACCAAGGCGCCGTCTGCACCGATCACCCGGTGGCAGGGAACCACCAGCGGGCAGGGATTGCGCGATTCAGCCTGGCCCACTGCCCGGGCAGCCTTCGATCTCCCGACTGCCGCTGCGACCTCGCCGTAGGAGCGGGTTTCTCCATAAGGGATCTCCAGCGTGGCCTGCAGGACGTCTTTTTGAAAGTCAGTTAGACCGGACCAGTCCAGGGCCATTTCAAACATTCTTCGCTCCCCCTGTAAATACTGCTGGATTTGTTCCACGATGGACACAGTGCGTTCCGGGACGTGAACGGCATCAACCTCCTGGCCGGCTGTAACAGCGTCGACAAATCCCCGCTCACCGGCCTGAAAAAAACGGACATGGGCCAGACCCCGATCCGTGGCCGCAATGCCGATCAATCCCAGGGCTTCCGTCTGCAAAGTATCGACGTATAATTTATTCATCAGGAACGCTCCCTAATCGATTTTTTTCTCTCTCCATTGTAAATCACCCCCTGCGTATCAGCAAGCGTAGGTTAAGCGTATGAAAATCGTCGGAATGACGTCAAGCAGACTATCCGCAGATCAGCTAAACTGTATATCGAAAGGAAATTTCTCTTCTTCTCCTCCTTAGAGAGAGCCGGGCACTGGCGAGCCCGGCTCTCATTTTTTAATCCCACCGGAGCCCCCCTGTTAAGCCTGCCCGCCCTGGATCCTGTTTTGCCTCCATCTCCCCCCCGGGGGGAAGAATTTATGATCAACCCTCCCTCACAGCGTACGGCACCCACCCGGGTCCCGAACCACCCAGCCCATAACCAGACCCCTTTTCCCTCCTTTTTACATCCACGAATTTCGGATATCTGTATTCCTTTCTCCCGCTGCACGAAGGTACAGTGATAGTTCTAATTTTTTGGCTTAAATTTTCATCGCCCGAAACCGCTGCCCAGGGTTCCATGCTATAATCAACTTGTCAAATTTTCTACATTCGCAAACCACCAATGCCCCGGACACCGTTAAGCCCACACGCCATAAGATAACCACATTCACATCCCATGTCCTTTGCCCATTTGCACGTCCATACCGAGTACTCCATTCTAGACGGATTCAGCAACATTAAAGAATTGGTCCGGCGGGCAAAAGAACTGGAGATGCCTGCCCTGGCCATCACTGACCACGGCACCATGTACGGCGTGGTCGATTTCTATGACGCGGCCAGGAAAGCCGGCATCAAGCCCATCATCGGTGTGGAAGCCTACCTCGCCCCGCGGGGCATGACGGACCGCGATCCACGCCAGGACAAAAGAGCCTCCCATTTGCTGCTGCTGGCGGAAAATCAGCAGGGCTATAAAAACCTGCTCAAGATTGCCACCGCCGCCCAGCTGGAAGGCTTCTATTACCATCCTCGTATAGACCACGACTATCTGGCGGAACATTCCGAGGGCCTGATTGCCACCTCGGGCTGCCTGTCTGCCGAGATCCCCCGCGCCATCAAACAGGGACGGATGGACTTTGCCCGCCAGCAAATGGACTGGTATTACGAAGTCTTTGGACCGGACCGCTTCTTCCTGGAACTGCAGCAGCATGACATTGACGAGCTGGATGACATCAACAACACCCTGCTGGAGATGGGATCCCGCTATGAGGCCCGGTATGTGGCTACCAATGACGTCCATTACGTCAACCCAACTGACGCCAAACTGCAGGATGTGCTGCTCGCCATCCAGACCGGAAAACTGCTCAACGACCCGGACCGCATGCGGATGACGGATGATTCCTATTACCTGCGAACACCGCAGGAGATGGAGGCCCTCTTCGGTCATATCCCCGGTGCGATCCAGAACACGCTGCACATCGCTGAACGCTGCAACGTTGACCTGAGCTTTGATGAATATCATCTGCCTAAATTTTCCGTCCCGGAGGGCTACACCCCGAAGTCCTACCTGCGGAAGCTGTGCCGGCGCGGCATCCAAAAGCGCTATCAGGGTCGGGCCGACAACCCCGAGGTCCAGGAGCGCCTGGAATACGAGTTAAAGATCATTAATGATATGGGGTTTGATGCTTATTTCCTGATCGTATGGGACCTGTGCCAGTACGCCCAGAAACGGGACATCTGGTACAACGCCCGCGGCTCGGCAGCCGGCTCTATCGTGGCGTACGCCCTGGAGATCACCCCCATTGACCCCCTGGAGCAAAAATTGATTTTTGAACGCTTCCTGAACCCGGGACGGGTCAACATGCCGGACATCGACCTCGATTTCCCCGATGACCGGCGGGCCGAATTGATGCAGTACTGCGCGGACAAGTACGGTCACGACAAGGTGGCCCAGATCATCACCTTCGGCACCATGAAAGCCCGGGCCGCCATCCGCGATGTGGGCCGGGTGATGGACATCCCCCTCCAGGAAGTGGACCGGGTTGCCAAAGCCATCCCCAATCTCCCTCCCATGAGCATTGAGGAGGCGCTGGAGAACTCCACCGAATTCAAGAACCTGTATGAGGACGCCCCTTACCTGCATGATCTGATCGACACCGCCAAAGGGGTGGAAGGAACGGTGCGCAACGCCGGGACCCACGCGGCAGGCGTGGTCGTCACGGATGAACCGGTCGTGGAATACACACCGCTGCACCGCCCGACGGGCAACGTGGGCGACAGCCCCATCGACACTGTGACCCAGTATGAGATGTCCGTCATTGACCGCCTGGGCCTGCTCAAGGTGGATTTCCTGGGATTGTCCACCCTGACCATCATGACCAGAGCCAGCGAATTGATCGAGGCGCGGCACGGGGTGAAACTCACCCTGGATAACATCCCTACCGACGATCCCGAAACATATCAGCTCATCGGGCGGGGGGAAACCATCGGCATTTTCCAGGTGGAAAGCTCCGGGATGCGGCGCTACCTGAAATCCATGAAGCCCAAGAAACTGGAACACGTCATCGCCATGGTGGCGCTGTACCGGCCGGGTCCGATGGATTTCATCCCCGACTACATCAACCGCATGCACGGAGACGAGGAAATCAGCTACCGCCATCCCGACCTGGAACCGATTTATGAAGAAACGTACGGGATCCCGGTCTACCAGGAACAGATCATGCACAGCGCGGTGGAGCTGGCCGGGTATCAGCCTTCAGAGGCCGACAGCCTTCGCAAAGCTGTGGCCAAAAAGAAGAAAAAGGACCTCATCAAGCACCGCAAAAAGTTCATTGAAGGTGCCGTAGACAACGGGATCCAACGCAGCACCGCAAAACAAATTTTCACGGACTGGGAAAAATTTGCCCGCTACGGCTTCAATAAAGCCCACGCTGCTGATTACGGATTAATCTCCGTTCAGACCGCGTACCTCAAGACCCATTACCCGGTGGAATATATGACCGCCCTGCTCACAGTGTATCAGAACAACACCGATAAGGTCACACTGTACGCCTCCGAGAGCCGGCAGATGGGAATTGAAATCCTGCCTCCCAATGTCAACCACAGCGAATGGGGGTTCACCATTGAGGATGGGTCCCAGGGTGAATCCTGCATCCGCTTTGGCCTGGGGGCGGTGAAGAATGTGGGAGAAGGGCCGGTGCAGGCCATTCAAGAAGGGCGCGGGGCGGGTCCTTTCAAAGACATCAATGATTTCTTGAGGCGGGTTGACTTGCGCCGCGTGGGCAAGCGGGCCCTGGAATGCCTGATCCAGGTCGGTGCCCTGGATGATTTCGGAGGGCGGCCAGCATTGCTGGAGGCCATGGACCGCATCATCGCCATCAGTTCCTCTATCTTCCAGGCCAAAGACGCCGGACAGATGTCCATGTTCGGAGGAGAATCCGGGCTGGAAGAAAAAATCAGACTGTCCGATACGCCGGCTAAAATTACGCGTCGCGCTCAACTGGACTGGGAAAAAGAACTCATCGGGCTGTACGTCTCCGACCACCCTCTGAGCACGGTGATGGACACCCTGAAGCAGCATGTCTCGTATTTCGCCCAGGATTTGAGCGAAGCAAACCATAACGAACGCGTCACCGTGGCCGGCATCGTCACAAAAATCCGGCACCACCAGACCAAAAACGGGAAACCGATGGCCTTTGCCAGCATCGAGGATATTCAGGGCACCATTGACCTGGTCATTTTCCCTTCGACCTGGAAAAAATACGCCGAACTGATCCAATTTGATGAAATTATCTCCGCCACAGGAAAGGTGGATACCCAGCGGGGAGAGCCTAAAGTGCTGGTAAATCGGGTCAAAACCAACCTGCAGCACTTTTCACCCCGCAAAGTGGAGGATAAACAAACATCGCCTGGAACGCAGGCAGAAGATCCCACCGTCCCACAGGGAAAAAATGCGTCCGTCCCCAAACAGCGGGAAAATGAAACACAGGAAAGCGCATCTCCACCGCCCCCACCGCCGGACCCCTTCCCGACAGACTGGGAGGAAAACGGGGCAGAAATGGACCACGCAGCCCCGCTGGAGGATACCGGAAACAAGGAAAGTCCCTCCCCCACTTCCTCCAATTCATCGCCGGATCACAACCCGGAAGTTGTGAAAAACAGCACCACAGGCAAATCTGAAGAAGCATTCCCCCCGGCCCAGGCAGAGGAATCTGAACCCCGTTTGACGCTAGAAATTGAAGAAGATACGGATTACCTGGTAACGATTGTTATCAAGCGGGATGGCAACAAAATGCGCGACAAACTACGCCTGCGGCAAATTTACGGCACCCTGATCAGTTACCCGGGGAACGATCGGTTTGCGTTTCAAATCATGGAAAATGAGCGCACTCATTTGTTAGAATTCCCCAATGCAAGCACCAGTCTGACGAAAGAACTGGTGCGGGAACTGGGAGAGATGATCGGGAAGGAAAATGTCCACATTGAAAAACTACCTTACCGCTGAAGGTTGCAGGGTTTGAAACAACAACCCCGGTCCGTGATGGACCGGGGTTGTTTCATGTGGGATGGCTGGCCCACCCCGGCGGGAAATAGCCCCTCTCAACCCGTTTTCCTGCTATCAATCCCGGGGTCGCCCGGTGTGGACATTCGGGCCGGGTTGGGCCAGAATGCGGGCAATAGGGCGCAAACTCATCCACCACTGCTCCTCAGGTCGCCCAAAATCCCGGTCCTCGGATTGAGGATAATTCTCCATACCTGTGAATTTAATATCTCCCCCTTCCAGACCCATGTATACGCTGCGCGGTTCCTCCCGGCCTGCTTCATTGATGATGAAATCCACGCACCGCACTGCCAGCCGCGAGGCTTGAATGCGGTCAAAGGGAGATGGATTTCCACCCTGCTGTAAATGGCCCAGAATGGCCTGGCGGACGTCAAAGAGTTCTTTGCCCTCTGCCTCAAAAAGTCGCACCATAAAATCTGTCGTGTACACCGAATGTGCGTTCTCGTTGCGGATCATGAGGCCCAGGCGCTTCCCGCCCTTGAACCCGGCGATGAGGTGTTCGACGTCCTTCTGCAAATCACCCAGCGTGGTCCCTTCCTCATGCAAATAGACCCGCTCCGCACCTGTGGCCATCCCCCCCATCAGGGTCAGATAACCACAGTAGCCGCCCATGGTCTCCACTACGAAACAGCGCCGGGAAGCCACCGCTGATTGTTTGATTTTGTCCACGGCCTGGATGATGCTGTTCAAGGCCGTATCGGCGCCGATGCACAGCTCTGAACCCGGGCGGTCGTTATCTATGGTGGCCGGCAAACATACGATAGGCAGATTAAAATTGGGAAATTCACGGCGGCGTCGATACATTTCAAAGGCTCCGTCATACCCCGCCTCCCCCCCGATGATCAGCAAACTGTCCAGATTGAATTCCTCAACGCTGCGGGCAATGGCATAATAATCACCGCTGGACGGCAGAGTGCGGTTTGTGCCCAGTTCCGCCCCACCCAGATTGACCATACTCCCAACATCCATCCAGTCCAGTTCTTTGATATCTCCATCCATCAAACCCGGAAATCCGTTATAGACACCGAGCATCTCATGCCCTCTGTTTTTCCCCCAGCGCACGGCGGCCCGTACAGCGGTATTCATACCCGGCGCAGGTCCACCGGAATGCATGACTGCAATGCGCAGCGGTCGAACGACCTCTTCAGGAGGATCCGGCTCGGCCTGAAAAAGGGTTTGTAGAATTTGATAAGCAGCGTTGAAACTTTGTCCCCGCAGGTCTGTGACCTTTTGAAAATCTTTTTGCTCTACCAGGCTTGAGACCTGGCGGGTTTTCTCCACACACTCCTCCAGGGGTGTGCTGACCACCCGGTTTCCCCGCATGCCGATCATTTGTGGCTCAACCAGGGGCTCACCATCCAGCAGCGCTTCCACGGCAGCATGGCCCAAGATCGTACCCAGATTGCGGTCAAAAGCGCTGGGATAACCGCCGCGCTGAACATGGCCCAGGATGGTAATCCTGGTTTCCTCCCCGATCCTGCGTTCCAGGGTTTCCTTGACTTCCTGGCTGGTGATAGGGTTGCCTTCGTTATCAATCGCGCCCTCTGCCAGGACGACGATGCTGTCCCGGCGCCCGGCCTCGCGCCCCGCTTTCAGGCTGCGGCACATTTCATCTTTCCATTTTTCTGGCTCCGGCGGCCTTTCAGGCACAAATACCCAATCCGCTCCGGCAGCCAGGGCACCCATCATGGCCAGGTACCCGCAGTTTCTGCCCATGACTTCAACCACGAAACTTCTCTGGTGGCTGGCTGCTGTGCTGGTAATGGCATCGATGGCTTCTGTGATGCGGTGCAGGGCCGTGTCCGCGCCGATGGTCATATCCGAACCGTAGATATCATTGTCAATCGAACCCGGAAGTCCAATGATGGATAGCGGCGGATAGTCCCCGGCATCCTCTTCGGTCAGCTGTCCTTCCTCAACCAGAATTTGCAGCAGCTCAGGCCACTCTCTCCGGAAGATTGCCGCTCCTGTCAGGCTGCCGTCCCCGCCGATAATGATCAGGTCCGTGATGCCGTTTTTCACCAGGTTTTTGGCAGCTTTCTTTCTTCCCACCCGGTTTCTGAAATCATGGCAGCGGGCGGTGCCGATTTGTGTCCCGCCTTTATGGAGAATTCCGCCCACATCATTCCAACTCATTTTCCAGATTTGATCGCCGCCATCCACCATACCTTGAAATCCTTCCGAGATGGCAAAGATATCCACCCCGCGCTCCAACCCGGTCCGCACTGCGGACCGGATAGCGGCGTTCATTCCCGGGGCATCACCCCCGCTTGTCAAGATTCCGATACGTCTCATGAAAGATCCACTCCCAATTTACTGATCTGTTTCCACCTGATCCACTGGTGATAGGTGTCCAGACATCAATGACTACTCATCATCCAGCATAGGCATCCGGAGATTATGGCGTCTGGCAGCATCCACTGCCTGTTGATATCCCGCATCCGCATGGCGGATGATGCCCAACCCGGGATCCGTGGTCAGCACGCGGGCTAGGCGGCGGGCGGCCGCCCCGGTACCGTCAGCCACAATCACCTGGCCCGCATGCTGGCTGTATCCAATGCCCACCCCCCCGCCGTGATGGAATGAAACCCAGGTGGCTCCGCCCACCGCATTGAGAAGCGCATTCAGAAGGGGCCAATCGCTGATGGCGTCCGATCCATCTTTCATGCCCTCAGTTTCCCGGTTAGGCGAAGCCACGGAGCCCGAATCCAGATGATCCCGACCGATGACAATGGGCGCCTGCACTGTGCCGTCAGAGACTAGGTCATTGAACGCCAATCCGGCCTGGGCCCGCTCTCCGTACCCCAGCCAGCATATGCGCGACGGCAATCCCTGGAAGGGAACATTTTCCTGCGCCATGTTTATCCAGCGCCGCAGGTGGTCATCTTCCGGAAACAACTCCAGGATGACTTCGTCGGTGCGATAGATGTCCTCCGGGTCACCCGATAAAGCCACCCAGCGGAAAGGGCCTTTTCCTTCGCAGAATTGAGGGCGGATATAAGCCGGTACAAAACCGGGAAAATCAAAGGCGTTTTTTATACCCTGGTTGTAGGCTTGCTGACGGATGTTGTTCCCGTAATCAAAGACCTCAGCGCCCTGTTCCTGAAAGTCGAGCATGGCCTGAACATGGACAGCCATGGATTCCCTGGCCTTTTCCCGGTATCCCCCCGGATCCCGGGATTTAAGCTGCTGAGCTTGATCCACAGTCAGCCCGCGGGGGACGTAATCCAGCGCATCATGGGCTGAGGTCTGGTCCGTGACCACATCCGGAATCCGCCCCCGGTTCACGAGGGTAGGATAAACATCGGCCGCATTCCCGATCAATCCTACCGAATGGGGCTTCCCGCGCTGGAGGGATTCATCCACCACACGCAGGGCTTGATCGAGGTCTTCCACAACCTGATCCACATATCCCATTCTCCGGCGGCGTTCGGCCTGGGCGGGATTGACTTCCACAATCAGCCCCACCCCTTCGTTCATGGTGATCGCCATGGGCTGAGCGCCCCCCATCTCCCCCAATCCCGCCGTGAGGACAAATTTTCCGGCCAGAGAGGACCAGCCGCGCTGTTTTGCCAACGCGCCCAGGGTCTCATATGTGCCCTGCAAGATGCCCTGGGTGCCGATATAGATCCACGACCCGGCTGTCATTTGACCGTACATCATCAACCCATCTGCCACCAGCTTATCAAAGTGTTCCTGTGTTGCCCAATGAGGAACCAGGTTTGAATTCGCGATCAAAACCCGCGGCGCTTCTTCATGGGTCTTGAAGATCCCCACCGGTTTCCCGGATTGAACGAGCAGGGTGTCATCCACATCCATGGAACGCAGAGCCTCGAGGATAGCATCAAAGGCCTCCCAGTTCCGGGCTGCCTTTCCACTACCCCCGTACACCACCAGGTGATCAGGATCGCCAGCCACTTCCGGATCCAGATTATTTTGGATCATCCGATATGCAGCTTCGATCTGCCAGGATTTGCATTCCCGGGTCGTGCCCCGGGGAGCCTGTACTTCACGCGGCCCGCTCATTTCCACCTCCCAGTAGGGACAAGGACCTTCCATCCACTACCAATATTATAAATTATTATGCCTGGAACGCGTTTTCAGATTATAAAAATTTCAACTTTCGGCATTCCCCCTTTGATCCAGCGGGCAGTTACCTGGCCGGAGATGGCATTCCGGCTCCCGACAATTTGGTTAGTTAGTCGGTTTCCCCCTTCAAAAAGTTGATCCTTATGGTAAGATTTTGGCTGTACACGTGATCACTTAAGTTTCAGCGGAAAAGGACATCCTCCATGAAAAATATTTGTGTCGTTGGCGTCGGATATGTGGGCATCATTTCTGCAGCAGGATTTGCTGATCTGGGCAACTCCGTTGTTGCTCTGGACGTCAACCAGGAAAAAATCCAGGGGCTGAAAGAAGGAAAGATGCCCATCTACGAGCCGGGCTTGAAAGAGCTCGTCGAACGTAATGTCGATGCGGGCCGCCTGTCATTTACGACCTCTTACCAGAAAGCCCTGGAAGACGCAGGATATATTTTTATCGCTGTCGGCACCCCTTCCGGCGTGGACGGAGAAGCAGATTTACAGTATGTAGCATCTGCAGCACGTTCGATTTCGGAACACATGAAAGAAGGGGCAATCATCATCAATAAGTCCACCGTGCCGGTAGGCACCGGGGACTGGGTAGCAGAAATAATCCAGGAACATAACCCGGATGCTCCACCCTTTTCTGTGGTTTCCTGCCCGGAATTTTTACGGGAAGGGTCAGCCATTCAGGATTTCATGAATCCTCACCGCATTGTGGTTGGTTCCCTGGAGGAAGAGGCGGCGGACAAGGTGGCCCAGCTCCACCTGCCTCTGCGGGCACCGATTGTGGTCACCGACCTGCGCACCGCTGAAATGATCAAATACGCTTCCAACGCCTTTCTTGCCACCAAAATATCCTTTATCAACGAAATTGCCAATATCTGCGAGGATCTGGGGGCTGACGTGACTGAGGTGGCCAACGGAATGGGATTCGATGACCGCATTGGCCCCTACTTCCTGCGGGCCGGCATCGGCTACGGCGGCTCTTGTTTCCCGAAAGATGTCAAGGCTCTGGCTCACATGGCAGAGGAAAAAGGCCGCCACCCGCAGCTGCTGCACTCCGTGATGGATATCAACGAGGACCGGCGGCACATGGCAGTCAGAAAAGTCAAATCCATGCTGGATGACTCCCTGACTGGAAAGACGATCGGCCTCCTGGGCCTGTCCTTCAAACCCAACACGGATGACATGCGCGAAGCACCCTCGATTACCATTGCCAATGCGTTGATCAAAGAAGGCGCCATGGTCAAAGGGTATGATCCTATCGCCATGGAAGATGCAGCACATATCCTGCCCGGCGTTGAAATGGTTGATACTCCATACCGGCTGGCAGAAGGCAGTGACGCTCTGATGGTCAACACAGAGTGGAACGAGTTCCAGCAGCTGGATCTGGAACGTATCCGGGATAAGATGAACCAGGCTGTAATTTTCGACGGCCGGAACATTTACGACCCCAACTACATGGCTGAACTGGGATTTAAGTACCGGGGTGTAGGGCGGGGCTATAATGGGAGAAAACTGGCGGGAAACGCCGCATCTTAGCCCGACGCTCCACAGCACAACATCAAAAGACGGCGGATCCTTCTGCCGTCTTTGGTTTTTTGAGGACCATCCATGGACGAAAACAGGCCCCCCATCTGCGATTACGAGGGATCGGATTATCAGACCCGGTTCTGGGAGAAAGCAAACCGGGCGTATGAAGATCGGGTAGAACAAATCGCCCTGCGGCGCCTGCTGCCATCAGGGGGAGATCGCCTGCTGGAGATCGGAGCTGGAGCGGGACGTAACACCCCCCGCTATCACAACTTCCAAAACATCATCCTTCTCGATTACTCCCTGACCCAGCTGCAGCAAGCCCAGGAACGCCTGGGAGTAAACCCGCGTTTGATCTATGTGGCCGGCGATGCCTACCGCCTTCCCTTTACAAAGGGCGTTTTTGATTGCGCCACCATGATCCGCACACTGCACCACATGGCCGATGTTCCTGCCGTATTCCAACAGATCCGGCGCGTGATGGCCCACCAGGGCGTGTTCATCCTGGAGTATGCCAATAAAAAACATTTGAAAGCCATCGGCCGCTACCTGCTCGGTCTGCAGGACTGGAATCCTTTTACCCTTCAACCCGTAGAATTTGTTGAACTGAATTTTGATTTTCACCCCCGCTACATCGAGAGAGAGCTTGAAAAGGCTGGATTTGAGGTCAACCGGAAATTAACCGTGTCTCACTTCCGGCTTGACCTGCTGAAACGGCTTATCCCTGCCTCCCTGTTGGCCGGACTGGACGCCGCTGTACAGCACACCGGCCGCTGGTGGCAGCTTTCCCCCAGCGTCTTCATGCATAACACAGCAGTAGGGGATGAGTCCGTCCATCCCACAGATGCAAACTTGTCATCCCTGTTTCAATGTCCAGCCTGCGGACATACCCCGCTGGAAGAAGAAACAGATCACATGTGGTGCCCGGGCTGCAGCACAGGGTGGCCCATCCGGAACGGCATTTACGATTTCAGGGAAAAAACCCATCATCCAGACAAAGAATAAAAAGCGCCCACCTGATCAGGCGGGCGCCCATCAATCATCCCCATTCCAGGTTTTTATTCACGCAGGTGTGCATCCAGTTCTTGATCGAGCCGGTACAGGATGCTTTCCCGCACTTTCCTGACCTCGTCATCCGTCAAGGTTCGCTCCGGGTGCTGATAGACCAGATTGTAGGCCAGGCTCTTTTTCCCCTCACCGATCTGATCCCCGTGATAGACATCAAACAGCTGCACGTCAGCCAGAATCTCGCCTGCTGTTTGCCGGATGAGGTCAGCCACAGCCACGGCTGGCACGTCCTGATCGACAACAATGGCAAGATCCTCTAAGACCGGCGGCTGCTGGGGGATGGATTCCACATCATATAAAATCTTGGTGTGCTGCAGCAGTGCTTCCACATCAAAGGACGCCAGTAAGAGAGGGGAATCCGGTATTTCATACCGGTCCCGCAGCAGGGGATGAAGTTCACCGAACTGACCCACTTGCTCTTCCGCTGTGTAGACCGCTGCACATTTTCCAGGATGGAAGCTACCGGCATCACCCCGTTCAAACCGGACATTCCCCACGTGCAATTGATCCAACAGGGCTTCCACAATCCCTTTCATATCATAAAAATCCATATCCTGGGTATCGGATCCCTGCCACGCTTTGTGGGTGCGGGGACCGGTCAGGGCCAACACCAGGTGAGTGCGCTCTTCCGGCATCTGCTCCGGATCATCCGCGGGATTGAATTCTGGACCGATTTCATACAGGGCAATCCGGGACCGTACGCGGTAATTATTCTCCACGATCTCCAGAACACTTGCCAGCAAACTGCGGCGCATCACAGTGCGTTCGGTAGATATAGGATTTTCCAGCTGGACATATTGACCTGGATCGGGACCATCCCCGGCGGGATAGCTCCGCGCTTCAGCTTCCGGCGATGTGATGCGGTATGTCACCACCTCCCGTAGTCCCAGACCGGCCAGGATATCACGGATTTGATCCTCTCCTTCCAGATCAGGCGTGCTTCGCTGCGGGGGCAGCTCATCTGCCAGCCGGGTCTGGGGGATATTGTCATAACCGTAAATCCGAGCGATTTCTTCCAGCAGGTCCGCTTTGCCTACAATTCCTTCCCCGATATCCAGACGATGGGGAGGCGTTTTTGCGCGCAGTCTGCGGCCTTTGACTTCAACCTCGAATTCCAGTCGTTCCAGTAGTTCTTTAATTTCCTCCACAGAGAGGTCCACGCCCAACCAGCGGGACACATCTTCCGCCTGCAGGGAAATGACAGGATCCTGGGGAGGCCGGGGATAAGCGTCCACAATTCCCTGAGCCACCGTCCCTCCCGACCACACCCGCATCCATTCCAGGCAGCGCAAGACACCCTGCAAGGCCAGATCCGGATGCACACCCCGCTCAAAGCGATACGATGCTTCGCTTGAAATGTTCTGGGCATTGACTGTCTTATGGACGTTAATAAAATTCCAGGCCGCTCCTTCCAGGAGCACGTTATGGGTCGACTCGCTGACTTCGGTTTCCTCCCCCCCCATCACACCGGCAATGGACAGCGGACCTGACGTATCCGTCACCAGCTCAGTGAATGTATCCAGTTCGCGTTCCTCACCATCCAGAGTGGTCAGGGTTTCTCCCTCGTAGGCTGTGCGGGTGATGATCTTGGGCATCTCACCCTCCGCGCGCTCCAGGAGCACATCATAATCAAAAGCGTGCAGGGGTTCTCCGATTTCCAACATGGTGTAATTTGTGGCATCTACCAGGCTGTCTATAGGACGGATGCCCGCCAATCGCAGGCGGCGCTGCACCCAGTAAGGACTGGGAACCCGCTTGACACCCTTGATCAATCCCAACACAAAGCGCGGGTTGAGCTCAGGATCTGTAATCTCAATTTCCACCTGCCCCTCAATGGACCGGCCTTTGGTTTCCACATCAAAGGACGGCATTTGCAGCTCCTGGCCGGTGATAGCAGCCACCTCACGGGCTACGCCCAAGATGCTGGCTGCTCTGGCGATATTGGGGGTGAGGGCGATATCCAGCACTGCGTCGCCCATATAATCCGCCAGGGGAAGGCCTGTAGGCGCATCGGGATCCAACAGGATCACCCCTTCATGATCGTCCGATATGCCCAGCTCCTTCTCGGAGCAGGCCATGGAATAGGAATCCACACCGCGGATCTTCTTGCGCTCGATGGTGGTGTATTCCCTTTTCTTACTTTCGCTGTAGGCGTCCACAATCGTAGCCCCTTCCCGGGCGTAGGCTACCTTGAGGGGGGGATCCAGCTTCCCTTCTTCAAGGTAGGGAAACAGGTTGGGCGCCCCGGTAAGCACGGTGTGCTCCTGTTCGCCGTCGTTCAACCGGCACAATACCAGGCGGTCCGCATTGGGATGGGGCATGATCTCTTCCACCACACCGACCACAATCTTGTCCGGATCCCAGGAGAAACCGGTGATCTTCGTCTCTCGCTGGTAAGATTCTTCCGCCACCCCCTCCTTTTCATGGGGCAAAGGCAGCCCGACATACCGGATTTCTTCCACCTCCAGCCCAGCCAGGGTCAGACGGTGTGCCAGATCCTCAATGGACAAATCAATCTTTACAAAATCATCTAACCAAGTCAGCGGTACTTTCATTTTTTATTCCTACGCTTTTATTAAGTTGATCAACATCACATCCTGCTCAACCCACGACCTCATTTCAACCCCGTGGGATTAAAACTGCTCCAAAAATCGGAGGTCGTTGGCCCAGAAATAGCGGATGTCTTCAATGCGGTGGCGGAGCATGGTGATCCGCTCCGGACCGATGCCAAAGGCAAACCCGGAGTAGCGCTGCGGATCGTAGCCTCCGTTTTTGAGCACGTTGGGATGGACCATGCCGCACCCCAGGATCTCCAGCCATCCCGTCCCTTTGCACACTGAACAGCCCTGTCCTTCGCACAGGAAGCATTCGATATCCATCTCGGCGCTGGGTTCCGTAAAGGGGAAATGGGAGGCGCGGAAACGCGTCCCCACCCGCTGCCCGAACATGCGACGGGCAAAATCACTCAGAGTCCCTTTCAGATCCCCAAAAGTAATCGCGTTCCCCACAGCCAGCCCTTCGATCTGGTTGAACTGGATTTCAGAGCGGGCAGAGATCTGCTCGTAGCGGTAGCACATCCCGGGCACAATCAGACGCAGGGGAGGCGGATGATCCGGTTTTTTACGGGAGGCATCCCGCATGGCGTGGATTTGACCCGGAGAAGTGTGGGTGCGGAGAAGAAGTGGATTGTCACCCCGCTCATTTTCACTGCGGATAAAAAAGGTGTCCTGCATCTCACGGGCCGGATGGTGGGGAGGGAAATTAAGCATTTGAAAATTGTATTCATCACTTTCTATCTCGCGCGAACGATAGATTTGGAACCCCATATCTCCAAATATGCGGTACATTTCCCGCATGGTGGCCGTCGTGGGGTGGATATTTCCCATAATGTGGGGTCTGCCCGGCAGCGTGACATCAATGCGCTCTCCCTCCAGGGAGCGCCGGACCTGAACTTGATGCAGGGCTTCCCGCTTCTCGCCAAGAGCCTCTTCCAGGGCTTCTTTGACCTCATTCGCCATTCGGCCGATGACCGGACGTTGATCCGGCGGTAAATCTCCCACGTTTTTGAAAACGCCCATCAAATCGGAACTGCGTCCCAGGTATGTGACCTGCCACTCATCAAACCGATCCTCGTTTTCGATTTTCTCCAGGGCCTGCAGGGCATCCTCTTTGATCCTCCGCAACGTTTCTTTCATAAGACCTCCAAATAAAAAACCCATCCCACACAGGGACGGGGCAAACCGCGGTACCACCCACATTAGCCATTGCAAATGACTCACTTTTCGCTGACAACTGCTGCGCAAGCAGCGCTCAGCCTCCCGGGTAACGGCGGGAATCCGGCCTCGCTTACTGGAAAACCCGATCAGGTTTCGTTCTGCCAGACGCTCAGGAGCGAACTTGGGCTGGACCTCAGGCTGAGCAGGCGTCTCAATCTATGCGCCCACCTCCCTGGCAGCGATGATCCAGCTTACTTTTCTCCGTCACCGCTTTCTTTGTTCACTCTTCTCCTTATTATGGTTAAAAACCATTATATGTCAAGGTGGAGTAAGCCGCAGAACGACCTGAATCAACTGGCACGCGGCAAGAAACCACCTTTCCCTGAAACGGGGGAAGTCTCATACCGTCCCGTATCGGTTATAATGTGGAAAGCCTCAGCGCAAAACCCGAGATTTAGAACACTACCCGGGATTGGTCATGAAAGAGTACTTCCAAAAATCCATCTTCCTGACGATTATCCTGGTGATGGCCCTGACCGCCTGCAGTGCTGACAGCGGGACAACAGCCCCTCCTGTCAGTGCGACGCCGGTGCCCCCCACCCGGACTCCGTTTCCACCTTCCCCTACCCCCATCCCGGTGGCAGCCACTGTGAATGGGGAACGAATCCCCATGGCCGACTTTCAATCAGAAGTGGCCCGTTATAAAGCTGCCCTGGACCGGGACATCACGGAGGAAGACCGGGAGCTGGTCATCCGGAATATGATTCAACTCACCCTTCTGGCTCAAGCCGCGGGATCTCATGGATTTGACATCAACCAGGAAGACGTGCAGGAAAGGATGACCCAGCTGGATAGGGAGGATCAGCCCCTACAGGATTGGCTCGCGAAGTACGGGTACACGGAAGAAAGTTTCCAACGGGCTTTAGAACGCGAGATTGCGGCAGCCTGGATGCGCGACGAGATCATTGAGCGTGTACCCGGGGAAGCCGAGCAAATCCACGCCCAGCAGATTTTACTATACGAAGATAGCCAGGCACAGGCGGTCCAGTCAGAACTCGAAGACGGCACGGATTTTGCACAATTGGCCCAGGAATATGACCCCCAGACCCGGGGCGATTTAGGCTGGTTTCCCGAGGGATATTTGACCATGCCCGAACTGGATGAGATTTTGTTCGCGCTCGAACCAGGGGAAACCAGTGATATGATTGAAACGGACATCGGATTTCACATCATCAGGGTCCTGGAAAAAGAGAACAACCGTCCCCTGGCCCCGGACGTGCGGCAGGTTTTACAAAAAAAGGCCCTCCACGATTGGTTGGAAAATCAATGGAATTCAAGTAAGATTGAAATTAGCATTTCCGAATAAGCGGGAGCAGGAGTCTTCTCATGGTAGATGAACTAGACAATTTCCAAGAAAAAGAAGGCCGCGCGGAAGTGGAGTTTGAAGAGGATTTATCTTCATCCACACAGCTACCACCGGGGCTGATCTGGAATATATTGACGGGCTTGACGATCGTGGCTGCCATTACCATTGGCCTGGTGTTTCTGATGATTTTTATCAACCCCCAGAGCGGATTGAGTCCCCTCCCCCCCCCCCCCATGCCCGCCCTGGTGAAAACGCAAACCCCCTCACCCACCCCGAAAGAGGTTTTACCCCCCACATGGACGCCGACCATGGTATCCCCGCAGGAACCCACGGCATCTCCCACCACGACGGATACCCCGATCCCGAACACCCCGACACCAGCTGTATCTCCTTCTCCCCGGGCTCCGGGCACCTCTGCCGTCTCCTTTATTTTGCAGGAGGATTCTCCCGAGCACACAGAAAACTTTGCACATGAGGACGCTGGATGCCAGTGGCTGGGAGTGGCAGGCCAGGTCTTTGACAGCGAAGGGGAACCCATCCAGGATATCCTGGTCACGGTAAAGGGCACCCTGGGTGAAGAGGAGATCAATAAGTTCATCTTCACCGGGATGGCTCCGGAGTACGGCGACGGGGGCTATGAAGTAAAACTCAGTGATCAACCCCAGGATACGCAGGAGACTCTCTACATTCAGCTCCTGGATCAAACCGATAATCTCCCTCTTTCTGAAAAGTTTTATTTTAACACCTTTGAGGACTGTGAGCGGAACCTGGTCGTCATCAACTTCCAACAGCAAGCCGGACCGTAATCCATCCCGCCCACAGCTTGACCCCGCAATTAAGAACATAAAACGCCAGATCCCAACTGTCTGGCGTTTTATCATGGCCAAAACAGGTCATCAAAACAGGCGCTCGACCTGCTCTCCGATCAATCCCACAGCACGATCGATCAAAACCCGGTTGCTTTCCCTCTGGTGCCAGCGGCTGGCGCCCGAAGAATGGGGCAGCGGGATCAACCACCGGCCATGCACTTTTTTCCGGGTGCCGATAATTTCAGTCAGGTTTTTCCCCCGCGGAAAATAGAGGTTGATCGCCACGCGGCCCACAGGGATGATGACAACCGGATCGACGTACAGAATTTCGTGCTCCAGAAAGGGGCGACACAGGTTCCGCTCCGCGGCGGTTGGCACCCGGTCTCCACTGCCGGATGTCTGGCGGCCCGGATAGCATTTGGTGACAGAGGTCATATACTGGGTGGCACGAAACCATTCTTCCTCAATTCCCGCACCTTCCAGCCAGCCAAACAACCTCGTCCCGCTTCCCGCGTTAAAGGGCCGGCCCGCTTCCTGCTCCGTGATCCCCGGGGCCTGACCGATGATCATCAACCGGGCTTCTTTTCCCCCGGAATACACCGCGGGGGGATAAATTTCATGACCATCCTCCACACATAGACGGCACTCATCCATCCTGCTGTGCACCGCACTCAGCGATGAAAATGTTCGCTCCTCCATCCCATCTCCTTACCCCATACCGTTAAACATCAAGCCCGGACTTTATTTACCCCGCACTCTCCCCGCTCATCTGAAACCACTTTTCCTGCATGACCAGGGCGTCCTCTTCCAGGATCGGGCTTTCACACAATAATCGACCTCCTGCACCTGCCGCCTGCAGGGCCTCGAAGAGCGCGTCCAGATCGAAATCCGCCTCTTCAAAGGTAAGGTGCTCTTGTTCTCCTTTTTCCGTGTAGTCTATCCCCGACACATGGCAGTGAATCCGGCTCAGGCTGTCCGGACCCAGGGCACCGACATAGGCCTCAAACACAGCCATCCATTCGTCATAGGAATTCATACTCCCGTCCCCGGGGCGGGCATGGAGATGGGCAAAATCAATGCAGGGCTCCACACCCGGCAGTTGACTCATCTCCAGTGTGTCTTCCAGAGAACCCAGCATGGCGCCTTTGCCCATGGTTTCCGGCCGCAGGGTGACGTCAACGCCATCCTCCTGCAGCTCTTCAACACACCCCTCCAGGCGGGGCATAACCACTTTTAACACCTCCCGGGGAGGGCGATTGAAGTAAGATCCGGGGTGAAAAACGATGTCCGGCGCCCCCGATTTGTACCCGGCCCGGGCGGCATCCATCAGCCGCTCCCGGGATTTGGGCCATTCTTCATCATCTGCATTGAGGTTGATATAATACGGCGCATGTACGCTCAAGGCGACATTATGATCCTGACCTGTGTCTTTGATCTTGGCACAGGTTTTGTCCGAAACGCGGACCGAACGCACCCAGCCGATCTCCATGGCGTTCAATCCCAACTTGTCAATATGCATCACACCCCCCACCGTGCCCCCCGGGCTGCTGGGTTTTGAATGCGGAGTTCCTACCGTTCCAAATCGAAATGATACTTCACTCACAGTTCCTCCTCACAAAAGTTCTAGACCATCACCAATAAATAAAACAAATCACAACAAGCAACGCCAGATATAAGGGCCAAAGATCAGCATGCCAATCACAATCGCAATCAGAGACGCAATTAATACCCCGGCAGCGCTGACATCTTTACATGTTTTTGCCATCGAGCGCTGCTCCGGGCTTACAAAATCAACCAGGACCTCCATGGCCGTATTGAGAGATTCTGTAGCCCACACGACGGCGATCGTCAGCAGGATCACGGCCCACTCCAGCCGGGTGATGCGGAATACCAAACCCAGGACAAGAACAAAGAGGGTGATCGCAGCGTGAATCCAGGCATTGCGCTGTGTGCGCAGCAAATATCGTACGCCCTCTGAGGCGATCGAAATGGAACGCCAGCGAGATTTGAGAAATGAAAACATACTCCAGGCTACCAGCCTTCAACCTCGATGCCCAGGTTTAAGGTTGCCAGGATACGCCTTTGCAGGTCAGCCATTTCCTCCTGGCCCATCTTATCAACGTGGTCATATCCCAGCAGGTGCAGCACGCCGTGCACCACCAGCAGCTGCAGCTCCTCCTCCACCCCGTGGTCCTGTTCCTCAGATTGAGCGCGAGCAGTAGGAAAGGAAATCAACACGTCCCCCATATAAGCCCGCTCCAGATCCGGGTCGACATAATCCGCCGGAAAAGACAGCACATCGGTGGATTGATCTGTCCCCCTGTACTGTTTATTCAGGCCACGGATCGTATTTTCATCCGTAATGACAATAGACAAGGCAGCCCCATCTTCCCCGCAGGCTTCCAGCGTGACGGAGGCCGCCCGTTCCAGCTGCTCCCGGGAAACGGCATCTTGAAATGCTTGATCAACCTGGAGGATGACCATCACCACACCTGCCTATTCCTGCCCGTCCCCGCCATCGCGTTCAGGTTGATCCGTGGTGGAAGATTCCTCTTCGGGATACTCCACCCGGGAATGATAGGTTCCTTTCAGCGTGGCCACAAAAGAATCAACGATCAGGCTGATATCACGCAGCGTGAGGGCCGTTTCATCCAGCTGGCCCACACGGATGCGATTATCAACCATCTCCCGGATCAAATCGCGCAAATTCTCCTCATGCTCAGGGTTTTTCGACCGGGCGTAGGCTTCACAGCCGTCGGCCAGCATGACCAATGCCGTCTCTACGGACTGCGGTTTCGGACCTGGATACGTGTAATGCGTAATATCAACCTCAGATTCATCACCGTCCGCATTTTTAACAGCCTGGGAATACTGGTAGCGGGTCACCAGCGTGCCGTGGTGTTCCGGGATAAAATCCCGGATCCGCTTCGGCAAATTATAGCGCCGGGCCAGCTCCAGGCCGTACTGGACGTGCTGGATAATTTTTTGCGCGCTTTCTCTGGGGTCCATTTCATCATGGGTATCAAGATTCCCCCCCGACTGATTTTCTACGAAGAACTGGGGAGTTTTCATTTTTCCAATATCATGATACAGGGCGCCTACCCTGGTCAAAAAACTGTCCGCCTGGATGCGTTCAGCAGCCTGTTCAGCTAAATTGGTCACCTGCAGGGTGTGCTGGTATGTGCCGGGAACCTCCCGCAATATTTTTTGCAGCAAGGGATGATCCGGTCGGGACAACTCCATCAACTGCAGGGTTGTGGTCAGATCCAGGAGCGGGGCCAAAAAATATTCCATTAAGACTGTGATTCCGGCAGAAGCCGTGCCGTAAAAGATGGATGCCAGGACCAGGGTCGCCAGACCCACGACGTCCGTGCCCGGATCTGTGATGCGGTAACCGATGACCACCAACGAACCGGAAACGGAGGTGATGGCCGCCACCCGCACGTAAGCCGCCAGGCGCTGGGGTTTGCGCAGGATCAACACACCCATAACCCCGCTCAGCCCGTAATACAGGGTCAGGTCCAGTGTGTGGGGCATGCCGTAGCTGGCCAGAATTGCCAGGGGGATCGCGGTGAATAAAGCCGCTTTCCGGGAGATCAATACAGACACGATCAAGGGATACGCGGCTATGGGAACCAGATAAGGAAGCACAACATGGCCGGGGTTCAACAGGCGGGAAATGATTAGAAAGATTAAAAATAAGGCTGCCAGCAGCACAAGTTTTTTCGTTTCCTCCAGCAGCACCGGATGGGCCTGGAAGAATAACACCAAAAAAGCCCCGGATAGAAATACCAGGGTAAATGCCCCTACCCGCATCTTCCAATCGAAATCCGAGGCCAGGAGCCCGACCTGTTTCAGGGCTTCGATATCTTCGTCCTGGACAATTTCTCCCCGGCGCACGATGGTTTCCCCCTCAGCTATGGAGCGGCTTACCGGGGCCACCTCCTGGCGGGCTTGTTCCCGGGCAGCTGCCGTCTCTTCCTCGCTGTAAAAGCTGTTGGGGCTCACAAAAGCAGAAGACAGCTTCGTGACCAGGGCCACCTGCTCCTCCGCAAGGGACAGGCTGACCATAGATGGGATGTTCTGGCGGGTCTCTTCTAACTCGCTGACGGTGATGGGGTTTCGCATCACCTGCTCCAGAACGACGATGGCTTCCTGTTTCACGGTTTCCCAGCGGGGATCGCTAAGCTCAAGAATTTGATGGCCGGTGTCCTGGTCCAGATGGATGCCTTCCAGAGCGGATAAATCCGATAGCTTCTGCTCCCGGGAAGCGTACTCATCCTGGCGCACGCTGTCGATAAAGACCAGGACTTCTGTCAACCGTTTTAATTGAGATCGGGCAATTTCTGGATCCGGATTGGAATATACCGCATCCACGCTGGCGGCAGCCTCATCCCGCTTTTGTGCGGTGAGGACATCGCTGACATAATTGACCGCCGCAGGGGACATATAATCCTGAACGGCAACCTGCCCCTTTTCAACGGAAATGGTGGTCATGGCCCCAGACAGGGACCACACAATCGCAAACCAGCTGGCGACAATTAATACCAGGAGGATCCCACCCAGCAGAATTTTATGGTAAATCGGTACTCTATTTTCAATCGAATTCATCATGGATATGGAGGGACAAGCTCCTTGCAATATGCGTCCAGCCTGAAATCATCCAAGCAATAGTCTCTTAGGACAAGGATTTCTTGACTCAGCCGGTACAAACAAAACAGGGTTCCCTTGCAGTACGTGATAGGGATACCCTGTATCATAAGATCAGCCCAGAATGTCGCGGACCATGTCATTCGCTTCTTTGCCATCCGCTTTGCCGCGGATTTTGGGCATTAAGGCCCCCATGACCTTGCCCATGTCAGCCATGGACTCCGCGCCAACCTCAGAAATGACCTTCTTGACCACCTCCCGGAGCTCATCCTGGCTGAGGGGCTGCGGCAAGAACTCCTGCAAGATTTCTATTTCCGCTTCAGCCTCTTTAATCAGGTCCGGTCGCTGAGCTTGTTCAGCCCCTTCGATGGTTTCCCGGCGGGCTTTTTCTTCTTTCTGGAGGACATTCAGCACCTCGGGTTCAGTCAGTTCTTCGCCCTTATCGATCTCTTTGTTCTTAATCTCTGCCAGCGCCATGCGGAGTGTCTTTTTCCGGCGCGTATCACCGGCGCGCATGGCCTCTTTAAGTGCATCCTGCAGTTCATTTTTTATTGACATACATACCATTATACCTTTAACCCATGGGATGCCTCATCTTTTGCCCCCCCAGAACATGGATATGCAGATGAGGGACCTCCTGATGTGCATCCGGGCCATTATTGATAATCAATCGAAAACCAGACTGCAAAACGCCATACTCTTCCGCCACCTCATTGATCACAGAAAACATGTGACCCATCAACGCTTGATCATCGTCTCCCAGGTCTTGAACGGACGTTATGTGTTTGTTGGGGATGACCAGCAGGTGAACGGGTGCCGCAGGGTTGATATCATGAAATGCGGTCACCTTCTCATCCTGGTACACCTGGTCACTTTCCATCTCTCCAGCCACAATTTTACAAAAAATACAATCCGCCATTTACAACCTCCATTTGTATTTTCTGACTTTAAATCGTTTCCAGGACATTATAGACTACCCGGTGGGAACGCCCTTCATACCACGCTCAGTGAGCTCCGCAAGTTCGACTCCTGTGATTTGATTCCAGAGGTCTTTGTCCGCTGTAGCATTGACACGCAGGTAATTATCGGTTAATCCGCTCATTTGCCAGCGTTGGTCTTCCATGCGGGTTACGCTTTCCCACAGCACATCCATTTCCCGTCCCACAAAGGACGTTCTGTAGCGCCGGGCAGAAGCTGAGACCACTTCATCCATCCGGGCATGCCGTTCCTTTCTCAGCGGATGATCAACCTGATCCGGCATCCGTGCCGCGGTTGTGCCCTCGCGTTTGGAGAAGGTAAAGATATGGGCGTCCGCAAAATGCATATCCTCAACAAACTGCAGGCTCTCCTGAAATGTTTCCTCGGTCTCACCGGGAAAACCGACCATGATATCTGTGGTGATAGCAATTTCGGGATCTACAGCCCGGATTTGATCCACCAGTTTGGCATATTCTCCCGGGGTGATCATCCTGGCCATGCGTTGCAAGGTATGTGCGCTGCCCGACTGCAGCGGCAGGTGCAGCTGCCGGGCAACCCTGTTTTCCGTCATCATGTCGATCAAAGGCGGCTCCACATCCCAGGGCTCAATGGAGGACAACCGTACCCGGGGCACTTCAGTCTCCTGCAGGATCGCCTGAAGGACATGGTGCAGCCCGCGCTCCTCATCCAGGTCATGGCCCCACGAGCCCAGCTGGACCCCTGTCAGCACCACTTCCTGAGCGCCCCCCCGTTCAGCCGCCCGGACCTGGTCCAGAATGTCCGGGATAGATATGCTTTTGCTTTTCCCGCGGGCCAGCGTGGTAATGCAAAAGGTACAGCGGTGATCACAGCCATCCTGGGCTTTAATAAAAGCCCGCGTCCGAAGCCGAGCCCCCGGGATCATTTCCCGCTCCAGGGGTTCCTGATCGAATACTTCCGGCTCAAGGTCCAGGACTTCCGACACCAGATTATCCTTTCGGGCATTGGGGATCACGGCACTCACGCCGGACAGCTTCTGCGCCCGTTCCGGTTCCAGCGTGGCCCAGCATCCCGTGGCGACCACCTCTTTTGCCCCTTTCCTGGTAAAGCGGCGGATCTTTTTCCGGGAGTCAGCCGCAGCTGCCACTGTCACGGTGCAGGTATTGACCACTGCCAGATCGGCCTGTCCCGGATCGCCGGTCAGGGTATGTCCCCTGGCTTCAAATTGCTGGGCGAAGGATTCAATCTCACTTTGATTAAGCCGGCAACCCACCATATCCAGATAAACCTTCATAAAGCATGCACCTCACTACTCAATAAAATGTACAACTACCAGTAATGGCCAGGGGTCTACGGGATCCGCACCACCAGCTGATCAAAGACGACATCCACCCCGGGTTGATCGAAGGACCCCGCAATGAGGCCGATATCGCCTGTGGCAAAGGTGGTATCCCGGGTCTCCGCCACCAGCTCGCCGTTGACCCACAACGCCAACCGCGAACCCGCACACACGGCCCTGAGGTGATTGGAACTCGACCCCTTGCGGATGGTCCAGGAGGGGTGCATCTGATCCGGTTGGATCAAGCGCTGAGTCCCATTTTCGACTTTGCCAATTCCATAATACCCATCACTGCTCACGATCAGAAAATAAAAATTATGCCGGTCCTGATAACGGCACTGCAGGCCGAAATTGTTATTATCCGGACCGCCAACTTTTTTGGCCTCCACCTCAAGGTCGACATCCGTAAAGGTCAAACCCGGGTTGGCCCAATAATCCGCATGGGTATCATTGATATAGATCCGGTAGGCACCGTTGTCATAATCCGTCAATCCCTCTGCCTGACGGACCCGGTCCCACCCGCTCGAAGGATCGGAGAAAGAATCCTGGAAAAGGAGCGATCCACTTTTTTCGGGTATTGTCCGGAAATCCTCCGGCAGGATCAACCCCCGACAGGAAGTCAGGACCCCCACCAGGACCACGGATGCCAGGATCGCTATGCGTTTCACGCCGGACATACCTCCTCAGTCGCGAACTTGTATGTGCTTCCGTTGAAAAGCGGATATCATTTTAGCACAAAGCAGCCAAAAGAAGAACCACCAGCCCTCAGGGGGAGAGCGTGGAAAGGATGGCTTGCGCCTGATTTTTCAGGACCGGGGAAGCGTCCAACTGCAGAACCGCTTCCAGATGGGTTTCCGCCAGGTCGTTCTGGTCCAGGTTGAGATACGTAATCCCCAACTGAAGATGGGCAGCAGATAGTTCCGGATCCTGCTCCAGGGCTCTTATAAAAAACTTTTTGGCGTTCTGGATGTCTCCAATCTCAGACAGCACCCGCCCCATGACCAGCAGTGAAGGCGGACTGTCCGCGGACAGATGGACCGCCCGGCGGGCTGCTGGAAGCCCCTCCTCTTTGACCCGGAAATGGAAGTCTACGCAAAACTGAGCCAGCAATCGGTGATAATCTGCGCTATCCGGCTGGATCCGGATAGCTTCCTGATATCGTTTTAAAGCATGTTCCAGATCACCCAGCACCGCTTCTGACCTTCCCATTTCCACATACACATCGGGGTTTTCGGGGGAAATGTCCGCTGCTTTTTCAAAATATTCCAGGGCCTGTTTGTGATCGCCCTGGCGCTGCCAGTATGTTCCCAAGAACATAGGGGGCAGCGCTGAATCAGGGGACAATTCCAGGGCATGTTCCAGGGCCAGAAGGGGTTCCTGGTCCTTTTCCGGAATATGCTGCAGGGCTTCCCCCCAGTATGCCCAGGCTTCAGCGTAATCCGGGCGCAGGTCAAGGGCGTTTTCAAACGCAAAGGCAGCCAGCGTCCAGCGGTTCAGTGAAGCCAAACCCTGCCCGGCCACCACCAGCCTGTAAGCTGGCTCCTGGCCAACCACCTCCGCTATGATTCTGCGCAGCGTATCCGCCGGCGGATACGCCTGGGCAGCACGGTTCAGGTGCGGGAGAGCGTCCACGGGATCCACCGCGGTTAACAGCAGGCCCAGGGAATAATGGACACCGGGGTCGGCATCATCAACCAGGGAAAGATAACTCTTCCAGCTTTGAATGGCCGCCGGGTACATCTCCAAAGACTGCTGCAGCTCAGCCCTGCGTTTCGCTGCCTGCGGTGAGTCCGGCTCCTGAGCCCAAATCGCGAGGGCCAGATCCGCATCATTCATTTCCCGATAGATATCTCCCAGGGTGAGGACTCCCCGCCTGGAGAGGACGCCGCGGGAATGGGCCTCTTCAAGAAAATTGCGGGCTGTTTCCAGATCGTCAGCCCGATAGGCGTAAAAACCCGCCTTTTCCCACAGCTCGGGCCGCCGGGGCAGGAATTCAGCCGCCGCAGCCAGGTGTTCCGCCGCAGCGTGATAGTCCCCGTCCTGGTAAGCCGCCTGAAAAAAGGAAAAATGGCGGCTTAGGCGTCCATCGCGGGGCGCAAATCCCAATACACTCCCCAACAGCAGCATGCAGATTAATAACAAGGCAATTTTCAAGCGCTGATCCATATCACAAATTATATGGTATTTCTTCAGGAAAGGAAATTCATCCCCCGGATTTGTTCCCAGGACGGTTATAATACAGTCATCTACCCTCATCAGGCAGTTTGGCCAAGGAGAAAGCATGGATTTTAATTTATCAGGAGAACATAAAATGGCGCAGCGCATGGTGCGGGATTTTGCCCAGAAAGAGGTAGCGCCTACCATCAAAGAACAGGACCGCAAGGGAGAAATGGCCCCTCATGTACTGCCGCGCATGGGAGAATTAGGCATATTGGGGATCTGCATCCCCGTGCGCTACGGCGGTCAGGGAATGGACTATATCGCCCTGGGATTGGCCTGTGAGGAGCTCGAAGCGGTGGACACCACCCTGCGGGTGGTGATGTCCGTTCATGTGGGGCTGGCCTCTCTCACCCTACTGCAGTGGGGCACAGAAGAACAAAAGAAGAAATTCCTTCCCCAGCTGGCCACGGGGGAAAAGATCGGCTGCGGAGCCTTTTCCGAACCAGGGGCCGGATCGGACTTTGCCAGCATCCAGGCCACCGGTAAGCGGGATGGCGATGATTTCATTCTCAACGGCGAAAAGATGTGGATTTCATTAGCCAGGCCTGCGGACTATGCCATGGTTACCGTGCGCACCATACAGGACACGGAGGAAGAGTACCAGGGCCTGACCACATTTCTTGTGGACCTGCATAGTGATGGCGTGACCCGGGACGATATTCACGGCAAACTCGGCGTGCGGGCTGGATCAACCGGCTGGATCCATTTTCAGGATGTGCGGGTTCCGGCAGACAACATGATCGGAAAAGAAGGCGAAGGCTTCAAAGTCACCATGTCCGCCTTCGACAGCGGGCGCTATACCGTCGCTGCGGGGGCGACCGGCCTGATCCGGGCCAGCCTGGAAGAAAGCGTGACCTACGCCAATGAGCGGGAAGCCTTCGGAAAAACCATCGGCGACCTGCAGCTCATTCAAGCCAAAATTGCCCGCATGTCCCTGGATTATCAGGCGGCCCGGCTTCTGTATCTCAAAGCCGGCTGGCTGAAAAACGAGGGGGAACGGAACACCAAAGAGACCTCGGCTGCAAAATGGTACGCCACCGATGCCTCCTTCTATGCCGCAGAAGAAGCGGTCCAGATCCACGGCGGATACGGATTCAGCGATGAGTACAATGTCGAGCGCTACATGCGCAACGCAAAAGGCGCCATGATCTATGAAGGCAGCAACGAAATTCAACGCCTTATTCTAGCAGGATACGCCCTCGGGAAACGCAGAGACAAATCACTGCGGAAGGAATTCCCTGCCTATGACCTTGATTTCTGGGTCGAAGACGGAGAATAAACTCCTCTCCCGTTTTTGATCCCTTATTACCTCTGGTTTTTTATCCGTGGTGTAGTTCCCAGCTCACATCAAAGGTGTTAAGTTGTCATGATCAACTTCACACAATGTCGTCTACCCACCCATAGAAAAAGGAGGCCATGATCGTGAAAATCATCGTGTGTGTCAAACAGGTCCCGGACACGGCGGCCACCATGTCCGTGGAAAACGGGCAGATCAGCTGGGGCGATGCCTCACTGATCATCAATCCCTGGGATGAATATGCCGTCGAAGCCGCCCTGGATATGCAGGCCGAGCATGGCGGCGAAATCATCGCCCTGGGGTTGGGGAAAGAAGAAGAAACAGAAGCCATCAAACACGCCCTGGCTATGGGCGCGGATGAGGCTGTGCAGCTATCAGATCCCGCCTTTTCCAGGTTAGATGGCGTGGCTGCATCCAAAGTGATCGCAGCGGCCATTGAAAAAATCGGGGCAGCGGATCTGGTGCTGTTCGGCCAGCAAAGCGTTGACAGCCAATCCGGGCTGCTCCCGGGCCAGGTAGGCCGATTATTGGGCTGGCCCATCTTTCCACTGGTCTCCACATTTTCTGAGATTGACCCCCAAGCCGGCACTATCCGGGCTGAATTAACCATAGAAGAGGGAAAACAAATTCTGGAAGGGAAACTGCCCGCTGTCGTCAGCGTCAACAAGGATTATGGGGAGCCCAGATACCCATCCTTCATGGGCATCCGCAAAGCCTCCCGGGCCAGTTATCCTACCTGGGGATTGGATGACCTGGATATCGAACTGCCCCAGTCCGTCGTTTCCTGGCCCGAGGTCAAGGAGCCGCCCGAGCGCGAAGTTGTCACGCAGATCATCGACGGGGAGTCCGCCCAAGAGAAAGCACACAAACTTGTTGACAAGCTGCTAGAAGAGAAGGTGTTGTAATGGCCAAGATACTGACTTACATTGATCATCTTCATGGAAATGTGCAGCCTGCCTCCTGGGAGGGGGTGGGACTGGGCGCAAAATATGCCGCGGAAAGCGGTGGGACATGTGCCGCTGTGATCCTCGGTGAGGATGTAAGAGAACTGGCAGACCAGGCCTTTCAGTACGGTGCAGACAAGGTTTTCATCGGAGACAACCCTGAACTGAAAGACTTCCGTTTTGAACCTTTTGCCGATATTCTCTCTAAAGTGGCCCGTGAATTCGAAGCGAACACCCTGCTCTTGCCCACCACCCACCGCTGCCGCTCACTGGCCGGCATGGTCGCCGTGGATCTGGATACCGGCGTCCTGGTGGATGTGGTTGACCTGAAAATGGTCGATGAGCGCTTGACCGCTGTGCGTCCCATCTATGCCGGCAAGCTGCTGGCCACCGTGAAGTGTGATGCCGATCCCCAGGTCATCACCTTCCGCCCGCGGGCTTTTGAGACCCCCCAGCCCGAAGCAGGAAGGGAAGGGAAGCTGGTGGAGATTGACCTGGATCTGGACGCGGATGAGATCAAAAGCAGGGTCATTGATTACGCCACCCGGGACGCTGGCGTCAGCCTGACCGACGCCAGCATCGTTGTCGCCGGCGGTCGGGGGGCGGCCAACAATCCGGACCTGGATCCCCCGGGCGACCTGGGAGAGGAAGAAGCGGAAATCTGGCGAGCCAAACAGGGATTTGCCTTAATGGAAGAACTGGCTGATGTGTTAGGAGCGGCCATAGGGGCCAGCCGCGCTGCTGTGGACGCCGGGTACATCCCTTATGAGAATCAGGTGGGGCAGACAGGGAAAGTGGTTTCCCCTGATCTGTATATCGCCTGCGGCATCTCGGGCGCCATCCAGCACCTGGCCGGGATGCGCACCAGCAAAACCATCGTCGCCATTAACAAAGATCCTGAGGCCCCCATCTTCAACCTGGCCCGTTTCGGCATTGTGGGGGATTTGTATCAAATCATCCCCCCGTTGACAGAAAGACTCCGGAAAATGCTGGCAGACTGAAGAGCTATCAATACCCCGGAGAATTGACCAGCCCCCGGCCTCTGCCGGGGGCTGTTTTTTACCAAGATAGGATGAACGAACCCTGCAATACGCCAAGCCCCCTCCCCGGAGCGTCCAACCGAGACCGCATCCCCAAATAAGGACCCTGTACTTTCATGAGAAGCGGGAAAGTACAGGAAAAGTGCCAAGGGCCTTTAGAATCAATCACCAGGACGTTTGAAATGGAAAGTGTTCTCAGCCGTCGTTCCTCAGGAACGTCACCAACAGTTAAATTTCGTTACTTTCACCCCCCCTGACCCCTGAAATCTACAGCGATGCTCCTGGTCCCGCCCTGGAATAGGCGAGGAAATAACCCCTATGCTGAAACAATAGATCGTGATACCTTATTCTCTCTGAATGTTTACGATATAATCTTTCCGGTATGTCAACTTATCATTTTGATTTTCGCGAATTTAGACCAATTTTAGGGTGTGATTTAATCCCGTTTTCCAATAACCACACATCCCATCAGTTTTATTCAGAGTAAAAATCCAGTCATTAGATAAGGATCTATTATCATGCAGTTCGAAGACGTGAAAAGATTTCTAATTGGAGAACCCTTTCCAACGAGCCAGGAAATCCACGAGAGATTAGATAAATTCAGGGCTTTAGCAGTTTTCGCCTCCGACCCGATTAGCAGTAATGCCTATGCTACCGAAGCGATTATGGGCGTGTTGATCGTACTGGGGAGCGGAGCACTATCTCTTACGTGGCCAATCAGCCTGACAGTTGCGGCTTTGGTGCTGCTGGTGGTTTTTAGCTATATCCAAACAATCCTGCATTACCCGGATGGAGGCGGGGCCTACACGGTCGCCAAAGATAACCTGGGAACTTTTCCTTCCCTGGTAGCGGGCGCCGCTTTGCTGACGGACTATATCCTGACCGTGTCTGTTTCGGTGTCGGCCGGGGTGCGGGCGGTGACCTCTGCCTTTCCAGGTGCCTGGGAATATCGGGTCTTGATTGCAATCACAGCGATTTTCTTCCTCACCTGGATCAACCTCCGGGGAGTCAGAGAAAGCGGGACTATCTTTGCGGTTCCGACCTACGCCTTTGTAGGCGGCGTACTGCTTGTTATCGTGATCGGCATCATCCGGTACATGGGACTCTTTGGCGCTGCGCCCATCCCCCCTGCAACAGAACAGGTGGCAGCAACCACTTCCCTGGAAGGTTTAGCCTACATCTGGTTAATCTTACGGGCCTTTGCCGGGGGATGTACAGCCCTGACCGGGATCGAAGCAATCAGCAACGGCGTCCAGGCCTTTGAACCGCCCGAGGAAAAAAATGCCGCCGCGACCATGGTCCTGATGGGGATCATGGCAATGTCCCTGTTTATCGGGATCTCATTTTTAGCCACACATATTGATCTGGTTCCCCATGAAGGGGAAAGCATCCTTTCCCAATTAGCCCGAAAGGTAACCGGGGGTGGATTCCTCTATTACTGGGTTCAATTTTTCACCGCTACCATCCTGTTCCTGGCAGCAAATACCGGATATCAAGATTTTCCCCGCCTGAGTTCTTTTTTGGCCCAGGATGACTTTTTACCGCGCTGGCTGGAAAATCGTGGTGACAGGCTGGTGTACAGTTCAGGCATTGTCGTACTGGCCTTGGTGGCTTCGGCAATCGTGATCATCTTCCAGGCTGATGAGATTGCCATGCTGCCCCTCTATGCCGTGGGCGTCATGCTCAGCTTCAGTATCTCTCAGACCAGCATGGTCCGGCTGATGGGACGAATTGCTCATCTTGAAAAAGGCGAAACCCATAAAACCAAAGTCACCGAGATCCATTATGAAAGATTTGTCCGCTGGAAACAAGCCCTGAACGTCATCGGGGCTTTCGCCACCTTCGTCGTTTTCATAATTCTCGCAACCACCAAGTTCCTGGAAGGCGCCTGGATTGTCCTCTTGCTGATTCCCTTTCTGGTGCTCCTCTTTTATGCCATCAACAGCCATTATCAGGATGTGGCCGATTCGCTCTCTACTTCAGGTTTGAGCATGGATGATGTCACCGAGGTCGCTGACGTGGCTTTTGTTCCCATGGGAGATGTCCACCGGGGAACCATTCTGGCCCTGGAATATGCCAAAAAGATCTCCAGCGATGTCCGGGCATTGACGATCGTCACCTCCCCGGAGATGCAGGAACGGCTGATGCGCCGCTGGCGCCGCTTCCCGGATATTACGGATGATATTAAATTAGTAACCATCCGCTACGATTACCGTGATATCCTCCGCCCCCTGGTGGAATATATTGAAACGGCCAACGTGGAAGAATTTTCAGATCAAATCACAACCGTGGTTGTGCCACAGTTTATTTCCGAAATTGGGATTGCGAATTTACTCCACACTCAGACGGCGAAACGGCTTCATTCCCGGCTGAGAGAGCATAAGGACATCGTGATCATCGACGTTCCTTTCCATATCGACTCCCAATTATGAGTCCATCTATCGGTATCAACCGGTTTGACTAACGTCTTCAATTAAAAACTACTATGGCAAAAAATACCTACGGATTCGCTGAACAGACCAATGGGTGATGTTTAAACTATAATCCTCGATGGAGAAAATGGACTCGGTAAACAGAAATTTTCCAGCTCCCATTGTTCTTCGTGTGAGTAAGGCGATTAAACTCACTGCCAGACATTGATATAAAACTTTTTTTCTGTTTCAATCCCGGCTCACTCTGAACCTCATCCCGACCGGTTTTTGCCGACCACCACCGCTGGCAGCGCTGTTTGGAATGTCAGCCGGTGCGTTTTGGGGCGGGAGGTGCTGGATCATCTTTACTCTGCCCGCCAGCATCTGACTGTGGAGACGGACCCTGTTCAGAAGTTCCGTGCAGGCCTACAGTCAAGCTTCGGACCTGGAAACCCTGCTAGAGGCGCTGGCCGAATCCTTTTCAGCCTTTACGAGAGGGTAATAGGATAGAAAATCCCAGCCCAGCGAACCGAAAGCCAGCCGGGTAAAGGCGAAGATTTCCAGCGAAAAGGGCAGATATCCCCCGTAGCCCAGAAGCGGCATCTCAAATATCTTCAACCCATTGGCAAAAGGGACGGTATAGATCCATTTCGGGTATGAATAAAAATTCCACATTTCCCAGAAAAACCCTGTCATCAATACCCCGGCCCACAGGGCGCCTAAGGGCTGCCAGTTCCCCTCCCGGGTCCAGGTCAGCAAACTTCGATGCCCCAGCCAGCGGTTGAGGGGTTCCAGGATGAAATAAATCGAGAGCCATACCAGAGGAAAAAAGTAATCGGGCCAGATCAAGAGTAGGATCAACCCCACCCATCCCCCCACAAAGGTCATGATTTCTGTCAACCGGCCGGGGTCAAAGACCGGGCCATTCTCCAGCCAACCCCAGATGGGAAAACTGCCCATCAGCTCAGCGCTTTCCAGGACAGCGGGGATGACCGTCGAAAAACTGAGGCTGGCCAGAATCCCGTATTCCAGGTTAGACATGGATTCCCGACCGAGATAATGCCAGTTTTCGAGGCGCAGGTTGAGAGCCTCAAAGAGCCACCACATGGGGATGGAGAGCAAGAACAATCCCAGGTATTTTCGTCGATCCCGGGACAGCAGGGATTCACCTTTGCGGATGAAAACCACGCCGTCCACCATCAAGCAGTACCCCAGCCAGAGTGGAAAAAACCCGACATGCGTCCAATGACCGGGCGTGAGCCAGTTCACGGGCCAGAACACCGCGATCAATCCCAGCCCGACCCAGAACTGGATCGGGGGTTGATTCCGAAATTTTTTCATAATTCTCCTCGGGGAAGCTGGTAAAGCTCAATCAAGACACCCTGGGCGCTTTTGGGGTGCAAAAAGGCCATCTTCCGCCCATCATCCATCACCAGGGGTTCTTCATGGATCAACCTTACTCCCTGCTGCTTCAAGTCCAGCAGTTTTTGAGATATGTCCTCAACTTCAAAACACAGGTGGTGCATCCCCGGGCCCCGCTGGCGGAGGTACTTGGCCACACCGGAGTCCGCAGTTAGAGGTTCGAGGAGCTCGATTTCACTTTCACCCACCGGAAGAAAGGCAATTTTCACCTCCTGACCGGTCACCGTCTCAACGTTTTCAAGGGATAATCCCAGCTTGTCTCTCCAGAAAGGGAGAGCTTTATCGAGATCTTCTACGACCACAGCGATATGGTCAATGCGCTTGATGTCTTCCATCACTTATATCCTATCGATTTCGAATTCTCGTCTCCCAGGCCCTTGATGGTGTCGGTTGTTTTACCAGGCCTAATGCCAATGAGCCCTCGATCCACTAATTGTAACGCTGGGAACGTCATCCGCCCGCCTTCTGTTTACCGTACCAGGACAATCCTTTCACTACACGGATAGCACTTTGCGGTCTGATTTCAACCAATCCGTCAGCAGTTCCCCTGTGTAAAATACTTCGATATTCAGGCGTTCCAAATCCTCCACCACATCCAGGTTTTGCGCACAGGCTCTGCAGGCAATCACCCGCACCCCCGCGTCTTGCAATTTTTCAAGGTAAGCCTGGATTTGGTCATCGTTGGCAGCCAGCATGGCAGAAGAGCCCCAGATCAGCACCGTGACCTGGTCCCACCAGCCCTGGCGCTGGGCGTTTTCTGAATACAACAAAACCATTTGCCGGGCGGCTTCCTTATCATCGCTGGCCCACAGAACGAGCAGTTCATCAGTTGCATCATCCATAATTACCAACTCCTCAGGATAAGCCGGTTGTCATCAGGCGGGACAAATTCATTCAAGAGAGAAAGTAAAACGGGATTGTTCGCGGTCCTATTCCGAAGAAAGAGTCTCATACCCAGCTCTCTGGTCGGTATTCTCCCCACACATCACGCAATGCCGATGTGATTTCACCCAGGGTAATGCCCTCTTCCACACAATACACGAAATGCGGCATCAGGTTTTCCTCACCCTCAGCGGCAGTCTTCAACGCTGACAGCCGGCGGTCAACCTGCATCTGATCCCGTTCCTGACGCAGCTGTACCAGGCGAGCGCGCTGTTTACGCTCCAGGGCAGGATCCACCTGTAAAGGCTCCACAGTCAACTCCTCATCCATGGTGTATCGATTGACACCCACCTGGACCCTCTCTCCCTCCTCCAGTTCGCGCTGATACTGGTAGGCCGCCTCCTGAATCTCGTGCTGCATAAACCCTTCCCGGATGGCAGGCAGGGCACCCCCCAGCTCATCCATTTGCTGGATATAGTCCCGGGCCCGGGATTCAATTTCATCCGTGAGTTCTTCAATCAGATAAGAGCCGCCCAGGGGGTCGATGGTATGGGCCACGCCCGATTCGTGGGCCATGACCTGCTGGGTGCGGAGGGCAATCTGGACCGACTCCTCGGTGGGCAGGCCGAGGGCTTCGTCCATGCTGTTGGTATGCAGGGACTGCGTCCCGCCTAATACAGCCGCCAGGGCCTGCAGGGCAACGCGCACAATATTGTTTTCCGGCTGCTGGGCGGTGAGGGTAGAACCCGCGGTCTGGGTGTGAAACCGCAACATCATGGACCGCGGGTTCCGGGCCTGAAAGCGCTCTCTCATGATCCGGGCCCACAGCCGCCGGGCGGCCCGGAATTTAGCAATTTCTTCCAGAAAATCGTTGTGGGCATTAAAGAAAAATGACAGCCGTCCCGCAAAATCATCCACATCCAATCCGGCATCCAGCGCGGCCTGGACATACGCAATCCCATTTGCCAGTGTGAAGGCCACCTCCTGCACTGCTGTGGAACCCGCTTCCCGGATGTGATAGCCCGAAATGCTGATCGTGTTCCAGCGCGGGATCTCCTCCTGGCAGTACTGAAAAAGGTCTGTGATCAGGCGCATAGAGGGTTCCGGCGGAAAAATATAGGTCCCGCGGGCCACGTACTCTTTGAGAATGTCGTTTTGAACCGTCCCCCGCAGTTGGTCCACATCCACCCCCTGCTTCTTCGCCACCGCAATATACATGGCCAGCAGGATGGGCGCGGTGGCGTTGATAGTCATGCTGGTGGAAACTTCATCCAGGGGAATATCCTGGAGGAGGCGCTCCATATCTCGCAGGGAGGAGATGGACACACCCACCTTCCCCACCTCGCCTGCAGCCAGGGGATGGTCAGCGTCATAGCCGATCTGGGTGGGCAGGTCAAAAGCCACCGATAAACCGGTCTGGCCCTGCTCCAGCAAATAGCGGTAGCGGCGGTTGGATTCCTCCGCGCTGGCGTACCCGGCATACTGGCGCATGGTCCATAACCGTCCCCGGTACATGGTGGGATATACTCCGCGGGTGTACGGGTACTCGCCAGGAAAACCAAGATGTGCCATATAATCCCTGCTCTCTTGCGGGAGAGGTATCCGGGGAAGCGGAATGCCGGAGCGGGTCTGGAACTCATCACGCCGCTCCGGGAAGCGCTCCAGAGCTGGATCCAGGGTTTCTCGCTTCCAGCGCTCATATTCTTCTTTCAGGCTCATAGCACCTCTCGGAATACGGATCACACGGCCTCTTCCTGTTGACAGTATAACCGATGACTGACATGTCCACAAACCGGCAAAGGCTCCGGACATGTGGCCCATGTATGCCTCCCTGCAAACCCGGGTCACTTTATGAAAGATATTAACACTCGGGAGGAGCGTTGTACACGTCTCCGGGAGCGATATAATGGTACCGGAGCGCGCAACATTCAGAAAACCAAAAAGGGATCACACAAAAATGGAAACAACCTCAAAATCTGTTCATCTGGAATGGGTCGGATCACGCATGGTGGTAGGAACGGACCATAAAGGCCATTCTATCTCCATCGGATACCAGCGGGAAAAGGATCCCGAATGGCAGGGCGCCAACCCCTCTGATTTACTCCTGCTGTCCGCCGCCAGCTGTTCGACCTACGACGTGGTAGCCATCCTTGAAAAGCAAAAACAGCCCCTGGAAGGTCTGACGGTGACCGTCACCGCCCAGCAGAACGCGGATGTGCCCTATAACTACCTATCCATGCATATTATGTATCACATCCAGGGTGATGTGGCTCCGGACAAAGTGGAGCGGGCCATTCATCTTTCCGAGGAGAAGTATTGTTCGGTGACCAATACCCTGCGTCCCAGTATGGAGATCACCAGCGATTATGACATCACCCCCTGACCCTTCTAAAGAGTCCGGACAGGATTCCCTTTCAGGGTTCTGCCGGACAGAAATGCATCCCCAGGCCCGGAAAGGCATCCGGGAATACAACGCCGGGGAATATTACGAAGCCCATGAATACCTGGAGCTGGCCTGGCGGGACACCGACTCCCCCGGACGCGATCTATACCAGGGAATCCTGCAGGTCGGGGTGGCCTATTACCACGTCCAGCGCGGTAACTACCGCGGGGCGTTGAAAATGTTCAATCGGGCCCGGAATTTGCTCCAACACCTGCCGGACGTGTGCCAGGGCGTGGATGTGGCCACGCTGCGCCGGGACGCCGACAGGGTGGAGAGCGTCCTGCGTGAAAAAGGACCGGTCAGAATAAATGACATAGATTCAGGGCTGTTCCAACCTGTGCCTGTGCCCGGATGGCAGCCGTAACGGCGGGAGAATCGGCGCCCCTGTTGACACGAGATATGCCAATCGGTATAATCCTTTTTGCAGTTCCAGCGCAAATCCACGGGCCGCTAGCTCAATCAGGCAGAGCAACTGACTCTTAATCAGTAGGTTACAGGTTCGATTCCTGTGCGGCTCACCTCACGAACCAAACCCGCCAGCCCGGCGGGTTTTTTATTCATATCAGGACTACTAAGTTTGGGATCATCGTGTAAAATAGAAAGGAATGACGATGATAGGGAGGCAAATATGGACGTCGCAAAAATACTGCTGTGGGCCATCGCCCTGATCCTGATTGTGATCATCTTTTTCACCCTGACCGGCATCAACCCCCGCCAACCCATGCCGGGTGTGTACCGCATCCTGGGTCAGTTGGGCAACCTGGGCCAGAGCATCAATGCCCTCTTCCGGAACCTTGCCAACAATTTCATGCAGAACCTACCCGGCCTGCCCGGGCGCTGACCCCTGTCATTCCCCCCAACCCGGGAATCCTCCTCCCGGCAACTCCGCTTCGCTGTCTGCCCCATCCCTGCACATCACACCTGATCACAAAAATTGACTGCCCTGACCAGCGCGGCCACCGCAGCGCGCTGCGGTGAGCAGCAACCTCCCCTACCCGGCTCTGATCAGAAAATCTCAACACAGGATAAGTATTTACGATACTGTTTTCACAATAGATGAAATTTAGTTGTATTTATATTAATATATTACACCTGTTGTTTTTATTTATTAATAATTCCCTTGACACCATCTGGTCAGGCCGATATAATGGCCTGCGTTTGATAGACAGTAGTGCTGCAAACGGACAAAGGTTTACCTATGCAAGCTGAAAAATCTCCACCCCTGCTGCCCCCTATTCTGCGCTGGTTCATGTTGGCCATGGTGCTGGCCAACATCGGGGGGGCGATGTACACTATGCTGCTGCCCATTTATCTCACCAATCTGGGAGCCAGCGTGGGGCAGGTCGGGCTGGTCTTCACCATCACTTCCCTGGTCACCCTCATCCTGCAGCTCGTGGGAGGCTGGATTTCGGACTCCATCGGCCGCTTGCGGGCCATTGCCATCGGCAGTGTGGGCGGCATCATCGGTCTAAGCGCCATGCTCCTGGCTCCATCCTGGCAGTGGATGCTGGCCGCCATCTCCTTGTCGCAGATCCCTTATGCCCTGGTGGGACCCAGTTTCAGCGCCTTTATCGCTGAAAACTCCCTGGAAGAGAACCGGGGCAGGGTTTACGGGCTGACGGATACCATCTTCCAGATTACAGGCATTGTGGGTCCTCCCCTGGGCGGCTTACTGGCCGGAGCGTACGGATTCAGGTTTATGCTGCTTATCGCCACCCTGATTTATACCGTGGCGGCAGGCCTGCGAATCTGGATGGCGAGAACCATGACCCCGGTGGATGACACCGGCGCGGATGACCTGTCATGGGCATCCCTGAAACGCAGCCTGACCACCATGTGGGGCATGCTGGTGGGCGGCGGGGTCATCACCTGGGTCTTCATCACGGACGGCGTGCGGGACACCTCGTTCCGGCTCACCAACGAACTCCAACCCCTGTATCTGGAGCAAATTGGCAATTTATCCCTGGAACAAATAGGGGTGCTGGGCGCCTTCTTCTCCGGAGCCATGATGGTTATGCCGGTCCTTTCCGGGCGGCTGTCTGACCGCACCGAAGAACGGGTTCCCATCTCCCTGGGCTTCCTGCTGATTTTTATCGCCATGATGATCTTCCTCCAGGTGCAGAGTTTTATGGGGTTCGCCAGCGTGTGGCTGCTGTTCGGGTTGGGCGTCGGCCTGCTCAGCCCGGCCTATCAATCCCTGATCTCCAAAGTCATCCCTAAAAAGAATCTGGGGGTTTTCACCGGCCTTTTCCGCAGCAGCATCGGACTGCTTTCCCTTCCCGCCCCCTGGCTTGGAGCTCAACTATGGGAACGCTTCAACCCACAGCTGCCCTTCATGATCGCCGCTGGGGCCTCGCTGTTGACCATCGTTCCCACCTGGTTGAAATTCAAACTGCCCGACCACAAGCAGGCTGCACGAAACCTGAAAAGGTAGAATATAATAACCCTAAATTTGAGCCAGGCTATCCCATTTAACAAAAACAATCCTCCTTGTACCCTCAGGAAAAGAAATACATCCGGGGGGTACTCAAGGCGTTGATGCGGGCGGCCTGCCTGCAGGAAGCCCTCGGAGAACTCCATTTCTTCCTCGTCCGGATTTTTGAAATAATCATGCCCGACATGTATAATGAAGTCAGATTCGTGGAGGATGTCTCAGTTGATCACCCAGAGGGGTAGAGGTGAGTGACAAAGAAGATCCCATCCTGACGCCCATATTACGCTGGTTCATCCTGGCCATGGTAGTGGCCAACATCGCCGGTTCCATGTATCCCCTCATGCTCCCCCTTCATCTTGTCGACCTGGGCGCCACCGTGAGCCAGGTGGGCTTTTTCTTTTTTCTATCCTACAGTGTGTTATTCGTGCTGCAGATTATCGGGGGGTGGATCTCCGACAGCATCGGCAGGCTGCGCACCATTGCCCTCAGCACCGGCGCCGGGATCATCGGCCTGAGCGGGATGATCCTGGCCCCCACCTGGCAGTGGATGCTGGCTGCTTATGCCGTGACCATGACCCCCTACGCGCTGGTCAACCCCAGTTTCGGGGCCTTTCTGGCTGAACAGTCCACACCGGAAACCCGGGGTCGGGTGTATGGGATGTATGACACGCTGTATCATATCACCGGGGTGGTCGGGCCGCCTCTGGGAGGCTATCTGGTTGGCTCCTACAGCTTCCAGACTATGATGGTCGCCGCCGCCGGCATTTATGCTGTGGCGGCTGTGGTCCGGATCTGGATGGCGTTGACCATGAGCCCGGATCCCTCCCAGCGAGAGGGGGATTTATCATTGACATCCCTGAAGCGCAATCTTAACATGATGTGGGTCATGCTCACCGGAGGAGGTGTGATCACCTGGATCTTCCTCACAGACGGGGTGCGGGACATCGCATTCCGCATGACGCAGGAGTTGGAGCCCCTCTACCTGGAACAGGTCGGGCATCTTTCCGTAGAACAGATCGGATTGCTGGGTTCCCTCTTTTCAGGAGCCATGATCGCTGTCCCCTTGCTCTCCGGCCAGCTGGCTGATCGCACCGAAGACCGGGTGCCGATCACCTTAGGGTTTATCCTCACCGCAGCAGCCATGGTCATCTTCTTACTTTCAAAAGGCTTTCTGGGCTTTGCCGTGACCTGGATTGTCTTCGGAATCGGGACCGGGCTGCTCAGCCCCGCCTTTCAATCCTTGATATCAAAAGTCGTCCCGGAAAAGAAACTGGGGATCTTTTCCGGCGTGTTTCAAAGCAGCAAAGGTTTCCTGGCCCTGCCCGCTCCCTGGCTGGGTGCCCAATTGTGGGAGCGCTTCACCCCTCGCCTACCTTTTATATTTACGGCAGGTATCGCGTTTCTGGCCATTCTACCGGGTTGGTTGAAATTCGGAACCGAGGATCAGACTCAGGCGGAAGAGGGAGCCCGGAAAGGCCCAACCTCCGGCGGTGACGGTCCTCCTTCATGACCTCCCTCCCCCCCTGCCCGCCGCTCCCGTGAGGGACGATATCAACCACGCCGGCAGCACGGTGGAAAAAGGGGCAGAACAAAAATGCCCTGGTCCATTGTCTTCATGATGCGTTCACGCCTGCTGTCCAATGACAGCATCTCAAAATTCAGTTGATAAAATGGAGGGGTGGACTCGACAACATCACACAGCGATCAAGCACCCAGCACAAGAATCCCGCTGCGTTCGAGCACGATCAACCCCACCTGCAGAATCAAGAAAACCACAATCAACACCAGACTGCTGGGACGATACTCCACCGGCTTTACATAGGTCCGGTCTTCATAGGCCCCGAATCCGCGACACTCCAGGGCAGTGGCCGTCATTTCTGCTTTTCGCAACCCATTGATCAGAATCGTGAACATGTAACGCTGCCAGAGTTTGATGCGATGGATCAGCCCCGATCGACTGGCTTTTCCTCGTATGGTGTGAGCCGCTTTTACCGCATCTACCTCCCGCTGCACAAGGGGCAAGAACCGCAGCGCCAGAAAGACAGCAAATGCGTACCGGTACGGTATCCCCGCGTTGGACAAGGAAACCATCAGGTCCCGGGTGTCCGTGGTCCAGATCAACACAAAGCTGGCTAAAACCACCACGGATAGTCGGAAAAAGAAAATGGGGCCTTCGTGCAGCCCCCCATCGGTCACTGTCAGTGGACCTACACGGTACACCGTCTGACCCGGATCAGCGAAAAAATGAAAGAACATCAAAATAATGCCCAACCCGAAAATCAATTTTGAGCTCCCCAGGAACGTCCGGATAGGCACGCGAGAGACCCCCAGAGCCATGATCAGGATCACGCCGAACATTATCGCCCCGGATAAAGGGGTCTGGTAAAAGAATAACCCTGCTGCCACCACGAAAACCCACACCAGCTTTGTTAGCGGATACAGGCGGTGCATTATTGAATCTCTTTCAATATAATTCAATCCATGCTCTTGATTGCTCATGATTTACTCCGCCAGTAAACGGGATTCCAGTAACCGCCCTAAATCGGATGACTTTTTGACCACAGAACGCACCGGGGCACCGTGCCGGGCCATTTCACGCAGCAGGTTATGCAAAATGGTCCGCCTGAGATTGGCCTGGTCGAGGATATCATCTTTATCAAACAACCCGGAAGAGAGGCCGTCATATAAAATCCGGCCATCGCTCATGACCAGCACTCGCTCCCCATATTCCTGAACAAGACGCATGTCATGCGTGATCATCACCACAGCCACACCTTGAGAACGTATTTCTTCCATGAGTGACATCAAGGTAAACGTCATCTCTTTGTCCTGACCGTACGTGGGCTCATCCACCAGTAAGATCTGCGGCTCGCCGACCAGCATGGTGGCCACGCCCAGCCGGCGCTTTAAACCCGCACTCAGCGCAAAAGGATGGGAATCCTTGGCATCCGATAAACCCAATTTACCCAGCCACATCTCAATTCTGCGGTCGATTTCATCAGGGTTGTCAAAACCCTGGGCCAGTAAACTGTACTCAATTTCATCCCACACACTATCGGTTAGAAACTGATGCTCGGGGTTCTGGAAGACCAGCGCGATATGATTGGCCAGGCGCTGTACATCCCAGCGGCCGGCTTCTTTTCCAAACAAAGACAGATGTCCGGCTGTGGGCTTTTTCAATCCCACCAATAAATTCGCTAATGTGCTCTTTCCGGCCCCATTCCGACCCAGTATCATTAACCATTCCCCGGCGTGGATATCAAAAGAGATGCCTTTTAGGGCTTTAACACCGCCCGGATAAGAAAAATGTAAATCCCGGCCAGAAATCAATGTTTTCTTATTCCGGTCATCCTGGGAGGTGGGGGGGTACAGCTGGCCATCAAAAGGCGCGCCGAGCAACTCCTGCTCCTGAAAAAGGCGAATGGTTTCCTGAACGGTGATCGGAATATCCATATCCGCCAAACCATTGACATCCCGCAGCCCAACTCCAATTTCACTGGTTTCAGGCAGCCACACGCCCAGGGATTCAATCAGAAATTGTCCGTGTTCTTTCAGTATAGCCCGGGGAGATCCTGCGGCATGGATCCGACCCTCATTCAAAACAATCAATTGATCCGCCTGGGCTAAAAATTCATCCAGCTCCCGCGTTACCAGCACGACGGTCATCCCCTCATCCCGCAGCCTCAACAACAGATCATGGACGCTTTCTGTAGCCCCCGGATCCAAATTGGATGTGGGCTCATCCAGAACGATCATTTCCGGGTCCATAGCCAGAACGGAAGCCAATCCCAGCTTCTGGACCTGACCTCCGGATAAATTCCAGACCAGGTTATGGCTTCGTTGCTGAAGATCTGTTAATGCCAATAATTCCTCAACTTTAGATTTGATTTGTCCGGTTTCTACACGCAGGTTTTCCGGGCCAAAGGCAATTTCATCATCCACATACAGCATGGCAAACATGGTTTCCGGATCCTGAAAAACCCGGCCCACTTCCTGAGCCAGATTTTTTACTTCCAGCTCCCTGGTATTCCTGCCCCGGACATAAACATCCCCGCTCATATCTCCGCCGTGTAAATGGGGGATTACCCCATTAAACAAATTACACAGGGTCGATTTCCCGGACCCGCTGGGCCCGACCAGGACATTCAGCGTCCCTTTTTGAATCTCCAGGGAAACGCCGTGCAGTGTCGGTGAAGACTGATTCCAGTGCGTATACGTGACGTTATCTATCGTTATCAGCGGTTCTTTGTCAGTTTCTTTTTTATTCATAGCTGTAACTTGAGCACGGGATATGCCCGCTCATATCCCGCGCCCGGTCAGGATTTAACAGATTCGGTTCCACCTCAAGCCGCGGACCGGACCAACCCCGTCCGGCCAATGGCCTGAGCTAAAAGATAGCCGACCAAACCACTCAAGAGGATACCCGAGATGATATTCACAGGAACAGCCATCCACACATCACTGGCATAGGCAGGGTCCCATCCAAAGAATATCGCTGTCCAGATCGTGCCAAACTGGGAGGAAGCAGCGCCTGCGCACAGAGCCGCTACCAGGTCGAACTTGGCATACAGGGCAATCGCCATCACAACTTCAATGGCCAGACCCTGGCTGATGCCCCAGCCCAGGGTGCCTACACCCGAAGCGTTTCCCAACAATATCTCCACCGCAGCTTCGATGATCCCCAAGGCCAGGGCAGCCCCGGGTTTGCGGATCAGCCACATTACCAGCACATAGGCCCACATGAAGGAACCCTGCAGCAGCGCTCCACCCATCGGTCCCAGCGAGGAATTCGCCAGATACCAGACATTGCCCATCCCGGTATTGACCACACCGGCAATGGCGGCGATCACAGCCAAAATGACAATATCCCGCGTGGAATAATCAAAATCGAAATTACTGCCTTCCAGGGTCTTTTCCCCCACCGCCCTGGCAATCAGCCCGGCAACGATCAGGATGAGAATATTGACGAAAATGTACAAAGTCATTTTCCAAACCTCCGTCTAAAATTTTCGAGTTCACAGCGAGTCACAAAATGTTCAATCCCATCTCAAATAATTCTTCTTTCACCTCCTTGTATAGGCTCCTCCATTCAGGGACTGGTTTCAGGGCCTGTAAATCATAGGCCCGATCAAATCGCACCCCGGGATTTCCATCAGAATCCTCAAAGATATGTTCATATTTTTCAACCAATTGAACGACCAGATCGTTGGCCTCATTCAGCGATAGTCCCTGCCGCGCCACCGCGTGTCCCACCTCGCCCATCAACCGGCATTCCAACCCGGTGGCATTCGGCTCCAAGCCGTCCGCCGAACCCACTCCCTCCAGATGTCCTCCACTGGCCGTGATGGCAATCGCGTTGGCCGCTGTCTCATATAACAATTCGCGCGTTAAAGCGCCGCTTTTGGGATAAATATCCGTGACAATCACACAAGGAGCATTGCGGGCAAAAGCCTGCTGGACGATGCTTTCCACCCACATCACGCTGCGGGTTGTGGTGGCCACATGCCGCATATGAATGGGATGCAATAATTGGTAATCGGTCAGATTTGTCAAATTACCCACAATAAAGGATGCCACATTGACTACGGCGGAGCCAGGAGCGTCCCCGCCTAACCCTCCCACCAGCACGCAGTACAGTCCGGCATTATGCATCCCATATTCCATGGAATTCACAGCCCGGGCAATATTCCGCTTGTCAATTTTCAGCTCGTTCAGCATAGGAACAAGATGCGCATCACTGGGGCGCAAATAATCCGGATGCGCTACCGCCAAATCCCCGATTTCAGAAACACTGCTTTGCGCTGCCAGCATGCCCATCCCCGGCCGCCCCACCCTTTTTAGAATCTGGCGCAGATACTGCAATTCGCGCCGGGTAGCAACAATTTCGATCGGATCTCCCGTTCGCACTTCCCGGCCATCTACTTCTGCCAGGCTGCCGCAGGTGATCAGATCTACAATGGGTTCCTGGGCCCAACTCATCACACTGGGCAGGAACAATTCCTCGGGATGAGGTGCGCCGGGATTGCCAGCCCAAACGATGGGTGGGCGCTCATCCTCGATTTCTCTTGAATAGAGCTTTCGGGCATCCTTCCCGGTGCCCAGCACAATTTCCCGGGGCATCTCCCGCAACCCCCGCTCCAACTCCTGGCGCTCGAATTCGATGACCCGCTCGGTAGAGCGGGAGTACCCGCCAATTTCTACCGCCAATTCCAGACCGGCCTCGAAAATAGCGTCCGCTAACCCCGGGTCATCCGTGACGATGTGCTGCGGATCCCAGTCCAGGTCATATTCTTGAACCAGCTTCTGGGTGGTCATGGCCACCTTTTCCAGATCCCAATCTTCTTCAGACAGATACGGACCATGATTGGCACGATCCAGGACATCAAAATAGCTTCTAATCACGGACTCTCTCCTTGTCTGTGTTGATTTCGCGAATCAGGTTTTTCGCCAGTTTCACGGCGCCCATGGCATGCTCCGCTGTCCCATCCGCGCCAATCTCAGCCACAAAATCCGGGTGTACAGACGCTCCCCCGAGCATGACTTTAAACCGATCCCGCTCACCCATCACCTCCAGCAATTCCATCAAATCGCGCATGAAGGGCATGGATGTCGTCAACAGCGCAGAACAGGCGATAATCTGCGCATCCACATCCTGGGCTTTTTTGACAATTTCCTTGACAGGCACGTCCACGCCCAGATCATGGACTTCAAATCCGGAAGCGGACAACATCGAGGAAACAATGTTTTTCCCGATGTCATGAATGTCCGATTTCACTGTGGCCAGGACCACTACCCCGGTGTCCCCTTGCTGGGCCTCACCGCTGGCATACTCTTCCTTCAGCCTGGGCTCAATGATATCCATGGCCGCCTTCAAGGCTCTCCCCGTCATCATCAAGCGCGGCAAAAAATATTCGCCCGTTTCAAATTTTTTGCCTACAACGTCAGCGCCCGGCATCAGCCCTCCCTCCAGGATCGAAAAGGCACTCGCTCCAGCTTTCAGGGCCTGGCGCGTGGATTCAACCGCACTGTTCTCATCTCCGTCAATGATCGCCTTCCTGATTTCGTCAATAATTTCGCCGCTCATCAACACCTATCCTTTCTGAATCAACGAATCTACTGAACCGTGCCGACCCGGGCTGGCACCGTTCTCTTGCTCAAACAGAACATCGCCCAGGTCAAGGGCTGGTTCTGCCCGGTTACCCTCACCCGGCCGGTGCCGCTTATCCCGTCCCAACCTACCCCAGAAAGTTCGAGATTACCCAGGGGGAGGGTAATCCGATCCCGGGAACCAGGATCAGCCACCGATAAGGTTCATTCAGTTGGTCGTATACCAGTAAAGAAAATTTTTAGCGGGTGGTCATCTTCCGCAGTACATGGAAAGAGAAATATTCTGGCCGATAATACTCATCGGAATACATCACGGGTTCTTCATCGGCATTGAAAGCCGTTTCTTTAAAATGATGAACAGGAATCCCCTGTTCGCATTTGAGATGCTTGCTCAAGTTCTCATCAACCACTACCGGTTGTACCTCTGTCAGATTGTGGTCCACCTGCTGATGGCAGCGCTGGTCGAGAAATGTGTACACCGGACCGTGCAATTCTTTATCATCATAGGCGCTGCGAACGATCTTTGCCGGAATATAGTCCACACAATAAATGACCGGCACCCCATCCGCCAGGAAAGTATTTGCGGTACGTAAAACTTCCTCACGCTGAGAGAGGTTCAATTGTTTGCCGACCTCCTCTCCAGGATGCACCAGCGATAAATTAACATGCTTGACACCCGGAGTAAATCCGCTGACCTCGATCATCTCCACAAAGTCCCAGACCTCTTCCAGCCGGGTTCCAATGTTCAACACTCTTTCGTTCACAAAGGTCCCACTTCCATGCCTCCGGAACAAAAGGCCCTCCATTTCGAGCTCAGCCAGGGCCTGACGCAGGGTATTCCGACTGACCCCCATTTTTGCAGCGAGATCCGGCTCGGAAGGCAATCGACCCTCCGGGAATTCCCCGTTCTCGATCAACCCCCTGATGCGCGATACGATCTCTTCAACTCGTGACATGCCCGCGGTCCTTTCCCCCAAATAGTTGTACAACAACCTACTAAGTTGTCCTTCAACTATACAGGTTTATAACAAATTTCACGCAGAGTTCAATATCCCAGGCCCGACCAGGACACAATTAAGAAGAAAGTCATGTAGAGTTTGTGAACGATTTCGTGAATTTCCAGGCCTGAAAATAACAGACGATGCCCGGGAACACACACGGCAAACAGTCCACCCTCGACCCTGCCAAAAAGAGGGGGCGTTCATAAATAAAAAGACAGCGGGACCTCCCGCTGTCCTTCTACCCTATTTGCTGCCCGCAGGTAGCTACTCAATCACAGTGTGGATCTGCTCCCGCATGTATTCCTGCAGGTAGTGGGGTCCGCCGGCGTTGGCGCCGGTCGATCCGCTGGCCTTCCAGCCCCCGAAGGGCTGGTAGCCGGGCCAGGCCCCCGCGGTGGCCCCCTGCGGCCGGTTGACATAATTGACGCCGGCCTGAATGTTCTCAAAGAACCACTCCGCCTCCTCTTCGCTGCCGTAAAAACCAGCCGTTAGACCATAACGGACATCGTTGGCCATCTCCATGGCCTGGTCCAGATTGTCGATCTTTCCCACCATAGTAATAGGCAAAAACATCTCATGCTTCCACAGGCGGTGACTGTACGGCACATTGGCGACAACCGTGGGCTGGCAGTAATATCCCTGGCTGTACTCTCCCTCTGTGAGGGCCTTTCCCCCGGTCAGGATCTCCCCGGCCTGGGACAGCTCCTCACTGTAGTTCATGTAATCTTGATAAGGGCCCCCTGAAATAACCGGACCCAGGTACGTGTCGCGTTCCCCGGGATCACCGATGGTCAGTTTTTCGGTCTCTTCCACGATGCGCGCCACCACCTCATCGTACAGCGGCTCTTCGATATACACCCGGGAGCAGGCGGAGCATTTCTGCCCCTGCAGCCCGAAGGCAGAACGCACGATACCTTTCACAGCCCGCTCCACATCAGCATGGCGGGAAACGATGGCCGGGTTTTTCCCGCCCAGCTCCAAGACCACGGGGTGAACATACTCACGCTGGGCAAACTTGCGGTGGATGCTCATCCCCACCTCATAGGAACCGGTGAACGTCACCCCGTCCACGCCAGGATGTTCCACCAGGGACTCCCCCATCACGCTGCCCGAGCCGGTCACAAAATTGACCGCACCGGCCGGCAGACCTGCCTCTACAAAGCATTCCGCCAGCAGCCGCACGCTCCAGGAGGTTTTGGCCGCCGGTTTCATGACCACCGTATTCCCGGTCACCAGGGCCGCCCCTACCGGACCGCCAGTCAGGGCCGTCGGGAAATTAAAGGGGCTGATCACCAACCACACGCCGTAAGGCTGCAGCGTGGAATAGTTTGTGGCCTGATACCCTTCCAGGGGATCTTCTCCCATCTTCTTGATAAAGCCATCATTCTTTTCCATCTGGTCACAGGCATAGCGGATCAGGGCCGGCGCCTCCGAGACATCACCCAGGGCTTCCAGTCGGTTTTTCCCCACTTCCAGCGTGGTGGCTGCCGATAATTCAAAGACACGCTCATCGATCACATCCGCCGCCTTCCGAAGAAGCTCAACGCGTTCCTGCCACGGAGTCGTGCGCCAACTTTCATAAGCGGACTGGGCTGCGGAAACAGCCCGGTCGGCATGATCCGCAGTGCCCGTGGGAAAGGTAGCCAGAACCTGATCTTTCCGGGCCGGGTTTTTCACTTTAAAGCGGTGGGCTGCCTTCACCTCCTCACCACCTATGATCATGCCGTAATCCTGACCGAGGTTCTCTGTAAGGTCAGCGAGCGCTTTTTCATACAACGTGTGCAGCTCCTCGGGCGGGTCAAACATGGTGGCATAGGTCAGTTGAAATTCACTCATAACAAGGTACTCCTTTGGACGAACTTATTAATTTACAAGGGTTAACGACAGCGGGACTGCGCCTCTATGATAACTTACCTGTACCGGCAATTCGATAGAATTTAACACCTGTTAATACAGGGCGATGATAAAATGCATCTAGTTGCCATGTGGCCGGATAATCGTGACATGACCAAAGGTGAACATCCAAACCTTGTCAGACCGTGCCCCCCTCCTTCACCCACCAGGTGATATATGACCCAACAAAAAGAAAATCCATATGACGCCCAGATCCATGTGCCAACAGAAAGGAACCAGTTAATGGCCCGCACCCTGGAAGCCATCAACACCAACCGTGAGGTCACCACGCTGTGGCATGTGATCAACGTCAATGCCATCGATCGGATGGGAATTACCGACCATGGACCTGTCCATTTTCAAATTGTAGCCAACATCGCCCTCAAGCTAGCCCGGCTCTTGATCAAACACAAGGTGACCATGTCCGTCACCGAGGATTACCAATTATCCACCGATCACGCCGAGGTTGTGATCCTCCTGGCCAGCCTACTGCATGACCTGGGGATGTCTATCAACCGCACCCAGCATGAGGAGTTCAGCCTCTTTCTGACCAACACCCTGCTGCGGGAAACACTGGACTTTTTACCCGTCATCGAACGGACCATCGTCATTTCCGAGACCCTGCACGCCATCATCAGTCACCGCAGCGATGGTCAGCCCCTGACCCTGGAAGCGGGCATTGTCCGGGTTTCCGACGCCCTGGACATGAGCGAAGGCCGATCCCGCATTCCTTATGAAGCCGGCGAGGTCAACATTCACTCCATTTCAGCGGCAGCCATTGATGACATCGAAATCCAAGAGGGGGAAGACAAACCCATCCGGATCAATATTTTGATGAACAACTCCGCCGGTTTGTTTCAAATTGACGAGCTGTTAAAAAACAAAATTTTCGGATCCGGGTTGGAGCCTTATATGGATGTCAACGCCTATATCGACCGCAAGACAGAAAAGAACCTGCTGAAATCCTTTTCGATTCAGGGGCTGTAACCCCCTGCCCCAGCGGGATCCGTGCCCAGACACTCCAGCGCTCCTTCCGGCCAAACGATCAAGGCCCATCCGGCGACGCATAATCCGGGAAGTGACCTTCGGCTTCAACGTATCCCCGAACCTGGCTTCCGCCACGCCTGTGACCGGGAAGCTAAAAACTATATAGGCCTGCCAAGCGGATCTTTGCAGGCCTACGCAGAATGCCTTTTCAAGCAAAATCCGGATTGGGAATGGTCCCCCTGCTCTATCCTGATGTAAAATCTAACCAGACTTACAACCCCAGCCTGTCCGACTCAGCTTTCATGGCTTCGAGAACAATGGACACAAAAGCCTCCAGAGGAATGTCCAACTTATCCTTACATTTGCGGATTTTTTCCCGGTCCGCACCGGAAGCAAAGGAGGAGGAATCGAACTTTTTCATCACAGACTCCACAGACACTCCCGCCAATTTTGTGGGGTGAACAAGAGCCACAGCCACGATCAGCCCCACCAGGTCGTCGCAGCTAATCAGAGCCCATTCCATGGTCGATTCAGGCTCGATGCCGGTAAATTCATGGTTGTGAGCCTGGATGGCGCGGATGATATCCTCCCGTACCCCTTCTTCCTCCAACTGCTCGGCGATCACCAGGGTGTGCCGTTCAGGTTCATCACGGGTTTCCTCATAATCCGCATCATGCAGTAAGCCCACAATCTGCCATAATTCCCGGTCTCCGCCGAGGTGATCAGCCAGGGCAACCATGGCCGCCGCAACACCGTAATGATGTTTGCGCAAATTCTCGTTCCTGATATTCTCGTGCATGATCTGGGTTGCTTTTTCTTTGGATATCATCTTCCTCCTCCAATACGCCATTGCGGGGAGCATACTGTTTGGTAATTTCTGCGGTCACAATTCAGCCCCAGTCGTGGAAACATTAATTTGACTTCCCGGAATTATCGTCTATGGTTTAATTATAAGGATTGCTTCAGGGGGACTCAAGGAGACCGAACACCAAACAGGACAGAGGTCATCCCGCTCGTCACGCCGGATGTCCGGGATTGTGTCAGCAGACTTCACGTCAGCCCTTGTCCACCACAGGAACACCATCCAGCTTAGAAATGCTTTGTTAACTTGTCTTTCCAAGTATACCACTCGCGAGGGCAGCATGAACGAAGATGGAAGGGCTGTGTGCGGCCTAAACTGTGTGGATTGTCCCATATACCGGGCCCCATTTGATACCCATGCTGCATCCCTCCTGCTGGGATGGTTCAAGGAGATGAATGTTATTCCCAGGCACCAGGACGTGGAAGATCTGATGGAAGGCGGACCATACTGTAAAGGGTGCCGGGGCCCCAGAGCTACACACTGGTCAGCCGATTGTCACATATTAACCTGTTGTGTTGACAGGAAAGAGCTGGCCTCCTGCTATCTGTGCGACGAGTTCCCCTGTGACGAACTTTTTCAGTGGTCCCTGCAAGACGCGAGATATGCCAGCGCCTTTGCGTACCTGGAGACAAAACATCGGGAACTTTTTGAGCGGTGAGCATCCAGTCAGCGCCGTGGATAGGATGTTTTCCCCTCTGGTAGCCGGGCTCATGCTTCAGGAAATGCGCCGGAGTAGGGATCCCAGCCAGCCAGCCGCCAGGGCCGGGTCCAGCCCGACCTCCTCCGCGCCGAGATAGCCCATAAAATCTCGCAGGCAGTCCACAATCCCCTCCCCCAGGCTGTCGGTCCTGTCTATCCCCTCTTCCCACCACCAACCCTGGATCATCAAACGCCGTTTGTCGCGTTCAAAAACCGGTTCCACCCGGGCCACAAAACGATCTCCGTGAATCACCGGCAGGACATAATAGCCATACTCCCGGTCTTCAGCCGGTTTATAGACCTCCCAGGTGTACTTAAAATCAAACAACCACTCGATGAGATCCCTGTGCCACATTAAATTATCGAGGGGAGCGATAAAGGCTGTCTTTTGGGGCGCGTCCCGCTCCCCCTCCCATCCCGCTATGAGCTGCGCATCCCGATCCTGAATGAAAAAGACCCGGCCGGGGATTTCTGTTATGCCCACAGCCCTGATTTCACCTCGCTCCCACAATTTGTGCAGGATTTTTCGCCGCTGACGGCTTTTCACACCCATGATCCCGCTCCAGTGGGCGCCAGCATGTGCCTGGGCCAGCTTCAGGCTGCCGATCCGGCGCCTGATATGCCAGGCCTGATATTCTTCCAGGGCCCGGTTTGGATCGGGCGCTTCCCGCACCGGGTCCGGAAGCAAATGCTCGATTAGATCAAAGTAGCGCCGGCTGTTCTCCCGGTGGTGGATGCCGATTACACCCATACCATACAGCGCTTCCAGCGCCACGCGAGACGTCTTCGCCGGACCCCAGGACCAATCCGCCTTATCATACCCCTTAAAATCCAGCGAGGACTGCGGTCCCTCCTTCCTGATCCTTTCCAGTATTTCCGGGGCCACCTGCATGGCAATCCCATCCGGATCTCCATGCTCACGGGCCATTTTATTTCGCTGACGGGCGAAATACGGCCAATCTTCCCGGGGATAAATGGAAGCCATCTTATCCCAGCCATCCAGCAGTTTCCTTTCCCGGTACAGCAGATCATCGAGCATCCCGGGGCGGTAATTTTGCACCCGCGACTGTAGAACCAGATCCGGATTACGGCCCACGATATTGATGGGGTCAAACTGAATGGCGCGCAAGGAGCGGATGACCTGCAGCACCCCATTCTTTCCCTCGAAACTACGAGGCGGCAGCAGATGGTGGGCAGCAAGGAAAAAGCGGCGCGCCTGCTGTTGTGTCATCCACAGGGACGGATCAGGGAGAGGAACACGGGACATAACAAATCCTTTTCACCAGGGTCACCTTATTCGAGATGCCTATTTTATCATTACCAACAGGCCATCCCTCCCTACTTAAAAACCCTCCTGTTAAAAAGACGATGGTGTGAAGATGCAACCACCCTCACACCATCTCTAAGGAGGAGAAAACTTGGAGGAGAATCCAATTTCCTTCTGTCATATTGACGCTGCAGGAAAGGCTGATCTTACAAGATACCCTCTGCTGATTTATTGTTCAGGGGTCCAACCCACACTATCACCTTATGGCCGGGGCTCCCAGGTTGTGGAATGCTGATAGAATGAAACACAAATCAAACTCCACAGGACAGCTATGAACATTACAACCTGGAATGTAAACGGGCTGCGGGCTGCCTTCCGGAATCAGGCCCATGACTGGTGGGAAGAAGAAAGACCCCATGTGCTCTGCCTGCAAGAAATCCGCGCCCGTCCCCAACAGCTCACAGAGGAGCAGCGAAAAACCTTCCACGGCTCGCATGCCGTATGGCACCCCGCTCACCGAGCGGGATACAGCGGGGTGGCGACAATCTCCCAACCCCGCCCCGAAGATCATATCAAAGGCCTGGGGATCCGTAAATTTGACCGGGAAGGCCGGGTCGTACACAGTGTATACCCGGATTTCCACCTCTTCAACGTGTATGTCCCCAACGGCAGACGCGACCTTTCCCGCCTGGACTACAAGTTGGATTTCTATGCCGCTTTGCTGGAGCGTTGTGATGAGCTGCATGCCAGAGGACATAATGTAATCATCTGCGGGGATATCAATACCTGTCATCAGCCCATCGATCTGCGCAACCCGAGGGAAAATGAAAACAACACGGGTTTTTTACCCCAGGAAAGAGCCTGGATTGACCTCTTTCTGGAGCACGGCTTTAAAGATGCTTTCCGGGAACTGTATCCCGAGCGGGTGGAATACACCTGGTGGACATACCGCTTCGAGGCCCGGGAGAGAAATATCGGCTGGCGGCTGGACTACTTTCTGGTCTCAGATTCCCTGATGCCCCAGGTGATTGATGTAATTAACCATGTAGATGTTACAGGATCAGACCACTGCCCGGTTACCTTGCACCTGGGGGGAAGATAGCCTCCCGGCCATTTGCACCCCGGCGCCGTGTGATGATGTTAGAATACCTGAGAAGAGTTCCCCTTACAACACCACAACCACATGCTATGAAAAGAACCCGCCGCGCCTTATTCTTTTTAGCCATCATCGCCGTGATCGCCCTGGTATTCATTTACGGAGTAGGGTTTATACGACGCACACTGCTGGAACCGAACTGGAAGATCGCGCAGGTTCCTGACGCGGAAGAGATCAACTTTGTACTCTATACCGTGGATGACCAGGTGCTCAATCTGACCGCCCATCTCTACCGCCTGGATCCTGACCAGGACCGCACCGTCCGCCTGGAGATCAACCGGGATGGAACATGGGAGCAAATAGCTGCCACCGAGGTCCAGGAACCGGAATTCATCGTCCCCTTTCAGATCAGGGAGTGGGATGACACACAGGCGTACGAATACCGGGTCCGGCATGGGGAGGAGGCTGCGTATACTGGACTGATTCGGGCCAACCCGGTAGATAAAGAAGAAATCGTGGTCGCCGCCTTTACCGGAAACGGTAATTCTGATCGCGGACCGCGACCTGATGTCATCCGCAATATCGAAACTCTCGATCCCGATATGTTGTTCTTCTCCGGCGACCAGGTGTATGACCATCAGGGGCACTTTGTATCCTGGCATTTGTTTGGACGCCAGTTTGGTGACATCACCCGGGACCGGCCCACCGTTGTCATCCCCGATGATCACGATGTGGGTAATGCCAATCTATGGGGGGCGGGGGGAGAAATCGGTTTTGGTGGATATCAGGACCCAAACTATGTCAGGCAGGTCGAAAACGCCCAGACCAGCCACCTCCCTGATCCGTATGATCCCAACCCCATCAAACGGGGCATCGGGACCTATTACACTTCCTTGAACTGGGGCCGGATCGGATTTGCCATCCTGGAAGACCGCAAGTTTAAATCACAAATCGACATCCTGGATCAGGAAAAACTGGAAAGAAAGGGGGTGGTCTTCTCACGGCAGGACCACATTACAACCCTCCCCGATCCAAAGTTGCTGGATGTCCCACAGGGGAAACTGCTGGGTGAACGGCAGCTGATGTTCCTTGAAGAGTGGACCGCGGATTGGAAGGATCAAGACATGAAGGCCGTGTTATCCCAGGCGCCTTTCGCTGCCACGGCCCACCTTCATGGTCCCAGCCGTGTCCACCTGGCTGCCGACCTGGATTCCAACGGTTGGCCCCAGAGTGCCCGGGACCGGGCTGTGAGGGAAATTCGGAAAGGATTTGCGGTCATGATCAACGGGGACCAACACTTGGCCACCCTGCTGCAGCATGGGGTGGAGGACTATGGTGATGCTGGCTTTTCGTTCTCTGTTCCCTCAATTATCAATCACTATCGGCGCTGGTGGAGCCCACAGGAAGTTACAGATTTTGAAGCCCCTGGGGAGTTAGCTTATACCGGTCAATACCTTGACAACTTTGGGAATAAAATTACCATGCAAGCCTATGCCAACCCCAACCCCACGCGAATCAAGTACAACCGCTGGCTGTCACGGGGTGAAGGATTTGGGGTCGTCCGGTTTAATAAACGAACACGGACCATCACCTTTGAATGCTGGCCCCGGGGATGTGACCTTAACAGCCCGAATTGTAAACAGTATCCCGGCTGGCCTATCACCATTCACCAGGAAGACAATTACGGCAGGGAAGCCCAGGCATATCTGCCAACCCTGAACTTCCCGAACACAACAGATCCAGTTGTCCAGGTGATCCGGGAATCTGACGGAGATATTGTATACACGCTGCGGGTCAACGGAAGGAGTTTCCGCCCCAAGGTGTTTCAGGACGGTACGTACACAATACACATCCAATCTGATGGGGAACAGGTAACCTACACCGGCATTCAGGCCCTTCCGGAAGGGGAGCATCAGAGCCTTTGGGTGGACTTGTAAGGAGAACAGTTATGATCATAAGAAAACGGACGTTAACATGGTCAGCCATCCTGTTGATCTTTTTTCTTCTTTTTCTTGTCGTGAAATCTGTCATCGGTCAAGGGATTTCATACCAGCAGGCCCCGCTTATTCTCACAACCATTGGGTTGATTTTTCTATTTGGGTTATATATCCTCACCTCACGGTATGAAGCCTGGCGTCTGGAACCGGAAAATGTGCTCTTCATGGGTGCTGGTACAGCTCTATACATGATCACCGCCTATCTCTTTACCGCTCACCTGAAAATTTCCTTTGGCAAGATCGCGCTTCATCCTGCGGTGTGCATCCCGATCCTGTTCGGCTATGCCTTCGGTCCCAGCGTGGGGTTCTTCACCGGGGCTGTGGGCAGCTTGCTGGCGGATTTTGCCATCGGTTGGGATGTCTTTCCTATCTGGAATATCGCCAGCGGCGTGACGGGCATGGTCCCGGGCTTTATGTCCCTTTATAAAAAAGAAAACATCCCGCAGCGCTACCTCTCCACCCTGGTCATCCTCCTGATTGTGGCCAGCGCCGGAATGGTCTTCCTCAACCCTATCGTGCCTGAACCCTGGACAGGTGAAATCAAAGATTTCACCTTCTGGGCCTATGCGCTGCTGATCGGGGGAACGATCATGTTCTCCAACGGCTATCTGATGGAACAGCGTGACCTGGACTTTGTTTCCATTAACTTGTGGGGCGCGCTGGGGATCATCCTCAGCACATTCCTGGCCGCACTGGCAGACATCTGGCTTAACGATTTCAGTCTTGAATCAGCCCTGATCGGAGAATATGCTCCCTATACAGCGATTAATCTCCTCAACTTAGTGTTCTTCGCCCCCCTATTAATGGCTGCGTATCATGCCGCCAGCCGCCGTTTGGGCATCAATGTTCAAAGATAACTTTCCATCACAACATTGCCAGGGGCCTCACCAGTCTCATCAAAGCTTGGGGCTTTATCATCCATTTTATTCCCGCGCCGTGTGGGCCATTTCCCAGCCCTGAAAGAACAACCCCAGGTGAATCACACCCATCCAAAATAAGAAAAAAGATAAGCCAGCGCTGAGGGCGTTCACCCAGCGGGGCAGGCCGTCCTGGATTCGTTCTAACTCCCTCTCCAATTCCCCAACATTTCGCTGGTAGCTATGAATGGAAAACTGTGCATTTTCGAACTCCTGATCCATATCAGACAGGGAAAGCTCCAGCTGGCTGATTTCGATGCCAATTTCATCGAGATTATCCCCCGTGACCAGGATACCTTCCGCAAGGGTTGAAAATGAATCAGGCAATTCGTCCAAGCTATCCCCAACGTCCTCAATGCTTTCCGCCAATGTCACCTCCGGATCATAGCTGACCCCGGACAAAAAGGATATGGAGTCCAGGGCAAATAGTAAATTATCCACAGTTCTGGCACTTTCTTGTGTGGTATCCAGGGTAGACTGTGTGGCCGCAAGTACATCCGGGAGATCTCTGCCAATCACATCAGCCATGGTTTCAAACATCGGATTCAGGTCCTGCACTATCCCGCTTAATTCCTTGACAGTGCTGCGGGTGTTGTCCAACATCCGCTGGGCCTGGTCCAATACACGGAGGGTGGAGGTTAGATTGGTCTCAACAACCTCCAGATTGGAAATCATCACATCCAATATGTGATCCCCTTGATCAATCGCCCTGCCCCTGTACCATAGAACCCCTCCGATCCCGGATACCGAGAAAAGAATACCCAAGACTGACACAACCATCAACAGTACACCTGAAACTCGCATTAACCTCGATGCCATGATTCACCATCCTGTAACCAGGACTGTAGTAGTCTGAAACTGATATCGACATGTTTTAGAATCATAACATAGACAAAGAAAGTGAACTCTAGCCCGAATTTATCCCAGCCTCAGTCCCAATAGCCAGACAGGCTTTGGTGTATAATTTGAGCCAAAGCGAACTCACTATCCTGGAGACATGATGAGTGAAAATCCACATAAAATTAAAGTGCTGATCGCCAAACCCGGGCTTGATGGGCATGACCGGGGCGCTAAAGTTGTGGCACGGGCCCTGCGGGACGCCGGCATGGAAGTCATATACACCGGCCTGCGACAGACACCGGACATGATCGCAGAAGCCGCGCTGCAGGAAGATGTTGACGTCATCGGCCTCTCGATCCTTTCCGGAGCCCACATGACGCTGGCACCAAAAATCATGGAAAAACTAGACGCAGTGGGGTTAAAGGGTGTCAATGTCTTTCTGGGCGGTATCGTCCCGGAAGAAGATGTAACCAAACTGGAAGCGATGGGGGTGAGTGGGATTTATGGACCCGGCACCCCGACGAAAAAAATCATTTCGGATATTCGCAAGGCATGCCAGTGACTTCCATCGCAGATATTCTTGGCGGAAACCGACTCGCTTTGACCCGGGCATTATCGGAAATTGAAAACAATACCCAGGAGGGTAAACACATATTGGAAAGCTGTTTCCCCCACACTGGGGATGCCCATGTGATTGGCATCACCGGCGCCCCGGGAACCGGCAAATCCACCCTGGTCAATAAGCTTGCCTATCATTTTCGCCATCCTCCCCAGGGTGATCCGGTCACGGTGGCCGTGGTTGCTGTGGATCCCTCCAGCCCTTTCAGCGGTGGCGCAGTGCTGGGAGACCGCATTCGCATGCGGGATCTGGCAGGGGACCCCGGCGTGTTTATCCGCTCCATGGCGACCCGCGGTTCGCTGGGTGGTCTGGCCCGCACCACATCCGGGCTGGTACAAGTATTCGATGCCTCTGGTTTTGAGCATATCATTGTGGAAACAGTCGGTGCGGGACAATCGGAGGTGGACATCGCTCATCTGGCTCATACCACGATAGTACTAGAAGCACCCGGCATGGGGGACGATGTACAAACCATCAAAGCCGGTATCCTGGAAATCGCCGATATCCTGGTCGTCAATAAGTTCGATCGGCCGGGCGGAAAAAACGCAGTGCGCGCTCTAAGAAACATGTTGAACCTGGTGGAGCGGGATGAGCGAAACCGCCTTCACCACCACAGCCCGCAATCACCCTTTCCCGATATCACCACCCGGGACCCAGAAAAAGAAGGGCCGGCATGGGATAAACCCATCATAACCACGGTGGCGACCCGGGCAAAAGGGATTGAAAAGCTGGCCCAGCACATTGCAACCCACCGAAATTTCCTACAACAGAGCAACCAGTGGACCGTGAAAGAAACAGTGCGTCTAAAAGCGGAGATGGATGCCCTGCTGAAAGACACCTTGCTGGCAGCATGGAAAGCTTCCATGACATCAGAAGAATATCAAGACGTGCTGGAGAAGCTGGTCAGCCGCCAACTTTCGCCCCGGCAGGCGGTTGCCAGACTGATCCCGGACCAGCTCCCGGCATCCGGCACACAATCCGGTCCCGATCCTGATGGGTAAATACCGGCCCCAGGGCTGGAAGAAGCGATGCCGGTATACAATTAACAAAATAGTACATTGACGTCCTGCTTCAAATCACCTTACAATCAGAGATGATCGCATAATAATCAAAGGAAGATTTCTATGGAGGAGCAAAGGTCGAATAATAGTGGTATGTATGGAGATATAAAACTCTTCGCAGGTACAGGAAACCCCGCCGTAGCAAAAGGGATTTCCGACTACCTTAACATCCCCCTCAGCGGGCGCGACATCATTGAATTTCCCAATGAGAATCTCTGGATCCGTCTCCATAAAAGTGTCCGGGGCCAGGATGTGTACGTCATTCAATCCACTTCCCGCCCGGTACACCGCAACCTGATGGAATTGTTAATCATGCTCCAAACCCTGCGTCTTGACTCTGCGGGCAGGGTGACCGCTGTGATCCCCTTTTTAACTTACACCCGTTCGGACAAAAAAGATAAACCAAGGGTGCCGATCACAGCACGCCTGGTGGCGGATATGATTGAAATTGCCGGTGCAGACCGCTATATGACCCTCGACATGCATGCCGGGCAAATTCAAGGATTTTTCTCCATCCCCGGCGATGTGCTGACCGCCTTTCACATCCTCAGCAGCCACCTGAATGATTTGCTTCCCACCATGGCAGACCCCGTAGTCCTCACCGTGGATCTGGGCTTTGCGAAGAAGGGACGTAATCTGGCTGCTGAGCTCAACTTACCTATCGCATTTATCGAAAAACGACGCCTGAGCTCAGGCAACTCCCCCGAAGCCCTGACCCTGATCGGTGAGACACATGGGAGGGATGTCATCATCGTAGATGATGAGGTGGATACCGGCGGATCCATGGCCCAGGCCGCACAACTGGCAAAGGATCACGGTGCAAAGACCATATATTCCTGTTTCGTCCACCCCGTTTTTTCCCATCCCGCTATCGAGCGTCTGAGCCAGGCTCCCATTGATCATCTAATCACGACCGAGTCCATCCCCATTCCAGAAGATGACCTGAAACGGCTGCAGGACAAGATGGTGGTCGAAATTATGGATATTTCATCTTTGCTGGGGGAAGTAATCCGCCGCGCACACGAAGGTCGCAGTGTGGGCGCCATGTTTGACGAGTAATTATTATGCCCGAACTACCCGAAGTTGAAACCTTCCGGCGCACTTTATTAAACGGTTGTAATGGTGTGCCTTCGCTGCTCAATAAGGAGGTCGAGTCAGCTACCATCCTGTGGGAAGGTGTGCTGGTCACCCCATCGAGTGATGAATTTTCTCCCCGCTTGTCCGGTCAGGGGGTGACCGACCTCGGGCGACGCGGCAAACATCTCCTGATCCACTTCACCCGTGATACGCTGATCCTTCATCCCCGCATGAGCGGGGAGATGGTGGTTGAACCCCGGGAGGAGCCCCTCGGTAAACACTACCGGCTGGTGATCTGCTTTCGAGACGGTTTCCGCTTCGCATTTAACAACATCCGCAAATTCGGTCGAGCCTGGCTTGTGGAAGATCCGGATTCTGTGCTGTCTCACCTCGGTCCCGAGCCTCTGGCTGACTCCTTTACCCCCCGGAATTTGTATCAAATCCTGCAGAACCATCACCGGCAGATGAAATATCTCCTGCTGGACCAGCATATCATCGCCGGTCTGGGGAATATCTACACCGATGAAGCACTCCACGCAGCCAAAATACATCCCCAAACCAAATCGGACTCACTCTCTTTTAACCAGGCTCAAACTCTGTGGCGATGCATCCGGAAGGTGCTTCAAGAAGGAATTAAAAATCAAGGAACAAGCATCGACTGGGTCTATCAAGGGGGAGATTTTCAAAAATATCTTGATGTATACAACAGGGATGGACAACCCTGCTCACGATGCGCCACCCCGATCGAAAAAACAACCATCGCCCAACGGGGGACCCACTTCTGCCCCAGCTGCCAACCTGCTCCTGAAGACCAAGGAGGTACATGATGCAAACCCTATTTCTGATCTTGCTGGTCATATTTTCTATAGGGATTGGTTTTTTCCTGGGTGTACTGTTGTTATCCACAAACAGCCCTTTGAGAGAAGTCCTCAATAACTACCGCCAGGAAGAGGAACCCCCGCCACCTGCGCAGAAAGATGATGGCCAGCCGGATGATCGTCCGGAAGGAGAGTCTAAGCTCCTCCTGCAAATCTGGCAGGTCAACGAAGAAACCATTCTGTACGGCTACCAGGGAGAATATATCTCTAAGCAGGATCTGCCAGATAGCATCCTGGCTTTATTGAAACCCATCGAGGAAAAGTCCCAGGAAGAACCTCCTGCCATAAAAAAGGAGGAGAAGAAACTCCCGTCCCATGGAATCGTTCCTCCGGATGAGGTAGAAGAACCGGAGGTCAAGCCCCTCAGCCTGATCAGCGAAATTGATGACATTCTGCAAGAAAAGCTTTCCGATTCCCCTCTAAGTGAGAAAGGCATCAAACTTACAGAGAACCACAAAAAGGAAATAACCATCTGGGTGGGACTAAAATCATATCCCGCCATCGAAGATGTTCCCGACCCGGAAATTCAAGCCATCATCAAAGAATCTGTACAGGATTGGGAAAATCAGAAAAGCTAGCTGGCGTCATCAGCCACCATGCACTTTGAAAAGGTCGTTGAGATTTCCTGACCCAATCGCTGACGTTCCCGGGGGGAAAGAAATGAAGCCCGCACAGCGGCCAGTACCCGTTCCCGCAGCAGCCAGATCGGGAGCCCGAACGTTTCAGTCACGGTCTGGTATTCATGTCCCAGCGTGATACGGGAGATGCTGGGGTCATCGGTGTTAATAGTCACATTCAACCCTTCTTCCAGCATCGTTGACAGGGGATGCTGCCGGATGCTGTCCACCACCCCGGAATGGTAATTGCTGGTAACACACACCTCAAAAGGCATTCTCTTTTTCCGGGCCAGATCGACCACCCGGGGATCTTCTAAAATTCGAACCCCATGTCCGATGCGATCAGCATGCAGCGACTGGATGGCTTCGCGTACATTTCCGGCACCGCCCCACTCCCCGGCGTGAATGGTAATTTTTATACCCTCCTTTCGAACCTCCTTAAAGAGGGATTGAAACGGTTTCGCGGCAAAATCAGACTCATTCCCCGCCAGATCCAGACCGACGATCCCATCTTCCATCCGGTCCACAGCAAGCTGAGCCACCTCCTGCGCCTGGGCCATACTTTCATGCCGGTTAATGCTTAGAATCAAGCGCACCATGATGCCGTATTTTTCACTGGCAGCTTTCGTGCTGTCTATCACCCACTCCACAACCTGGTCAATGGGAAAATCTTCAGCATGACTGAGTGCGACCGGTGTAAAGCGTAATTCCAGGTAGCGGACATGGTCTTCCGCCGCATCCTGTATAGCTTCCCGGGTAATGCGACGGATGATGTGGGGAGATTTATAAAATAATCGAAGAGTCCCAAATTTGGCTAAAAAATTCTCAAAGGTGTACTCGTCCTCTCGCTCCATCTGGACCAGAGGCCGTAGGATCCCGGTGTCTTTGACATCGATATCATGGGCCCGGACAATTTCCATCATGGTCCGTACACGAAGTGAGCCTTCCAGGTGGCGGTGCAGCTCCACCTTGGGCAGCTGTCGGTAAAAGTCTTCCGACCTGGAATGCTCTCTGACGTCCATGATTACCTGATCCTTCCCCTTGTGCACTTTGTACCATTGTACATGAAAAAAACCCTCTGGACACACCAAAAAGTGATCGACCACAGGGAGCTCCTATTAACAGCAAACTTCCCAGTCCAGGCCAGACTGGGAAGGGAGAACTAGGGATGTTCAAAGACGCTATCCTCCGGCCCGGGTTGTGGTTACCTTGTCCAACGCTGCCTGCACGCTGCTCACGTCGCGCGGCTGGAAGGTGAACATTCGATTCACGACACTCATGCGCATGTCCTCCATCAACTGGCGGAACATTTCAAAACCCTGGGTTTTATACTGCACAAGGGGGTCGCGCTGGGCATAGGCTTCAAGGCCGATAGAAACACGCAGGGCTTCCATTTCTGTCAGGTATTCCACCCACAACTCACCAATCACCCGCAGCAGCAGTTCGCGGTATATTCTGGTCAGGGCTGAACGGCCTAGCTCATTTTCCACCTGAGCAGTCACATCCTGCGGGAGGCCATCAATTTCCTGCTGGGCGTACTGCTGAAAGGAATCCGTCCCTAACGCAGCAGATAGGCCTTCCTGAACATCCTCTTCCAGGTCAGAAAGGCTGACATCCGATAGGCGTTTCCGTTCACTCCTCCCCCAGGCGGACTGCACCATCTTCTGAGCAGCCTTCAAATGATCCAGCACATCCTGGGTGAGGTCAAGGTCCAGTTTTTCCTGAAATAATCGGGCAGCAAAATAGATATAGTTCAGGCGCGTGGTGCGGACCCACACCCGACGGTGGCTCTTTTTGTCAAAGGTAGCTTTGCGGCCTTCACGCATCACGCCCAGCAGCTGGATCAAGTCCTGTTCCGTCAGCTGTTCATGATCAATGTCATTTATGGCTCTGCGTAGACTTTTTGCGATCCGGCCCTGGTCCGGATCATCTGAGTCCGCGATATAGTGCTCGCGGCGGGAGTGAAAGATATCTCCGATCTCCTCCTGCAGGGTATCGCCGATGGACTCCCAGTCTCGCTGGTCAAAATCTTCCGGCTGCAGCTCAAGAGGATCACCCAGGATGCGCTCCGCAGCGCCAATCAGCCGCTTGATCTCCAATCGCTTCAGATATTTTTCCACCTGCTCTTGGATTTCTTCCCGCACCTCAAAGGGTTGGCCATCCTGCATAGCCTCTATGTGGGAAGCATCCAGATTAATCCGCACCCGGAGCAGGGAATTGAGTTCGTTTGTGATCTCGTTCGCCGACCGGGGGCTTTCCCCTTCTTCCTCTTCAATGGCCAGGCCCTCCAGGAATGTGTCCAGGGTATCCACCCGTTCCTCGACCAGATCCTCAAACCGGAATTGGCGATCGACCAGCAGTTGATCCAGGGACTCCCGGATGTGCTCCTCTTCTGCCTGCAGTGTTTCTGCCGCCACCTGCAGCAGGGTTTCATCCGCTCTGTCTTTGGTCAGATCTGGGTAGCGGTCGGCAATGTGATCCATGACCAGTTTGATGGTGTAGGACGGGAAGCGCTGCTCTTGAAAAGTCATGGTCGGCTGGGTCTGAGACAGCCATCCAAACAATCGCCCGATCTGATCCCGGTGGAAATCGGAACCATTCCCCTCCCGCCCTTGTGGCACGCGCTGGCGGACCTCTGTTTCCAGCATTTCCCGCACATCCTCACTGAGGTCATCCTTGCGGAAAATGCGCTCGCGCTGTTCATAGATTTTTTCCCGTTGCTGGTTGAGAACGTCATCATATTCCAGGAGATGTTTCCGGACATCGAAATTCGCCCCTTCCACCCGGGCCTGAGACTGTTCTACAATGCGATCTACCAGGGGGTTCTCGATGGGCATGGATTCATCAACCTGCAGACGGTTCAGCAGGTTTTCCATCTGCTGACCGCCGAAGCGCTGCATGAGTTCGTCTTCCAGGGAGAGGTAGAAACGGGAGGACCCGGGGTCTCCCTGCCGGGCTGCACGGCCCCGCAGCTGGTTATCGATACGCCGGGCTTCGTGACGTTCGGAACCAACCACATGCAGGCCGCCCAGTTCCTTCACCCGCTCCTTGTCTTCCATGTGCTGCAAGAAATAATTAACCTCTGACTCATAAACGCCGTATCCATCGCTGGGCATGTCACGTAATCTCTTTTCCTGTTCCTTGAACGTCATATCGTACGGGTCTTCATGATCCGTCCTGCGCAGTACCCGGACCACGTCGGAAACAATTTCTTCTGCCAGCTCCCCACCCAGCTTGATATCCACACCCCGTCCCGCCATGCTGGTGGCGATAGTAACCGCCCCAAAGGATCCCGCCCCGGCGATAATCTGGCTTTCCTCGGTGTGCTTCCGGGCATTGAGCACGTTGTGATCGATACCCCGTTTCAAGACATCCTCCAGCCGTTCCCGGTGCTCCTCCCGCAATCCCAGAACGGCCAACAGCAAGTCGATATTCTGGGGGGCCTTGATGTTCAGGGACAGGTCCAGGCCAAGCTCCTTCACCAGACGGCGCATGTCAGAAGCGCTCATCTCATTGAAGGGGGTGTTGAGCGGTTGAAGGGCCGGGACGCGGCGGCCATCCGGTTGGCGGTTGTTTTCCTGCATCCAGACCTCCCGGATCATGAGCACATAGGCCAGTTTTCTCATCGACGGCCCATCCAGGCGGCTGGACAATTGTTCTGAATTTTCAACGGAGGTCGTTCCTACCAGAAGAGGGCGGCCGATGACATGCAGGCGCAGAATTTCTTCCGCGATGGCCCGCAGCTTGGCTTCCCCGGTGAGGTAAATGAGGTCGGAATAATCCTTGCGCTTCCAGTATATGGGTTTTTGTTCCGGATCATTTTTATCCGCATAATAAGTGTACTGGAAGCCGGTGTCCTCTTCCCGGGCCTGAAGGCGGACCAAGGGCGCATCCGTCCAGGAGGCAATATAATCCAGGTTGGTCGGAATAGCCACCGGATCCAGATTATATATCTCATTGAACTCTTCCGCTTCCGTCACTGCTGTGCCGGTCATGCCGGACAGCTTTTCATACATGCGGAAATAATTCTGGATGGTGATGGTCGCGTAGGTCACATTCTCACTCTGGACCTTGACCCCTTCCTTGGCCTCCACAGCCTGATGCAAACCATCTGACCAACGCCGACCGGGCATCAAGCGGCCCGTAAATTCATCGATGATAACCACTTTGCCGCCCTGAACAAGATAATCCTTGTTGCGCTTAAAAATATATTCCGCGCGCAGCGCTTGCTCCAGATACCCCAGCAAGCGGGCCTGCTCCGGGGTGATATCTTCCGGGCGCTCGGGGTTCCCCAGGGACCGCCCTAATATTTCCTCCACATGGGTTTCTCCAATCGGGGTCAGGGTGATATTCCGGTCCCGGATATTGATTTCATAGTCCTCGGGATTAAGTTTTTTCACCACCCGGGCCATGCGCCGGTACCACTCCGGGTCATCGTGCGAGGGGCCGGAAATGATCAGCGGCGTCCGGGCCTCATCGATCAGCACGTTATCGACCTCATCGATGATGGCATAATAGTGGCCGCGCTGCACGCGTTCTTCCAGCTTCATGGCCATATTGTCGCGCAGGTAATCAAATCCAAACTCGTTATTGGTGCCGTACACGATATCTGATTTATAGGCCTGCTGGCGGGGCACCATCTCCAACTGGTGGCGGTCCTCATGGGTGGATTTCCTTTCCAGATCCACGATAAAAGCCTTCTTGCCGTGTTCCGTACGGGCAGCCATCTGCAGCACACCCACACTCAACCCCAACAGGTCATAAATAGGACCCATCCAGCGCGCGTCACGCCGGGCCAGGTAGTCGTTGACGGTGATCAGATGCACACCCCTGCCTACCGGGAAACCATCCAGGGGCTGGAAGGTCCATGCCTCCGGATCCTCACCCCACTTCCGCTCAGCCCGCTCCACCCACTCCGGATTGAGGGCCAGGGCATTGAGATAGAGGGGCAATGTGGCAGCCAGCGTCTTACCCTCACCTGTTTTCATCTCGGCCACAATTTCTCTGTGCATGGCAATCCCGCCTATCAACTGTACGTCGTAGTGACGCTGACCGATGGTGCGTTTACTGGCTTCACGCACAACCGCAAAGGCATCAGGGAGAATATCATCCAGCGTTTCACCCTGCGCCAGGCGGGTCCGGAAATGGCCGCTCTTTTCGCGCAGCTCGTCTTTAGAATAGGATTCATACACCGATTCCAGGTCGTTGATTTGATCCACGACCTCGTCAAATTCTTCCAGCTTCTGCTTATGCGGATCCCCCCCGATGAACTTAATGACTTTCTTTAACATACAGGCACCTTGATGGATAAACGTGGGTCAGGTTGGATTGAGAATGGTTCCCTCTAGACATGGCGATTATAGCACACAGCTGTTAATAAAACCTAAAAGCCCACAGACGCCAGAAGGTCACAAATGGCCATCATCAGGCCTCATTCACAGTGCGGATTCACGGCGGGAGCAAGAAGGATGATATAATTTTTTGACGTGAGCAACGAAACCCCCCTCCCCCCATCTAATACCGCCAACAGACAAATTGCCCGGGCCGCAGGTATGGTAACACTGGCTTTTATTATCAGCCAGCTCACAGGTCTGGCACGCCAGATCCTGGTCGCAAAGGCCTTCGGCACTTCTCCTTCGCTGGAGGCTTTTACCGCCGCAAACCGGGTATCAGAAACACTATTCGTACTCGTAGCCGGCGGCGCGTTAGGATCCGCGTTCATCCCTACCTTTTCCAGCCTGCTTTCCCGGGAGGGGAAAGAAAAAGCCTGGAAATTGGCATCCGCCATCCTCAACCTATCACTCCTGATCCTGATCCTTTTGAGCGCCGTCGCAGCCCTGTTTGCCCCCCAGATTGTACGCTATATCCTGGCGCCCGGGTTCGCAGTACATCCAGCTCAGGAAGCCATGGCCATCCGCCTGACCCGCATTATGCTTCCCTCCGTCGTGCTGTTTGGTTTGAGCGGGGTCGTGATGAGCATCCTCAATGCCCAACAGATCTTTTTCATCCCGGCACTCACTCCATCGATGTACCAGATCGGGTTGATATTTGGGGTCCTGGTTCTGGCACCCAGCATGGGCATTTATGGATTGGCCTGGGGTGTAATCATCGGAGCTGCGCTACACCTCGTGCTGCAAATCCCGTCCCTCCTGCGCTTAAATGGGAGCTATTCCACCTCCCTGGGGCTGGCCTTCCAACCCGTGCGGGAGGTGGCCCGCCTCCTGGGACCGCGTCTGATCGGCGTGGCTGTGGTGCAGCTCAATTTCTGGGTCAACATCAACCTGGCATCCCGGCAGCCCACGGGCAGTGTGGTAGCCATTACATACGCCTTCACCCTGATGCTCATGCCCCAGGCAGCCATCGCGCAGTCCATCGCCACGGCTGCCCTCCCCACATTTTCTACCCAAGTGGCTGAAAACCGGCGGCAAGATATGCGGCGTTCGCTGGCAGCCAGCCTGCGGGGCGTGACCCTGCTGGCCCTGCCGGCCGCGGTCGGCCTCATTCTTCTCCGCAAGCCCATCATCACCCTGCTGTATCAGGGCGGCGAATTTACGGCCCGCTCCACCCAGCTTGTAGCCTGGGCCTTACTGTGGTACGCGGTTGGTCTGGTGAGCCATTCCCTGGTAGAAATTCTGTCCCGGGCCTTTTACGCCCTGCACGACACAAAAACGCCGGTCCTCATCGGCGGTGGGGCCATGACCCTTAACGTGCTCTTGAGCATCGCCTTTGCGGCATTGTTCCGGCGCATAGGATGGATGCCCCACGGCGGCCTGGCCCTGGCCAACTCCCTGGCCACGACATTAGAAATGGCCGCCCTGCTGTTCCTGATGGGAAAACGATTACCCGGGTTGTTGGATGTGAAAGAATGGATCGGTACCCTGAAAGGATTCGCCGCCAGCGCGGTCATGGGCGGCGCTGTGTGGTACTGGCTCACCGCTTTGCAAGGCGCTCAGGCCTGGAAGGTTGCCCTGGGAGGGATTGTGCTGGGGCTGACAATATACGCCGGGTGCGGCCTGCTGCTGCAAATCAAAGAAGCCCGGCTCGCACTCCGCTTCTTGCAGGAACGCTTCCTCCCCCCGTCCTCTTGAGATCCTGCCCCCGGATACCCGGGATCCATACTCCCCACAGACCCGCGTTCCAAAGCCTATGGACTGAGAAGGATGCGCACGCTGGAGGTGTGCAGCACCCCTGAAAGGTCATCATCCTGTGCGGTCACCTGGACCCGGACCCAGGTGGCTGATGTGACCTGATACGGCACTTCTCCAGCAAAGAAATGATAACCCAGGTCCAATTCCTGATCGGAAACCCCGATAATCTTTGACCCCACCACCCCTCCCCGGAAATCAACGATCCGGACCAGCAGCTGTCCATGGTCGGCGTACCTGGTATAGCCCTTGACGATCAAACTGCTCCCCTGTACGAGGGTATTGGAGATAGGTTCCTCAATGATGAGCTTTTCATACAGGTCCAAAGGGGGATTGATATCCGCATCCCCCTCCATGAGAAGGATGACATCGGTGCTGGATAGCGCTGTCAGGCGTCCATACTCATCCTGCGTACTGACTTCCAGTCGAGCCGTTTCAGCCACGCCGGGGATTTCAAAGTTAAGGTCCCGTTTGAGATGAACTTTGTTCTCCTGGGGCGAGTTGTAGCGGATTACTTTGCGGACCAACAAACGTCCATCCTCACCATACAGCGCGATCCTTACCCGATCATCCCCACCCGGAAACAGGTAGGCATGAAATTGAAGCGGGGACGTTACTTTTGACAGAGGTCCCGGGTTGATAATCTGGATGTCCCCGTAGGGCAGGGAATCCGGCATCGCTGTGGGGGAAAGATCCTCCAGGGCATATGTTGGAGAGGGACTGGGCGTGTCCACAAGTTGGGTAGGGGTGTTTTGTGGTTCTGGAGTAGGGTCGAAGGCCGGAGATGGATCGACCAGGTTCGCGGATGAGGTGACCCCGGCGGGGTGCGGGGTGGCGGACGCTGTCTCCATGTCCGATGGAGGGCGCGGATTGGTATCAATCAGCGCCTGTGCTGTCCGGGCGATCGCGGTCGGAATCTCTTCCTCCGGTATCATAGTAGGAATGATGATTTCCTCTGGGAGCAGATCACACCCGCTGACTATCAATGATAGACTGAAGACCAGGATATAGATACCAACAATTCTTATTTGGATCCATTTCCCCCTGGAACGTGCTTCCCCTCCATATTCAGGACGAGACATTTTCTTCGATAACCGATAATAACTCGTTCAATGCTGCCGGCTTGCTTATAAAGTTTTTCGCTCCAGCATTTAACACCTTCTCAATCAGCCCTTTCTGGGGCAAGGCGGAAAGAACTACGACAGGGATAGACGCCGTGTGGGGCTCATCTTTCAAATTTCTAATCAATTCTATGCCCGAGATGTCCGGCAGGTTGAGATCCACGAAAATCAAATCGATGTCCTCATTGGATATCCTCTCCCACGCTTGATCCCCATTGGAAGCCAGGATGGCTTGATGACTGCCTAGAGCTACCGCCTTTTTATACGTTTCCAGGGCATCCGTATCATCGTCAATAAATAAAATTTGTCCCACAGATTCTCCTTGTTATGCCTGCCGCAATTGAATGATCTCAATACCAGATTCTAACCTACCCCCATCTCCTGAATTAGAACCCGTAGATTTCAGCATACTTTGCCTTCAGATACCGCATGTAGGGATCAGGATCAATCCGGGAACCAGTAGCCCGTTCCACCACCTCCTGGGGCTCAAATTTATGCCCGTGGCGATGGACCTGGTCCCGCAGCCAGGAAAGCAGCGCTGAAAACTTGCCGGCCCGGACGTCATCCACCAGTCCGGGGAGATCATCTTCCATCTTATCCCACAATTGAACAGAGATTAGATTCCCCAGGGCATACGTCGAAAAGTAACCGATATATCCGCTGGACCAGTGCACGTCCTGCAGAACACCTTCCCGGTCATTGGGGGGAGTAATCCCCAGGTATTCCTCCATCCGCGCATTCCAGGCTTCAGGAAGCATATTCACTTCGATTTCCTTCTCCATCAGCGCGATTTCCAGCTCCAGACGGAGCATGATATGTAAATTATAGGTCGCTTCATCAGCCTCCACCCGGATCAGGGAGGGTTCTACTTTATTGATCCCTTTATAAAATGCGTCCAGATCCACATTTCCCAATTGAGAAGGGAAAACTTCTTTCAGACGGGGATAATAGTGGCTCCAGAAGGGATAGGAGCGGCCGATCAAATTTTCATACATGCGAGACTGAGATTCATGAACAGCCAGGGATGCCCCTTCACCCAGCGGTGAGCGCTCCAGTTCCTGTGCCACGCCCTGTTCATATATAGCGTGACCGGCCTCGTGCAGGGTGCTGAACAATCCTGAGTTCAAGAAATTGGGATCAATGCGCGTCGTGATTCTCACATCACCCACACCGAAGTGGGTTGTGAAAGGATGAGTGGCTTTGTCCTGTCGGCCCCGGTTCCAGTCGTACCCAAAATCTGTGACAACCTGTACGCCAAAATCCCATTGTTTCTTTTCATCGAAGGGTTGATGGAGAAAGTCGTCTTCGACCTGTCGTTGTTCTCCAACAGCCTGGATGAGCTCCACCTGCAGCGGGCGCAGCTCAGAGAAGATCTCCTGGACTGTTTCCGTTTTCATGCCCGGTTCGTAATCATCCAGGAGCGGATCATAGACATGATCGTACGGGGCAAAGAAATCCGCATATTGCCGGCGCATATCGACAATTCGCTCCAGGTGCGGTTGGAAGTGAGAGAAATCGTCATCCTCGCGGGCTTTTTCCCAGGCGCCATGTGCGCGCGTGGTCACCCGCGAAAATTCTGCCACGAAATCCGCAGGCACCTTGGTGCGCTTTTCGTATTCACGCCTGGTAACCTGGATTAACCGGGCCTCGTCTGAATCGGGGTCCAGCTCTTCGTGATAGGAGTCCAGGTCTTCTAACAGTTGGCCCACCCGATCGGAGGCAAATTTTTTGTGGGCAATGCTTTGCAAGGTCCCCAGCTGGTTTCCACGTGCTTCCGCACCGCCCGGGGGCATATAGGTCTGTTGATCCCATCCCAGAAGGCGCGATGCATTCTGCAAATCTGAAACTTCTGCCAGAATTTTTTTCAACTGCTGCAAAGATTCCTGCATACTGACTCCTTATTAACGTCTATCTTCATGTGCCAGACACAACCCTGAACGCCCTCACCCCTGGATATTGATCCTTTCAGAGGGAAAACCCCCGGGAGCAGGCGAATATCTCCAAACTTGAATTTTTCCTCACATAGTTTACCACGAGTTTCCAGAATGAACGCCGGGGATGGATTTTGCCGAACCGCTCTTCCTGGGATCATTTTCCCCCTGGCATATTTACGAAGTGTTCGTAGTCCCGGTTTCTTTTTGCATCCATTCCAGATAGTCCTTTGAGCCCCTGACGATGGGCAGGGCAATGATTTCCGGCACATCGTATGGATGATGTTCCCTGATGAGAGGGACCAGTTTATCTTCGAAATAAGAAGAACGGGTTTTGACAATCAGCAGGCACTCCTTTTCCTCAGAGATTGCCCCTTGCCAATGGAAAAATGAGTTCACACGGGGAATGACATTCACACAGGCGGCAGTTTTGGTGTCAACCAGGATGTGCGACAGGTGTTCCGCTACCTGTTCATCCGGTGTAGTTATGAAGACGACCAGAAAGGCGTGTTCCGTCATCAAGCTCTCTCCTCATGTTCTGGGGTAGGGCTGAGAACTTTTCACGTCCGGCGAGTATTTCCCCACCGGCCGCGCGAAAGGTGATACAACATAAAATCGAAGGTGTTCCCTACCAGGTTACCAACACGGATCATATACAGGATACCATGGATGGCTTCCACTTCAGCCGGAGAATAATGGTCCACAAAAGCCTGGAACCGGTCTTGACCAGGCATGGTATCTGTTTCCGCCCAGGCCCGGGCATAGCGCAGGGCCGGCAGCTCGCGGGGAGGGGCATCGGCCGGGATCAACCCCCGGTTGATGACATCCAGTTCTCGCTCTGGCACCCCAGTTTTTTCCGCCAGCGTTTGATGAAACATGCGGCAGTATCGGCAATCATTAACATCCGTCACCACCATCATTAATCGTTCCCGGAACGCCGGGGAAATGGTTTTTTCCCCTTTTGCCAGTTTGGTCGCTTTGCGGTGCCTAATCAGGGCCAGCAGGTCCTTTATAAACAAACCAGGTCGGGGGTATATGCGGCGAGGAAAGGGATCCAATGTTAACCTCCTGGAGATCGGGATTTATTCGTACCGTAGGGCTTCAACGGGTTGCAGGTTGGCAGCCCGGTTTGCAGGATAAATGCCAAAAAACAGTCCCACAGCAATGGAAAACAGGGTGGCCAGCAGGATGGACTGCAGGCTGATATTGGGGTTAATCGAGACATCATTGGCCGCAGCAATCCGGCCCACAATGCTGGAAATGAACCACCCAAAGCCAATCCCGATCACGCCTCCCACCAGGCTGAGGAGGAGGGACTCCGCCAGGAACTGGATCAGAATATCCTCTTTCCTGGCCCCCAATGCCTTGCGGAGCCCGATTTCCCGCGTGCGTTCAATAACGGATACCAGCATGATATTCATGATCCCGATTCCGCCCACCAGCAAGGAAATGGCCGCTATCCCTCCCAAAAAGATGGTCAGCACACTGGTGATGGAAGAAGCGACATTAATCATATCCTGCTGGCTGATGATGGTGAAATCATCCTCACCCAATCCGGTGCGGTGGCGCTTGCGCAGGATCTGGGATATTTCCTGTCGGGCCTGAGGAATAACTTCTGCGTTCCGCGTTTGTACAAACAAAACATCCACCTGATCACGGTTCAAGCGTCGCAGGAGACGGATTTGAGCCGTGGTGAGGGGAACCAGAATCTGGTCATCCTGATTGGAAAACGCCGATCCCCCCTTTTCTTCCAGTACGCCAATCACACGGAAGTTCTGGCCGTCAATACGCACCGTTTCATCAATCAACCCTGTGGTTCTTCCAAAAAGATCCTGGGCTACCTCGGTGCCAAGCACAACGACTGAGGAGCGTGCCAGCATATGGTTTTCAGAAATGAATTCACCATCCTGCACGTGGGTATTGCGAATTTTATTGTAATTAGCAGATACACCCATCACCGTGGTGATTGCCGTTTCGCCCCCCTTTGTCACTTCCGCTGTGCCCCGCAGGGCAGAACTCACACCCGCCACAGAAGGGGCCGCAAAAGGGTCATTGATGGCTTCGGCATCGCCCAGGGTGAGGGGTTTGGGATTTCGGACATCCTCATCTCCTCCCTGAATGACAAACAGGAGATTTGTCCCTACCCCCTGAATTTCACCTGTGATGGCGCTTTCAGCTCCAGCCCCCACGGCCAGCATGGCAATCACCGCTGCCACCCCGATCACGATGCCCAGGATGGTCAACGCCGAACGTAATTTATTCGCCAGAAGGCTTTCCAGTGCTTCTAAAAATGCCTGCCAGACACTCATCCTTCTTCCCGGTCTTCCACTTTTCCATCACGAATATGGATAATGCGTTCCGTCAAATGCACAATTTCCGGATCGTGGGACACAACGATTAACGTTGTGCCCAGTTCTTCATTCAAGGACAGCAGCAACTCCATGACCTCCTCACCGGTTTTTGTGTCCAGGTTGCCAGTGGGTTCATCAGCCATAATGATTGCGGGGTCATTTACCAATGCCCGGGCAATTGCCACACGCTGCTGCTGACCGCCCGAGAGTTCATTGGGCCGATGGTCCATCCTGTCGCCCAGGCCGACATTTTCCAGTGCTTCCTGAGCCAAAGCCTGGTGGTCCCCGGCCTTATCCGAATACCGCAGAGGCAAAATAACATTGGCCAGCGCGGACGCTCTGGGAAGTAAATTAAAAGTCTGGAACACAAATCCCACTTTCCTGTTCCGGATATCCGCCAGCTGGTTGTCTGTCATCTCGCCCACACTCTCGCCGTCCAGGTAATATTCTCCCGATGTGGGCCGGTCCAGACAACCCATGATATTCATCAGGGTGGATTTCCCGGAACCGGAGGGGCCCATGATCCCCACAATTTCGCCCCGCCTGATCTTTACCGATAACCCGCGTAAGGCGTGCACCTTGACCTGTCCCATGGTATAGACCTTGGTGATGTCGCGGGCATCGACAACGATCTCATCCCGGTCTGCCACGGCTAATTCTCCTGCACGAAAGGTGGTGGACCACCCCCGGATTCAAAATCCAGAGGTGGATTGAGCAGGATTTGATCCCCCACTTTGATATCCCCGGAGATGACTTCGCTCATGGTTTCCGAAGAGGCACCCAGTTCAATATTTACAGGTTCAGGTTGGCTTCCACGCAGGACATATACCACGCGCCGGCCTTCCCTGACTCGCACAGCCCGATTCGGAACCAGCAAGACATTCTCCAGCTCGCTGACGACAATATTGGCCGCGGTCGTCATGCCCGGCAGGACCTGTTCGTCTGCATCCGATAAAGCCACAGTGACTTGAAAATTCACCACCCCCTGTACGGTATCCCCCGCCTGGGCCACCTTGACGATCGTGCCGTGGTACTCCCGGGCCAGAATGGCATCAAAGGTCAGCGTCACAGCCTGGCCCACCTTGACTTTATTAATATCCACCTCGGAAACCTGGATATCCGCAAACATACGCGACAGATCATCGATCCGGAAAGCAGCCATTCCCTGGTTAACCACATCCCCTTCCAGCACGTTGACCTGGGTAATCCTGCCGTCAAAGGGAGCTTTGATCCTGGCCAGTTCCAGGGCGGACTGTGCAGCGGCCACACGGGCTTCCGCAACGGCAATGGCATCGGGGTCCGTTCCTCCCCCTTCCTGCAGATCCTGCAACTCCCGCTGGGCCTCAGCATACTGTGCTTCACGCAAAGCGATCGTCCCCGGGCTGAGCCCATCCTTGACCCGTTCCCATTCCTCTTCCGCTTCCTGCAGCCGGGCTTCGGCCATGATCACATTAGCCCGGGCCACAGCCTGATCAATCTCATTGCTGGTCCCTTGCAGTGACTGCAGGTTCCACACCGCCTGGTTATAGGCGCGCTGGGCCTCAGAGAGTTCCTTCTGGGCCAGAGCGCGCTGGGTGTTGTCTTTGGGTTTGTTTTTGACCTGGTCAAAAGCTTCCTGGGCATCTTCCAGCACATCTTCGGCCAGGATTAATTCTGCCTGGGCTTTGTTGATGGTGTTCAGGTCAGCCGGGTTTTCCGCATAATACAGCTGGCGCTCCGCATCATCCAGCGCCTTCCGGGCATCCGCTACCTCTTTTTCAGCCTGGCCCTGGATCAAGAAAGGGTCCCGGGCATCCTCCAGGGCCTGTTCTGCCTCTTCCACAGACTGCAGGGCTTTGGCATACTGCAGTCCGGAATCCCGGGCGTCTTCCAGCGCCTGCTCGGCATTGACCAGTTCAGCCTGGGAGGAGATGATATTCTGGGGCAGGGACTTCTGTTCCAGTACGGCCAATTCCTGGTCTTCCACCACGTTTTCTCCCAGGGAGGTCGTAACGCTTTCCACGGTGCCGGACGTTTTCCACATCAGCACAGCGTGCTGGCGGGCCCGGACGGATCCCGTGGCTCCGATGATGGAAACCAGATTACCTTTCTCGATCCGCACTGTTTCATACCGGGCTTGCGCCTGTTGCTGACTTCGCTGCCTTAAGAAAAATATCCCCCCCAGAAGCAGGATGGCGAGAGCGATTCCCCCCACGATATACCACGTTTTTCGTTCAATGCTGAGGATAAAGTCCCTGATATTCATCGTGTGCTGCCTTCTTCCTATGCCACATAACTGGAATAGGATTGCCCATCCCGGTATCCAGCTATTCGTCTCCCGACAGCCAGCACCTGCCGGGCTGTCAGGCCAAATACCGTTCCGGTCGGCCATTTGTCAACCAATGACCAGCTTACTGAACGGTTGGTAAGTAAGTATATAACCCCCCTGCTAAAAAGTCAAGGGAGGGATTTTTGCGGCCCGAATCCGGCCGAAGAGAATAGGAATGATACGGATCCAATCATGGGTCAACAGCCCCCAATCGCTCAGCTTTTCTGCCAATTTCAAAGCGCCGCGGCCCACCGGCATCAGGAAAAACAACCCTGATCAAAACATGCATGCCTTACAGCGTGATGACTTTAGTTGCCTGCCATTGAGCCTCAATGATGTCCGTCATTCCCCCCTGCACACCCACGGCCACATCATCCACCACATCAAAGTAACTCAGGCAGGTCCCACACAGGATGATATACACCCCCCGTTCCTCCAGCGCACGCAGCTCATCCAACACCGGTGAACCATCCAGAGCCATCTTCACCCCGTCAGCGTAGAAACATAACGCCGCTGGCAGGGGCTCAATTTCCCCCACAAGCTGCAAATAGGTTTTCAAGAGTTGATGCTGCAACGGCGGATCGGCGCGCCCCATCCCTTCACCGTTGATTAATATGATTGTATCCTGCGTGATATTTGTATCCATCATGTCTGACGCCCTCTTATTATGTTATTTTCTTCCTACACATTCCTGTAATTCTTCTCATTACAGACATTTACATCCAATTTCTGCCCATGATATACTTGTAATATATCACACAAGGTCATAAAACAAACAGGCTTTTGTATGCGGGGAACGATCCCGGCATGGGCAAGGGCCCTGCAGCCTCATTCATTTTACCAGGATGAATTCACCCGGAGGAGATGGACTGTTATGTACAAGATCATCAGCAAAGAAAAGCTTGCCCCACAGATCACCCACTTTTCCGTGCAGGCTCCTGCCGTTGCTGACTCTCGAAAACCAGGACAATTTGTCGTGGTTCGGGCCCACGAAAAAAGCGAGCGCATCCCACTGACCATCGTGGATTCCGACCCCGAGAAGGGCACGATAGACCTCATCATCCAGGAAGCAGGGTACAGCACAAAAAGGCTGTGCGCCATGGAACCGGGAGAGAGGCTCCAGGATGTGCTGGGTCCGCTCGGCAAGCCCACCGACATCGAAGAGTACGGACGGGTAGTCTGTGTGGGCGGCGGTGTGGGAACAGCTGTCCTGTACCCCATTGTCAAGGGTTTGAAGGAAGTCGGAAATGAAGTGCTGACCATTATTGGAGCCCGCACCAAAGAGCTCGTGATCCTGGAAGATGAACTGAAAGAACACAGTGACGAACTCATCGTGACCACGGACGACGGCAGCTACGGGATCGAAGGATTTGGTTCAACGATCCTCAAGGAACGCCTCGAAGAAGGGCAGGAATATGATTTTGTGGTCGCCATCGGGCCCGCGATGATGATGAAAGCCGTGGCTGACGTCACCAGGCCATATGGAATCAAGACCATTGCCAGCCTGAACTCGTTGATGATTGACGGTACCGGGATGTGCGGAGGCTGCCGCGTGACCGTAGGCGAAGAGATGAAATTTGCCTGCGTGGATGGACCGGAATTCGATGCCCACCTGGTGGATTTCGATGAGCAAATTAGCCGACACCAGTATTATCACGATGAAGAATGCCGACTCATGGAAGAAGCGGACATGATGGAAGAGGAGAAAGTTTAATGGCAAATAAAAGCCGCGACCGGTCCCAAACCCGGAAACGACGCAAGAAAAAGGAGCGACCCCCGCGCCAATCGATGCCCGTTCGCCCCGCGGAGGAACGCATCCAGGATTTCGATGAAGTCCCATTAGGGTTAACCCCTGAACAGGCACAAAAAGAAGCCCAGCGCTGCCTGCACTGTACCCAACACCCCTGTGTGGACGGCTGTCCCGTTTCTGTAGATATCCCCACCTTCATCAAACATATCGCTGAAGGGGAGTTCGGAGAAGCCGCCAACATCATAAAACAGACCAACACCCTGCCGGCTGTCTGCGGCCGGGTATGTCCCCAGGAAGAGCAGTGTGAAGAAGTATGCCTGATGAGCAAAGTCGACGACCCGGTGGCGATCGGCCACCTGGAACGCTTTGCTGCCGATTATCAGCGTGAACACGATCTGGATGGGATCCCCGACATAGCCCCCGATACCGGCAAGAAAGTGGCCATCATCGGATCTGGTCCGGCAGGGATCACTGTGGCCTACGAGCTGCTTCAGAAAGGACACCATGTCACGATTTATGAAGCCTTACATGAGCTGGGCGGCGTACTCGTTTACGGCATCCCTGAATTCCGCCTTCCGAAACAGATCGTTCATGAAGAAATAAAAACCATTGAAAAGATGGGGGCAGAAATTAAGCTTAACATGCTGATTGGCAAGACCCGCACCATCGACCAACTATTGGAAGAAGAGGGGTTTGACGCTGTCTTTATCGGCACAGGGGCCGGCCTGCCCCGCTTCCTAGGCATCCCGGGCGAAAACCTGAACGGTGTCTTTTCCGCCAACGAATTCCTGACCAGGGTCAATTTGATGAAGGCTTACAAGGAAGAATATGCCACACCGGTCAAAGTAGGGAAAAAAGTCGCCGTGATTGGTGCCGGGAATGTGGCCATGGACGCAGCCCGCTCTGCTTTGCGGGTCAGCAAAGGGAAATCCGAGGTTAGCATCATCTATCGGCGCAGCAGGGAACAGATGCCAGCCCGCCAGGATGAGATTCATCACGCGGAAGAGGAAGGGATAAAGTTTAACCTGCTCACCAATCCCGTGCGCTTCATCGGAGATGAAAACGGGATCGTCAAAGAAGTTGAGTGCATAAACATGGAACTCGGTGAACCGGATGAATCCGGGCGCCGCCGCCCCATTCCCATTGAGGGATCGGAGCACCGGGTTGACGCGAATACCGTGATCGTCTCCCTGGGAACCCTGCCCCGTGAGTTTATCGCCGAGACCACCCCAGATCTCGAAACCAGTGAGTGGGGCACGTTTGAGGTCAATGAGGAAACCATGGAAACCAGCAAAGAAGGCGTTTACGCTGGCGGTGACGTGGTTACCGGCTCAGCGACCGTGATCAAAGCCATGGGGGCAGGACGAACCGCTGCCACAGCTATCCATGACTACATTATGAACAAATAACATACGTTTACCCTGTGCGTTTGACTCTAAAAACTCCCGGTACAGCCGGGAGTTTTTTCATTTAAACCCCCCTTCCAACAACCCCGTGAACCGGACCCCTGAACCCGTTCTCCCAGGGTAAAAAAGGGGGTGAAGATGGTATAATAATGGAGGTGTGCCGCCGGTGCCAAGCACACTTTTTTGTCTCTAATAGAAGAAGGACCCTTTTATGAATATTGGATCAGTAGAGTCCATCAATATCGATCAGGAAATGCGCTCATCCTACCTGGATTACGCCATGAGCGTGATTGTGGCCAGAGCCCTCCCGGACGCCCGCGACGGGCTGAAGCCTGTCCACCGCCGCATCCTGTACGCCATGCACGACATGGGCATCGATTCCAGCAGTTCCTATAAGAAATCGGCCCGGATTGTGGGCGAAGTATTAGGAAAATATCACCCCCACGGAGACAGCGCTGTATATGATGCCATGGTGCGTATGGCCCAGGATTTTTCCATGCGCTACACCATGGTCGACGGCCAGGGAAACTTTGGCTCCATCGACGGCGACGAGCCAGCTGCCATGCGCTACACAGAAGCCCGCATGGCATCCATTTCCGAAGAGATGCTGACCGACATATCCAAAGACACGGTTGATTTCGACGACAATTTTGATGGATCGCTCCAGGAACCGGACACTCTGCCCGCCCGGCTGCCAAATTTACTCCTGAATGGAGCGGCAGGCATCGCGGTGGGCATGGCCACCAACATCCCCCCCCACAATCTGAATGAGCTGGCGGCGGGCATCAACTACCTGATTGACAACTACCACAATATTGACAATATCACCATCGAAGATCTGCTGCAGTTTATCCCCGGACCGGATTTTCCCACTGGAGGGATCATTGTCGGGGATGAGGGGATCCGTCAGGCATATGTCACCGGTCGGGGTCGGATCGTGCTCCGGGGCCGGGCCCACATCGAGGAGATGGAAGACTCCAACCGTTTCCGGATCGTAATCACCGAGATCCCCTACCAACTGAAAAAGACCACCCTCATTGAGCGCATCGCCAGCCTGGTCAGAGAAGAAAAAATAACAGCCATTTCCGACTTACGGGATGAATCTGATCGCACCGGAATGCGCATTGTGATTGAATTAAAACGGACCGCCCAGCCCCGGAAAGTCCTTTTCCAGCTTTATAAATACTCCGCCCTGCAGTCAACCTTTGGGGCCCAAATGCTGGCTCTGATCGATGAAGAACCCCGCCTGCTGTCTCTGAAACAGGCCCTGAATATCTACATCGAACACCGCCTGGATGTTATCAACCGGCGCACCCAGCATGACCTGGAAAAAGCGCAAGCACGGGCCCATATTCTGGAGGGGCTGCTGATCGCCCTCGCCAACCTGGATGAGGTGATTGAAACCATACGCAACGCACCTGATGTCAGCACCGCCCGAGAGTCTTTGATGTCTCTCTTTGACCTCACGGAGGAGCAGGCGAACGCCATTCTCGATATGCAGCTCCGCCGCCTGGCTGCCCTCGAGCGCCAGAAGATCGAAGAGGAGCACAAAGAACTGCTGGAGGAAATCTCCTACCTAAAAAACCTGCTGACTGATAAAGACCAACAGCTGGCGATCATCAAGGATGACCTGGAAGACCTGGTCGAAAAATATGGTGATGAACGCAGAACAGACATCGCACCAGACGCCGATCAGGACATCGACGAGGAAGACCTGGTTCCGGATAAACCCATCCTGATCAGCATTACCGAGCGGGGTTATATCAAGCGCGTCATGGCCCGCACATTCCGGGCCCAAAAACGGGGTGGGGTTGGCGTCAAGGGTCATGCCACCCGCGAAGAAGACGATGTGATGGCCATCATCCCCGCCCGCACCCTGGATTCTATTCTGTATTTTTCCGACCGGGGAAAGGTGTATTCATCCAAAGCCTACCGCATCCCCGCCGCCAGCCGCACCAGCAGCGGGCTGCCTATCGTGAATGTGCTTGACATTGATCCAGCGGAAAAAATTACCGCCATAGTCCCTGTCGAGGACTTTGAAGACGCCCGGTACTGCACCATGATGACGCGGAAAGGGATGGTGAAACGGGTCGATCTCTCTGAATTTGAGTCCGTTCGTCCGTCGGGCCTGATCGCCATTGATCTCAAAGAAGATGACCGGTTAGATTGGGTTCACATGTCCAGCGGAGAGGATGATATCGTGGTCATCACCCGCAGGGGATACGCTTTGCGATTCCCCGAAACAGAGGTCAGGCCCATGAACAGGCCCGCAATGGGTGTGATCGGAATCCGGCTTCGGCCCGGGGATGAGGTGATCGGCATGGACATCGCCAATCCGGCCGGGGACCTGCTGGTATTGAGCGAAAAAGGATACGGTAAGCGAACGCCCATGAAGGAATATCCCACACGGGGACGGGCCACCATGGGTGTGCTCACCCTGGACAAAAAGGCCCAGAACGAAATCGGTCAGGTGGCCTGCGCCAGGGTGGTCGATGCTAACCGGGACCTGGTAACCATCATTTCCCGGGAGGGCACGGTGATGAGAACCCGGGCCAAAAACATCTCCCAATACAGCCGGGTGGCAAAAGGTGTACACATCATGCAAATGCGGCAGGGAGATATGGTGGCATCCATGGCCCTGCTCTCAGAAGAAGACCTGGAAGAGAAAAATAACGACGAATAAACCATACCGCAGCTGGCTCAGACCCCTTAACTAAAAAACCGCCCTTTCCCAGGGCGGTTTTTTATATGGGAGGACCAGCTACAACGGCAGAGCGACTTTGCCCGTCACAATCAGACAAAATGCGCTGATAATAGCAACAGTCATGAAAAATAACAACGCGATCACGAAGCGCTGAACAGGGGTCATCCCCAAAAACATGCCGGAGGAGCTGCTTTCCTGAGTGTATTCCTCCTCAGAAAAATCAAAATCGGCTTCAAATTCGTCTCGAATTTCATCGAAGGACATGTTTCCCTTCTCCTGCTCTAGCGTTTTCCTGACCCTAAGTTTAGCTCATTTTCATGATCTGTCAACCAGCCGGAGCTGGATCTCTCCGATTTGGAAAGATACCACAGACCCGGATGGATCCCTCATCCTCAGCGAACCATCCGGATCCAGCCCCAGCATCCTGCCCTGAAATTTGGTTTCGTCTTCCACTGATAAAACAACATCCTGTCCCCGCCAGCATAACCTATCTTCCCATGCCTGCAGGAACGCGTCACCATCCAGACGGGGATACCAGGCCACCAGCTCCTTCAGGACAGCCGCCAGCACCTTTTCCCGGGCCAGGGGCTGGTCGGCCACCTCCTCCAGACTGATGGCAGGAAATCGTAATACATCTGGCTCAGGCAGTGCCTGGGGTTTGACATTGATGCCCACCCCCAGGATAGCCCCCTGCAGCTGCCCCCCTTTCCAGATTGACTCAACCAGCACCCCGCAGGCTTTCCTGTTTTCAACCAGAACGTCATTGGGCCACTTGATGTGGGCCTGGATGGAAAAAGAACCCCGAAGCGCCTGTGCCACTGCAAGGGCACCGATACCTGTCAAGCGGGAAAGGTTCCCCTCATGGAGGATCCCTGTCTGAGGCAGAAAAACCACGCTGAATGCCAGGGCGGTATCAGGGGGGGTGTGCCACTTCCTGCCCCGACGGCCGCGCCCCGCTTCCTGTTCGTCAGCCACAATGACTGTCAGGTCCGGGGTCCCGCGGTTAATTTTTTGCTCCGCAATGTCGTTTGTTGACCCTACCTGCTGGTAATAATGCCGGGGGCCCAGCTCTATCCCTGCTAATTCTTTCTCCCACCGTTTTTGATCCATACTGTTCGCCCTTTGCCTGGTTAAAGGAAAATGGGACGGGGGATCCCGTCCCATGTGATCTTCATCCGGGATGGATCAGATTTGATTCATGACCGGCATGCCCGCATTTTTCTCATGGGGAACCGGGAAGATCTCATCCAGCTCATCGTCGGTCACTGTTTCCTGGTCCAGCAGTTTCTCTGCCAGAGCGTCCAGCTCATCCCGGTATTTTTTCAATATCTCTTTGGCCTGCTGGTATGCTCGGGTAACAATGCGCTTCACTTCAGAGTCGATCTGCTCAGCCACGGACTCCGAGTAATCTCGCTGCTCCGACAACTCCCTGCCCAGGAACACCATTTCTTCCTGTTGTCCGTACACCATTGGGCCCAGTTCTTCACTCATGCCCAGGCGTGTGACCATCTTGCGGGCTTGTTTTGTCACACGCTCCAGGTCATTCGACGCCCCGGAGGTGATATCACTGAAAACTATTTCTTCCGCCGCCCTTCCCCCCAGAAGGCTGACCATATCCGCCATGATCTTATTGCGTGAAACCAGGGTATGATCCCGTTCAGGGAGGATCAACGTATATCCGCCAGCCTGCCCACGGGCGATGATGGACACTTTGTGGACATGATCAGCTTCCGGTAAGGATCGTGCGGTTATGGCATGTCCCGCCTCATGGTAGGCAATGATGCGTTTTTCAGCCTCACTGATCAAGCGGCTTTTGCGTTCCGGACCGGCGATGACCCGCTCAATGGCTTCTTCACAGTCCTCTTGTTCAATGACATCCTTTTCATTGCGGGCCGCCAAAATGGCCGCTTCATTGATCATGTTTTCCAGGTCAGCGCCCACAAAGCCCGGTGTGGCCTGAGCCAGGGTCCGAAGGTCTACATCAGGATGAAGTGGTTTGCCGCGGGCGTGCACCTTCAGGATGGCCTCCCGGCCCCGGATATCGGGGCGATCCAGGATGACCCGCCTGTCAAAACGGCCGGGCCGCAGCAAGGCCGGATCGAGCACATCGGGCCGGTTGGTGGCCGCGATAATAATCACATTAGTATCGGTATCAAACCCGTCCATCTCCACCAGGATCTGGTTCAGGGTTTGCTCCCGCTCATCATGACTGCCTCCTAAACCCGCGCCCCGTTGGCGCCCCACAGCATCGATCTCATCCACAAAGACAATGCAGGGAGAATCTCTTTTGGCTTTCTCAAACAGGTCCCGCACCCGGCTGGCGCCGACACCGACAAACATTTCCACAAATTCCGACCCGGAGATGGAATAAAAGGGAACCCCCGCCTCGCCGGAGACAGCTTTGGCAAGCAGGGTTTTCCCCGTTCCAGGAGCGCCCATTAACAAAACCCCTTTCGGGATCCGGGCTCCCAGTGAAATAAACTTCTCGGGTTCTTTGAGAAACTCCACCACCTCGAAAAGTTCTTCCTTTGCTTCTGGTACGCCTGCCACATCGTCATAGGTGACAGTCGGGTTGTCCCCCGTAAACTTGCGGGCCTTGGACTGACCAAAGTTCATGGCCGCATTCCCACCGCCTCTTGCCTGGCGGAAAACAAACCAAAACAACCCTGCAACCATGATAAAAGGCAAAATATAGCCCAGTACGTTGATAATGCCAAACCAGGGACTGGGCGGTTTGATTTCAACTTTTACATTATCAGGGTTGAGATCCCCTGTGGAAACACCCAACTCTTTCAGCTGGGCCACAAAGGTAGCGTCGGGTTCTTTTTGTGATTTGGCTTCGGTACCGTCCGGATAAATCAATTTCAAGTTATTTTCATCCACCACAACCCGGGATAGTTCACCGGCTCTGATCATCGCTGCTACTTCGCCAATCGTCACCTCTTGTTCCGACACTGCCTGCTGGCGAAAATTGTAAAAGACAAGGATGACTATCGCTGCAAAGAGCAGGATGTAGATAATCGATGATCGGTTATTTGAAGATGGATCCACGAGCATGCCTCCACAATTTCATTAGACTACGACTTCCCCCCCTGCCATTCGCTGCGCGCACCAAACTCTTACAACTCACAGCTTTTGAGCATGACACATTATACCAATCCGCCTGAGCCTTGAATATATCAATCCCACCTGTTAATAAGCTTCTAACAATAGGCAGGACCGGATCGGTAAGCATGGCCATCACTCACCTGCACCCCGCCTTCCGGGCTTTTCAGACCGGGTCTCTGCATATTGACAAGGGTTAAATGTAATGAGAACGGCCAGGCCGTTCTCAAAAAGGGTCTCTATCCACAATGTGTAGTAGCGGGGCCAGGATTCGAACCTGGGACCTCCGGGTTATGAGCCCGACGAGCTGCCACTGCTCTACCCCGCGTCGTTTTTCCAGCGGGAAGATTATAGCATGCCGGATTTTGACCGTCAAGGTTGGGTATCAAAAAACAGTTTCCACCATAAACGAAAGGTGTTTTCTTCTTCCGGGGGCTGAGTGGGGACAGGCGTGACCGTGACCGGTGTGCCTTCCACGGGGATGATTACCAGGCGGTGATCCCCATCCCGGATCCACTTCCGATCTTCGTAAGCCCACGCTTCTACCGCGTCATCTGATTCAGCGTTCACGACCTGGGTAGCAAGGTATTTTGTGGTCGCTGTCAGAGCCCCGATTGTACGCTGGGCTTCTTCATATTCTGCCGTCAGGCGGCGCAAATTGGCGATCCGGTCGCTGAAGACCATCATCCAAATGATGAGGCCTAATAAAAAGGCAACCAACAATATCGTTTTCCCTTTGCTTTTCTCCATAGTCAGATCATACCGCAGGTTAGAACAAGTCGCAAATCACAGCCCAGGCATACTGCAGCCGAGCAAGTTTCAGTCCAAGATTACATTAAGGGGAAAAATAGAAAAGTGCCGAAGGTGGGAGTCGAACCCACATGGGCGTAAAGCCCACTACGCCCTGAACGTAGCGCGTCTGCCTGTTCCGCCACTTCGGCTTTATCAAGCATCCTGCAGGCGGTATTTTACCTTGAATTCGTTTTTTGTCAACCGTACCCCCAAAAATGGGGACCGGACAGCCTGTCACGCCATTTAGAACCCTCTTCCGTCCTGCCAGACGATCTAAACGATGCTATAATCCCCACCAGGGAATTATTATGAACTTCTTTGAGAACATCTCCACATTCTTTTATACCCCGGCCGGCAATGTCGCCTTTCATATCGCGCTGGGGTTCTCCATTGCTGGAGCCCTGTACAGCGCTTTAAAAAACTGGCAGCGCAAAAAATACCCCCAGGGGTACCGGATGATTATTGGCCTGGGATTCTTACTCATCATCCGCCTTATCGTCCTGCTGGGTTGCGGTATTGTAGGCTTCGAGGGATCCCGAATCCCGATTGTTCTGCACGTGTTAAATCGGGCTGTAGACACCCTGGGATTGATCTTTATCTTCTGGATGTGGGCCTTCCCGGAACCACATAAAATTGCGGATTGGATTGTGGCAGGTCTCAGCCTGATCACGTTTTCAATCCTCTTGATGCACGCATTAAGCACAGCGGTCCACGCCATTTCATTTTTGGTTGAATTTACCTGGATTCAACTGGCCTGGTCTTCTTTTGGATTGATATTGATCCTTGTCGGATGTTTTCTGCTGCTGCAGCGCAAACCCAACGGACGCGAATATGGATGGGTGATGGGTGCCATACTGGGAGCGGGATACCTGCTCCATTTTCTGGAACCCGGCTGGAGTGCAGGGTTTTCCGGACATATTCGCCTGGCCCATCTCATTGGCTACCCCCTCCTGATGACTCTGCCCTTCCGGTTCACAGGCACTCCCTCCCGTACCACCCAGATCAGCCAGCCCTCAGCACAGGATACAGGAAGGAGGCGATCGACCATCGACCTCTCCGTCTTGAAATCGATTATCGATTTTTCTCCCCGGGCAGGCACACAAGAGCTTTATCAGAGCATCGTCAAATTGACCTCCCTGGCCATTGTGGCTGACATTTGTTTGCTGGTCGAAGCTCCTGATCCCCAACAGAACGTGGATGTGTTGAGCGGATTCGACCTCATCAGGCAAGAGTATATCCCGGGATTTACGGTCGAAAGTACACGAGTTCCGCTCTTATCGACCTTCATCAGAAGGGAGCAAACCCTCCATCTTCCAGCCAGCACCACATCGCGGGATTTAATCAACCTCTCCCATGCCCTGCAGCTGCGCCAATCGGGTCATCTGCTGGCCACACCGATCAAGTTTCCCGATACAAAGCCCCCCAAAGGGCTGGTTCTGCTGTCCCCATTTTCTGAGCGCCAGTGGATCAAAAAAGACCAGGAATATCTTAATAAACTGGTGAAGATCATGGCCGCTGCGCTTCACGCTGAATCAGCCGGCCAGGAACCCTCCCTGGAAGAAATAAAACAAAGCCTGAAAACCCTGAAAGAACGTTATAGGTCGGAACGAAAAAAGAACCAAAACCTGCAGCAGGATATCGAGGAGTTGAGACAAAGTCAGATGCAGGGACAGAGCATGGTTGAGGCCTCAACAAGTGACCTTATCCTGAATTTACGCCAGGAAAACAAAACCTTGCACGAAAGGCTTGAACGCCTGTCGCAGGTCGCGTTTGCTGAGAGTGATAACGAACTTCGATCCCAACTGAAACTTGCCCTGGAAGAGATCGCCGCCTTAAAAAAGGATCTCGCACAAACCGAAAAGAAACTGGAGATCCTGCCAAAAGAACATCCCCCACCACCCTCACTCACGACGGTTGAACAACGTGCTTTAACGTCCTTTGCCCAGGAAGTACAAGAACCGTTGAGATCCTTCCTTCAGGAAAGTGACATTTTCCTGGAGCAGTCGATCCACACCTTAAACACGATCCAAAAACAAATGCTGCAGCGCATGAAACGGCACCAAGAGCAAATCAATCAGGTTATGCAGGATACCATGCAAAGCATTCAGCCCCGGGTGGATACCGGCCAGGATACACACTATCCCGCTGATTTTAAAACTTCCTTTCACACATCGTTGAAGGCCGTCAAGGAACAAATTCAGGGCAAAGACATCTCCCTAAAAATAGACCTTCCCCGGCATATCATCCCCATCGATATGTCCCAGGATGTCCTGAACGACATCCTCGTCATCCTGATGGCAAATGCCGCACAGGAAACACCTCCCAACGGTCATGTAGTGCTTAAACTGCGCGTCTACAAGGAAGGGTCGGAACAGAGCTTCGCCCACATTCAAATTGCGGATGAGGGCCAGGGATACGTGAAAAGCGAGCTGCCTTATGTCATCGAACACCGCGCCAACGATAAAAAAATGTTTGAGACCGGGCAGGAGGATATACGGCTGGACCTGGCTTCCGTGCGTGATATGGTTGAAGATCACGATGGCCGTATCTGGGTAGACAGCAAACCCCACAGGGGGACAATCATCTCCATCCTGCTGCCATTTGTGCCACAACGCAGACTAAATGACACAAGGTCTTCCGCATGACATGTGGTATAAAACTTGCTCTCTCAAAGACAATGACAGAGAGAAGGTGGGTCCTGTTCACCACAGATGAAGAAACGGCCGACAGCCATAATGCCTGCTGTAGGCTGGGAACACACCTCCACAGGCAGTTGACGAAGGCGTTTCATCATAGACCCCACCAGGCCAAATTGAGCCTTTATTCATGAAGAAAGAAAACCGTTTATTAATCCTGATTGTCGTGATACTCCTCCTGGGAAGCATCATTGCTTTCCCCATTTTTGGCGTGAGGTTGATTTACTCAGCAACCCCAGAAAGCAAACGTGCCGTCATCACACCGCCGCCCGGATCAACCCCTACTGCCACCGCCTTCCAGCCTTCCTCCCCCACCGAAACCTATATTCCCACCGCCTATCCCACCAGCACTCCGACGATAACACCCACCCCCAAACCCACCAAACCTGCTTCCCGTTATCCGGCAGGAGCCCGTCCCATCGCCGAACCCGAGGGACAGGTTAACATCGTCATTCTCGGTTCAGACCAGCATGCCAACAGTGCCGGGTTCCGGACAGATGTCATCATGCTTCTCACGGTAAACACAAAACTGGACACAGTCAACATCACCTCTTTCCCGCGAGACCTGTATGTCTTTATTCCAGGATGGACAAATCAACGCATCAACACGGCCTTTCCGAAAGGCGGATTCAAAACGTTGAAAAACACCTTCGAATACAACTTCGGCTTCCAGCCCGATTACTATGTGCTGGTTAATTTATGGTTGTTTGAGCGGGTTATCAATGATCTGGGCGGGATATACGTCAATGTGCCATACACCCTGTGCGACAATAAATGGAACGGGGCTCAACATCACTGCGTGTATCCGGGCAAACGCCACATGTACGGAAAAGAAGCCCTGTGGTATGTGCGTTCTCGCCAGACGACGAGCGATTTCGACCGCAACCGGCGCCAGCAGCAAGTCGTACAGGCCGTCTTTCAACGGGCGTTGGCCCTGAACACACTGGGGAAAATTCCCAAGTTTTACAACACTTATAAGAACAGCGTGCAGATGAATATCCCGCTGAAAACGATTTTGTCCTTCCTGCCTACAGCGACAAAGCTGAAAGACACATCGAGGATCAACCAATATTACATCGACAAAAAAGCTGTTAGTTCCTGGGTGACCTCCGGCGGCGCTCAAGTCCTTCTGCCCCGCTCCGGAAAAATCCGGAGCATCCTCAAACAGGCGCTGAACAGTCCGTGATAAGCTGCAGGTCATCACATTCAACTGCAGTAGACATCCCACCTCTGATCATGGAGGGTTTTAATATGCTAAAAGGAAAAGGGTTTTACATCTGGAGAATTGAGAAGTGTGAAGATGGAGATGTGGTGGAAATTGCCGCCAAGGCAGAATCCGCCAACCTGAGCCACGTGTTGATCAAGATTGCCAACGGGATATACAGCTACAACTTTGATTGGAAGAACAACATCGACCTCGTTCCTCCCCTGGTGGAACAGCTGCGGAAAAAGGGCATTGCAGTCTGGGGTTGGCATTATGTTTACGGGGATCAACCCTACCAGGAAGCCCAAAAAGCCATAGAACGCATCCGGGAAATGAAATTGGATGGTTTCGTGATCGATGCAGAAGGCCACTACAAAGGCAAGCACGCCGCGGCAAGACGTTTTATGGACATCCTGACCAGCGAGATCAAGGACATACCCATCGGGTTAAGTTCCTACCGCTATCCCAGTTACCACCCTCAGCTGCCATGGGACGCATTCCTTTCGAAATGTGACATCAATATGCCCCAGGTTTACTGGCTGAAATCACACAACCCGAAAGCCCAACTGGAAAGATGTGTGGATGAATTCATGAGCCTGGACTATACACCCCCCATATTCCCCACAGGCGCTGCCTTCACCGAATGGGATTGGACCCCCACAGCCGACGATGTGCTCGAATTCCTGGACAAAGCAAAATCTATGAACCTGAGCGGGGTTAACTTCTGGGAGTGGCACAACTGCATGGAAAAGATCCCCCGTGATATCTGGCGGACGATCCGGGATTATGCCTGGGACCACAAACCCGAACCGCCGGATGATATCACCGAATCTTACGTGGAGGCGCTCAACACCCACGACCCGGCTCAAGTCATATCGCTGTATCAAGACAACGCGGTTCACATCACTTCCGAACGTACTGTGCAGGGATTAAACGCCATCAAAGGCTGGTATGGCTCCCTTTTCAAAGACCTGCTGCCCGATGCCAAATTCGAGGTCTCAGCATACTCCGGGACAGGACACACCCGTCATCTGACATGGCGGGCGAATTCCTCCCAAGGGTTTGTCAAGAATGGCAGTGACACCTTTGGCATCATTAAAGACAAGATCGCCTATCACTATTCTGATTTTTCTGTCTCCCCCTCTTAAAACAATCCGGGGGCTTTCAGCGAGAAAGCCCCTGGCATTACGATCACCCTGATCCGGACCCCACCTGCGGGGTCCCAGATTCTCTCCAAGCACACTGCTAATCCCTTTTTTCCTTTTATGTCACAGGTCGGGCCGCATCCCATGGAATCGTTAACAGGGTCACCCGGTCCCCTGCCCGTACGTCCACAATTTCTTTCCCTTTGGCCGCACTCCGTGTCTGGACAGGGGCATCATCCAGGCGTGCTGATTTCGGGGCATAATCATCCAGGTGGATGGTGACCCGCAAATTCCCCTTGCCAGCCGTCATGCCTACCATGTCATCCCCCTCCGGCAGTCTCCAGGCAATCACCCCTTTTCCATAGCGTCCCTGGGTGGGAAAATCATCCTCCTTGACACGTTTGGCACGTCCGGTAGAGGTAAGCAGAAAGACCTCGCCCGCGGAGGGCAGGGTCTCCATGCCGATGATCTCATCGTCTCCTTCCAGCTTCATTCCGTTCACACCGGCAGCCACCAGCCCCATGGGTCGCACATCCTCCTCGGGAAAGCGGATTGACATCCCCTGTCTGGTAGCCATAAAGACGTCCTTTTCTCCGTTACTCAAGCGGACAGAGACCAGGCGGTCTCCCTCATTGACTTTGACCAGTGTAAAGGGCTGGGCCGAAGGGCCCGGGAGATCATTTACGTCACTCTTTTTGACCATGCTCTGGGCTGTAACCGTCAGCACATACCACTCTTCCTCTCGCTTCTGTTTGGGCGGCAGGCTGAACACGGCGCCCAGGGTGTTCCCTTCTTCCAGCGGGGTGAGTTTGGAGTATTCCACACCCTGGGAGGGTTTTTCTGCTTCCGGGATAGAATGGACCGGGATGGCAGCCACCTCGCCTTCCACCGTCGTGATATACAGGGTATCCCGCGTATTGACCCGGACCAGCCAGTCCGGAACATCCCATCCACTGGGTCGGGGTGTGTCATCCTCCAGAGTCCGGGATACCAACCCGTCCCGGTTGATCATGACCCACACATTCTTGGAGGGAGTGAGATCATGGATGCGCATGGGGGCCGCCTCCTGGCCTCCTTCGATGCGGGCGATCTGTGTGCGCCGCGCGTCAGCATACTGCTCCCGGACCTGATGCAGGGAATCCGCGATCACTTCCCGGATCTTGTGGGGGGAATCCAGCAAATCCTGCAGGGATGTGATGCGCGCTTTGACCTCTTTATGCTCCTGTTCGATTTTTTTCCTTTCCATGGAAGCCAGGCGCCGGAGCGGCATATCCAGAATGGCTCCGGCCTGATCCTCGGAAAGGTTGAAATCACGCATGAGGTTGTTTCTGGCTGTCCGCGCCGAGCGTGACTTACGGATGGTCTCAATGATCTCATCCAGGTCATCCAGAGCCACCTTGAGCCCTGCCAGAATATGTTCGCGGGCCTGGGCTTTGTCCAGTTGATATTCACTGCGCCGGGTAACGATCTCAATGCGGTGCGTGAGATAAATCCTCAAGGCTTGCTTTAAACTCAACAGCCGGGGCTCTCCATCCACCAATGCCAGCATAATCACGCTGAAGGTGCTCTCCATGGTGGTGTGCTTATAAAGCGTTTCCAGCACCTGCTCCGGCCGGGCTGACTTGGTAAGCTCAATCACAATGCGCATGCCCTGCCGGTCTGATTCATCCCGCAGGTCAGCGATACCCTCAATCCTCTCCTCCCGTACCAACTGCGCGATGCGCTCCAGCACAGTGATCTTTTTGGTCATATACGGCAGTTCGGTGACCACAATCCTGTGGCGTCCACGGGACATCTCTTCCACGATGGTCCGGGCCCGGACGCGGATTTTCCCCCGCCCGCCACCGTAGGCGCTTTTCAAGCCGCTTCTGGTTTTGTCCTGCAGGACCACACCTCCGGTGGGAAAATCAGGACCTTTGATGAATTCAGTCAGGTCCTCGACGGTGATGTCATCCAGGTTGCCCCAGTTTTCAAGCATGTAATCCAGGGCTTTGACCACTTCGCCCAGGTTATGGGGAGGGATGCTGGTGGACATCCCCACAGCAATACCGGTCACACCGTTCACCAATAAATTAGGGAAAGATGCCGGGAGGACGATGGGCTCTTCCAGGGTACCGTCAAAATTTTCCCGGAAGTCTACCGTTTCTTTTTCCAGATCTTCCAGCATATAAACGGAGGGCGAAGCCATGCGGGCTTCGGTATAGCGCATAGCAGCCGGTGAATCCCCATCAATGCTGCCAAAGTTCCCCTGGCCATCGACAAGCGGGTAGCGCATCGAGAAGTTCTGTGCCATGCGTGCCATGGAATCATAGACAGCCATGTCGCCATGTGGATGGTATTTACCCAATACTTCCCCGACAATACGGGCTGATTTTTTATAAGCTGTGTCCGGATCCAACCCCATATCATGCATGGCGTATAAAATACGGCGATGAACCGGTTTCAACCCATCCCGGGCATCCGGCAGGGCCCGGGAAACAATTACGCTCATGGCGTAATCCAGGTAGGATTGCTGCATCTCATCATCGATGTCAATCTCACGCACCATACCAACTTCCATGATTACCTCCATCTGGAACACAACACAGCACACGCATCTGAAGAGGTTTCCCCCACAAACCGACGTCCGTTAATCGTTAGGAATATATACATAAAGAGGATAACAATCGATGAGCATTATAACACGATTCCCCCACCGCTCAGCCCTCCCTGAAAGGGTCCTCTTCAGGTTAGACCATAAATAAAAAAACCCCAGCGGTCTCGCCGCTGGGGTTGAGTTTGTGGGGTGCAATCTATTCTGCCACGGGTTCTTCCACATCTACTTCCTCAGATTCAGGTTCAGCCTCACGACCGTCGCCACTCATCTCCGGGTCCAAGCCCGGTTCCGGGGCGACCGCCGGCCTTTCCGTTTCTTCTTCTTCGCTCTCCTCTTCCGGAGCGAAGGGACCCTTTTCAAAGGCGGTTCCAGCCGGAATCAATTTTCCGATGATGACATTTTCTTTCAGGCCATACAGCGGATCTTCTGCCCGGTTGACAGCGGCCCGGGTCAAGATCTTGATCGTGTGCTGGAAGGACGCCGCGGAGAGGAAGGAGTCGGTATTCAGAGCTGCCTTTGTGATCCCCAGCAGCACGTCCTGATATTGAGCCGGTTGTTTCCCTTCCCGCAGCAATTCTTCGTTTGTTTTCATGACTTCGACCCGGTTCACCAGATCGCGGGGTAAAAACTCCGAATCCCCGGAAGCAGTAATGTTGACCCGGGACATCATCTTCCGGATCACGATCTCGAAGTGTTTGTCGTGAATGGTCTGTCCCTGGGATCGGTACACCTGCTGAACCTCAGTAAGGATGTACTTCTGGCATTCTTTTCGCCCGCTGATGCGCAGGATATCGTGTGTGTTCAAGGAGCCTTCCGTCAGCGGCTGGGCCGGTTCGACTTTGTCCCCATCTTCCACAGCCAGAAGGGCATTGCTGGGGATTTCGTACACTTTTTCCTCGTGGACCTCATAGGATACGATGACATTTCCATCCTCATACCGGACCCGGCCACCGTTCTCGGCTTCCAGTTCTTCCTCATCGTCCAGGCTGGCGATCAGGTCGCCCTCCTCCACCTCATCCTCTTCCTCAACCTGGATCTCCCAACCTTCCGGGATCTCATAGGTATCGCTGACCATTTCGCTGTGTTCCACACGGACAACCCGCATATCGCTGTAGCGGTCAGAACTTTCAATGCTTACCGTTCCGGCGATCTCGGTCAGCACAGCCTCACCCTTGGGGGATTTGCGGGCTTCAAAGAGCTCCTCTACACGGGGCAAACCGGTTGTGATATCACTGACGGCTGCCACGCCACCGGTGTGGAATGTACGCAGCGTGAGCTGTGTACCTGGTTCACCAATGGACTGCGCAGCCACAATGCCCACCGTTGCTCCTTTCTTGACCGGTTCACCGCGGCCCAGGTCCAGACCATAACATTTGGCACACACGCCATGTTCCAGTCTGCAGGTTAATGGTGAGTAAACTTCTACCTTATCCACCTCGGCCCGTCCAATCTTGCGGGACAGTTCCCGGGTCACGATGGTACCTTTTTCAACCAGTATTTCACCGGTTTCCTGATCCACGACATGTTCGGCTACCACGCGGCTGAAGGCCCGGTCTTGCAGCGTTTGCCCGGCCTCATCTACCTCGCCATCAATCGTGATGTGGCCTTCCGTTCCGCAATCGTCAGCGTTGACAATGATGTCCTGGGAAACGTCGACCAGGCGGCGGGTCAGATAACCGGCGTCCGCGGTACGCAGGGCGGTATCCGCCAGACCCTTGCGGGCACCGTGGCTGGAGATGAAGTATTCCAGGGCCGTCAAACCTTCTCGGAAGCTGGATCGAATCGGAAGGGGGATGATCTGGCCGGAGGGGTCAGCCATCAGACCACGCATACCTGCCAGCTGGGAAACAGGCCCAAACCCACCTTTCGTGGCTCCCGAAACAGCCATGACGGACATGTCTCCGTAGGGATCCATGTTCTTTTCCACCGCATCAGCGACCAAGGATGTGGTTTTTTGCCAGATATCCACCACGCGCTCATCTTTTTCCTGTTCGGTCAGCAAGCCGCGCCGGAAGCTGCGTTCCACCTGGCGCACATCATCCAGCGCCTTCTGGATAATCTCCTCCTTTTCAGGAGGGATCATCAGATCTGCAACGGCAATTGAGTAACCGGAGAGTGTGGCATACTTGAAACCCAGATCCTTGATGCGGTCCGCGGCCCAGGTGGTGGTTTCATTATCACAGTACTCGTATATTTCTGTGATCAGGTCCTTGACACCCCCCTTATCCAGGACCCAATTTACATGTTGAACTTCGGGAGGAAGCACCTGGTTGATTATGGCCCTGCCCACTGTGGTCTCCAGCAGCTTCTCCTGGGGTTCATCCATGCGTGCATGGTCTTCGTCATACCAGGTTTCGGTGAGCAGTTTGATCTTGGTGGGAACTTTGACCTGTCCCAGTCTGTATGCCGTAATCACTTCATCCAGGGTCGAAAAGACGCGCCCGTCGCCCTTATACTCACGCTCATCAAGTCGGGTCAGGTAATACAGGCCCATCACCATATCTTTGGAAGGGGCGATGATCGGTTCCCCGTTGGCCGGTTTCAAGAGGTTCTTGGTGGAAAGCATCAATTCCATCGCCTCATTGATTGCCCTTTCAGACAGGGGAACATGCACAGCCATTTGATCACCATCGAAGTCCGCATTGAAGGCCGGGCACACCAGGGGGTGGAGCTGAATGGCACTCCCCTCAATCAGGCGCGGCTCAAAGGCCTGAATACCCAGGCGGTGCAGCGTGGGTGCTCGGTTCAAGAGCACCGGCCGACCCTGAATAGCTTCATCCAGAGCCTCCCACACTTCGGGGCGGTTGCGTTCAATCAAACGTTTTGCGCCCTTGACGTTCGTGGCATAACCCTTTTTTTCCAGAATGGAAATCACAAAGGGGCGGTACAGCTCTAGAGCCATTTTCTTGGGCAAACCACACTGGTGCATTTTCAGTTTCGGACCGGAGACAATGACCGACCGTCCGGAATAATCGACTCGTTTCCCCAATAGGTTGCGGCGGAAGCGGCCTTTCTTCCCTTTCAACATATCGCTGAGGGATTTCAACTCGCGTCGTCCACGGCGGGAAAGGGCTTTTCCGCGTTGAGAATTGTCAATCAAGGAATCCACCGCTTCCTGCAACATCCGCTTCTCGTTCCGGACGATAACGTCAGGTGCACCCAGTTCCAGGAGGCGTTTCAAGCGGTTGTTGCGGTTAATCACACGGCGGTACAAATCATTCAGGTCCGATGTCGCAAACCGTCCACCGTCCAGCTGAACCATGGGCCGCAAATCCGGGGGGATCACCGGCAGCACGGTTAGGATCATCCACTCCGGCTTGTTGGTTGAATCCCGGAAAGCATCCACAACCTTCAAACGTTTGGTGGCTTTCTTTCTCTTCTGTTTGCTGCCCGTGGTCCGGATCTCCTTCCACAGCTCCTCCGATAGGGCATCCAGATCCAATCGCTTCAATATGTCATAAAAAGCTTCGGCCCCCATATCCGCCTGGAAAACCTGCCCCCAGCGGCTGCGGAGCTCACGGTATTCCGCTTCACCCAGGAAGGTCAGGGGTTGAAGATCGATCAATTCCTCGCGCAGAGTCTTATATTCTTGCTGCGCAGCCTCCAGCGCCTGATCACGTTCTTCCTGTAATTGGTTTATTTGCTGAGAAGTCTCTGCCCGTACACGGGCAATGTCGAGTTTGATGTGCTCCAGTTCACTGTCCTTCTCTTCCTGGAGACTGTCCTCAATCTCGCTCAGGCGTTCTTTGACCACGTCTTGAATATTAGTAATGTGGGCAGTGCTGATCTCTTCCCCTTCCTCGACGATGACCTCGTCCGTATCCGGGAAAACAATATCATCGCCCGCTTCATCTCCCACCTGGTCCTGCAGGGTTTGCTCCAGGCGCTGTCCCTGCTTCATGACCGGTTCCAGCTGGGAAGCTATCTCTTCGTCGTAACGCTCCTTCACTTCTTCCCGCTGTTCTTCAAAATCAGCCAGCTTTTCTTCCCGTTCGATCTTCAGGGTTTCAATCTCTTCCGTGAACTCTTCACCGACTTCCCCTTCTTCACCGGTGTATTTTTCTTCGAGCTGATCCAGCGCCTTCTGTTTGCCCTCCTCATCGACATAGGTCACGATATACTGGGCAAAGTAAAGCACCCTGTCCAGATCGCGGCGGGACATATCCAATAACCGCCCCAGGATTGAAGGGATGCGGCGGGAGAACCACAGATGGGCTACCGGGGCCGCAAGATCAATATGGCCCATGCGCTCCCTGCGCACAGCCGATCGCGTGACTTCGACACCGCACTTGTCACATACGATACCCTTGTAGCGGATATTCTTATACTTTCCACAATAACACTGATAATCCCGGGTGGGACCAAAAATCGCCTCACAGAACAAGCCATCTTTTTCCGGGCGCAGACGGCGGTAATTAATGGTCTCCGGCTCCAAGACTTCACCATATGACCAACTCAATATGTCCTCAGGTGATGCCAAACCAATACGAAGCTTTTGCAACCCCTTTGTTTTCACTTGACAGCCTCCTGGAAAATATCCATTAAACTATTCCTGCCCCTGACCAAAATGCAGCTACAGCACATGGGATGCACGGTGATGATATATGATATTGTCCCTTTCGTTGAATTGTCGGCTGATCAACAAAGCAGAACCTACCTAACAAACGCTGACAACAAATAGAATGTGGTTCCACCCCGACGAACAAACGACTAAACGCGGGCAGATGGGGTACCCCACCTGCTTCGAGGTGTAGAACATTTGAGCTAACCACCTAACGCACAAAGCCCAGCCCATGAATTCATTCTTTCATGCGCTTGCTGCAGGAGTAGAAAGTGGTAAATCAACATGCAAATTATAATTATATAGGGGGAAATCAACTCAGTCAAGAGGATTGGCAAAGGTTCAACCCCCTGATGCCATGTTTCACATCTTCAATAATCATACCCTACGTCGTACGCCATGTGAAGAGGAAGAACATCAGATCACGGAAAATGGACCGGGGATGATGCTTACTCCCCGGATGCCTTCCCTTTGTTCCCGTGCTGAATGGGCAGGGAGAGGTAAAAAGTACTCCCCTTTCCCAGCTCGCTTTCTACCCATACTTCCCCCGCATGCTGTTCGGCAATGGACTTGACGATGGCCAAACCCAGACCGGTCCCGGCCTCTTTTTCTTTCCCCCGGCTTTCCACCCGGTAGAACTTTTCAAACAAACGCTGCTGATCAACGGGAGAAATCCCGATCCCGGTGTCCTCTACCTCAAAGACAATCCGGTCCCCCTCCATTCCATACCGCACCCAGACCTCTCCTCCCTGTGATGTGAACTTTATGGCATTGTCCACCATGTTCCGCAGAGCTTGCTCCAGGAGCGCTTTATCCGCAGAGATGAATGGCACATTTTGATTGGCCATCAATACATGCATCTGAATTTGTTTCTGCTCTGCTTGAAGCTGCAAGTTCTCCGTGACTTCAGAAACGATATCAGAGGCAGAAATCATTTCCAATTTTAGGCCTACTTCGGCTTCAATGCGGCCCAGATCAAGGAGATTTTGCACCAGATGAGACATGCCTTCCACGCCGTGAACGATTTTATTGACATAATTTTGCTGCTGCTCATTGAGCTCACCGACCATTTCCAGCATCGTTGCGTAACCACGCATCAACGTCAGCGGAGAACGCAGGTCATGGCTGACTGTGGCCACAAAATCGGACTTCAATTCATCCACTTCTTTCAACTGCGTGATATCCCGCAGGACACACACCCGGCCCAGCTGCCGTTCATCCGCCATGACCGGTGACGCCGTCGCCAGGAACACCCTGCCATCATCAAATTCAATTTCCTTCGTCGAACGTTCATCAACCGAAGACTTAAGTAAATCAATTAGAGGCCTTTTGTCCGTCACGTCCTGCAGAGGTTTTCCTACCGCATCTCCCTCATCCGCGATGATGACCCCTTTTGCAGCGGGATTGGCAAGCAATAGACGCTGGCGATGGTCAATCACCAGAATTGGATCTGGCGTGGAAGCCAGGATCGCCGCCAACCGCTTTCGACCGATCTCAGCTTTCATGAACAACTGGGAATTAGAAGCTGCCAGGGCTGCCTGACCGGCCAGCGTGACGACAAATCTCACCTCGCTGTCTGGGAAATCATGGGGTTCCTCAAATGCCAACCACAGCGCACCATAATAGCGCTGTTCATGGCGCAAAGCCACCACCAGCACAGCGCCGGGGATGGCCTGTTCCTTGCCGAATTCCAACAGGGGCATCCGGGTCGGATTGGATAATTTATGGGGAGATTTATCTTTTGCGATATCCAGAATCTGCGGATCCAGAAAGGCGTATTTCTCCGTCGCACCGCCAATCCCGATATTCATAAACTGGTTCTCTTCTTTCACCTCTTCAGGCATGATCTCCGGATCCAGAACAATGCGCGCCGAACTGGCTCCAGTTTCCAGGGCTGATTTCAGAATCGTTTTCACAGCCTCAGTGATTTCCAACGAGGAAGCCACCCCACGGCTGACATCTAACAAACGCCCCAGATCCTGCATGCGCCCTTTCAGGGCCACGCGCATCTCTTCAAACGCCCGGCGCATACGCCCCACTTCATCCACCCGGTCTTTCACCTCAAGGGAGTGATCCAGGTCCCCTTTCGAGATGCGATCTGCCTCCTCCGTCAAGTCGTGGAGCGAGTCAGCCACCGAACTCAACCCCACATACATGGTCCCGGTGGCCAGCAGTGCCACCAACAATACCATTCCCGATAATGGCGCTGCCAGGTTCAGCGCCAGTTGCTGGGCGCGGACAGCCGGCACCGTGAGCATCACCGTCCAGGGACGCCCAACAGCTGATTTTACATACACCAACTGGCGGGTACCGTCTGCACGGGTGCTCTCGAAAAATCGGTCTCCCACATCATCCTGGTTGTCCAGCACGACACTCCCCATTTGGTCCGGATCGGAGGAGTACAGCACGCGCCCCGTTTCATCCAGCAGATAACCGACACCGCTGAAATTATTGACCCCGCTCAGGTCACTGATAATGGGTTGTGTAAACGGGTTGGAAGAAAGATATGCCTGTCCCATCAAGGCCCCGACCGTGTTCCTGTCATTGTCTTCTATCGACCCCACAAAGGTAATGATTGAAGAATCATCAGGGCTCTGGGGTGCGGTGACGTAGACCTGGATGGGGACGCCGCCCAGGGCAGATCTCACCCCCTGCTGCACATCCGCGGAAAAGGAGTATTCCCCTCCCTGGAGTTCCGGATAGGAGGCAATCGGTTCCCCAAATGTGTCAAACACCACCAGCTGGGAGAAAAAGGGTATGGAACGAAAACTCCTCCGCAATGCTACCCCTGTCTCCTCCTGGGACGAGAGCTTCCCGGTGAGGTCATCCGCATACTGGGCGATCAGGCTTTGCCCGGTATTAAAGAAAAAGGGGATTTCATTCGTGGTCGTGCGGGCTATGCTCGCCATCTGGTCCTTGAGTATCTTTTCCGCTGATTTGCCCGCCACAAACCAGTTCACAGCCATCAACATCACGACCAGCGCCAGCGCCAATCCCACCAGATAGCTCAAAAACCGGACCTTTAAACTGCGTTCAGCGGGAGAGGGCTGCAGCGCTGGGGATATCCCGTCCACCCGGGGAAAGGCCAGCGTGAAAAACTCGGCGATTAGTCCCCCCACCAGCAGGCTTCCACCCACCGCGGCGACCGCGGTCCGTGAATTTGATATGGCAAAATCCAGACTCTCGGCCGTTGAGCCCGGGGACCAGAAAAAAGAACCGGCCACATACAAGAGGTAATAGAAAAGGGTCAAAATTAAGGAGGCCAAAAAGGGGCGCCGCAGGACATTAAAAAGAAAAGTACGGTACCGCTGCCGGATAAAAAATGAAAGGGTCAAACCCAGAAAAGAAAATTCCAGAATCGTAAAGGGCGAATGGGTATCCCAATACGCCAGGGAGAGGCCGGCGATCGCGCCAATCAGTGAGGCGCAGTTTGGCCCCAGGATCCACCCCCCGACGATCATCGGCACTGCGGCCAGGAGCATCAAGGCCCCGCCTGTTGGTTCCAGGGAAACATTGGGAAGTGGAAGCGCCCCCCACTGGGGAACCCGCACACCGAATGTCAGGGCAGCGAAGGGAGCCAAAAGGGCCAACGTACCCAGGGTCAACCAATGATCCCCTTCCATCTCCCGTTGATATTCCTTCCAATGCCAGTTCAAGCCCACTATAGAAGCAAAAAAGACCAGCAGGGCGGTCAAACCTAACCAATCAGCCGGCCAGATAAGATACGGTTGGTTTTGGAATAGCGAAACGATGAACGGCATCTTTTATGTATTGAAATGCGTAAAGGAGCCCGGAAATCCTTTTTCGATTATAGCATGCTTGTATGGGGTGAATTCGATTTCCAAACCAACCGGCGGCAGGGGGGGATACAACTACTTTCCCTCTACGGATCGGTGCTCTCCCCGTCTTTCTCCCCCGGCAAATACTTTTGATAATCCCTGTACACGCCGCGGTACCTTTCGGGCAGGACCCTGGCGATGTGTGCCATGACGATATCCGTGTTGCTCTGGCGCATTTCCCTGCGCTGCTGCCCTCTCCCCTGTAGGGGGGGTAAACGAAGGGGACTTCCAACCCGCATCTCAAGCGTGGGACGCTGCAAACGGATGGCTTTGATTAAATAATCTTCCGTCGTACCCACAATGCCCACGGGGATGACCGGGACCTCCGTTTTATCCACAATGTAAGCGATCCCCGGTTTTCCTCGGACCAACCCCGGTGTATGGGTCCGCCCTCCTTCGGGAGCGATCATCAACGGTTTCCCGGCCTGCAGCACCTGCATGGTCCTCTGAAAGACCCTGCGGTCGAAAGCCTTCCGTTTGACCTGTATCCCGTGCCATAACTGGGCGATCAGGGACTGACCCGGTCTGCGCCATACATCAGCGGCCCCGATGATCTCCATGGGTACCGGCCAGAATGCGGCCATAAAAGGTACCTCAAAGAGGGAGATGTGGTTGATGGCCACCACGTAAGGGCCGGAATCAGGTATATTTTCAAAACCCTTCAGCTCCACCCGCCCCAGGACATGGAATGCTGCCCGAAACAAAGGTCGCATCAAGCGGCGGGTGATCTGGTTAAAAACAGGCACGCGATATATATCACTCATCGTCAACGGTCCTCTCGCTTCCGGGCCATGGCTTCGATTTCCTGCACGACTTCTTCTATGTTCATATCATCCGAATCCAGGATCAGGGCATCTTTCGCTGCCCGCAGAGGAGCGACTTCCCGGGTTGAGTCAATGTTATCCCGCTTTTTCATCCCCTCCAGTATGGGTTCAAAGGACACATCCTCCCCGCGCTCCAGGCGCTGGTGATAACGGCGGCGAGCCCGTTCCTCTACCGAGGCATCCAGGTAGATCTTCAGATCGGCTTCGGGGAGGACGACCGTCCCAATATCCCGCCCGACCATGATCACGTTTCCCCTCAAACCGATCCTGCGCTGCTGCGCGGTGAGTGCCTCCCGCACCCCGGGATAAGCTGCTACTTGTGAAACATTCTTGTCCACCTCCGACCGCCGGATTTCCCAGGTCACATCGCTGCCATCTGCCAGAACATCATAATCTCTGCCATCATCCACCGAGGGCGATCTCACATCGATGTCCACCGTCCGGGCTAATTCCGTCACCGCCTGTTCATCCCCCACGGGCACACCGCTATCCAGGGCAATCCAGGTGATGGCCCGGTACATGACCCCCGTATCGAAATACAGATATCCCCAGCGCTGGGCCAGAATATTGGCAATGGTTGACTTGCCGGAGGCAGCCGGGCCGTCAATGGCAACGATATCAGGAGGATTCATATGGTTACCCACTTTTTGATCATTTTCCCTGCCATATCCCTTCCCTAGAAGTCATTCTGGCCTGGGTCTTGGAATAGTTCCCCACCGGGGTAAGCGTCAAGTTTCACCCACAGCAGGAGTTGGAAATTTTCTACCGGTCCTTCCCGGGAAACAATCCAGCCTTTCCAATCGGCGGGCACCGGGCCTGTCCAATCGGTAAAAGAACGATAATCGAAATCCTGGCCCAGATATGCCGCATCCTGCATACTTTCCGCTCTTTCTTGTCCCGTGACAACAATATCTGCAGACAGATTCCGGGCCCCCTCAGGGCTTATGGATACATTTTTAAACTCCCGCAGGGCCCACAACACCGAGGGAGTATCTACAAAGAGAGTGATGGGGGCACTGTCCTCTCGGCCGGTCTGATATACGCTCACCTCCTGGATGGTCTCCACCAGGAGTGAGATTTGCCCCGGTCCCGGCTCCGGAAGCCAGGGCTGCCGGGGATCATCCGCCGCCCGGTAGGCGGCCATGTTCAGGGCTGACAGGGTATAAATCACCAGGGCAGCGCTGAGTCCCATCACACCCCCCAGACGGGCTTCTTCCCAGCTCCATTCCGCGGCGACGATCACCAGGGACAAAACAGCCAATCCGAATGACCCTACCACCATGCCCCACTGGATCAGTTCCAACCGCGGGGACTCAACCGGGACAGTCAGGCGGGCAAAACTCAACCACAGCAGCGACGCCAACACCAGTATCATCCCTGCCAGAATCCAGGAAGCCCGACTGGCTGATTTTTGCCGGAACATCTCCGTCAAGGGTAGACTGGCTAAAGCCCACAGGGGAACCAGCACCCAGGCCAGATCCCACACCTGACGACCGGGGTAAATCAGGATCAGCACCAACCCCACCAGGAACCAGACGCTCATCATCTGACCGGTACGATCTTCTTTCCTCCAAGCCTGAATGCTTCCCACAACACCGAACAGAAGGGGAAAAAATTGGTAGGCCAGGAGAGCGACCAGAATTCGACCCGTTGAAACGGGAAAGGGCTCCGTCCAGCCCCGGAAAAAGGCCGGTATAGAACCCAACCAGGAGGTCAATCCCCGCACATCGCTCAGTAAATAGGTTCCGATGACGAGGATCACACCGGTGAAAGTCAACACCATTTGCACCCCGGGCAGGCTGCCGGTACCCACCCGGCTACCGCCCCTGAGGAGCAGGTCTCCCTGCCCCTCACCGAAGTCCAGGATCTGGCTCAAAAACAAGGTTCCGCCCAGAATCAACAACCCCATCATCAACCCCTGTCCAGACAGGAGGAACAAGCCCGCACACAGGGATGCCCAGGTCCAGTGTTGTGTGGCAAACAAACCGGCAGCGAGCAGCAAAAAAACTACCCCTGGCAGCGGGGTGCCCACACCCCGGGACAAAGCAACCAGCCCCGGATCAACAGCCAGGCCCAGGCCCATGATCAATGCCCCACTCCTGCCCAAACTCCTTTTCAAAAAATATGGGATCCAGATCACTAAACTTCCTGCCAGGGCTGGCCACAAACGGGCCAGGGCTGTACTGCTGCCTCCAAACAGCGCAAACAGGCCCCGGGTGGCTGACAAATAGGCCGCCTGGATTCCAGGCCCAGGTTCCTTTCCCTGCCACAGCTCCCATGCCTGATAGGCCCACTGCGCTTCCACTTCCCGCAGGGGAAACTTCCCCAGCAGGATCAAGCGCAGCACCACAGCCAACCCGAACAGCGCCAGCCATTTCAGGCGATCTCGTGTATCAATCAAGTCATCTTCCATAAATATAGCTCATTATAACTTACCATGGCTCCGGTGTTCACTCCCGGATCTTAAGTGTCCTCACCCGGTTAAGGACCATAAATCGTGACACCGTCCGCATGGAATACGACATGCATGTGATTGGCGAATTTTTGTTCTTGCAGTCCGGCAGGACAGGTTTCCGGGTTTTGGACGTACGTATTGTATTCCAGACGGCCCACCACGACATACCGCACATCATATTTAGCCAGGATGGCCTGAGCCTGCCCCCAATCTGCCGTGCAGTATAAAATTCGCACGTCTTCCCGCCGGGGATTGACCAGTTCGCTTCCTCCCCGCCACTGGATTTCATGGAAATCCCAGCCCAGGATGGTCGGCAGGCCACTGTATGTTGCCATACGGGCATGGGAAGAATAGCTGCCCCCCACAGATTCCGCGATTACACCAAAAGGCGCCTTTTTCAGCCATGCAGCTGCTTGCGCCCCATGGGGAGAAAAATTCCGGAAGTGAGCAGACCCGTCCAGGGTTTTCCCTGTGAGAGGTTGGAATCCGTTTGTCCTAGACCACAAACCCAGAGCCGAGTATACCAGGGCTGCCGCCAGCGAAAGGACCAACAACCCCCGCATCACCCACCCCCAGGGAAGGCTGATGCGGTGAAACACAATCAGCGTACCGAAGGCTGCTGCCACGCTCCACATCAACCAGGCCTGATAATAAAATTTAAAAATGGTATTGATACGGTACCCAAATAAATCTCGAAGATAGACAAACTCCGGAACCAGAACCAGGATCATCCCCCCCAGCACAAGCAGGAGAAGGAAAGGGTAGGCAGGCTGGGCTGAACCCGGCCCGGGTTGAACCCGACTTTCTTCCCCTTTGGCTTTCCACAGCAATGAAAACGCCAAGGTACCCAACACGCCCAGGGTCAGCAGCGTCCCGGGAATCATCAACCGTCTCCGGAACCCTTCTGCGATGGCCTGGGGCAAACTTGGCGCCCCGATCGAGTTCAAATACACCATGCGGATTGGACCCATGTCCTGCAAAGCAGGGATCAAAGGAATGACTGCGACGAGGATCAACGCCAAAACCAGCAGCCCGAGGATGAGGGCCACCATGAACCACAGGCCGTGGCCGAGATGGCTGTCCTTTTCCCGGTTTAGCCACAGATATATTAACAAAGAAAAGAGGGGCAGAAATAAGGGCCCAAACATGACCCACAACTGATTTCCCGGGGTGATGTATATCAGGTTAGGAATTAACCCCCCAGCCTGGGAATCAAAGCCGATCAGAAAGGGGAGAAAGAACAACAGCCCGGTGATACCCGCCGAGGCCCCAAAGGAAAAAAAGTCCCTTGCTACCCGGGCCACATCCCAATCTTCCCGGCCCAGCACATCGCGCAGGGCATAGGCTCCTGAGAGCAGTGCCACATAGATCGGGAAATCCCACGTGTTGAGAAATGTCAGGCTGCCGACCGAGAAGGAAAGCATTGTAAACTGAGGCAGGGGCAGACGCACCGTGAAAATCCCCAACCACTTAAACTTTTCCTGATCACGACTCAAGAACATCCATATCCCCAGTGCCATGATAAAAAAGGCGAAGGGCATAGCCAGTACATGGGGATGGAGATCACCCAGCAAGTAGGAGAAAAAGGGAAATTCACTGATCACTTCCTTGCCACTCCCCTGGAAGTCAATATCCTGAATGACCCGGGAAGCCCGCCACCACCACCAATGCCCGAAGGATTGACCGGTGGGAGGAGAAACCAAATCCCGGATATTGAGCCAGCTCCAGAAGCGCGACATCCACTGCCCGGACACATCCCGCTGCCAGAACACTCCGCGGGCGTGCAGCCAGTGTAAGAAGCCTTCCCAGTTGCTGACAATAAGTGTAAAGAACGGGCCCAGAAGCGCCGCGGCAGACGGATTGAGACGCTTTTTCAAGGCCGAAAAATGAATCAAATAATACAGCACACCATAGGAGCCGAGGGCGGATAACGCAAACACCAGAGACACGCCCAGGTTGAAGGCCATCCCACCCGATGTGCCGCTGATCATGGCCAGCATAGCCACGATTACATATCCAAAATAATAGTAGGAAATCCCATATCCGGCCAGCCAGGGATCATGGGGCGGGAATGATTCCGAACGCAAGATGGCATTGATGAAAGCTAACTCCATGGGTTTTTCCGTTCCCACAATATCCGGGGCAAAGGAACGCACATACGCCCAGATGGCGAAGGCAACCAGGAACAGAATCTCCACGGTGAGGATCAAAGAGCGCTGCTGTTTAAATGGCTGCAAGAAGCTTTCCCGGCCGTGCTGGGAAAACACATAGGCACTGGCGCCGCCCAGGATCAGAAGGGTCAGGAACAAACCCAGAATCGAATTATCAAGAATACCCAGCACACCCAGCAGCCAGTACAGGTACCCCCAGCTTAACAGGCCAAAGACGCGGGCAAAAATATAGCCTCGATCAGGCAGCCGGGGAAGAAGCGTGGATATCAATGGATACGCCACAATTCCCACAAGACTCACGGCCAGATACCAGAAAATAAAATGGATCATAATCCACCCTTGGTTGCCTACTTGCTTTGCATCACTTCGTAGAGGGTCGTTTGACCCGTTTCATACACTCTGGACCACAGCACACCATCTGCCGCGGGAAATTTTTCCAGCCCTTCCTCGGCATACTTCGCCCGTTCCAATTGTCCCACCACGATATAGCGCACATCATACTCCTCCAGGAAATCACGGGCCTGGCCGAGATCAGTAGAATTATAGAACTCGTTTACCGCTGTGACCCGGTCCGCAACCCAGGAATGGGGCGTCAGATTTCGCTGCTGGCGTTGGTGCCAGTTCCAGCCTACCACGCCCGGCAGACCGGTATAAATAGTATACCGTGTACCCCAGTGATACTCCACCTGGTTGGCCTCCACTATCACAGGCGACCCTACCACGTTTTCCTGCATCCAGCGGATGGCCTCATAATCCTGGGAAAGGTCCATGGTCACACCCAGGTCCTGATATTCGGCATAAGCCATATATCGCATCCCATCCAGCGTATGCGGCGCATCCCGCTCCATGCGGTCCCTGATCCTGGCCAACCCACCCATCAGCGGATACAGCACCGCCCCTCCGATCAGGATGGCAAATCCCACATGCCACACGGCCTGCACCTTGCGGGGCCAGCCATGGAATGAGCGCCACAACCAATACAAAGCCGCAGCGGCGCTGAGGGACAACAAAGTCCAGGACTGCAAATAGAACTTAAACACGGTGTTCATGCGCCCGATATCCCCGGTCAGGTGGATAATCTCGACCATCATTGTCAGCGCCAGCGCGGTCCCGGTCAAGAAAGTCGCTACCCGCTTTCCGGTTGAGAACCCGGGACGCAACAAGAGCACACCGGCCCAGGCCATCACGGGCAGCACCAGCCAGGCGATATGCACGCCGGATCCCAGCAGCACATAGCCCTGAATATCAAACCCCTCCCGGAGGGGAACACCCTGGCTGATTGTCACCACCACCAGGAGCAGGAAGGCAGCCAGGATCAATTCCCGCTTATCCTCCAGCTTTCGCAGGGCGCTGACCGGTGTGACAGCCATCCAGTGAATGGTTTCATAGGCCATCCAGGTCAGGATGATAAACAAGAACAATCCCCAGTGGGTCAGGAAATCGCCCAGGGGCGTGTTTGATCCTGTCCAGGGCTGGACGGTGGTATAGCTCTGGCCATACCACCTGGAATAGGGCTGGAAGAACAGGAAGGCCAGACCCACATAGAGCGCCGCATGTCCCGCAGAATAGATCAAACGCTGCCAGACTTCCCTGCCGGTGGCACGCCACCAGGCATAAAGAATCGCCACCACGCCCAGAGCAAGATAAGGATAAAAGTCCCACGTATTGGTAGGCCGCAGCACACCAACAGCCAGCGATCCGAAAGCTGTGGAAAATAGCAGTGGGCCCCAGCCCGATCGGCCTTCCATCGGGGCACGGTTGAGGACTGTCGAGACTGCCCAGGCCAGGACCAGCAGGGTCAGCGGCAGGGCAATCAGATGCGCGTGCAAATCCCCATAGATAAATGTGAAGGCGGGAAATTCTGTAATCGGACCCCCGTGCTCGGCGGCAATGGCTCGGCTGGGATTCCAGTACCATTCATCCATGCGGTAGGGGAAGGAAGCCGAGCTGATAAAGCGGATAAATCCCTGACCGGCCCACTTCACTTTGGTAAACCAGGCCGCGGCCTTAATCTCCCCTCCTCCTGCGGCCAGGCGTTGAAAGCCGCGGTACAACATGCGCAGTACGCCCTGGTTGCCTATAAAAACCATCCCCAGCATACCTGCAAGGCCGGCGCGGTAGGGTCTTGTTTCCTGTCCCTCTTTATCTCCCGCAGCACCCACAAGGTTCCAGGTCACGGAAAAAGCGCCCAGGGCCATCATCACCAGCAGAGTGGGTAGGATGAGGTTATATGCAAAGGCCGGCACCAGCCCCAACCCCTTGACCAACACCCCCACGAACACGAACCCGTAATAATAGTAATTAATGTATCCCCCGGCGAACCAGGGATCGAAAGGAGGGAAGGATGTGCTTTTCAGAACGGCATTGAAATAAGAGAAATCCATGGGTTTCTCCCCCCCTTTCCATGGATGCCATAGGTCCGGATTGCCGTACCGGAAAAGGATACCGAGAATAAATACCGCCAGCGCGATGCCTTCTATGATCAGGAAATAGGTCTTCCGTTTCTGCCACTCCTCTTTCAAGGCTTTCCACTGCAGGGAAACCACCCCGGCGCTTAATAGGACCAGGGTCAGAAAGACGATCGCAATCGTCGTGCGTGAAAAGGGGATCCGGAAAGAACCCGCCATCCACACCCCAAAGGATAACAGCAGCATCCCTGCTGTGCGCGCAAAGGGATAGCCATGATCCGCAAGCCCGCTGAACAGGTTTCTGACCAGAGGATAGACAATGAGCCCCAGGAGGGAGACGGTGAGATACCATACTGTCAACCCTGCCGCCTGGGAACGGTTGATCAAAGCATTGACATCAAACAAACGGTCCCATGTCCCGCCCTGTCGTTGTTCTGCCAGACGGGCCGGAGGGAGCATCAGATTGCCTGCATAATTATCAGCTTCTTTGGGAGTAAGATGAATGACCCTGCCAAGATCTACGGATTCTAAAATTTGCCTGACATGACCCGGGTTGTAGGCTTCCGCCTTCCTGAATATAAAGACTTTGGGGTGATCATACACCGTAAAGGCTTCCTCCGCGAACTGGTCATTGATCTTTAAGGGTCCTACCCTGGGGTGGGTCTGAAAAACTTTGATCAACTCAAATCCCAAATTTCCTGAATAAATCCCGGGCTGGGCGATGTTGTAACAGCGTTCCACGGTCATCTCCGGCGGGCAGCCCATCAGTTCCCGGTAATACCGTGTGGTCAGGGGATATCGTTCCGGAACCCGGGTCGTGCTGGCCCACTGCCGGCTGGAGGTGATCAGGATGTATTCCGTTTGATCGAGGATGTTCAAAAAGCGTTCCCGCTTTTCCTGGTTGTCATCCCAGTACATTTCAAAGTTCAAGCCGCCCTCATAAATCCCGCCAAAGGGATCATAGCCGTCCATGCGCAGGGGCAGTCCGTCGTCCCAGGAGCTCTCGTTGGCGATGGCTGTGCCCTGCAGGGAAAAAGCGCTGCCCGGCGTGGTACCGGAAAGGGTCAACTGGAGCGTATTTCCCTCCTCCACTGGCAGAGGGTCATCCAGAGAAAATCGGACTTCAGCCTCACCATCTTCATACTGCAGCTGGCGTTGAAAGCTGCGCAGCGTCTCCCCTCCGGCCGAATCCAATTCTAACCGCATCCCGTGATGAGCGGGATTTTGATTCTCGGGCTGGACCCGCGGCAGCAGGATGTCTGTCAATTGTCCAGAAATGCGGGGGGTAAGGGATACCTGCCAGGGCTCATCCTGGGTAATCACTTGATCCACCGGATAGGAAAGGAGCTGTTTTTCACTGTTCTCGCCGCTCCGGATGGTCAGGGTCACGGGCCCTGGAAGATGATCAAAAATCCAGCGCGTGGCTTCCACCCGCGGATGGGGCCGGGTGTAAATGCGGGTAAATGCCACTGCCCAACCCAGGCTGGCCAGAAGAATCGCTCCAGCGGCAACCATGATCACAGCCCGTGTGGCTGTCCGGCTGCAATTTATCCCCAGCCTATCAACATGCCAGCCCCGGCGGGTTCGATCCCAGGCATGAAGCACAAGCCATCCAGCAAATATGCCCAAAAGCGGGTAGATGGGCAGCTGGTAACGCATGGTGCTGTTCCACAGTGAGGACTGCCACACAAAATACAGGGCCGTCCACCCCCATAACAAGATCCGTCCCGATACCTTCCGGTCTTTGATCATCCGGTAGCCCATATACCCGAATCCCAGCCAGGCCAGGATCCCGTAGGGCAATCCCAGCCCCCACAACACCATGTTTTTAAACGAAAACCAGGGTGGGCGGCGGGCCCACTGCAGGGCGGGTGGAAAATCAACATCCCCTGCCGTCTGAGCCCGGAGGGATTTCAATCCTTCAATCCACTGCTGGTTGGGTTTGATACCCAATAAACCGGGGCCACTGAAGGCATAGGGCTGAAAAACCCGGAAGGCGAAGAGACTGATCAACCCCGCTAAAACGACGTAAAATAACAACCGCGGGGCTTCTTGAGATCGGGACTCCCCCGAAAGCCTCCACCAATACACAAAAGCCGCAACCGGGAGGGTGATCGCCACCGGGATAGAATTGATCTTAGAGGCCCCCGCCATGCCCAGGGCCAGGCCAAATAACAGGAAGGATGACAGGCGGAGTTCATCCCCCCGGGCGGTAGCCACCTCCACAGCAAAATAAAAGGTGAGTACGGTGAAAAAGGTCACGAAAGTGTCCACCGTGAAGAAATGGGATTGTTGGATCTGCAGCACAGCAACCGCGGAGAAGGCCGCTGACAGCACACCGGTTCTGCGGTCAAATAACTGGGATCCGATCAGGTAAACCACAAAAACAGATAACAGATCCACCACTGCCGACAGGGTGCGCCCCACCAGGTGCACGCCGCCGTACCCGGTTTGATTGACAAACTCAGCCACATAACGGACCATGAATAACGGCAGCGTGCCGTAGACATAAAACCCATGCCCACGGTTATTAGGATTCAGGGAGCTGTTTCCGGTGTCAAAATATCCGTCGAGGGAATCCACGGGACTGATGCTGGATTCCACCATCGTCAAGAATCGCTCGTCGGGATGTAAATGCTGATCCCCATCCCAATCAATGCCCACCAGCCGCAGGTATCCCCCCACGGCAAGGACGATGATGAGCAGGATCCAGATCAGGATCCGGGAACGGTTTACAGTACTGTCTTCATTCATAGGCCTAATTCACCCATAATGGACCTGCCGTTACTAGGGGAATACATAATACATCAAAAAATCACGGCCGGGAATCTGGGACTGAAATTTCTTTTGAAAACCATCGCTGTAGATGGAGTCCAGGACCTGTAGTGTTTCTTCGTCTTCCGGCTTCAGGATATACAGCTTGGGCTCCTGGATATCTTGAGTAGACGGGATGTCCTCTCGCCATAAAGCATAATCTTTGAATGGTCTTCCAGCCCGGATTCCCACCAGGCGGGTATCGACCCAATGGGGGTACGGGATCACCCAGGCATGATCTTCCTTTCCCACGGATTCGTTGAAACTCTGGATGACAGCCCCCACATCCGAGGTGTTCCAGGATTTGAGGCGGAATTGCTGATAGTATTCATCAAACACCAGGTTTGCGTTCTGGGACGCAACAATCAGCAGCAAAAACCCGACCAATCCAGCCGTAAAGCGTTTGCCCCACGGGCCCGTGAACCGTTTCTGCAGGGTGGAATACAGGCTGTCCACCGCTACAGCGGCCAAAATAAAGACAGGGATGATCGCCGCCCCGGTCCGGTTCAGAGACGGGTTCTCATCCGGAAACGCCAGGGAAAGTATGGATGTCAGCAGCGTAAGTGGGATCAGAAGCAGCATCATCAAATCCAACCAATTCCTGCGGCGGTAATACCGGAAAGCCACAATGATCACGCCCAGGGTAAAAAATGCCGCGGACACTGTCCCCAGCGCCGGACGACCGGGGATGGAGTGCACCCATACTTCGCCGTTATCCCATTGGAACATGACCAGCGCTTTCAAAGTATTGGTGAGAAAGATCTTCCACCCGGGAGCCGACAAAGGATGCTCGACCCCCATCACCCGCGTCCGCATGCGGTAGGAAAACACATGGTAATGGGAAAGGGCGAACCGCAGCAAGGGCAGAAAGACGATCAAGGAAATTAAACCCACAATTAACACCGCGGTGAGCGACTTTTGCAGCCCTTCGCGCGAAATATGATGGAGGGCATAGATGATACCCCCCACGAGGATGATAATGGGGACTATCCGGAACGGGCTGTATCCGTGCAGGCCCAGGCCGAGGGCACCCCCGGCCAGGATGAAGTCATTTCTTTTCCCGCGCTGCATGCCGCGGATGAAATAATACAGCGCCGGGGCAGCAAAGAATGGATACAGGCTGAACCGCAGCGCAACGCGGGAAATGACATTAGGCCAGTACGCCACCCCTGCCAGGAGAAGAGCAAACAAACCCACGCGGCGATTGACATATTCCTTGCCCAACAAGTAAATATACGGCAGCGTAAAAAATCCTGCCAGGGTGGTGCCCAGCTTGAGACTCAAATAAGACAGGCCGGTGCCAAAGATCCGTGACACCGCCGCGGTGAGATACATTTGAAACGCTTCCCGTCCGGTGTTGCGGGGGAAGAAAATCCTGGTCACGCCCCGCAGCACATCTCCCACATCAAGCAGTTTTTCGGCATGGTCGCTGAACATTTCCGGTGGGACTTGCCGCAGAAGGTTAAAGCGATAATATCCCGCAACCATAAAGGCCAACAAAACCAGGACCATCCAGGGGGAGATCTGAAACCCCTTTTCACGGAAATGCTGCCAGCGATTTTGCAAACTCATCACCGAAGCCTGGGGAAACCACAGGGCCCACACGATCAACACAAAAGCCGCCGCCCATAAGATCAGGTTGAGCGGAGTGAACAGGTTACCGCCGAACATCCAGAATGCAGCCAGGGCAAACAGGACACCGGCCAGCAGGGACGGTATGCGGATGTGCTCCTCAAACCCTCTCCGGGAGGATTCATGGGGAGAAGGTACCTGCCATGTCCCTCGCGCCAACAGGACCAGCAGCAGAGCTCCAGCCAGGCCATACAGGATCACACCGGCCAGGGGAGATCTGCGGGGGGGGTTCAGGAAGAATTGTGCCGTTAACGCCAGCAGTAATGGAAACAGGGGGATCCAGTTTTTGTCGAAGACGCTCTTTCTACCCTCACGGTCCGGCTCTCTGTCAGCCGGGGGAGGGGTCTCATCTTCGACAGCAGGCAGGTCAATTTTCCCTTCCTTCCAGAAGGTCAATTTATCTAACAAATACTCCAGTACACTGGGTTCATCCATCATCGTTGATCCCTTCTCATTCACCCCACCATTATAACCGTCTCGTGATGTAAAACGTGTAAGCGCCCTGGTCGTGCCGGGGTTCTCCGTGATAATGGCTTTCAATCAAGCAGCGGGTGAGGGAAACATTCCAATCCCGGGGGACGAGTACCCACCGTCCGGTCAACCAGCGGCTGATCTGGGAAGGCAGTCCAAAATAATGTCCCCATTCCAGGGTATGCAGAGCCCGGGGTGAAAAATAATCCCACCAGGACTGGATTTCAAAACCGTGTTGTTCCAGGCGGGCCTGCCACACCGCTTGAGAATCACAATGGTAGTGGCGGGAGATGCGATTAAAAAAGGAACGGTACAGGTCACCCAACCCGTCCAGGCCCAGGCCATCCAGGGCCTTTCCCACGGAGAGGGTATCCAGAAAACGGTGATTGGGAACCGAAAACACAAAGGGTGCTCCCGGGCTCAGGACCCGAGCCAGCTCTGCTAGAACGGGATCGAGGTCCGGGATATGCTCCAGGACAGAATTGCTGATTCCGCTCTCGAAATATCCGTCCGGAAAGGGTATGGAGGCTCCGGAAGCGCAAACCAGGCCCCGGTGTCCACCCCGCCGGGAGGCCTCCTGTATGGGTGACCACCATGGGTCCAGCCCGACGTCCAGAAGCTCCTCAAAGGCCAGGGAAGAAAAGTGGCCGTCGCCACATCCCAGGTCAAGCACCGGCCGGGGCAGATCCACATCCTGATAAAAACGAGCCTCGACAGATCTCAGCAAGGCTCGAAAATAGGGAAGTTCCCGCAGGGAAAGTCGAAGGTGATCGTTCACCCTTTCCCCTCCCAAAGGCGCCGGTAGAGGTCTTCATACGCCGCTGCGTTCGTGACAGGATCAAACTGGCGGGAAACTTCGCGGGGATTCCCTTGATAGCGCTCGGGGTGAGAAAGAACTTTTTTCACCTCAGCTGCCAGGGAATCCGCATCTCCGATGGCAGCCACTTCCCCCATACCGGTCATGCGCGGGGGCTGGCGCACACCCGGTAAATTTGAGGCCACTGTGGGTGTGCCCTGCATCATGGCTTCGATTTGCACCAGGCCAAAGGTCTCAGTGGAATTGAGACTGGGCACAACCAGGACATCCAGATTGGGATAAAAAGCAGCCATCTCGCTGGGATTGAGGATGCCCAAAAACCGCCACTGTCCCCGGGAGCGGTATTTCTCGATGCGGGGGGATAAACGCTGGAAGTAGGCCTCCTCCCCCATCACATTCTGATACTGACCGGCATATAAAACCAGCGCCTCAGGGTGCTCTTCCAGAATAGCGGGAAGGGCATCCAGCAAGACCTCAACCCCTTTTTCCGTTGCAAAGCGGGTGGCCATGCCGATGACGGGGGATTTATCCTCCGGGTTGTGCTCGGCTTTAAAGCTGCATATATCCTCATCACTTACAGCGGGGAGGTCCACCGGTGGCAGAATCACACGAACCTTCTCCGAAAACTGTTGCAGAAAGGGGGAATGAGAAGCAAAGTCTTCCGTATAGGCCGCGATTCGCTGCGCCAGAAAGCCTGCCGCATAGTTCATGGTCTGCACCACTCCATTTACGATCCGGTTAAAAAACCCTGCCGGAAGCTGGAGGTCACAGTGGTAGGTCAGCACCGTCGGTTTCCCCAATATTCGGCCCCGAAGCGCCACACCGGCAGCATCAAACTGGGGCAGGTGTAGATGGACGACATCATGGCTGGCCACCAGTTTCCAGGCCAGAAGCCCAAAGGTGGGCATAATCACCCCCTTACTGATCCGGAACCAGACTGGAGCCCGCACGATCTTCACCCCTTCCCGCATTTCCCGCCGCGGAAGGTCCGGATCAAACTGGGAGGTGAGAACGGTGACGTCATGACCACGTTCGACGAGCGACTCCGCCATGCGTTCCACATAGATGGTCAGGCCGCTGGTGTGCGGACGGTAATACGTCAGTACGGTCAAAATTTTCATGAACTTCCTTTCATACCTGGGCTGCACTCTGCTTAAATCGTGACCTGCGCCAGGAGTTCTTCGTTGCTCTGGACCCAGTCAATCAGGCGCTCAATGCCAGTCCTGGGATCCACCTCCGGTTCCCAACCGAGATCTTGCCGGGCTTTGCGGATGTCCGCAATAAACACCCGCTGATCCCCCGGGCGCCACTCTTCCCAAGAAACAGGTATTTCTTTTTGCAGCACATCCTCCAGGATGGGACCAAACTCCTTCCACACAGAAAGTGTCTTATCCGGCCCGCCGCCAATATTATAAATCTGACCGGCGGCGACATCCATATGCTCCAATACCGCGTCATAGGCGTCCAGCAAGTCATCCACATACAGCACATCCCGGACCTGTTTTCCATCGCCGTAAATGGTGATGGGGCGTCCTGTCACCGCTGCGATCACAAACCAGGCCACCCAGCCCTGGTCTTCTATGCCAAACTGATGCGGTCCATAAATGCAGCTCTGACGAAAGACCACGGTTGGCACCCCATACATGCGGTGATAATCCCGCACATATTGATCTCCCGTCCCTTTGGAACATCCATAGGGAGAATGGAAGTCCAGAGGCTGGGACTCCGGTACCCCATAAGGCAGATCCCGGTAATGGTAGCTGGTCTGTCCCTCTTCTACCTGCAGCTCCTCCATCTCGCCATACACTTTGTTGGTGGAGGAATAAATCACAGCTGGATTCCTGTCCGAAAGTCGGGCTGCTTCCAGCACATTAAATGTGCCCTGGGCGTTGATCTCAAAATCCTGCCGGGGATGGGCGACAGAGGTCGTCACCGCTACCTGAGACGCCAGATGCACAATGACATCCACATCGGACGCATAGGATGTCAACAGGCTGGCATTGCGCACATCTTCCACTGCCAGCTCAAAGCTGTCTTCCCCGTATGTGTCTTTCAACCACTGCACATTATTTGCTGTTCCCGTGCGCGACAGGTTGTCATACACTACGACATCTTCACTCCGTTCCAGCAGCCTGGAAACATAATTCGTTCCGATAAATCCTGCCCCACCCGTTACTAAATATCGCTTGCTCATACGTCACCTCCCTTCTAAATCTTCCTGTCAACCTCGTACAACGACCGCAGCTCGAATCCTTGCTGCACCAGGGTATAAGAACCCACCAGGGTTGTGATGCTCAGATTGACCCCGTGGCTGATCAGCGCGTAGGCAAAGGCCACTGACCCATCAATCTCAAATACTGTCAGCGCCGCCACCAGGCTTGCTTCATAGACCCCGATATTTCCGGGTGAAGAGGGAATCGACACGCCCAGGGCCACCGCTCCCAGCGCAAAAACGGCCCATAACAACCTGGCCTCCGGGAGAAAGGCCCGTAACAACAGGTACTGCACACCCAGCGCCAGGCCCCAGCTGAGCGCCATCCACAAAAAAGCCCGACTAAAACGCACGGGGTCCGAAAGGATAGAAAGTCCCGATAAAATGGACCTCAACCGGGTCTGAATTCCCCTGCGAACTTTGGCGCTCAAAAAATCGATCCCTTCCAGCCAGGATGAGATGCGGGCCTGATAGCGCACCACAAGAAATAAACCCAGCAGACCCAGGCCCATCACACCCGCCACCGAGGCGGCATACCCTCCTCCCGAATTGACATTTAGGACGAAAGGCAGAGCGCCCAGAAAAAGCGCCACGGCAAATATAAAATCAAAAACCCTTTCCAGAATGATGGTAGGAATAGCTTCCCAAAAATCAGCGCCAGAGGGTTTTAACAATACCGCCCGACCCACTTCTCCCAGTCGGAAAGGGAAGATGGTATTTAAAAAGTAGCCCGCATTCACGATTAAAAACACTTCCCACAGGGAAATCTCACCGGGCAGGATGGTCTTCCACCCCGCGGACCGGGTCCCAAAAGAGATCAAAGACAGCAAAAAAATCGGTACCAGATATGCGACATTGAGGTGGGACATCGCCTGCAGAACCTGCCGCACATCGATCAGCCACATCAATACCGCTGCCGCAGCGATGCTGACAAGTACTCCCAATCCAGCCCGCAGCCAGTCGGTCCGCGTTCCCATCTCAGTCATCCTCCAGCCGGAGAACAGCCATAAAGGCTTCCTGGGGAATATCAATATCGCCCACACGCTTCATCCGCTTTTTTCCTTCTTTTTGCTGGGCCAATAATTTTTTCTTGCGGGATACATCCCCCCCGTAACATTTCGAAATCACATCCTTGCGCAGGGCTTTGACATCGGTGCGGGCAATGACCCGACCTCCCGCTGAGGCCTGAATAGGTACCGCATACATCTGGCGGGGGATGAGATCCTTCAACTTTTCAACCAGGGTTTTACCCTTCCGGTAAGCTTTATCCCGGTGCACTATAGTCGCCAGAGCATCCACCGGTTCCTTATTGACCAGAACTTCCAGTTTGACCAAGTCTTCGGTTCGATATTCCTTGAAGGAATAATCCATAGAAGCATATCCCCGGGTGGCTGACTTCAGATAATCAAAGAAATCCACGATCAACTCTGAGAGGGGGATGGTAAAGTTCAGCTGGACGCGGTCCGGCGTGGGATATTCCTGGCTGACATATTCACCCCGCCGGTTGGTGACCAGTTCCATCACCGGGCCATAATAATCCGTCGGGGTATGGACCTGCAAATTCATCCACGGTTCTCTGATTTCTTCGAGTTTACCACGCTCAGGGAGGTCTGCCGGAGAATCAACCACCACGACCTCCCCCTCCGTTGTCACCGCCCGGTACTGCACCGAGGGGGCTGTAGCAATGATGTCCAGGTCGTATTCCCGCTCCAATCGCTCCTGGATGATCTCCATGTGAAACAACCCTAAAAACCCGCACCGGAAGCCAAAATTTAATGCCTGGGATGTTTCCGGTTCAAAGACCAGCGCGGCATCATTCAACTGCAATTTTTCCAGCGCATCGCGCAGGTTACTGAATTCCTCGTTCTCGAGGGGATAAAACCCAGCGAAGACCATGGGCTTAACTTTTTTGTATCCGGAGAGAGGCTCCTGGGCGGGGTGGTCGGCAAAGGTAATCGTGTCCCCCACCCGGCATTCATGAACTGATTTCAGCCCGGTGGCGATATATCCTACTTCTCCCGGATACAACACGTCCACCGGGATCATTTCCGGGGAAAAGACACCAATCTCCACCGGTTCCGCATCCACATCTGCAGCCATCAGGTGCAGCATGTCCTGATCGGTGACCATGCCGTCAAAGACCCGCACATAGGCAATAACGCCTTTATAGGGATTGTAGTGAGAATCGAAGATCAAGGCCCGCAGTGGACCATCCTTATCGCCTTGCGGCGGGGGAATGTCACGCACCACCTTTTCCAAAACCGCCTTCACATTTTCGCCCTCTTTCGCCGATATCTTCAGTATCCTGTCTTTTGGTGTCCCCAGAAAATGATGGATATCTTTGGCGATCTCATCAGGTCGGGCAGCCGAGAGGTCGATTTTGTTGATGAGGGGAATGATTTCCAGGTCCGCCTCCAGGGCGGCGTACATATTGGCTACGGTCTGGGCCTCCATGCCCTGGGCCGCATCAACCACCAACAGTGCCCCCTCACAGGCTGTCAGGGCCCGGGACACCTCATACCCGAAATCGACATGGCCCGGGGTGTCGATCAAGTTTAATTCATACATTTCGCCGTCCTCAGCCTGGTATTTCATACGTACGGCGGAAGCCTTGATCGTCACCCCTTTTTCACGCTCCAGGTCCATGTCATCCAAGACCTGGTCCGACATATCCCGGTCAGAAACGGTTTCCGTCAACTGCAGCAGCCGGTCGGCCAACGTGGATTTACCGTGATCGATATGGGCAATGATTGAAAAGTTTCGTATGCGTTGAATATCCATGAGCGGAGGATAGTATAACTGATTTTGACAGATTACCGAAGGCCAGGGACCGCCTGAGCGATGAGGTCATCCGGGTCCATTTCCTCTTCTGCCGGGTAGATGAACCAGGCGAGAAACTCCAGGTTACCTTTCGGGCCCCGGATAGGAGAAGGGAGAACGCCGTTGAGCTGGTATCCCATTTGTCCCGCCTCATGGGTGACTTCAATTAATACCCTGCGGTGGATGTCCGGATCGCGAATAACCCCCTCTCCAGCGGCTGTCTCCTCACGTTGGGCTTCAAATTGGGGTTTGACAAGACATACCGCGTCGCCACCCTCAGGGGAAAACCAGTTCATACTCACGGGGAGAAGCTGCTTGAGGGAAATAAAAGAAGCATCCATGGTAATCAGCGACACCGGTTCGGGAAGTTGATAGAGATAACGGGCGTTGATGCGCTCCATGACCTCAACCCGTTCATCCTGCCGCAGCTTCCAATCCAGCAGCCCGTACCCCACATCGATCGCGAATACCTTGCGGGCACCATGCTGCAGCAATACATCGGTAAACCCACCCGTAGAAGCCCCGACATCAGCGCAGATCCGGTCCGAGACTTGAAGGGAGAAATGTTCCAGGGCAGCTGCCAGTTTTTCTCCCCCCCGGGAGACATATGGAGACCCCTGGTCCAGGGAGATATCCGATCCCGGCGAATACGACATGGATGGCTTATGAACCAACTGTCCGTCCACCCGGACTTCTCCTGCCATGACCAATCGTTTGGCATGCTCTGTGTCTTCGGCAAGACCCCGCTCAACCAGGATTACATCCACACGTTCTTTCTTTGTCATAGGCCTATTTTAACACGCATCCGGCCAGCAGGATCGTGCTCACCTGCCAACGCATAGCGCTCCGTCCAGATGCCTGCCGCCCCTACCATGGCTGAAAAATCCATGCTATTATCCCTATATGTTACGCCCTATCTTTCGTTCCATGCGTCCCAAGCAGTGGGCTAAAAGCATCTTCCTGTTCACGGCCCTGGTCTTCGACCGTAAACTGCTCCACCCCGAAGCTTTTTTGCACACCGCAGCCGGCGCGGTTCTCTTCAGCTTGCTGGCCAGCGCCATCTACATCATCAATGACATCGCGGATGTCGAGACCGACCGCCAGCATCCAGAAAAGAAACACCGCCCCATAGCCGCCGGAGATATTACTATCAAGGCCGGCTGGATGGTGAGCATAGGTTTGATCGGCTTCGTCCTTCCCCTGGCATTTCTCCTGGAACCTGATTTCATGGTCATCAGCCTGCTGTATTTAATGCTGAACCTGGCCTATTCCCACTGGATTAAACACATCCCTCTTTTGGATGTACTCGTTCTGGCATCCTTCTATGTGCTCCGGGTCCAGGCCGGTGTGTCCTTGATCGAGGTCAAGCGCTTTTCACCCTGGTTATATGTAGTCACCACCCTGTTCGCGCTCTTCATCGGCTTCGGCAAACGCCGGGCAGAGCTATCTCTCATGATCCAGGGCGCGAACCAGCATCGTAGAGTGCTCGATGGATACACGGTTGATTTACTGGATCAGTTGATCACCATTGTCTCCGGAACCACGATTGTGGCCTACAGCTTATACACCTTCTCCGCCCCTAATCTGCCCGAAAATCACGCCATGATGCTCACCATCCCCTTCGTGCTCTACGGCCTTTTCCGGTATCTGTACCTGCTGCAAACCGGCAAGGGCGGGGCCCCGGAGGACATCGCCTTCTCCGACCGCCCCCTGCAGGCTTCCATCATGCTGTGGACCCTGAGTATCCTGATCATTTTTTACCTCTTCTAAATTATGCCCGCTTTCACAGCCACTGCACCGGGGAAAATCATCCTCTTTGGGGAACATGCTGTGGTGTACGGGCAGCCAGCTGTGGCGGTCCCGGTCGCCACGCTGCGGGCCCGGGCCGTGATCAAAGCCAATCTCGATCAGAAACGGAAAGGCATGCACATTTCCGCGCCGGATATCAACCTGAACACCTATCTGCATGACCTGGCCCAGGATCACCCTCTGCGGGTGGCCGTCCAGGCCCTCCTTGCTGAATTGAACCTATCCAGGCCGCCCCCCTGCGACCTATATATCACCTCAACGATCCCCGTCGCTTCCGGCTTGGGGTCCAGCGCAGCGGTTTCTGTGGCCCTGATCCGGGCTGTGGCTGGATTTGTGGGACAGCCTCTACCCCCTGAAAAAGTATCCGCGCTGGCTTACGAAGCTGAAAAAGTCCACCACGGTACCCCATCCGGTGTTGACAACACAGTCATCACCTATGCCCAACCGGTCTTTTTTCGAAAGGGGCAGGGAACGGAAACAATGCGCATCGGGAAAGCCTTCACCCTCCTGATCGGGGATACAGGACATCCCAGCCCCACCGTGGAAACCGTGCGCCATGTGCGGGAAGCCCATCATGAAAACCCTGACCGCTTCGAAGGGTTGTTTAGCGCCATCGGAGACATCGCAGATCAGGCCCGGAGAGCCATTGAAGAGGGAAACCCCCAGGCCCTGGGGTCCCTTATGGATCGCAACCATATTTTGCTGCAAGACATGGGGGTCTCTTCCCACCGCCTGGATGATCTGGTACAGCGTGCGCGCCAAGCAGGCGCGCTGGGCGCCAAACTCTCGGGCGGCGGCCGGGGCGGCAATATGATCGCCCTGGTCCGGGAAGGTGAGGCAGAGCAAATCGCCCATCACCTGCAGGACGAGGGAGCGGCGCGAACCATTATCACCCGGGTTAAACCCTCCTGACACCTGGGCCGCAAGGAAATACACCCGGGGGACGACCTCCCTGAAAGGCAGTATTCTTTACCAACTCCTCACTTAGTAGGAGGTGAAATTATGGTAGGATGTTGTACAAATGCTAAAAAGGAGGAAGGTTTCCGATGGATATCACCATGTGGCGCAAAGCCTTACAGGTCATCCCTCGTATCAGCGATGAAGAATGGCAGGAACTGGACATCATCTCCAGGTGGTTGATATCCAGCCGGGCGGTTGTACTGGTGATGACCTTTCTGTCAGCAGCCTTCGCCGGGTTGTTCGCCTTCCGGGCCGGAACATTTAACCTGCTGTCCTGGGTCTTGGTCACGCTGGGTTTGACCCTGGCCCATGCCACCAACAATCTTCTCAATGACTATATGGACTATTCACGCGGGGTGGATGAGGATAACTATTATCGATCCCAGTACGGTCCCCAGCCCCTCGTTCACGGCCTGCTCAATAAACGCCAATTGATGACATATATCCTGGTCACGGGCATACTGGCCGCAGCCTGCGGGGCAGCCTTAATTTTCATGCGGGGCGGGCTGACCCTGTACCTGATGGCTGCCGGGGCTTTTTTCGTCATCTTTTACACCTGGCCTCTGAAGTACATCGCTCTGGGAGAAATCGCGGTTCTGATTTCCTGGGGGCCGCTGATGATCGGCGGCGGATACTACGTCATCACTGGAACCTGGGATTGGACGGTCATCATCGCCAGTTTACCGTATGCTCTGGGTGTGACCGGCGTCATCTTCGGGAAACATATCGACAAATTTGAGATGGATCAGGAGCGGGGCATCCACACCCTGCCGGTAGTAATTGGAGAAAAAGTTGCCCGCTACACCTTGCTGGCCATCCTGATTTTGCAATATGCCTTTACGCTGTACCTCATCATCAGCGGGTATTTCACCCCGGTGATGCTCCTCATTGTCCTGGCGCTGCCGGTATTTAGGGAAATCTGGCCCATGTTTAAGGGACCCAAACCGGAGGAAAAACCGGATGACTTCCCGGATGTGTGGCCCAATTACTTTGTCTCCGCCGCCTTCCAGCACAACCGGCGCTTTGGTGTGTGGTTCTTACTGGGCCTGATCGTGGACATTCTACTCACCAAATTCATCCTGTAACCGAGCCAGTGACCGTATGTTATGAACGAATCCGAAAGCATCCCTGCTGACGAAAACCTTGTCTTTCTGAAGTTGGGTGGATCCCTGATCACAGATAAATCACAGCCCCGTTCAGCTCGCCGGGATGTCATCCAGCGCATCGCGGGAGAAATTGCCGCGGCCCGGGTAGAACGCCCCCAACTTAAGGTCGTACTCGGTCATGGATCCGGCTCTTTTGGCCACCATTCTGGGCAGGAACACGGCACGCGCAGCGGAGTGTCTTCCCGGGAGGACTGGCACGGATTCAGTGCTGTATGGTTTGATGCAGCCCGACTGAACCACATCGTGATGAATGCCCTCCATCAACACCGGCTGCCGGCCCTTTCCTTCCCGCCCTCAGCCTCGGGGACGCTGGATGGAAGGGACGTCAAAACATGGCAGCTGGAACCCTTGAAGCAAACCTTGGAGCACCATTTAATCCCGGTAGTTTATGGGGATGTCCTGTTTGACAGCCAGCTCGGCGGCACCATTCTTTCTACAGAAGAAATCTTCCAATTCCTGGCCCAGGCTTTGCATCCCCGTCACATTTTACTGGCGGGTCAGGAGCCCGGAGTGTGGGACAGGTATCCACACGGAGATCACATTATCCCCAGCATCACCCCGAACACTTACACCAAGTTTAAGGATGAACTCCAGGCATCCGGTGCAACCGATGTCACAGGAGGTATGGCCGGCAAAGTGAAAGCGATGCTTTCCTTGGTGGAGAATTCAACCGGCCTTGAAGCCTGGATCTTTTCAGGACTCGAGGACGGGGTGGTGTATGATGCATTAACGGGACAAATCCAGGGCACCCATATACACTGCTGATGGCTGCACTCCCCGCACATGTCCTGTACCTGACTCCAGGATGGATCTAGGCTCTCCCCGGACCCAAATCCCCACATCTCATCCAGGTCGATATGGGTTACGCAGGCCGGGCCCCAGAGTTGACATCACCATATCCCTGAATTAAACTGTATCCTGCATGCAATAACCTAAGAGGGAAGGCAATTATGTTAATTGACCGGCACAGGCTGGAACAAAAAGAAGACGAATATCTGGCGCCCTATGGGATTCGCAGCAAAGATACCAAGGGCCGGGAATACCCGGATGAGAAACCAAAATACCGCACTGCGTTCCAGCGCGATCGGGACCGCATCCTGCATACCACAGCCTTCCGGCGTCTGGAATACAAAACCCAGGTGTTTCTCAACTCCGAAGGTGATTATTACCGCACCCGTCTAACCCATACCCTGGAAGTGGCCCAAATCGGGCGCACTATTGCCCGGGCATTGGGTGCCAATGAAGACCTGGTGGAAGCCATTTGTCTGGCCCATGACCTGGGCCATTCCCCCTTTGGACATTCTGGCGAGCGCATGCTCAACCGTCTGTTAAAACATCAGGGTGGCTTCGATCACAATAAACAATCCCTGCGCATTGTAACCAAACTCGAAAACCGCTACCCTGATTTTCCGGGGTTGAACCTGACCTGGGAAACGCGGGAAGGCATCGTCAAGCACGAAACCGAGTATGACGTCTCGGATGCGTCAGACTACCACCCTGAACTGCGGGGCCATCTGGAAGCGCAGATTGCCAATGCAGCGGACGAACTGGCATACTCGGCTCATGATCTGGATGATGGGTTGCGCTCCGGCATGCTCTCCGCTTTGATGCTGGAAGGACTAACGCTGTGGGAAATCGTCCTGGAAAGCGTGGGCTGGGAAGGGACACAGCTGGACGAGTTAGACCGCAACCGCATTATCCGCCGTTTGATCGGCATAGAAGTAGAAGATGTGATTGACAGCACCCACCATAATATCCGTGAAAGCGGAATCGAGTCCGTACAGGAATTACAGGAACTGCCGTACAATGTGATCAGTTTCAGTGAAGATATGAAAAGACATAACAGGAAATTGAAGGATTTCCTGTACCATAACCTGTACCAGCACCACCGGGTAATCCGCATGCAGGTCAAGGCGGAAAAAATTGTGGAAGACCTGTTTCATGCCTACCAAAAAGAACCCCTCATGCTTCCTGAGCATATTCAACCCTGGATTGATCAGCGCGGCCTGGACCGGGCAATTTGTGATTATATCGCCGGCATGACTGATCGTTTTGCCATCCGCGAACATGAAAAATTATTTGATCCCCGCAAGAGAACATAACTGAGTTAAATTTATAAAGGAATGAACTCTATGCCAGAGGATGAAAAATATTATCTGACACAAGAAGGAAAAGAAAAACTGCAGAGTGAACTGGAAGAGCTGGAAGGGCCTAAAAGACAAGAAATTGCCCGCCGGCTTAAATCCGCCATTGAGATGGGGGACCTGTCCGAAAACGCAGACTATATCAACGCCAAAGAGGACCAGGGATTTATCGAAGGCAAGATCCAGGAACTCAAACACATCCTGCATCATGCCACTGTGGTCGAAAAAAGGGAGGATGGCCTGGAAACCGTGGGGGTGGGAACCACTGTCACCGTTAAGGAAAACGGGCATTCTCCAGAAACCTATTATATGGTGGGTTCGAAAGAGGCCGACCCCATTGAAAACAAAATTTCCCACGCCTCTCCCATCGGCAAGGCCCTGATGGACAGGAAGGAAGGAGACAACGTGACTGTGGAAACCCCCGGAGGGGAAATCAAACTCAGAATCTTAAAAATCAAGTAATTCGCTTCAACTTTTAAATCGAGCAGGCCCTGCGCTAAAAGTGCAGGGCCTGCTGCGTTTTCTGATTGGAACCCTTTACATCTCTTCAAACTCAGAAGGGGATGTGGCTTCTTCCATCCCATCATTGGGCCACACGGAAAGTTCAATCGAAAGCCGATCGAAGAAACTCTCTTCGGGAAGGGGACCTTCTCCATACCCCATATCCATCACCCGGCAAATGACATTTAAGTTGTTGGTAGTCAGGGCAAATTCTTTACCGGGCTCTGCCAGCACCGGCTCTCCTTTCTTATCCAGATCGGAGCGGGTAGTTTCATCATAATAGGCATGACCGCTCATCAAAACCTTGGTGACGGTCTTGATATCGTTCTGATCAAACAGCCAAACTTCAAAGGCAGTCACACGTTTAGGTTCCCCGACACCAATGGCTTCAGAAATACCCACTCCGCATTCGCCCAGGAACTCTCCGGAAGCGGATTCGATGCTGAAAGAATCGTCAAACAGGTTGTCTCCCAGCACATAAGTGGTCACAAATTGATGCATAGGAGGTCCTTCTTCACGCTCCTCAAAACTGGTGGTTTCAATCTGGGAGGTGATATCCTGGGCAATTGAAGCAGCGGACTTCCTCTCTCCTTCTGGAGAAGAACGTTTCAGAAGGAAATACCGCCCGACCAGCGCGCCTGCCAGCACAACCGTGATCAACAGGGCCCATTTCAGGAAATTCCCTCCCGATCGGCTGGCAGCTTCCTGCTCCGTTCCTTCTGGAGCAGTGGTGATCCCGATCACATTCTGGAAGGCAGTGATGTCGCTTACCAGCTGGCCGCCGGGATTCTCTTCCACAACTTCCAGGTACTGGTCTGCATCTTCTCCCAGGCGTTCATAACGCTCCTCGGCCAGGGCCGCGTCCTGGTTCAGGGCATAAGAATCGATCGCCATCCGCACATAATCGACCTTCAGGTCATCCCGCAGCTGGTGGATCGCCCCGTCCACATACTTGGGGGGATTGATACCCCAGGCATACAGCAAACCCAGCAGGATGCCCACTACGACACCTACTGCAGCCATTATAGGCGGGTTTTCCAACCCGTATTCGATGTATTCTCGGATCTTATCCATAGTCATTCTCCATGTGATTCTGAGTATTGAAGACGTATATTCTTCATTAGGGGTATTTTAGACGAGAGACGCACTTCCTGCAATACTCTCATGATGGTCCCCAATGCACCCCTTTAGGATGCAAGCTTCATGCCAGATACCATCCGCAGTCGGGATATCAATATTCTGGTCACCAGGAATCTCCCCCGGTTTGATCCAATCATCCACCGGAAAATGGACATCGTGAGCAGAACCCATTAAATCAAACGAGGCGGAAGACATCTTCCGCCTCAACGGTCCCTCTAAAATTTCCAGGCTCATGACTCTTCCAGGATGTCATCCAGCAGAAACTCTTGCTCACAATCTCTGCACACCGCCTGTTGGTTATTTTTGACCAAAAGCAGCCCCTGGCAGTTCGGGCAGGACTGGGAAAGAGGCTTTTTCCAGGTCGAAAACTCGCAGTCCGGATAATTGGAACAGCCGTAAAATACCCGCCCCCTGCGTGTGCGGCGTTTGACCACATCTCCCCCATCTTGCGGGCAGGTAACACCAATCTTTTCCAGCCATGGCTCTGTATGTCGGCAGTCAGGAAAGCTGCTGCAGCCGATAAACTTCCCATGCCTGCCCCAGCGCAAAACCAGATCGTGCCCACACTCGGGACACTCCCTGCCGATGGGCTGCGGGCCGGCGTCCACCTCCGGCATTTCCTCCCGGGCATATTCTACCCGCTGGGAGAACGGACCGTAAAATTCTTTCACCACTTCCTGCCATGGCTGTTTTCCGGAAGCCACCAGATCGAGGTCAGATTCCATCTTAGCTGTGAAACTGACATCGACAATATTGGGGAAAAACTCCGTTAGCAGGTCATTAACGGTTATTCCCGTCTTTGTGGGCGCCAAACGCCTTCCTTCCTTCTGAACATATCCCCGGCGCTGCAAGGTATCCATAATCGGCGCATAGGTGGAGGGGCGCCCAATACCATTTTCTTCCAGGGTGCTGACCAGGGTCGCTTCCGAAAAGCGGGCAGGTGGTTTGGTAAAGTGTTGTTCCGGAAGGAGCTGTTCCAGATCCTGGGATTGTCCCGCAGCCAGGTCTTTCGGAATGCGTTCCAGGTCCTTCTTGGCCTGGCGTTCCTCCTGATTGGATCGGTCATAAACCTTTAAAAATCCCGGGAATTTAATCGAGGAGCCGGAGGCCCGTAACAGATAGGCATGTTGTTTTCCATCCGCGCCGATGATCACCCGCAGGGTGTCATATACAGCAGGTGCCATCTGTGACCCCAGGAAGCGCTGCCAGATCAACTCATAGAGCTGGAACTGATCACGGGTGAGGAACTGTTTTATCTCTTCCGGCACCCGTTTTACCGAGGTGGGTCGGATGGCCTCATGGGCTTCCTGGGCGCCCTTGGTTTCGGTTTCATATTCCGGAATTTGATCCGGGACGTATTCCTCGCCATAGCGTTTCTTGAGAAAAGTGCGCGCCTCCTGTTGGGCAACTTCCGATACATGGGTAGAGTCTGTCCGCATATAAGTGATCAGCCCCGTCTCCCCGCCGTTGCCGACATCAATGCCCTCATACAACTGCTGGGCAATAGCCATGGTTTTTTTGGCGGAGTAACGCATTTGACGGGAAGCGTCCTGCTGCAAGGTGCTGGTCGTAAAAGGTGGATAGGGATTACGCTTCCGCGTCCCGCGGCGTACTTTCCGAACCTGATACACAGCCTTCTCCATATCATTCAGAACAGCCTCAGTATCGGATTCCGATTCAAGCTCGAATTTGTTGCCGTCAATGCGGGACAGGTTTGCTACATACGTTCCGGCCCCGTCCTCTGCCTGACTGGGTTTCAGCTCAGCGTCAATGGACCAATATTCATCTGGCACGAAGGCTTCAATTTCTCGTTCCCGCTCCACAATCAAGCGCAGGGCGACAGACTGGACCCGTCCTGCGGAAAGCCGGCTGCGGACTTTTTTCCACAGGATAGGACTGATCTTATAACCCACCAGACGGTCCAGAATCCTCCGGCCCTGCTGGGCGTCCACCAGATTCATGTTCAGACCAACAGGATTTTCAAAGGCATCCTGGATCGATGAACGGGTAATTTCATGAAAAACAACCCGTTTCGTCAAATCCGGGTTTAACTCCGCGGACTCCATCAGATGCCAGGCAATTGCTTCCCCTTCCCGGTCCAGGTCGGTGGCCAGGTAAATCTCTTCAGCGCCTTTGGCCCGCTTTTTAATGTCCTTCACCACATCCCGTTTTTCATTCGGGACCCGGTAGCGAGGCTCAAAATTGTTATCTACATCCACCGATAATTTCGATTTCAACAGGTCACGCACGTGCCCCACAGAGGCCTTGACCTGGTAGTCGTCTCCCAGGTAACGGCCAATGGTGCGCGCTTTGGCAGGCGACTCAACAATCACCAGCTTACCGTTCCGTTCCCGTTCCTTCTTCTTCCTGGATGTATTTTCGGGAGGCTCCATCCCCTCATGGGCCTCGGTTCTTCCCATCCGGAACATATTCGTCCCGCACACCGCACATGTACCTTTTGTACCGGGGGTGCCAGTAGATGTGAACACAGCCTCTGGATCCACCATTTTCTGCTTTTCTTTACATTTCACACAATAGGACTTCAAAACACAACCCTCCAAAATCAATACCAAAGAATAACTGCGAATAAACTCAATCGGTCTGGAAGACTGACCAGACCGAATCGATTAGCTGCCTTGAATCAAGGCCTGATTGTACTATAAAAGGTCCTGTCGATCCTCATCTTTCAATTTGTTTACCATTTCTCGCACACGTTGAGCCTGTTTCATATCGCATACAAAAAGGATATCACCGGTATCGACGATCACAATATTATCCGTGCCAATTGTGACCACCGTGTGCGGTGATTGTGTGGTATCGATCAGCGCGCCTTCCGTATCAATCTGGATATGTTCGCCACCGCGGACCACGTTGCCTTCCGCATTTGCCTCCAAAATATCAAACAGCGCATCCCAGCTGCCCACATCCCGCCAGCCCAGATTCCCGGCAGGCAAAACCGCCACCCGATGTGCCTTTTCCATCACGCCAAAATCGATGGTTTCCGGTTCGATCCCAGGCCAAATCTCATGCAGTGTAACTTGTTCTCGCTTCGTCCCCCAATCTGCCCCGATGTCGTGGAGAGCTTGTGCCAGCTGCGGCATATGCACCTGGATGGCGTCCATGATGCGCTCCACCCGCCACATAAACATCCCTGAATTCCAGGCGTAATTTCCGCTTTCTAGCATGGTTTTTGCTGCTGCAAGGGCTGGCTTTTCTGTAAATTTTTCAACCCGGTACGCGTCCCGGTCCTGATAGGATCCCACCTTTTCCCCGCGCAAAATATACCCATATCCAGTGGAGGGATACGTAGGTGTAATCCCCAAAGTAACCAGATACTCGTCCTGGGCCACATCATAGGCCGCCTGCAGCAAAGATCGAAAATCGGTTTCATTTTGAATGACATGATCAGCCGTGAGGATGGCCATAGTGGCCTGGGGATCTTTGTGCTGGAGAGCAGTGGCTGCTAACCCTACGACGGATGCTGTGCCCCGGGGAAGCGGCTCGATCAGGAAATTTTCCCGCGGAATTTGCGGCACCTGCTCATGCATGATCTCCGCCTGTTCCTCCACGGTGACCACATAGATCCTCTCCATCGGAAATACCCCGTCCAGACGGTCCACTGCGGTTTGAAACAAAGATCTCTTCCCAATCAAACTCAGCACCTGTTTGGGACGTTCCTGGCGGGACAGGGGCCATAAGCGCGTCCCACCCCCGCCGGCCATAATCACAGCATAATAATGTTCATGCATGGTCACTTCCTTCATGATTTAGGATAGTCTACCCGGCGTTAATCATACATCATAATCTGTCCGGGGAAGCCTTTCATGCACAGCACGATACTCCATCCCCGCCGTTTTTCGGACTAATCCCTTCAACTCCATGACCGCCAGGGTCGAGGTCACCTGCTCAACTGGTAAATTTACCCGGGCAGCGATCTCGTTCACATGGAGGGGTTCCAGGTCCAGCGCGCCGAAGATATCAGCCTCGTCCTGACTGGCAGGCATCTCGCGCTGTATCATCCTTGGAGACCCTTGCCCGGTCAGCCGCAACACGTCCAGGATGTCCTCCGGCTGCAGTACAGGATGGGCACCCTCCTTGAGAAGCATATTTGTTCCTTTGCTTTGAGGGGCGTAAATGGGGCCGGGTACCGCAAAGACTTCCCGCCCCTGATCGCCAGCATATTTGGCCGTGATCAAAGCCCCACTCCGCTGGCCGGCTTCGATCACCACCACTGCCCGGGAAAGTCCGGAAATAATCCGGTTCCGGGGAGGGAAATTTTGGCCTTCCGGCGGTGTTCCCAGCGGATAATCACTTAACACACATCCGGATTGGGCAATCGCCCCGGCCAACTCTCGATGTTCAGGCGGATAGATGTGATCCACACCGCTGCCCAGGACTGCGATCGTCCGCCCTCCCCCTTCCAGGGCTGCGCGATGGGCGAACCCGTCAATGCCCCGGGCCAATCCGCTGATCACTGTGAATCCTTCCCGGGCCAGATAGCGGGACACTTCTTCTGCCACCTGGCGACCATAGGATGTGTAGCGCCGGGTGCCGACAATCCCCACTCCATCCAGATCCTGATCTGTCAATTCTCCCCGCAGGTATAAGACGGGCGGGGACTGCGGGATGTCCCGCAGGGATTCAGGATAGCGATCATCGGCCCAGGTTAAGACTCCGAAACCGTGCTGGTGAATGGTAGCCAGGACTTCTTCGAGGTCTGTGCTGCGGCGGGTCTCTACCAGGCGCTGCACTAATCGGTCCCCTAATCCAGTCGTTTTCAACTGGGCTGGGTTTGCCATCCAGGCTGACTGCACATCTTGAAAGGTATCCAGCAAAGTGCGCAGGCGGACCGGCCCAATACCCTTGACCAGGTTGAAACCAATCCAGTATTTGAGATCTTTTTTCATCGGCGCCCCCATGCCCACCGGTTGTCCATCAAAGCGGGCAAAGAATAACATAACTTTTTGAGACGTGTCAACCCCTGGAATCTCTTTTAATGTAGCACATGACTCAAGTCAGGATCAACAACACATTTGAAAAAAATGAGTGACGATAATGATGAGACAGCAGTAAAAAATCCCGCCGGAGCAAAGGTCCTCTCCCCCTCGCAAAGGTCATGATTGATCAGCCAGGTTTATCGAAATCAGAATTGGGAAACTTTACTCTCCCTCCAACAATCCCGGAAGAAGATGGACAATCATCTTCTTCTCTTCCAGATCAACGTCCAGGATGACTTCTTCTGTGGCTGGGAGAAGAAGATCCCGTTTTCCATCCCGCTCCACGACATACACGTCGTTCGCCCCCGTTGCCAGTATTTCCCGCAGTACACCCAGATGGTCCCCCGCCTCGGTGAGGACATTGAGACCGATCACCTCATGGAAGAAGTATTCTTCTTCTGGAAGCTCCGGCAAATCCTCAACCGTTAAAAAAAGGAGTTGATTTCTATGCACCCCCACCAGATCTCGATCCTGAAACTCCTCGAAAGCGATCAGGATATCCTCTTTGTGCCAGCGCACACTGCGCACCGTCAAAGGTCGGCGGGCTTCACCCACGTATACCTCGCTGCCCGGTTCCAGCAGTTCAGGAAAATCCGTGAAGACCGTCATCACCATCTCCCCCCGGATTCCGTGCGGCTTGCGGAGTTTTCCAGCCACTACAAAGAAAGGCCCGTCTTCGGTGGACGAGCCTGTCATGGGTGATTCATATGGTACGTGATCACTCATCTCGGCTCGACAATATCCAGCTCGGCTTGCTTGCCTTTTTGTGCCACCGCGACCTCGACCAGGGTCCGCATGGCGTTTGCCACCCGGCCGTTTTTACCTATCACTCGCCCCATATCTTCCTGGGCTACTTGAAGGTTATACTTGACCACATCTCCGTGGACCCGATACGAGACATCCACCTGGGTAGGGTCATCCACCAGTGATCGGGCAATATATTCAATAAGCTCTTTCAACAGTACCCTCCACCTTGAATACTATCCGAAGGATGAAAAACATCAAGCGAGGTCAATCGTTTTTATCTTCTTCCTCATCGTCGTCTTCATCGCCTTCTACCTCGTCATCTTCTTCGTCTTCCCCG
>CAZIFI010000001.1:0-2354 GCA_964539105.1 uncultured Anaerolineales bacterium | reverse complement strand
TTCCTCATCGTCGTCTTCATCGCCTTCTACCTCGTCATCTTCTTCGTCTTCCCCGTCGTCATCGTCTTCTTTGTCTTCCCCATCGTCCCCGGGTTCTTCTTCCTCATCATTGTCTTCTTCGTCTTCCCTGTCCTCCCCGGATTCTTCTTCCTCGTCATCTTCACCATCTTCCCCATCGTCTCCGGGTTCTTCTTCCTCGTCCTCAGCCAGGGCTTCGTCTTGCTCGACTTCTTCTGCTTCGGCTTGTGGCGCGTCTTCTTCCTGGACGTCCTCGACCTCTTCTTCCTCCGTGAGGTCTTCTTCCTCCTCCTCGACTGCCGCTGCAGGTTCTTCCGGTTCTGCTTTCTTTTTTGAGGCGCGCTTCCCCACCAGGTCATCACGACGAGTGCGCGGGTCCTGATTGTGCTCACGCTGGACCTGTTCCGCTTCTTCCAGGATCGCTTCCAGATCTTCACCGTCCTGGTAGCGCTGATAGCGGTCCATAAGGTTGATGACGCCAAACACCTGCTTGACGGCTTTCGAGGGCTGGGCGCCAACGCTCAACCAGTGGTAAACGCGATCTTCTTTAATACGGATGGTCGCCGGCTCTGTCCGTGGGTTATAATCTCCAAGAATTTCTAGAAATCGTCCATCCCGCGGACTTTCTTTATCTGCGGCCACGATGCGGTGGGTGGGTTGACTTCTTCCTCCCGCTCGGCGTAGGCGAATTCGAACCATAATACATACTCCTTACATATTTCCAAAAGTTCATCCCGCCCGGGTTTTCACACGGGCGACATCTATTATAACCACAAATGATTATCCAAACAAACGCGATATATTGCCCATGCCTGATTTTTGCAGTCGTTCAAACATCTTTTTGGCATCCCGGTATTGCTTCACAAGCTGATTGACATCATACACACGTGTGCCGGATCCTTCCGCGATCCTTTTTCTGCGGCTGGCGTTCAACACCCGTGGATCCCGCCGTTCTTGCGGCGTCATGGATTGAATAATCGCTTCCGTCACCTTCAACCGGTGTTCCGCGTCCTGAGGGGAAATCTGTCCTGCCAGGTCGCCCATCTGTCCCGGCAGCATATCCATGATCTTTCCGATGGGACCCATTTTTTTGAGCTGCTTCAACTGCTGGGCAAAGTCTTCCAGGGTGAATTCTCCCGAGAGCATCTTTTCCGCCTGCTGGCGTGCTGTATCCTCATCAACAGCTTCCTCGGCGCGTTCAATGAGACCGATCACGTCACCCATCCCCAGAATACGAGATGCCAGGCGGGAGGGATGATAGGTTTCCAGGTCCCGCAGGGTTTCCCCGGTGCCCAGGTACTTGATGGGCACACCGGTCACAGATCGGATGGATATGGCTGCTCCACCGCGGGCGTCGCCGTCCATTTTGCTCATCACCAGCCCCGTCACAGGCACAGCATCTTTGAATCCCCGGGCAATGTTCACCGCTTCCTGTCCGGTCATGGCATCCACCACCAGCAGCATTTCCGCAGGGTCAATCTCATTCCGGATGTCGCTGAGCTCCGCCATCAGCTCATCGTCCAGCTGGGAGCGGCCCGCTGTGTCCAGGATCATAACGCTGAATCCACCTCGCCGGGCCCGTTCCTGAGCATGTCGTGCCAGCACCGGGGGTTTAACATCCTCTTCCGCAAAGACAGAAACAGAAAGCTGTTTCCCCAGCGTCTGCAACTGCTTCACAGCTGCTGGACGGTAAGGATCAGCAGCCACCAGGAGCACCCGTTCCCCATCAGACCGCAATTCACGGGCCAATTTCCCGGCCGTGGTCGTCTTTCCAGAACCCTGCAGGCCCACCAGCATGATGGTCCGGGGCTTGGGACCCTGCAGCTGCAGCGGTGCGGGCTCACCCAGGGTATCGATCAATTCCTGATGGACAATTTTAATCACCTGCTGTCCGGGATTCAGAGCCCGGGACACTTCTTCCCCCACAGCCCGTTCTTTGACACGGGCCACAAGGTCCCGCACCACGCCGTACTGCACATCCGCTTCCAGGAGGGCCAGGCGGACTTCCCGCATGGCTTCTTCCACATCGCGTTCAGACAGCTTGCCGCGCCGCCGCAGGTTGTAAAATATGTCCTGTAAATTGTCTGTGAGCTGTTCGAACATAGCCTATATTGTTCTTAAAATAAAATAAAACAGCGGACGCCGAAACCTTTCCACAACCAGCCATCCGCAAGCTTGCATTTTAGCCCGCAGAACTGGTTTGGTCAAGGGAACACCCCCTTTTGCATTGCGTCACGTTTCTGCCTATGGTAAAATTTCTGCGCTCCGCAGGAGCAATCCCAGGAGGGATGGCCGAGTGGACGAAGGCGGCTGTCTTGAAAACAGCTGTGGGTTTA